>NZ_JBIAHS010000009.1:0-359270 GCF_042870755.1 Streptomyces sp. NPDC006365
GGCCCTGCCTTCATGCGCGTACCGACGGAAGATCACCCGACCAGGAACTCCGTTCGATCCACACGTTCCAAGATCGGTTGAGATACGGCTTCTTAAAGCACACGAGCTTCCCAAGCTGATGGCGCCACCGGAGTTGGCAGGGGCAAGTGGCCTCAGCCCTGCCCTCGCAGTGTTCGAGTGCCTACGATCGCGCAGTGAGCTATGACATCTACTTCTTGAACCGACGCGACGGGCAGTCCTGGGATGAGGTCCTGGAGGGGATGGAGGACGCAGCCGACGAGAGCGAGCCCATCCCCGCCCACCTCCTTGAAGCGTGGGACCGCATAGTGCCGCAGGCTCGGACCCTGCTGGGCGAAGTAGAGATCACGGAGTACGAGCAGGAGTCGCGGGACCTGAGCCACTCGGGCACCGGCATCGACCTGTCCATCTTCGGTGACGAGGTGAGCATCACCGTGCCCTACTGGCATGCGGGGGACGATGCTGCAGTCGTGCTCGGCCAGGTCTCCGCCCTTGCCGCCATCGTCGAGAAGGAGACCGGGCTGACTGCCTACGATCCCCAGACAGAGCGTCCGCTGGTGGAGACGCCGCCGGAAGACTCGATTGGGCTGATGTCACGCATCACCGACGATTTGCGCAGCCGCTACAGCGGTTGAGCACCGGGCACCGGCGGAGCCGGCCAGGTTCCGAGCCATCTGCTCGCCGCGTGCCACAGTCGTGCCAGATACAAGGGTCAGCCACAGCCAACGGGGGTGCCTCGCGGTCGAGTTCTCGATGGGCTGACCAGGTATCGAAGCTCCAGGTCAGCGCCCCCATGCCCCCGCCTCTCTCCTAAAGCGGGTGTCGCAGGTTCGAATCCTGCCGGGGGCACAGTGCGTTACACCGCTGACCTGGGGTTTCTCCCCCAGGGAAGCGCTCTATTCGGCCTCGGACTCGTCGTCCTGACATGGCGCGTCCAGCGCCTCGGCGCACGGCCGGCACCCAGCGCACGAGCCCGTGTAGCCCAAGCCCGCACGTCAGCAGTGGCGCATGCATCCGGGCCCTCCAGCGGGGTCGGGCCAGCACCCCTGCCCCGGCCTCAGTCGATGCCAGACCCCAGTCGGCACCGCTGAGCAGGACAAGACAGGCCGAGTGGCCACCAGGGCGCGTGCGTTCTCACACGGCGAGATGAGCAACTCGTACGCGGACGGTGCTCTGGTGGCCTGCTTGTCCGTGCTTGGCCGCGACGAAGACGACCCCTGATGATCAAGGTTCTCGAAGCCTTTGATCGCGAACAGGGGTCGCGTTCGCCTGCCATCCCCCCCTCTGATCGACGTTCTCCAGCGCCACCGCGAGGACGTCGACCTGCCGCACCTCCCTGTCGAGCCGTCCGAACTCGCCCCACTGTCAGAGAAGTTGGACCGGCTGCCCGATCCACGACGGGCGCGGGGCCGCCGCTACCGACCACTACCGGTCACGAACCGACCACGCCCTCCAAATACTCGATCTTGAAGCCTGAGAACGCATCAACCCTGCTGTCAGCACAAGTAGGGACCACGAAACGGCCATCACATAGCCACCCTGAAGCCCTGGATGAGCCAATATGTGCGACTCATCCAAGATCGAATATGTCTTATTTTCTTCTATTGGGCTGATCATCCATATTGAAGGATGAATGGAAGTTTGCGTGTCCGAAATTTCGCAAGATTCGTGCCATAGGGAGGGAAATGAAGTCCCCGAGATCCGGATATTTCATAGCCGTGGTGTGTGCGCTCTTATGCGGCCTCCTTGGCGCCGCCCAAGCTTCTGCGGCGTCTGGCGACGTCAAGACTGTCAAGGTCGACAGGCTGGATCAGTACATAGCCCCTGAGGCGCTACGGAAAGGACTCAAGGCGGGGAAGAGTGTAGCCGAGCAGGTTGCAGAAATCCGCACAAGCCGGGTGGCCGCCTCAACTGAGGTGCACCGTACCGGTCCGGTCGGCATCAGAGGACCCGTCGAAGTTCCCACCGTGACCGGTGAGCGCGAGTCCGGATCTTCGCGCGTCAAAGTGAGTGATGTCCCGAGCCGCTCTATGACGCGCGAAGAGTGTGCGGCCCAGACCGAGGTCGATGCAACGATGTGGATTCGCTCGCGCTTCGCCATGTGTGAATCGACGTGGTTGTATATCACGTGGCTGGTCAACGGAAGACCTGTGGGCGTGTCTCAGTTCACGGGAAATGCGATTGCCACCGTTCCGGACGCGAAGTCGCGACAGATCGACCTCGACTACTATTTCCACGATTTCGTGAAGGTGGGGACAGTCCCGTCAGGTGTGGTACTGACGCCCTCGCCCGAGTACACCACCGTCCCCAAGGTAACCCTGTACGAGGGTGACGTGTACCCCCGGAATGAGACATGGGAGCAGTGGGCGGCTCAATCCCCCGTTCACCATTCACTTTGGGTTGAGGCGCCGCTCGGTCAAGGTATGGCCCCAGACGACGGAATATGGGCCATATGGAACTATGAGATCAAGATTAAATTTCCGGCTGGGTGGGTCCCAATTGATGATGAGATGGGCTTCTCATCGTTCGGCTTGCGATGGGATTTCGCTCCTTATCTGGGAGACGCGCCAGGGGCTGCACTGAGCTACAACGTATCCCCGTTGCGTTATAGCAAGTCGGCTAACGAGGGTGAAGTGGCGCTGCACATCGACGATGCCATTAACAGGCCCGAGAGAACCTTGCCCGTCAACCCCAACAAGAAGGTTCCCGGGACGAGCCCGTCCGATCCGCTGCACAGGCTGTATGAGCTCTACGAACCCGATCGCTATGAGGAGAATCGGGCCAATGCCATAGCTGAATGCGTGGCCGCTGATCCGGACTACGCGTCCAAAGGGTTGGACTGCGACGAGTATCCGTTCGCGTCGACATTCGAGGGGACAGCCCGCGCGGACTATGAGGAAGGCTACCCTCAGAAAAACTGGAGTGCCCGCGCTCTCGGTTTGTCCTCCAACCGTTCCGCCGGTGCGCAGCTCAACACCTACTACCAGCGCAATCGCATCCTGCACGGTGAAAATGACGGGTACTATCTTCAAATCATCCCCTAAGATCGCCTAGGGGGGCGCCGACGCTGTGGGCGTGCACGGTGACAGGCCCTTTCGTCTTGACGAGCTGCTATCCACCTATAGCGTTACATTCGAGGTGATAGGGTTTCTTTCGTGTCGCTTGCAGTATCCAAAAGCCCGTCCTGCCGTGTGAGTTTTCATACGGCAGGACGGCCTCACGGCGTCACTGCTCTGTCGTAGGTTCCGACGGAGTGAGGGATCTCCGGTTCCGGAGGAGGCTGGTCACGCGGGGAATTGCATAATGCCCATTTATGTCCACGCCGTCAAGCGCGGCGCCATAGAACAGAGTGATCTTCGAATATCGCCCTGTAACCGGCAATACTGTGGGTGCTATCCTCAGTTGTCGCCCTCAGTGCGTTGGCAACGTCCTCGATAAGACTCTGGAAGCTAGGCCAAAGAGGTTCACCTACAGCCCCCGAACTCTGGTACCAACGTCGGATGCATCCGTGCATCTCTCCGTCGCGGAGATCGATGAAATACTCGTCGCCAGCCGTGTCTGTCGCGATGGGCAAAAAGCGAGGCGAATAACTGGTTGCGTCCTCACCCGCCAGACCTTCAACGTCAGGTGATGCATCAAAGTCTACCTCTATGATCTCCCGCCAGAGTTTGTGGCTGGCGACCATTCCCGCAGCACTGTACGGGATGAACGACGGCGGGAAGAGTCGAGCATGCAGCGGCTTGAGTTGCATCCCGTCGTGACAGGTGAGCGATTGCAAGAGCGAATCGGGGGCGCGGCCTAGCGAGCACTCTTGCACTTCGGACAAGACCGACTGGCTTGCCGGAGGGTTCAGGCATGCAGATGTCCGTGGGGCTCGTTCCGCCAGCACCGAGGAAATCGATCGCCACAGATCCCTTACTTCGTCAGACATAGTCCAAGTTCATCATGGCCTGAGCTTCGATGTGCCGGAAACCGGTGCGGCGGGCGGTGGCCTGGTGGTGGCGGCGCCATCGGGACCGGTTCAGTGCGCGGCCGGTGCGCCGCAGGTGAGTGGGGGACGGCGAGCTGCCAGGAGTCGCCGGATCTCCTCCACGGTGAGTGTTCCGCCGACCTGCCCGGCGAGGATCTCTTCTGAGCGGGCCGTAGGGAACTGCCGGACCGTACAGACATTGCGCTCTGAGGCGTCCGGTCCGACAGCCCCTGTCAGGCGTCTGCGCTTTCTCCCCCAGGCGGCCCGCCCAGAGACATCGACGCCCACACCTCGCACCGGCCACTCATCTGCGTTGACCAACCTGAATTACTCACAGCGAGGATGTGGCTCAACTCCCGAGTGGCCGCGCGGGACTCGCCCGGATCACGCCGTCGTTGGCACGCAAAGCCGACGCCAGTTCTCCATGCAGTTCGTCCGGGATGGACCCTGCCCCGAGGGCGCAGGCACGCACCGCGGGCAACGAGACCGCGGCGGCACCCCTCCCGAACACCGCCCGCTCCAACGGGCAGTGGAACGATTTCTCCCAGCTCACCTCGGTCACGCAGGGAAGCAAGGAGTACAAGGGCCGCTACGCCTCTACCGACCAGTCCGAGCGCACCCAGTTCGGCGACACCGCGTTCCACCACGGCCCCGTCGGTCTCTCCGCTCAGACCAAGGCCGGCGTGGACATGAACTTCACCCGCGAGCCGTCCGGGAACCTCCAATCCTTCCGCACCAACGGCGAGACGTACTACTACCTCACCGACGTCCTCGGTACGGTCGAGGCCGTGGCGAACTCCCAAGGCGAGAAGGTCAACTGGTACTACTACAGCCCCAACGGCATCACCGACGCTACCGAGGAAGTCCCACAGCCCTACCGATTCGCGGGCGGCTATCAGGACCCGACCGGGCTCTACCACAACCAGGCCCGCTACCTCGACTCGAACCTCGGGCGCTTCACTCGGCCCGATCCAGCCGGCTTGGAAGCGAACCCGTACCTGTACGCCTCCGGAGACCCCACCAACATCATCGACCCCACCGGCCTGTGGGGATGGGGCGAGGTGCTGGGCGGGGTCCTCGGCACAGCGATCGGGATCACGGCAACTGTCGTGACAGGAAACCCATACGTCGGCTTCGGCCTCGGCGGATGCGTCGGCGCAATGACCGCCGACTCGTACAACGGCACGCGTGGCGGCGCGCTGTTGAAGTCATGCGCTGGAGGCGCCGCGTTCGGCGCGATCGGTGGCGGCGGAGCCGGAACGATCCTCAGCCGAGTCGGTAGACCCCTTTAGAAACAGCCTTGCCGGGTGCCACGGGTTGTCCCGTGGCACCCGGCCCCTCCAGCCGATCCACAGGGGTGACGGAATGCACGACATCGATTCGCGAATACAGCGAGTGGCGAGCCGCGCGCTACGGAAACGGCTGATCCTGTTCGCCGTACTGTGGCTGGGCTTGCCGTTGCTCGCGGCATTGTTCGTGTACGTCGTCGGCGCCACCGAGAGTCTCCTCATCTACGCGCCCGTAATCGCAGCGTGGTGGACTGTGTACTACAGCGGGCAATCGTGGAAGGAACGCAGCCGGGTACAGGCACTCCTTGAGGAAAGCGAGTCCCCGATCGTGGTGTTCCCGGTCCGCCGTCCCCATGCCCCGGTGCTATGGCGAACGGTCCGTGGCTGCTTCCTCGTCCTCACCGAACGCCGGGTACTGGCGTTCACGTACAACAAGCTTCTCGACGCTCCGACTTCCGTCCTGTGGGTGGCCGATCGAAGCGAGAGTGTTGCTCAACTGCGGGCGGACGGACGGCTTCTGACCGTCACAAGCCAAGGCACAGAAATGGCGTTCGGTGTAGCGGAACGACGCAGGAAGGCGACAGCACACTTCGTATCCGCACTCGGCGTATGACGCGAAGGCCCGCATACCAACGGGCTGGCGCGGGTTCGCGCGAAGGAGGTCCAGCTCCTGGCCGACTTCTGAGGGCCGACGGAGACTGCCGCAGCTGGACCTCCTGGAGTGGCTGGCCGCGTGAGCGCCGCGGCAAGGGCCCATACAGCACCAGTCGGGCACCAGCCGCGTGAGCGATGCGTGAGCGGATGGTCGGGCACCAGCTGTCACGGCCAGGACCAAAGATCATGCTGGGTGGTGCTGACCTGCAAGGTCAGCACCACCCAGCATGAAACAGCATCCCCGATCAAGGATTCGAGCCCACTCCTAAAGCGGGTGTCGCAGGTTCGAATCCTGCCGGGGGCACCAGCTCAGAGGCCCCTCACATACGGATTTCCGTATGTGAGGGGCCTCTGACATCCAGGTCTGACCTCAACGGCGGTGGTCACTCACGACCGGGCCGCCTCTTGAGCAGCCGGTCCATGTGGCTGATGGCCTCTCGCTGGGTGTCCTGCACGACGTGCGTGTACACGTCCTGATGCTGATCTGTGAGTGCACCTGGCAAGGCAAAGCAGCCACGTTCGAGGGCGCAAACGATCGCCAGGCTTGAGGGGGGAGAAGATCGCCTACCTTCGGGAGTACGCGTCCACGGCACCGCTCTACGACGGGACGGGCGCCTGGCGTGATTGACGCCCACAGGTCTTGACGATTCCTCCTGCCGTGACGGAGCCGCACGAGCGCGGTTGAGCCGAATCGAGTTCGTCAGGTGGCCACGCTAAGCAGGACGTCCGTCAGGCGATCCGCTGCGTCCGGGCGGCCCAGGGCGCGGGCCCGCTGGGCCATGTTCTGGCGCTGCTCGAGGGAGGCGAGGATCGGGCCGACCGCCGAACGGAGACCTTCCGGGGTAACCGCATCCTTCAGCAAGGCGACCGCAGCTCCCGCCTGTTGGAGGTGAACCGCGTTGTGCTCCTGCTCGTTGCCCGCCGAGGTCGCGAGCGGAATGAGGACGGACGGCTTGCCGAGCGCGGTGAGTTCAGCGATCGTGCCCGCGCCGCTGCGGGAGATGACGACGTCGGCGAGGGCCAGAACGTGGGGAAGTTCTGGGCCGACGAAGTCGGTGACCAGGTAGCGGTGCCGGAAGTCGTCCGGGAGCTCGGCGGCGTACTTGCGGGATTCCTCGAGGGAGGTGGCGCCGCACTGGTGGATGACGTTGGCCTGGGTGAGCAGCCACGGGAGAACCGCGCGGACCATGGTGTTGATCTGGACCGAGCCCTGGGCACCACCCGTGATGTACACCGTCGGAAGCGTCCGGTCGAAGCCGACGAGCCCGAGCGCGCTGATCGCCTTGTCCGCCTGACCGGTGAGGAGCTCGGGGCGTACGGGATTGCCAGTGACGACCGCCGAGTCGCGCACCGAGTCCGGCAGCAGCGGGAGCGTCGACTCGGAGGAAACAGCGATGCGGGTGGCGGCGCGGGCCAAGGCGCGGTTGGCCAGCCCCAAACGGACCGTCTGCTCGTGAACGACCAGCGGGCGCCGGCAGAACTTGGCAGCCAGGCCGACCGGCACAGCCACGTAACCCCCGGTCGACAGCACCGCGTCCGGCTTGAAGTCGGAGACGATCGTACGAGCCTGCGCGGCGCCGAGCGGGACGCGGCCCATGTCCTTGATGTTGGCCGGAGAGGCCAGCTTCAGCGGATTGCTGGAGCGGCGGATCTTGCCGGTCGCGACCGTCCTGAACGCGATGCCCTCGCGTTCGGCGACGCGGGCCTCCAGACCGGTGGCCGTGCCGACCCACAACACGTCCAAGCCGATGCCCAGGCCGGCGAGCCGTGCGCTGGTCGTGCGGATCGCGGTGAGCGCGGGGTAGGTGTGGCCGCCGGTCCCGCCGCCCGTGACGATCAGCCGGAAGGGTCGGCCGAGGGCGGCGAGGCGGCGGTCGAGGTCAGCGCTGGTCACGTTGTGGGGGTTCCGTTCCGGCGGGCGCCGGGGCGCTGCCCGGGCCGGGAGACATTCGGACTTGCCGGACGATATCAGGCAGCCGGACCTTCGTAAGGAGCCGTCCAACACCCCAGGACGATGATCGCGGCGGGCGCCGAGCACGTGTCGAGCCGTCTGCTGCGCAGGCCCGACGACAAGCTGTCCCAGGGCACGCTCTGTGTGATCGTCGAAGGGCAGGATGTCGGTCTGCAGAGCGAGGACAGGCAGGGGTCGGCGAAGCGCACCGCCGTCCAGTGGCGCGAGCTGTATCCGGATGCCGAGGTGGGGCTGGTCATGCTGCCGTACGGCATTTCTGCCCTCTGCATACGCGACCAGGACCTGCAGATACCCGGCGTACTCTTCGGTCTGGACGAGCCCGTGCCTGCCACGATCCGGCAGGTGCAGTTCTGCTTGCCGCTGAGGACCGGCCCCGGATCGGCCCTCTTCGTCTTCATGACCGAGGACATCGAGCATTGGGCCGAGTATCTCGAGGTGCTCAGCGGCACCATGAAGTCGGACTCGGCGGACGAGCCGCACGATGGGAACGCCCCGGAAGCCGACGGCCCGGTTGCTGGAGGAACGGAGAAGCAGGCATGAGTGGCGTCGCAGAGGCAGAGGACGAGGCGCGCAAGAGGCGCGTTCGGTACCCCGTCCCGCTGGCGGTCGGCATCGGCTGCTACGTGCTCGCCGTGATTGGCGGGATGTTCCTCCTGGCAGACGACTTCGGCCCCGGTCTGCAGGTCCCCCTGTGGATCGTGCACGGAGTAGTACTCATCCAGCTGATCCGGAAGTTGGGGGCGAAAGAGTCGAGTGCGTATGCGGCGCTGTTCATCGTGATCACGTCCGCGATGTCCGTGTACGTCATCGTCGTGGCGTGCGACGACCTCACCCTTCAGCAACGAGGCGAGAGGGTCACGTCCACGGTTGTGAGGGAGTGGCGCGACCCAGCGCAGGGGCGCAAGGCCCGTGACTACAACTACGAGCTGGAGCATCAGGACGGCACCAAGGTCCTGGGCCCCGCCCTGAAAGCCACGTCCAACCTTTACAACGCCGGCCAGAAGGTGACGGTGATCGAGGACCCCGAGGGCGAACTCCGTCCCCGGACGCCGGGTCAGGCGGACGCGACGGGTGAGGCTCGTGGCTCAGGGGCGCTCGCCTTCGCCGCACTCGGTGCCGTCGGCTGGATGACTTGGCGAGGTTCGGACACCGCAAAGCGCAGGGACGAGGCAAAGCGAAAGACCTCGTCCCGGGCGCAGAAGCTGTACAAGACCGTCACCCGCGACCACACCACGCAGACCGAGCAGGAGGAGAAGCTGCGCGAGACCCTGCGCACGTACCCCGCCGACCGTCGCGGTTACATCAAGGTGCACCCCGAGGACTACCCCGACGTGTCGCAGCACCGGGCCGCCCGGATCGCCTGGGAGGCGGGCCTGCGCGCGGAGGCGGCGGGCAACCGGGGCTCGTGGCGCTTCGGGGAGACCGTGATCGAAGAAGTTCCGCACGACTGAGCGCTCGATCTCCGATCCACGGTCCGCTGGCCCGGCTCACGCTCGTCGCGTCGGCCACGTGATCGTCTGCGTCATTTGAAACGGCTGGAAAGCCGACAGCGAGAAGGACCGGGCAGCCCGGCAGGAAGGGTGAACCGCGCGTTGAGAGACGCAGAGATCCTGAAGGGAAATGACGTATCGGTCCCCGCTCCCACCGATGAGTTCGGCCCAGGTCGACGGTCATACTCCGCGACGGCCGGTCGAAGCCAGCAGAGGAGCAGCACATGGTCATCATCGCGGGGCACATCGTCGTCGACCCGGACCGGCGCGGACCGTATCTCGCGAACTGTGTGAGCGTCGTTGAACAAGCCCGCCGTGCACCCGGCTGCCTCGACTTCGCCATCGCCGCCGACCTGGTGGATGCCAGCCGCATCAACATCTTCGAGCGCTGGGAGTCGCAGGCGGCAGTCGAGGCGTTCCGAGGCAGTGGACCCAGCGACGAGCAAAGCGCTGCGATACTCACCGCCTCGGTGGCCGAGTTCGACATCGCGGACGTGCGCTCGCTGACGTGAAGGACCCCGGGCGCCAACTCGCAAGCGCGTAGCTCAGCGCGCGACGGCATTCTCGCCGGACGAAAAACAGAGCCCCTTGGATTCTCGGTACCGGCGATGGGCATGGATTTCCTGAGGGTTCGTCATCGCGGGCTGGGGGGCTCATGGCACTGCGGCTGGAACGCTCCGTCGAGGAAGCGCACCTCTACATGGCGATGCATCCGTGCGAAGTGTGCGGCGAAAGCGACTTTGACTGCCAAAGCAGCGTTGTCATGGCGGAGGGCGATCTTGCCAGTCAGTACGAGGGCAGTTGCTTCGGGTGCGACAGCAGGCGAAGCTTCGTTTTCCGGCTGCCGGCTGAGGTCTCACTACCCAGTCGGGTGCTCCAGTTCGGCGGGCCCGAGCCGTCTGAGTTGATTGACGCCGGTGAGTGGCTCTGGGTTTCGCGCAACTTCGCAGCCGTCGGCCTGGTCGACGATCCAGCGGCGCTGTCGGTCGCGGAGCTGAACGAAGCCCGTGCCGATTTCGAGGGCGCCGCGGCAGCCGTCGACGAAGTGCTCAAGTTCTTGCCAGACGGCGTGGACAAGGTTCCGGACAGGGCATTCTGGACGGACCGGGGGCTCCGAATGCGGGCCCAGGACCCAACGGCCTTCCGACGCGACCAGTTGGTTGCCCTCCGCGACGCATACCGGGCAACTCTCGCCGCACTACCCCGCCCCGGCGACGAAGCTGTGTCCTGATGAACTGCGCAGATCCGATGGGTACTTCTCGTCCCAGTCGGCAAAGCGAACCCGCCCGCGAAGGCGGAGCGGTGCTCACCGGAACGGGATCCGCGCCCCTATCAGGGCCCCGAATCACCCCAGGACAGCGCCCACTTCCGGACCGCCTCACCGGGGACGCGACGGGGACAGATCGGGGACATGTCCCCTCCGACGGCCCGTTTCCTGCCCGTGATCCGCACACTCACCCCCCACTTCGCGGGCGCCACCCGCCTGCCCCACCACCGCATCGCCCCCTACAGCGTCACTGCCGCCTGTCTGTGGGCCACCGCCGAAGCCGGCGTCGGCTACGCCGCCGCGCCGTCTCTTCAGCGGATCCTCACTCTGGGCGGCCCTGCCATAACCGTCGTCGTCCTGGTGACCCTCGGAGTCGCACTCCTACGGCGACGCGCTCTGCGCCGTACACGACACGCTGCGAACGCCCGGCCCGGTGGCTCTGGCTGCCACGCCCGTTCTTCCGAGCTGGTGTGACCAGCCGTCACCTGTCACGGGACGGCCGTCTACGATCGGCGGCCATGGACTGGCTGGAGCGGACCGCGAAGCTGAGGCAGTGGACGCGGAGCGGAACCCGCGCTCCGCACAAGCCACTGCTGCTCCTGTACGCCCTCGGCCGGTTCCAGGAAGATGCGGAGGGCGGCCTGCGCTACAGCGCGGTCGAGCTGGACCTGCAGCGGCTGCTGACCGAGTACGGCCCGCCGAACAAGACGACGCCCGCCTACCCCTTCCACCACCTGGTCAGCGACGGCGTATGGGAAGTGCGCACCGATCGCGGTCCCGGCAGCCCCGGAAGCGGGGTACGGGATCTCAGAGAGACGGGCGCCATCGGGCGGCTCACGCCGGACCTGAGAGCAGCAATGCGACGCGAGCCGCAACTGCTCGGCAGGCTCGCCCGGTTGCTGCTCGACCTGCACTTCCCACCCTCGCTCCACACCGAGTTGTGCGAAGCCGTCGGCCTGAATCTGGAGCCGGCGGAGACCGAGCAGCTCTCGACGGCACGCAGGCAGCGGGACCGGCGCATGCGGGAACTGGTGCTGACCGCCTACGAGTACCGGTGCGCCTTCTGCGGTTACGACGGCAGGATCGGCGCGGTGCCGGTCGGGCTGGAGGCCGCCCACGTGCGCTGGTGGGCGTTCGGCGGCCCCGACGACATCGAGAACGGGCTGTGCCTGTGCTCGCTCCACCACAAGCTCTTCGACAAGGGCGTCCTCGGTGTGGCAGACGGTCACCGGATCCTGGTATCGCAGCGCTTCGTCGGCCACAGCCCCGCGGCCCGCGAGCACGTCATAGCCCTCGCGGGCCGCCCGCTCGTCGGTCCACAGCCCGGCGCACGCCCTGTGGCGTCCGCCCACCGCGACTGGCATGCCCGTCAGGTGTTCCACGGCGAGCCGCGCCCAGCTGCGACTGCTTGAAACCGTCTGCCGGCCCGCCCAAGTCATCAATGTGGTGCCCCCGCTACGCGAGGCAGGTGCCGTAGCAGCAGAGCCCCGCTCATCGACGCCCAGAACGCATTCAGCACACATGAGGCCGGGAAGCGTCGTGAACGCATGAGAACTACGGAGGGGTGTTTTCCCATGCCAGGCACCGTCGGGCTCGGGCGCCGCGGCGGAAGCGGCGTTCTCGGTCGTGGCGCGGGCGCGCGGTACGAGCCGGGCGGCGGCCTCGGCGATCGTCAGATCCGCCTCGGGCAGCAGGCTCGTGTACGCGTCGGCCGTAATGGTGATCGAGGAGTGTCCGAGCATCTCCTGGATGTCCTTCAGGTCGGACCCGGCCGCATGGGCCAGCGTTGCCGCGCCGTGGCGGAGGTCGTGGAGCCTTGGCGAAGACGCGTCCGGTTTCCACCCAGGCGCTCGCCCGTTCCTCGCGACCCGGGCCTGTCGGGCCAGCCCAGAGCGCACAGCGCAGCATGGACCGACAGCACAGCACAGCGCCCCAGCACTCCGCTCCACCAAGCAGCCGCCGCAAGCCCCAACAGCACCACGCGTCGGCCATCGGTTGCCGGGGCCCGCGGCCTCGCTTCGACCTGCCGAACGGGATCTCGGCCGACGAAGCCTCTTCAGCCCTGGCGTGGCTACCGGTGTTCGGGGTTTTCGTAGTCGTGGCGGCAGCCGGCGTCCCAGGCGGTGCGCTGGTTGCCGTAGGCGGGGATGCCGCCGAGGTCCTTCAAAGCCCGGGCCAGGTGCAGGAGGTTCCAGGTCATGAAGGTGGTGTTGCGGTTGGTGAAGTCGTTCCCCGGGCCGCCCGAGCCGGGGTCGAGGTACGAGGGGCCGGGGCCCGCCTCGCCGATCCAGCCGGCGTCCGCCTGGGGAGGGATGGTGTACCCAAGGTGCTGGAGGCTGTAGAGGACGTTCATGGCGCAGTGCTTGACGCCGTCCTCGTTGCCGGTGATCAGGCAGCCGCCGACGCGGCCGTAATAGGCGTACTGGCCCGCTTCGTTGAGCAGACTGGAGCAGGCGTAGAGGCGTTCGATCACCTGTTTCGTCACGGAGCCGTTGTCGCCCAGCCAGATGGGGCCCGCCAGTACGAGGATGTCGGCTGCCATCACCTGCCGGTACAGGTCCGGCCAGGCGTCCGTCTCCCAGCCGTGCTCCGTCATGTCGGGCCACACACCGGTGGCGATGTCGTGGTCCACGGCCCGTACGACATCGACCTGCACTCCCTGTGCGTCCATGATCGCGGTGCTGCGGTCGACCAGCCCCTGGGTGTTGCTCGTCTCCGGCGAGCGTTTGAGGGTGCAGTTGATCACCAGGGCCCGCAGGTCGTCGTACCGGGCCGGCGGTACGTCGGTGGCGGCCGACGAAACAGTCACACGAGCCTCCCAGAGCCTTGCCGGCGCACGGTGCGCAGCGGCGCGTCCACATCCGGATCCAGCGTGCGGGCCGACCGAGGCAGCCGCCACCACAGCACCTCCGAATGGCGCCCGGCGGTGTTTGCGGGGCACTGGTCGTCACCTGCCACCTGCCACGGGCCACCGGCCCCCGGTCGGCGGCCGACGAGTGGCCGGGGCGGGCGGGGCGTGCCTACGTTCCTCTTCATGGGTACCGAGAGCGCGACCGATTCGCGGAACACGGATGCTGTCGAGGACGTCGCGCACCTGCTGGTGCGTTGTCTGCGCGCCGAGGGCGTGGAGTACGTCTTCGGGATCCCCGGCGAGGAGAACATCCGCTTCGTCGACGCGCTGAACGACTCCGGGATCCGGTACGTCCTGGTGCGCCACGAGCAGGCCGCCTCGTTCATGGCGGAGATCTACGGGCGGCTGACCGGGAAGGCCGGTGTGTGTTCGGCCACCCTGGGCCCCGGCGCGATCAACCTGCTGCTCGGCACCGCGGACGCCATGACCAACAGCAGTCCGATGGTGGCCCTGGCCGCCCAGGGGTCCCTGCGCCGCATCCACAAGGAGTCGCACCAGGTCATCGACCTGGTGTCGATGTTCGCACCCGTCACCCAGTGGGCGGCCCGCATCGAGTGTCCTGACGCGGTGCCGGAGATGACGCGCAAGGCGTTCAAGATCGCGCAGAGCGAGCGCCCCGGCGCCGTGTTCCTGGCGGTGCCGGAGGACATCGAAGCCGAGGGTCCCGCCGAGCCGCTGGCACCCCTGCAGATCGACGCGGTGTACGCCGACGCCCCGTCGCCCTCCCAGATCGCACGAGCGGTCGAGGTGCTCACCGCGGCACGGCACCCGGTTGTGCTGGCAGGCCACGGCGCCGCAAGGACGGGAGCCTCGGCCGCTCTCGTACGGTTCGCCGAGCAGCTGAACATCCCGGTCGCGACCACCTTCCACGGCAAGGGCGTCTTCCCCGACGACCACCCGGGCGCCCTCGGCGCCGTCGGCTTCATGCGCCACGACTACGGCAACTTCGGCTTCGACACGGCCGACGTACTGGTCTGCGTGGGCTACGAGATCCAGGAGTTCGACCCGGTCAAGATCAACCCGAACGGCGACAAGCGGATCGTGCACGTGCACCGCTTCCCCGCCGAGGTGGACGCCCGCTACCCGGTCACAGTGGGCGTCGAAGGTGACCTGTCGCAGGCGCTGGACGCACTCGCGGAAGCACTGCCCGACGGCCTCACCTACGACTCGGGCAGCAGCGAGAAGATCCGTACGCTGCTCGACGAGGAACTCCGGTACGGACACGACAACGGCGCATTCCCTCTGGTGCCGCAGCGCGTGGTGAGCGATGTCCGCACCGCGCTGGACCGCCACGACATCGTGCTCGCCGACACGGGCGCCGGAAAAATGTGGATGGCCCGCCTCTACCCCACCTACGAGCCTGACACCTGCCTGGTCTCCAACGGCCTGTCCACCATGGGGTTCGCGCTGCCGGGCGCCATCGCCGCCAAACTGGCCCGGCCGGACCGGCGCGTCCTGGCGATGATGGGCGACGGCTCGTTCCTGATGAACTCCCAGGAGTTGGAGACCGCCGTCCGCGAACACATTCCACTGGTCGTCCTCGTCCTGGTGGACGGGGAGTACGGCCTGATCACCTGGAAGATGGAACTCGAACTCGGCCGCCACAGCCACACCCGGTTCACCAACCCGGACCTGGTCGCCTACGCCGAGAGCTTGGGCGCAAGCGGCTACGCGATCGAGACCGCCGACGAACTGCTGCCCGTACTGCGCCGCGCCCTCGACGACGACACGGTCTCCGTGATCGCCTGCCCCGTCGACTACTCCGAGAACCTACGTCTGACCGACAAACTGGGCAGTCTGCACGGCCCGTTCTGACACCTTCCACTTCCACCAGCGGTCCTCGCGTACGGCGCACTGCCGACCGCCGCGGGGCGTGCCCAGCGCCGACGCCGCCTGCTGATCCCCGACCCGAGGCGGGCCGGACGGGTGGATGCGACGCGCGCCTCCCGCCCTCCCAGGTCACCATCGCGGGAACCGACCGTGCCTTAGCATGGCGCGCATGACGCGACGCGTGCCGCCGGCGCTTCGGACATGGTCCGGGGCGCTGCTTGTGTCTGCGCTGATGTTCTGTCTGTCTGGTTTGGCTCGCCCCGCAGTCGCCATGCCGATGTCGATGCCCGCCTCGATGGGGACCATGTCTGCACCCGCGGGCGCTGAGAGCACCGTGCCTGGGCAGACGTCCTTGGGTGTCGCAGGGCAGGCGGTGCGGGCGGCCGAGGCTTCGTATACCGGCCCGCACTGCCCGATGGCCCAGCAGCAGTGCGTATCGCCGAAGGCCACGATCGCCCAGGACAGTCCGACGGCCCCGAAGATCGGCGATGTGCCGCCGTCGACGGCGTGCCCGGCTGCCGCCCTGCTGCCGCAGTCCAACGCGCCGCCGCCGACGCTCCCTCCTCCGGATCTGCACCGGTTGTGCGTGTCGCGGACGTGACAGCTCCCTGCCCGTGAGGCTCCGCCTCGCGGGACGCCGTGCTGTCTCCACGTCCGCCCCGGCACGCCCCGAACTCCGCCATCGCGTGCCGGTTGTCGCAGAACAGGAGTAACGACGCATGCCGTCGTCCGTCGCATTGCTCATCACCGGTGTCGGCACCGGTCTTCTCGCCGGTGGCGCCTCCTGCGCCGCCGTACAAGGGGGGCTGCTCGCCGGTGCGGTCACCCGCCGGTCCCCCGCCCCCGCCCCATCCGCCGCGTCCTTGGCGAAGGGGGCGAAGGGGGCGAAGGGGGCGACTCGCACGGCCACGACGGCCACGGCCGAGCCAATCGCAGCGCCCCAGGCAACGGAGACATCCACCGGGCATCTGGCACCGGTGGGGGCGTTCCTGGCCGGAAAGCTGCTCTCCCACACGCTCCTCGGGGCGCTGCTGGGGATCTTCGGCGCCGCGCTGCAGCCCAGCCCCCGTGTCCAGGCGGGGATGCTGGTGGCCGCCGGGCTGCTGATGGTGCTGTTCGCGCTGGATCTGTTCGGGGTCAAGGCGGTGGGGCGGCTGATGCCGCGGCCTCCCGCCTCGTTCGGCCGGCTCCTGCGGCGCAGCGCCAGGACCGACTCCGTCGCCACTCCCGCGCTGATCGGTTTCGCCACGGTGCTGGTGCCGTGCGGGGTGACGCTGTCCGTGGAGCTGCTCGCGATCACGTCCGGGTCGCCGGTCGCCGGGGCCGCGGTCATGTTCGGATTCGTGCTCGGTACGGCGCCGCTGTTCGCGGCGCTGGGCTATGTCTTCCGCCGTTCCAGCCGGGCGCTGTCCGGCCAGCTCGCCTCTCTCACCGGTGTGGTGGTGCTGGCGGTTGCCGTCTGGACGATGGCCTCCGGGCTGCAGGCCGGAGGGTGGGTGTCCTTCGACTCCCCGGACAAAAGGCCCGCCGCCACTGGACCGTTCATCGTCGAGGGCGGCGACCAGAGCAGTCCCGGCAAAGACCCCGGGGGCGGGAAGACCACGGCGGTTGACGCCCCGGTCCGCATGGACGCCTCCGGGCAGCAGATCGTGACCCTGACGGTGACCGACTTCTACGAGACGACCCAGTTCACGGCAAAGGCGGACGTGCCCACCACGCTGGTGCTGCGCGGTAAGGACTCCGGCGGCTGCGCCCGCGCGTTCACCATCCCCGAACTCGGCGTCCAGGAGATCGTCAAGCGCAACGGCGACACCAAGGTCGACCTCGGCACCCGCAAGGCGGGAACCCTCCGCTTCTCCTGTGCCATGGGCATGCAGACCGGCACCATCGACTTCCAGGAGAAGGATCCTGTCAGTGAGCCTGTTCAGCCGTAAGAAGACGAAGCCCCAGACCGAAGCCGGCACACAGGTGGCCTTGCTCGTCGAGGGCATGCACTGCACCAGCTGCGGCCTGCTCATCGACGACGAGCTGGAAGACCTCCCCGGCGTGCGCTCATCCAGCACGGATGTGAAGGCAGGACGCACCACGATCCGCCTCGACGACGGCGCCGACGTCGACACCGCCGCACTGGTCGCGGCGGTTGAGCAGACCGGGGACTACACGGCCCGGCTCGCCGACTGACCGACCGAGGCGCCGCACCACGACGCCCGGCCGGGGAACGTTTCCCCAGCCGGGCCTCAGCGGGCGAACCGTGGGGTGCGGGAGGGGCTCGTAGCGGAGACGATGACGCTGTGCCCGAGCCGAAAGACAGCGAGCGGGTGCGCCGCTACTGGGACAAGCACGCCCACTCCTACGACCGGCAGATGCGGTTCTTCTGCGGCAGCTGTTGTGCGTTGGTTCGCCGTTCCCAGGCGTCATGGCGACCGGTGTTCGCAGCGATGTTCCGGCGATCGGCACGTTCGTCGCCTCGCTGCCAACGGACTCAACCTTGATCCGCCCCTCGCCGGAGGATCTGAACCTCGAACCACGGGACACTTCTTGTCAGCTCCGCCCGTCCCCACTGGGAGCAGGACAGCCCCGGGGGCGCGCCGTGGACCGACTGAGCGAAGATCCACCGCTGCCCGGCTTCTGCCGCCGAACTCTCAGTTGGCGCCACCAAGGCTGCGGATCGGGCCGGGATGCAGCACCTCATCGACCGGGGTCACCGCCGGATCGGCATGATCGACTGCGAGTGCGTGAGCGCCCCGATGGTCCGGCGCCGCACCTTCCTCGAAGTCGTCGGCGAACATGCGCTGCCCGTCGGCGAGGGCTGGGTTGTTCATGGGTGAACAGTCCCCGGCCGGGGGCGCCGCCGCGTTCGAGGCGCTGTACGCCGCGCGCCCGGACCTCACCGCCGTGGTCGCCTTCCACGACCTGGTCGCGATCGGCGCGCTCCGGGCCGCCCGCCGGCTCGGCGTCCAAGTACCGGACGACTGCGCGCCGGTCGGCTACGACGGGCTGAGCGTCGTCGAGCTGGTCGGCCCGCCACTGACCACCCTCCACCTCGACAAGCGACGGCTGGGCGAACTGGCCATCCATCAAGTCGACCAACTGACCCGCGGCTCGCAGTGCCTCCGACCACTGCGGGAGCACGGGCATCGGCAATCCCTGGTCTCGCTGGTCGGAGGCACTCTCTTTGCATCGGGGGCGAGGTCGACGATCAACCCGCATGAAGCCCGAGGTCAGTTGTAGACGTTGAATTCCGCGACTGACCACCAGCTACGCGCAACGTTGCCGGTGTTGACGACCTTGATGTAGCGAGCTGTCTGCGCCGGGAAGGAAATTAGGTGGACTCGTTGGCCGTCTGTTACGGAAGAGACCTTGGTCCAGTCGGTTCCATCCGCGGATACGTATACGTCTGCGCTTCGCGCATAGTCGCTGACACTGCCGCCGACATCCAGCACAATCTTGTCGAAAGTCTGCGCTTGCCCCATGTCCACTTGGATCCAGAGACCCTCGTACTGCCCTGTTCCGGAGCTGTACCGAGTGTCAGCATTGCCATCCAGCATGTTTCCGGGCGCATCCGACTGACTTGCGTCCGAAGCCTTTGCGGTCCAACCCGTCCGCGGCAGCGCGGGACCCGGATCCATGACGTCGAACGAAGATCGACCCGCATCCACTCCGCTGATTCCCTTCACGGAGACCGTAACCTTCTCCGACGGAAGTCCCTTCGGAACGTACGCGCTGATGCTCGTGTCCGACCAGCTGTCTATTTCGGCGTAGCCTGATCCGAAATAGACCGTACCCAGCCCCTGCGCGTCCCCGAAACCCGAACCGCGAATCGTGAACTTGGAGCGCGGCATGCCTTGGTCCGGCGTCAAACTGCTGAAGACCGGTGTCGGGAAGCTCGACAGCTTCTTGGTGGTGAACATCGCCGAGGTCCCGCTTGGCAGCGTATAGGTGTACGAGCCGTCGGTGGACATCTTGAAACTCTTGCTGTCGGCGGTCCCGTTGAATACTACGGTGACCTGTGACCCTTCCTTGCTGGTCCAAGTCTTCAACTGGAGCCCGTTTGATACCGCTGTAGGAGCTGTGATCGAACCGGATCCACGCGAATCCCCGCACACCTCGATGTCGCCGATGGCCCACCAGAAACCGGATGCCGCGGTACTGACGACGCGAATGTACCGCGCCGTCCGGGTGGGCAACGTGACGGCCACCTTTCCTATGCCTCCGCTGCCGCTTGCGATCGCGCTGCCCCAGTCGACACCGTCGTCCGAGACGTATATCTGGTACTTGGTGACGTAGTCGAACGAGTTGTTCACGCCGGTATCGAGGACGATCTTGTTGAAGCTCGTGGGGCTTCCCAGATCGATCTGGAACCAGTCGCCGCTCGTCGTCCCGTGCCCGAGACTCCATCTGGTGTTGATGTCGCCGTCGATCGCGTTCGCGGCCACACCCCAATCCGGCTGCGCCGAAGCCGTGGCGGTCCACTTGCTACGACTCAGCGCCCTTCCCGTCGTCTGGATGGAAGCACCGATCGGAAGGGAGTACGTGAGCAGCTTGTTTTCGGTGTGGATGGAATTCTGGTAGGGCAGGAGTGCCGGATCGTACGTGACAGTGACCGGACCGGATGGCGACCTGAACATGAAGTCATGCGTCGGGTCCGAGACCTTGGTCGCTGCAGGGGTGCGGCCGCTCTGCGCAGGCCCGGAGTACGTGAAGGTGACGGCGTCGCCGGCGTTCAGGGTGTAGTCGAACGATTGCGTCCCGTCGGCAACGCTGAAGGTTTTCGCGGCGCTTCCCGAGTTGTACGCGATCAGGACCTTCGATCCGTCCGCATTCTGGAACGCGACGTTCTCTATACTTCCTTCCCCGAAGGTGTTCGAGTAGATCCGACGCGCTCCAGGCTTGACGAACTTGCTGGCGTGAGCGAGGGCGTAGTAGTCCACGTTGTAGGACACCCGCCCGTCGGCCGGATCGATCGTGAGCAGGCCCCGGCACATGGGTATACCGCCGGTGTCGCTGTTGAGCGGACCCAGATCGGGGTCGAGTGCGATGTTCCACAGCATCACCCCGTTCGCCCAGTTGCGCACGCCCTTGATGATCCATGTACCGAGTGCCTCACTGAACGCTGTCTGCTTGCTGTCCTGCCAGACACCTCCAGTGGCTTCCGTGATGTAGGTTTCTTTGCTCGGGTAGTCGTTGTGGACCAGAGTCTGGGAAGTCGGGTTGCCGCTGTAGATGTGCCATCCTGTTCCCGCGGTGTACTCGGAGGCAGCGGGATCGCTGAAAATCCTCTCGGGATACGAGGGAACATCCCAGTTGTGGTCCCAAGCCAGGATCTTGGTGGAGATCTTGTTGGCCTCGAACCCCTTGCCGATCTCCTGAATCAACTCGGATTCCTGGTAAGCGGACAGGAACATGCCGGGCCAGGAGGGAGTGCCCATGGGTTCGTTTTGCGGCGAGATGTAGGAGATGGGCACGCCGGCTTCGCCGTAGGCTTGGATGAACTTGACGAAGTAGTTGGCCAGCGCGGACGTGTACTCACTCTTGAGAGTGCCTCCTATCATGGAGTCGGAGGTCTTCATCCAGCCTGGTGGGCTCCATGGATTGGCCATGACCTTGATGGACGGGTTGAGCGAGAGAGCCTGCCGCAATGCCGGAATGATGTACGGCTCGTCATGCTGGATGGAGAAGTTGGACAGCTTCGGATCCGTCTGCCCCGCCGGCATGTCGTTGTAGGAGTAATTCCCGGACGCGTTGAAATCCGTGGCGCCCATCGGAGAGCGGAGCAGGCTGAGGCCGATTCCCTTCGAGGGGTCAAACAGCTTCTGCATCAGCTTGGTCCGCTCAACAGTGGACAGCTTGTTGATAAGCCAGGCGGAGGAGTCGGTCATAGCCGCCCCGAAACCCTGGACCTTTTGATACTTGACGCTGTCGTCGATCTTGATCGTCAGCGGATTGGCCGTTTTCTCTGTCTTGAACAGCACATCGCTTTGGCCGGCAACCCACTTGTTGGCCGATACGTCCGTCAGCCAAACTTGCACGGAGTTGCGAGGTGCGGCTTTCTTCGGCTGCGGGGCGGCGATGGCGTTCCCGGAAACCTGGGTCCAGGCGGCGGCGACACCAACGGCGGTGGCCAGGAACTGGCGTCGTCCGAGACCGTACGAGCTCATGGAAGATCCTCCTTAGGACCAGCTGTTCAGCACTTTGAAAGGCGGGGGGAGTGCCGTGGGTTGGAGTGGTCTCTACAGCGATATCGGCGCCGGCTCTGCGGCGCCGGTGCTCGGCTCCTTGATCACGAGCGGGTGCAGCTCCCACGTGTCGATCGCGTAACCGAGGCGCGTACCCGGTGCGGCGGTGCGGGCCTGCAGTCGCCACGGGCCCTGTCCCGTCGGGTAGGAGCGCAGCGTGAGGACCTGGCCGGTGGTGGTCAGGAAGATTTCGGCGATGGAGTGGTCGACGACCACGCGCAGGTCGACGGGCCGGTCGGCTGGGCAGGGCATCCGGTAGGAGCCTCCGCGGGCCCGGGGGTCCAGTGAGGCGTGGGTGCGGTCGACGACCAGTTCGCCCGTGCCGGCATCGAGGCGGATGTCGAGGTACTCGGAACCGTCGGGGGTGGTGAGCAGCCGCAGACCGGCGTCCCCGGTCGGCTCCAGACGGGCCGTCAGGTCGAACGCGTGGCCCACGCTACCGAGGTCCACCGGCTGCGTGCCGTGCGTCTCGCCCGCGGAGTGGATGATGTGCCTGCCGCGCAGGGCGAGCAGTTCGGTGGCGGGCTGCTGACGCAGCGTGCCGTCGCCGTCGACATGGATCTCGCGGGGCAGGGTGAGGACGCCGGCCCATCCGTCCGCGACCGCCCAGGCTTCGTCGCGGGCTTCCCATGACCAGCCCCACAGCAGCCATCGGTTGCCCGGTGCGCGCAGGAGGGCGGGTGCGTAGTAGTCGGGGCCGTGGTCGAGGGGTACTGCCGGGCCGGCCTTGAAGTGGCCGTCGTGCTCTTCACCGATCAGAGCTGCGACGCTCTGCGGGCCAGTGCGTTCGGTCCATGTGCTGACGATGAGGGCGGCGCCGCGTCCGTCGGCTGCCGGAAGGTATTGGGGGCATTCCCAGCCCTCGCCCGTAAGTGACTCGGTGCCGCCGATGGACTCCGGACGGCGGGCCGCGAAGGGCCCTCGGTATGTCCAGGTCTCCAGGTCGGGTGAGTCGTACAGGAGGGCGGCGGCGCGGCCGTCCGCGAGGGCGGCGCCGACCAGCATCCGCCAGCCGCCGCCGTCCTGCCAGACGTACGGGTCGCGGTACATGGCGCAGCCCTCGGGCAGCTCGGGGATGAGCAGTTCGCCCCGCGGGCGGAGGCTTCTGCCGCCGTCGTGGGAGACGGCACAGGTGACCGGCTGGTGCTGGAACGAGCGGTCCTCGCGGTGCGCGGAGTAGAAGGCGACGAGACGGTCGCCGTCGGAGACGGCGTTGCCGGAGAAGCAGCCGTCGGCGTCCACGCCATCGCGGGTCGGGGCGAGGGCGATCGGCAGTGGCTCCCAGGTCTGCAGGTCGGGGCTGCGGAAGTGGCCCCAGTGCAGGTTCGCGTGGGTCGCTCCGTACGGGTTGTACTGGTAGCACACGTGGTAGTAACCGTCGTGGAAGACCAGCCCGTTGGGGTCGTTGATCCAGTTGCGGGGCGGGCGCAGGTGCGCCACGGGGCGGTGCGGATCGCGGGGTGCGGTGGACACACGCGTGCCTTTCGGTATTCCAGATGGGGCCCGCCCCGCCGGCCCTCGGTTCGGCGGGGCGGCAGGCCGGCGGGGCGGGGTCTTCGAGCCTGTATGCGGGCTTCAGGTCCGGATACAGGCTTCAGGTCCGGATACGGCCTTCAGGTCCGGATGCGGAATTCTGCGCTCAGTTGCTGCTCCCGTCGTGAGCTGGGGCCGACGCGGAGTGCGAACTCACCTGGTTCGACCACTCGGCGGTTGTCGGCCGTGACGAGTGAGCACTGCGCGGCAGGGATGCCGATGCGGACGTCCAGACTTTCGCCGGGAGGGATTTCGACCTGGGTGAAACCCTTCAGCTCCTGCTCGGCCCAGGTGACGCTGGTGGTCAGGTCGCTGATGTATGCCTGGACCGTTTCCAGGGCCGGGCGGCTGCCGCTGTTGGTGAGTCGTACCGTGGCGTCGACGGTGCCGTCGGCGGTGACGTCCGGGTCGTGCACGACCAGGTCGGAGTAGGTGACGGTGGTGTAGGTGAGGCCCTCGCCGAACGCGAACAGGGGGTCCTGGGTGAGATCCGCGTAGCGGTTCCCGTGCTGGCCTCGCACCTGGTTGTAGAAGACCGGTTGCTGTCCGACGTGGCGGGCGAAGGAGACCGGGAGCCGGCCGCTGGGCTCGATGAGTCCGAGGAGGAGTTCGGCGACGGCGCGGCCACCGCGCATGCCCGGGTTGAACGCCTCGATGAGTGCTGCCGCGTTCAGTGCCGAGGCGGGGAGGGTGCTCGGCTTGGACTGGGCCAGTACGACGATCATCGGTGTGCCTGTGCCGGCCACCGCGTCCAGCAGAGCGATCTGGCCGCCTTGGAGGTCGAGTGTGGCTGTGGAGCGCACCTCGCCGGTGAGGTCGATGGTGTCCCCCACGACCACGACGGCGTAGTCGGCGGCCTCCGCGGCCGCGGTGGCCTCCCGAAGTTGTGCCTGGTCGACCGGGGCGGGGGTGAAGACGGTCGGCTGTGGCTGGCCGTCGGGTCCGAGGGACCACTCGGAGGTGGAGGCGGGGCTTGCGATGTCGGCTCCGCGGGAGTGCGTGATGGTCCAGTCGGCGGGTGCGACGGCGCGAAGGCCGTCGAGCACCGTCTCCACCGACTCGCGGGGATGTCCTTCGGGCATCCAGGGGACCTGGCCGGTGGCGCCCGCCCAGTCGCCGAGCATGGCTTCCGTGCTGTCGGCGTTGGGGCCGATGACCGCGATCGTCCGCGGGGTGCCCTGGCTCGCGGCGCGGCCGGTTCCGTCCGCCGTCAACCCGCCATCGAGGGGCAGGATGCCCTCGTTGCGCAGCAGCACCAGGGAACGACGGGCGGTCTCGAGGTTGAGGTCGGCGTGTGCGCGGCAACCGATCACCTGCGCCTGCCGCTCGGGGTCGGGAGTGCGGGGGTCCTCGAAGAGCCCGAGCTCGAACTTCAGCCGCAGGACCCGCCGTACCGCGTCATCGATCTGTTTCTCTTCGATCAGGCCGCGGGCGACCGCCTCCTGGGCGCCCTCGAAGAACGCGGGTGTGGCCATGATGAGGTCGTTGCCGGCGTTGACGGCGACCGCCGCCGCCTCGGCGTGGTCGGCGCAGGTCCGCTGGTCGTAGACCATCCGGCCGACGTTGTCCCAGTCGGTCACCAGCGTGCCGGTGAAGCCCCACTCGCCCTTGAGCACATCGTTGATCAGCCACTCGTTCGCGGTGATGGGCACCCCGTCGATCGACTGGTACCCGAGCATGAAGGCGCGGCAGCCGGCCCGAGCCGCCTGCTCGAACGGGGGCAGGAACCACGAGCGCAGCTTGCGCGGGCTGAGATCGGCTTCGCTCGCGTCGCGCCCGCCGAGGGTCTCGGAGTAGCCCGCGAAGTGCTTCGCGTACGCCAGCACGGCGGTCGGGTCGCCGAGGCCCTCACCCTGATAGCCGCGCACCATCGCCGCCCCGAGTTCACCGATCAGGAACGGGTCCTCGCCGAACGTCTCGTTGATCCGGCCCCAGCGCAGGTCCCGGGTGATGCACAGCACCGGGGAGAACGTCCCGTGGATTCCGGTCGCCGCGATTTCGATCGCGGCTGCACGGGCGACCCGCCGGAGCAGAGAGGGGTCCCAGGTGCAGGCCATGGCCAGCTGGGTCGGGAAGATGGTCGCGCCCGGCCAGAACGAGTGGCCGTGGATGCCGTCGTCGGCTGTCAGCAGCGGAATGCCGAGCCGTGTCCGCCGGGCCAGTTCCATGGCCTCGGGCATCAGCGCGGGTGACACGTGCAGGACCGATCCGGCGAGCTTGGCCGACACGATGTCCGCCAGGTCACCGTGTTGGGCGTCGAGCATCAGCAACTGCCCGACCTTTTCCGGAAGGGTCATCCGTGACAGCAAGTCCTCGATCCTTGCTTCCACGGATGCTTCCGGATCCAGGTACGCGGCAGGGCGGACCGGCTGTCCCACTTTGGTCTCCAAGGAATGAGTCGACACAGGTCAGAGAGTTGATTGGCGACGGCGAGCGCTTCGTCGCAAGGACGCTTTCGCCTGCCGCGGAGGGGCTCGCCCGCCGGCTGCCCGCCGCATCGGGCGGGACCGGTGCGGCACAGGGCGGCGGGGTGGGAGCCGGGGTGTCACCTCAGGCCGGTGGTGGGTCACTTCAGGCCGGTGGTGGCGATGCCGGCCACGAACTGGCGCTGGAAGATCAAGAAGACGATCATCACCGGCAGCAGGACGACGACGGCTCCGGCGAGCAAGATGCCGAAGCGGGTGAAGGACTGTCCGCTGCTGGCCAGGGCGAGGCCGACAGGGAGGGTGTACTGGCTCTCGTTCTGGGCCACGACCAGCGGCCACAGGAAGTTGTTCCAGGAGCCGAGGAAGGTGATGATCCCCAGCGTGGCGAGGGCCGGCTTGGTCAGCGGCAGGATGATCTTCGCGAAAATGGCCAGTTCGCGGCAGCCGTCGACGCGGGCGGCGTCGATCAGCTCGTCGGGCAGGGTGGAGATGAACTGCCGCATAAGGAACACTCCGAAGGGGCTGGCCAGGAACGGCAGGATCAGGCCGAGCAGGGAGCCGGTGAGCTGCATGTTGGCCACCAGCACGTACAGGGGGACGAACGTGACCAGGCCGGGGATCATGAGCGTCCCCATGACCAGCAGGAATACGGCGCGCTGTCCGCGGAACTCCAGCTTGGCCAGGGCGTATCCGAGCATCGAGCAGAAGATCAGGTTGCCCGCGGTGACGGCGAGGGCCACGATCACGGAGTTGGCGAACATGCTCGTGAAGTCGAGCGTGCTGAACAGCTCACCGTAGTTGGATGTCGTGGGCGCCGTGGGTACCAGGACGGGCGGCACTCGGCGGATGTCGGCCTCGGGTTTGAAGGAGCCGGACAGCATCCACAGGAACGGCGCGATCATCAGCAGCAGGGCGCCGGCGAGCGGAAGATACAGCCAGGGCTGGCCCCAGGTCTGGCGGATGCGGCGGCGCCTCAGCACGCGGTCCGTGCCCGGGTGCGGCGTTGGGAGTGTGGAGAGGGTGCTCATGGGTCGTCAGTCCTTGTCTCGCAGCACGCGGAACTGCAGCACGGTCAGCGCCACGATGAGGACGAAGATGACGTAGCTGGCCGCCGACGCCATCTCGTAATTGCCGTTGCCGAACTGCTTGTAGGCGTACAACGTGGCCGACAGGGTGGAGTCCAGCGGTCCTCCGTCGGTCATCACGAACGGCTCGTCGAAGAACTGCAGATAGCCGATGCCCGTGGTCACGGCGGTCAGCAGCAGGGCCGGACGCAGGAGCGGGAAGGTGACCCGCCAGAACCGCTGCCAGGCCCCGGCGCCGTCGAGTTCGGCCGCCTCCATCAGGGACTGGGGAACGGACTGCAGACCCGCCAGCATGATGATCATGACGGTGCCGAGGTTGCGCCACACCGCCATCACGATCATGACGGGCAGAGCGAAGCGGGTGTCCGCCAGCCAGGCCGGTCCGTCGATCCCGAACCAGCCCAGGACGAGGTTCACCAGGCCCGCGCGAGGTTCGAGGAGCGTCTTCCACACCACGGCGACGGCCACGATGCTGGTGATCACCGGCAGGTAGAAGCCGACCCGGAAGACGGCCCTGAAGCGCCGGATACCGCGGTCGAGGGCGACCGCCGCGGCAAGCCCGGCGGCCAGCGTCAACGGCAGGGCCACCAGGACGAACACGGCCGTGTTGCGCAGGGCCGTGAAGAACTGCTCGTCCTGGAAGAGCCGCACGTAGTTGTCGAGGCCGATGAACGACACGTTCAGGGGTGTGCGCAGGTCGGCGCTGCTGGTGTCGGTCAGGCTCATCAGCAGCGACCAGACCAACGGGAGCAGCATGAAGGTCGCGAACAGCGCGAGGAAGGGCGCGGCGAGGATCCAGGCGGCCCGGGCCTGTCTGCCGCGCGCCATGCCCCGGAGCGGGAAGTGCCGGCGTCCGGCACTCCGCTCCGGCCCCGCGGTGCTCTGCTTGTCGGTGTCGCCCCGCCCGGGGAGCGTTTTCGTGGACATGGATGTCATCCGTCCGTACGAGGGGTGCTCATGGCGGTGGCGCTCAGCGGCCGGTGCCGATGCTGGTGGCCTTGGACTGCAGCGCCTTCTGCACCTCGGCGACGGTGGCCTTGCCGAGGGCCAGCTTCTCCAGTTCGGAGTCGATGGCGTCGGCGATCTGCTGCCAGGTCGTGATGGCGGGCGGCGCCTTGCTGACCTTGAGCTGCTCGTCGAACGGCTTCATGTTCTCGTCCGCGCTCAGGTTCCCGTCCGACCACGCCTGGGGCGAAGCGGGCAGGCCGCCGGTGGCCTTGACATAGGCGGCGAGGTTGGCGGGTTCGGTCAGGAACCGGGCGAACTTCCATGCCGCGTCGGGGTTCTCGGCCTCCTTGAACACCGCCAGGTCGGTGCCCCCGGCGAACCCGGCGGGCTGCTCGGAGTACGGCACCGGCATGGTCCTCCACTTGCCGTCCAGTTCCGGGGCGTCCTTGTGGAAGCTGGCACCGGCCCACGCGGCCTGCTGATAGGTGGCGATCAGCCCGTCCCGGAAGCCCTGCACGCTGTCCGACCTGTCGGTCGGCGCCAGGCCCTCCTTCGGGACGCTCGCCCAGTACTCCAGCGCCTTGGCGACCTCGGGCGTATCGAAGGTGAACTTCTTGGTTTCGGCGTCGTAGATGTCACCGCCCTGCTGCCAGACCATCGGCACCCAGAAAACCCAGGAGTTGAAGCCCATCACCAGCCCGGCGGCATGGCGCAGCTTGGGGTTCTGCTTCCCGGCGGTGGCCTGGATGGCCTTGAGGTCCTTCAGATATCCCTCCCGGTCGCCGGCCAGGGCACCCGTGATACCGGCCTTCTCGGTGAGGTCGGTCCGGTAGTAGACCACCGTGGTGTCGGCGGTGAACGGGACGCCGTAGGAGGCGTCCTTGTACTTGGTGGTGTCCCACTGGCCGGGGTAGAAGTCCGACGACTTGATCGAGGTCGGGGTGGCCTGGAAGCCGTTCATGGCGGCCATCTCGGCCATCCAGGTACTCCCGATCATGGACATGTCCGGCGTGTTGCCGCCGGCTATCGCGGTGGTCAGCTTGTCGTGGGCGCCGTCCCACGGGACCGCGGTGATCTTGACGTCGGCGTCCGGGTTCTCCTGCTCGAACTTCTTGGTCAGGTCCTTCAGGGCGGGTTCGATGTCGCCCAGGTTCCACATGACCACCGTTCCCTTGGCCTTGCCCGCGCCGATCTCGGCGGGCGCGTCCTTGCCGGGTCCGGAATCCTCGCTCCGGCCACAGCCGGTGGCCACCAGGGCCGCCGTGACGGTGAGGCACAGGGTCTGGACGGTTCTGACACTGTGACGGGTGGTGATACGCATGATGCGGCTCCTTGCCGTTGGGCGATACAGGCGCGGGGGGTGGCGAAGGGTGAGAGCGGGCGGGCGAAGGGTGAGAGCGGGCGGGCCGCCCGGATGAGTCAGCACACGAGGCGAGGCCGTCTGCGGTGACAGCGGCGTCGGCGGTCAGTCGCGGGTCGCGCCGGGAGCGTCCGACGCGGAGTGGGCAGCGGCCGGGCTAGGTGTGCCGGACGCATCGTTCGGTGTCCCGGATCGGGAACGCACGGGCGGAAGGGTGCATGTGGGCGGTGCCGCGTGAACGCAGGCGCAGCCGCCGGGATTTGCGAGGAAGGCGAGACCGAAGAAGTTCGCCGAGACTTCAAGGAGACGGGGGCGGTGCGTCGCCGGCAACGCACCGCCCGGCTGCGAGGCGCCATCAGTTGCGCATCGCGATGACGTCACGTCAGTTCGAGCTCGACTCTCACGTCGAGCCACGGATCACGAGGCTGGTGGGAATGATGCGCGAGGGGGCGGCCTCCGGCGACCTGCGCACGTGGTCGAGCAGCAGACGGGCCGCTGCCTCACCCATTTCCCGCATCGGCTGGCGGATGGTGGTCAGTGCCGGATAGGTGTACGACGCCAGCTCGATGTCGTCGAACCCCACCACGGCGACATCCTGCGGAATCCGAAGGCCGGCCTCGTGCAAGGCCGCGAGCACGCCGGCCGCCGAGGGGTCGTTGTGCCCGAAGACCGCGTCGAACTCCACGCCGTCCGCGAGAGCTTGTGCGACCGCGCTCCGGCTGCTGTCGAAGAGGAAGTCTCCACCGATGATGCGGCGTTGATCGAGCTCGATCCCCGCCTGCGCATAGACGTCGACGAAGCCGCCCAGCCGTTCCTGAGTGCAGCCGTACTCCTCGGGACCGGTCACGACCAGAGGGCGACGGCGGCCAATGTCCAGCAGGTGGCGCGCCGCCTGCTCACCGCCCTCCCGGTTGGTGGTGGCCACGTAGGGGAATCCCGGCCGCTGGAAGCGGTCGTCGATCAGCACCACCGGCAGTCCGGCTTCGTGCAGTTCCGTGATGGCTCCCAGGGCACCTTCGGGCTCTATCACCAGCAGACCGTCGAACGACTTGGCAGCGACCTGCAGGCCCAGCCTGCGCAGTGACTCCTCACCGCGGTTCACGGTCAGCATGCGCAGTCCGAAGCCCTCGGTCTCCAGCGTTTCGACGACCGCCTGCACGATGCCGGCCCAGGCCCAGGCCATGTCAGGGACCAGCATGCCGATCATCTGGGTTGTGCCGCGTGCGAGCCCCACTGCCCCGGCGCTCGGCACATAGCCGAGCTCCGAGATCGCCTGGCGGACCTTCAAGACGGTGTTCTCGTTGATCTCACCCTTGGCGTTCAGCACCCGCGAGACCGTCGTCTTGCTGACCCCGGCCCGCGCGGCCACGTCGGCGATAGTGACTCCCATGTCACCTCCCCTCCTTCCCTGCAGAGGCGGAAGACGTCCTCCCGCACCGAGGGGCCGATCGTACAGCGACCCATGGAACCGGTACCGGAAGCGGTCCCGGAACCGGTTTCGGTACCGGTTCCGGAAGTGAAGCACCGAGAGGCCCGACCGGTCAACAGGTCGGAAACAACTCGTTAAATTGCCGATCTCGGTCACTCGCGATGCAGGCGGAAGCCTGCCGGTTCGCCACCCAGGTCACCGCCCTGACCTGCTCGTTTACCGGCCCCAGCCCGCCCCGCCCGAACCAGTCGGCACAGTTCGCGACCGTCGGCGACACCTGATGGACTGTCGATCCGCCCCGAAACAATCGCGACCGCACCGTTGACGCACCGGCCGGATCGCGCTTCATAATCGGGCACTCGATGTCATCGCTGACACAAGTCAACGTTGACACCCCTGGTCGGCGGCGTGGACGCCGGCGTCGGCCAGGGTGTCACTTTTCGGTCCGTCCGCGCCGGGGCCGCAGTCACCGCTGTGCGGACGGACCGCGGGACAAGGAGACACCATGAGCTCTGTACGCGTATCCCGGCATGCCCGCATGCGGCTGATGGCGGCGGTGACGACGGTCTGCGCCCTGTCCGCAGCCCCGCTCGCCCCTCAGGCCGTCGCGGCCGACGCCCCTCCGTACTCCGAGACCTACAGACCCCAGTTCCACTTCACCCCGCAGAAGAACTGGATGAACGACCCCAACGGTCTCGTGTACTACAAGGGCGAATACCATCTCTTCTACCAGTACAACCCGAACGGTAACTCCTGGGGCGACATGTCCTGGGGGCACGCGGTGAGCAAGGACCTTGTGCACTGGGAGGAGTTGCCGCTCGCCCTGTCGCACGACGACGAGGAGATGGTGTTCTCCGGCAGCGCGGTCGTCGACTGGAACAACACCACCGGGTTCGGCACGACGAAGAACCCGCCCATGGTGGCGATCTACACCAGCGCCTACAAGGACGGCGGCAAGCAGGCCCAGTCGCTCGCCTACAGCACCGACCGCGGCCGCACCTGGACCAAGTACCAGGGCAATCCCGTGATCGACATCGGCTCCACCAACTTCCGCGATCCCAAGGTCCAGTGGCACGCGCCGACGAAGAGCTGGCTGATGACGGTGTCGCTGTCCGCCGAGCACAAGGTGCGGTTCTACTCGTCCAAGAACCTCAAGGACTGGAAGCTGCAAAGTGAGTTCGGGCCGGCCGGTGCGACGGGCGGCGTGTGGGAGTGCCCCGACCTGTTCCCGCTCGCCGTCGACGGGGACAGGAAGAACATCAAGTGGGTCCTGGTCGTCAACATCAACCCCGGGGGTATCGCGGGTGGTTCGGCCGCCCAGTACTTCATCGGTGACTTCGACGGCAAGAAGTTCACCGCGGACGACAAGGGCACCTACACACCTCCCACCGGCATGGTCGTCCAGGACTTCGAGAGCGGCGGCTTCGGTGAGTGGACGACGACCGGCACCGCCTTCGGCCGGGGGCCGGCAGCCGGCGCGGTTGACTGGCAGGGGGCCGTCACCGGCTTCGACGGCAAGGGCCTCGCCAACAGCTTCCACGGCGGTGACGGCGCCACCGGCGTCCTCACCTCCCCCTCCTTCACCGTCGACAGTCCCTACCTGAACTTCAAGGTCGGTGGCGGGCGGCATCCGCACGAGGCCGGAACCGTCATGGACAGGACTCCACCCGAGGGCACGGTCCTCGCCGACTTCGAAGGCGGAACCTACGGCGACTGGACGGCGACCGGGAACGCCTTCGGCACCGCACCGGCCACCGGCACCCTCCCCGACCAGGGACAGGTCTCGGGCTTCCTGGGAGACGGGCTGGCCAACACCTTCCTGAACGGCGACGCCGCCACGGGCACCCTCACCTCACCCGAATTCACCATCGACAAGAAGCACATCAACTTCCTCATCGGCGGCGGCAACCACCCGGCCGGCTCCGACAACCCCACCGCCGTCGAACTCCTCGTCGACGGCCAGGTCGTCCGCAGCGCCACAGGCAAGGACGCCGAAGCACTCAACTGGGCCTCCTGGGACGTCAGCGACCTCGCCGGCAAGAAGGCGCAGATCAAGATCGTCGACGACAACACCGGCGGCTGGGGCCACCTCAACGTCGACCACATCGTGATGTCCGACACCAAGGCCACGCCGGTCTCCCAGGAGACGTCCGTCAACCTGCTCGTCGACGGCAAGGTCGTCCGCAGCGCCACGGGAGCGGACAGCGAGAGCCTGGACTGGGCGTCCTTCGACATGCGCCCGTACGTCGGCAAGAAGGCGCAGATCCAGGTCGTCGACATGAACACCGCCGGCTGGGGCCACGTCATGGCCGACCAGTTCACCGCCGCCGAGAAGCCCGCCAAGTCCGTCGTGCAGCGCGCCGACTGGGCCGACTACGGCAAGGACTACTACGCGGCGGTGTCCTGGGAGAACGCACCGGACGGCAAGCGCTACATGATCGGCTGGATGAACAACTGGGACTACGGCCAGTCCGTCCCCACCTCCCCCTGGCGCGGCGCGCAGAGCGTTCCGAGGGAGATGGCCCTGCGCACGGTCGACGGCCGGGTCCGGCTGACGAGCAAGCCGGTGGGCAGCCTGGAGTCCCTCCGCCAGAAGCGCCCGGCCGCGACCGCGTCAGGCGTCACCGTCAAGAGCACCGCCAAGCCCCTGATCGGCCCCGCGGCCAGGGGTAAGGCACTCGACATCGAGGCGACCTTCTCCCTCAAGGACGCCGACCGCTTCGGCCTGAAGGTGCGCACCGGTGCGGGCGGCGAGGAGACCGTCATCGGCTACGACACCACGACCCAGGAGCTGTACGTCGACCGCACCCGCTCCGGCGCCGGAGACTTCAACAGCACCTTCCCCGGCGTCCAGACCGCACCCCTGAAGGCCAAGAACGGCAAGGTCAAACTGCGGATCCTCGTCGACTGGTCGTCCGTCGAGGTCTTCGGCGGCAGCGGCGAGGCCGTGATCACCGACCAGATCTTCCCCGACCCCTCCAGCACCGGCGTCGAGGTCTTCGCCGAAGGTGGTACCGCCACCCTCGACCGCATGCAGGCGTGGCAGCTGAGGTCCATCTGGCGGTGACGAGCCCTCAGGTCAGTGCGCCGGGCCGCCGACCCCGCGACAGCCGGGATCACGCTCAGGTGACCTCATCACCGCGCGGCCGAGGAGCCGGTGCTGGTGCCGGCGGAGGTCGAGTTGCCGGGTAGGCGGCCCGCACGTCCACCCCCCGGCCGGAACCCGGCCGGGGGATTTCGGTAGGTGACGGGTTCACACGAGGCCGACGAGGGTGGGTGTCGGCTCGGTCTCCTACGAGTGACCAGGCACCGAGCCAGTACAGCAGCGGAGTACAGCAACCACCTCGTCCACAGCCAACCACCAACGGCCCTCTATTGGGGCACAGGATGACGAGTTCTCCGGTGAGCGATGAGCTCCAGACCGAATCCGACGACAGCGAGGGCGACACCCAGCCAGAAGAGCAGCGAGCTATGCCGTTCCACTCCGCCGAACAGCATCACATCCGCGCCGAGGATGGGGAGAAAGATCCCTCCTGCGGTGTACCACTGTCCCTTGCGTGCCTTGTCGACCGCCGAAGCCGCACCAAGCAACAGGATCAAGGACATGAGCGCCATCCACACGGCGACACCTTCGCAGCGGATGGTCTCCTGTGCAACAGGCCCGTGCACGCGGTCGCTCACCGGCGGGTGCACCGCCTTCGTGCCATGCGCTGGGGCGGCTGTACAGCAACCACCACGCCCACGCTATCTGCCAGCAGCCCCAGGGGACCGGCTCACGTACTCGACAAACCTCAACAACCGCCCTGTCCGTGCAGCAGGGTCGGGCCTTGGCTCGTGAAGATTCCTCGCGCTCGGCGAGGTAGTCCGTGGTTTCGGCCCTCCAACGCTCGCGCTTCTCCCCCTGCCGGGTGGCAAAGGGCGGCGTGCTGGTCGCCGAAGTGAGGCGCGGAATCTGCGGTGCCGAGGTCGCAGCCGTGAGGCTGCGGCCTCGGCTTCGTCCGCGGGTGTGGCTGTGGCTGTGGCTGTGAGTGTGCGTGCGGGCACGTGGGCGTGGGATTTGAAGGGACGAGGCGTGCGTCGAGCGCCGTCCGCCTCGCTCGCATGTCAGGAAACCTGAGAAAGAATTACGCCTGCCGAGCGGGCCCCGTCAAGGCCGTCGCGGCAACTTCTCTCCCCCCGAGGCGCGTGGCGGGGGCAGCCGAAGAGCGCGTTCGATACGTCTCGGCAATGCCCTTGTCATCCGGCGCAACGGTGTGCATCATCAGGGTCATCATCAGGGTTCCTGATATCGGGCACGTTGCCCGGCCCTACCGGGACGCGACGGAACCCGCCACCGCTTTCCGCTGCCGGCTCCGGCTTCCCCAAGCGGCTTCAGCCGCCCCTCCGGCTCCCCCAGCAGCTTCACCACCCTCAGTTCCGCTCCCTCGACGTGCCCGGAGGCATTCATGAGCGCACCCATGAGCACACCCGCGAACGGCAATTTGTCCCGAAGATCCATTATCCGGGGGACGGCCGGAGCCGCCGGGCTGTTCACCGCAGGCGGTCTGCTGACCGCCTGCGGCGGCATCAAGGAGTCCTCGGCGCAGACCGACACGGTGCTCCGGATCGGCTATGTCTCGCCCAGCACGGGCCCGGCCGCGGGCTTCGGCGAGCCGAACGCGTTCCTGTTGAAGAAGCTGCGCACCACCTTCAAAAAAGGGTTGCAGATCGGCGGCAAGAAGTACTCGGTCGAGATCATCGACCGCGACAGTCAGTCGAATCCGCAGACCGCCGCGCAGGTCGCGGCCGATCTGATCAACAGCGAGAAGATCGATCTGATGCTCGTCACCTCGACCCCGGAGACGGTCAATCCCGTCGCCGACGCGTGCGAGGCGGCCAAGGTCCCGTGTCTGTCGACCGTCGTGCCGTGGGAGGCCTGGTACTTCGGCCGCGGCGCCACCCCCGAGAAGCCGTTCACGTACACCTACCACTTCTTCATAGGCGTCGCGGAGTTCCATACCGCGTACACCTCTCTGTGGACGAAGGGCGGGGTGGAGACCAACCGGCGGGTCGGCGTCATGTGGCCCAACGACCCCGACGGCAAGGCGATTCGGCAAGGGCTCGGGCCGCAGCTGAAGAAGAGCGGGTTCAGGATCGTCGACCCGGGAGCGTACGAGGACGGAACGAACGACTACTCGGCGCAGATAGCGGCGTTCAAGAAGGCGGACGCGGAGATCTTCAACACCTTCCCCCTGCCGCCCGACTTCGCCACCTTCTGGAAGCAGGCCCGGCAGCAGGGCTATCGGCCGCGCATCGCGTCCATCGCCAAGACCGGTCTGTTCCCCTCCCAGATCGAGGCGCTCGGCTCCCTCGGCCACGGCCTCACCGCCGGCTTCTGGTGGTCGCCGCAGTTCCCGTTCACGTCCACCCTCACCGACCAGACCTCCCGGCAACTGGCCGACGACTACGAGAAGTCGACGGGCAAGCAGTGGAACCAGGTCATCGGGTCCAACATGGCGCTCTTCGAGGTCGCGGTCCACGCTCTGAAGGCAACCTCCGACCCCAAGGACCGCAAGGAACTGGCGGCCGCCCTCGGCGAGGCCAAGCTCACCACCGTCGCCGGGCCGCTGGACTTCACGTCCGGGCCGGTGAAGAACGTGTCCACGGAGCCGCTGGTCATGGGGCAGTGGCGCAAGGCCACGGGGGGCAGCAAATTCGCCGTCGAGCCGGTCATCGTCGACAACGGCAACTTCAGCGCCATCCCCGTCGGAGGCGAACTTGAGCCCCTCCGCTGAGCCGGTGACCGACAACGTGGAGACAGGGGAGGCCGCCCCGGCGGCCGCCCCCGCCCTGCCGGTGCTCGCGGCGAACGGCATCCACCGACGCTTCGGCAGCCTGATCGTCCTCGAAGGCATCGACATCACCCTCGCCCCCGGCGAGGCCCTCGGCATCGTCGGCCCGAACGGCGCCGGAAAGACGACCCTGCTCGACATCCTCTCCGGCGCCCAGGCCCCCTCCGAAGGCAGCGTCACCTTCCAGGGGCAGGACGTGACCCGCTGGAGGGTCGACCGCCGTTGTCGCAGCGGCATCGGGCGCTCCCACCAGGTGCCGCGCCCCTTCACCGGCATGACGGCCTACGAGAACGTGCTGGTCGCGTCGGTGCAGGGCGGCTCGCACCGGCGCCGGGCCGCGCAACAGCACGCACTCGGCGTACTCGAGCGCTGCGGCATGCTCGGCCAGGCCAACCGGCCCGCGGCCGCGCTCACCCTGCTGGAGCGCAAGCGGCTGGAGATGGCGCGGGCGCTGGCGACCGATCCGCAGGTGCTGCTGCTGGACGAGATCGCCGGCGGTCTCACCGACGCCGAGACGGACGAACTGATCGCCACCATCCAGCAGTTGCGCGCCGACGGCATCGCCATCGTCTGGATCGAGCACGTCATCCACGCACTGCTGCGGGTGATCGACCGGTTGGTCTGTCTCGCGCAGGGCCGGGTCCTGGCCGAGGGCGAACCGGACGCCGTCATGTCCGATCCCCGGGTCGTCGAGGCCTACCTCGGGAGCGCGGCATGAGTCTGCTGTCGGTCGAGAATCTCGAAGTACGGCACGGTCTGCTGCGCGCCGTCCGCGACGTCTCCTTCGCCGTGGACGAGGGCGAGGTCGTGGCGGTGGTCGGGGCCAACGGTGCCGGGAAGTCCACCCTGATGCGGGCCGTCGCCGGAGCACACCAGCCGACCGAGGGCCGTATCGGCCTGGACGGCGTGGAGGTGACGGCCCGGCGGGCCCACGACCGTGTCGCGGCCGGGATCGCGCTGGTCCCGGAGGGGCGGCGGCTCTTCGCCGACCTCACCGTGGAGGAGAACCTGCTGGTCGCGTCCCGGGTACGGCGTCCCGGGCCATGGGACCTGGCAGCCGTTTTGGCGGCCTTCCCGCTGCTCGACGGACTGCTGAAACGGCGCGCCGGCAACCTGTCGGGCGGCGAGCAGCAGGCCGTGGCCATCGGCAGGGCGCTGATGACCAACCCCCGGCTGCTGCTGCTCGACGAGGTCTCGCTGGGCCTCGCGCCCATCGTGGTCGACACCCTCTACGACTCGCTCGGCACGATCCTGTCCGGCGGTACGACGGTGCTGCTGGTGGAGCAGGACCTCGGCCGCGCTCTGGGGGTGGCCCGGCGCGTGCTGTGCATGCTCGAAGGCCGCGTCGTCCTGGACGAACCCGCCGACGACGTCACCCGCGAACAGGTCGTCGAGGCGTACTTCGGGCTGAGTCGCGCCGCCGTCGCAACCGTGCAGGAGGAGCCGGCATGAACTGGATCAACGCCATCGTGCAGGGCGTCATGCTCGGCGGTGTCTACGCACTGTTCGCCTGCGGCCTCTCCCTGATGTTCGGCGTGATGCGGACCGTCAACCTGAGCCACGGCGACCTCGCGGTCCTCGGCGCGTTCCTCGTCGCGGTGCTGGCCGCCGCCGTCGGCATCAGCCCGCTCTTCGCGGTACTGCTGGTCCTGCCCGTGATGGGCCTGGTAGGAGTGGCATTGCAGCGGGGCATCCTCAGCAGGGCACTGCGCACCGGCGAGATGTCGTCGATGCTGGCCACCTTCGGTCTCGCCATCGTGCTGCAGAACGTACTGCTGGAGATCTTCAGCGCCGACTCCCGCTCCCTGGACGTCGGTTCGCTGTCCGCATCCGGCCTCCAGCTCGGGTCGTCGGTGAGCATTCCCTACCTCGGCCTGCTCACCGTGGCGGTCGCGGTCGCGCTGCTCGGCGGGCTGCAGCTGCTGCTGGCCCGTACGGGCATCGGCCGGGCGATCCGCGCCACTGCCGCCGACGCCGACACCGCCGAGCTGGTGGGGATCGACAGCCGCCGGGTGTACGCCTGGGCCGCCGCCATCGCCGTCGCCACCGCCGGCCTGGCGGGAGCGTTCTTCGCGATGCGGTCCTCGTTCAGCCCGTCCATGGGGCCGACCCAGCTGCTGTTCGCCTTCGAGGTCGTCGTGATCGGAGGGCTCGGTTCGCTGTGGGGGACGCTCGTCGGGGGCATGGTCCTCGGCGTCGCCCAGACGGTTGGCGCGCAGGTGGATCCGCGCTTCTCCATCGTGGCCGGACACGCGGTGTTCCTCGCGGTCCTGGCCTTCCGTCCGCAGGGCCTGCTCGGCATGAGAAGGAGCCGCACATGACCACCGCATCACCGGTGGCCACCGCCACCGCCACCGCCACCGCCACCATCCACCGGTGGACCCCCGTCTCCCGTACGGCGTCCGGTGCCTTGGCCGCCCTGCTGCTCGCCCTGGCCTTCGCGCCCTTCGTCTTCACGCCCGAGGCGACCGCGAAGCTGACGACCCTGTTCGTCCTCGTCATCGTCGCGGCGATGTGGAACGCGCTGGCGGGCTACGCCGGTCTGGTCTCCGTCGGCCAACAGGGCTTCATCGGCCTCGGCGCGTACGGAGTCTTCCTCTTCGTCGACCGAGGTGTCAGCCCTTTTCTCGCGGTCGTCCTCGCGGCACTGCTCGCGGGCGCCGTCGCCGTACCCACCTCGCTGCTCGCGTTCCGGCTCACCGGTGGGCAGTTCGCCATCGGCATGTGGGCGATCGCGGAGTTCTTCCGGCTGGTCGTGGTGAACACGCCTTCGCTGGGCGGCGGTTCCGGCCGCTCGCTCACCGATCTGTCGGCCACTGATCCAGCGGTACGGCAGGCCCAGGTGTACTGGCTCGCCCTGGCGCTGATGAGTGTGCTGCTGCTGGCCGTGTTCGTGCTGCTACGCAGCAGGCTGGGGGCCTCGCTGGAGGCGATCCGCGACGACCCGGTGGGCGCGGCCTCCGTCGGGGTACGGGTCACCTCGGCGAAGCGACTGGTCTTCGTCCTGGCGGCGGTGGGCGGTGCCGCGGCCGGTGGACTCACCCTCGCCAACACCCTTCGAGTGCAGCCGGACTCCATCTTCGGGGTCCACTGGTCCGCGTACATGATCTTCATGGTGGTCATCGGCGGCCTCGGCACCTTCGAGGGACCGATCATCGGAGCCATCGTTTTCTTCCTCGTACAGGACTGGTTCGGTGGTGAAGGAGGCACCTGGTACCTGATCGGGCTCGGCGCCCTCGCCATCGCGATGACGCTGTGGATGCCCCACGGGCTGTGGGGTACCGTGGCTCGCCGACGTGACCTGGAACTCCTACCTGTCGGCTATCGGGTGAAGACACCGGTCGTCTGACCTCGACGACGGACTCGCCCGACCTCCCCGACGACCGACCAAGAGGGGCGAACGATGGCGGAGGCAGCCGACCGGGATCCGGGTCCGGCTCCAGGTGCGGATCCCGATCCGGGCCCCGAGGGCCACAAGGGCCCGTTGACGATCTACCTCGTCAAGCAACTCGAACTGGCCATCCGCTCCTTCATGGATGAGGCACTGCGGCCGTACGGGCTCACGACGTCCCAGTACACGGCCCTGACCGTGCTTCAGCACCGAGGCGAGCTCTCCTCCGCCCAGTTGGCCCGCCGCTCCTTCGTCAGACCCCAGACGATGCACGAGATCGTGCGCGCGCTGGAGGAGCGTGGGCTGATCGAGCGTGCCCATGCTCCGGGGAACCGGCGGACCATGGAGGCCCGGCTGACGCGGGAGGGGGAGGAACTGCTGGCGGCATGCGCGCCGACGGTGCAGAAGCTGGAGGACCGGTTGCTGCTCGACATACCGGAGAGACAGCGGTCCGCGTTCCGTCAGGGCCTGGAGGACGGGCTCGCCTCCTTGACGGGGCGGCACCACGGCTGACGACGCGGATCGGCGGGCCGCCGCCCCTGCTCACCCCCGCCGCTGCTACGGCTCGGGCGAAGCCGTGTCGGACCTGGGTGCCGGGGGGCTGGGACCTGACGCTGAGGTAACCGATCCCACCGGCCACCCTCCGAGCGCCTTGGATGAGCCGGTCGCCGATGACCAGGCCCAGGCCAGGCCCATGCCCAGACCCATGCCCAGGCCCATGCCGGCACTGATGAAGACGTAGGCGAAGCTGTCGGGCGTCGCGCCCCGCGCCGTGCCAACGCTTGGCCACAGAGGCGAGGTTGACGTCGTTCTCCACCAGCGGCGGGGCGTCGGCCAGACCGGCCAGGGCTTCCTGGGGCTGGAAGAGGCCCTCCGGTAGGGCGTGTCCGCCGGCGGGATCACGGCGGAGGTCTTGGGGGGTCGACGCCGGTTGGCCACGGACATCCCGATGGCCAGGGGTTTTCCGTGGCTGACGGTCGAAGCGGAGATCCCGCTGCACGGCCGACGGGCGGTGGTTTTGCCGGAAGGGACCGGGGCGGTGCCGTACTGTCCCGTGAAGCCGTGGCGAGCTGCTGGTGCTGGTGCTCTCGCGCTGGCAGTCAGGTCGGCTGGACTTGGTCGAAGAGGGCGAGGGCTTCGGCGGGATCCGGGCTCACGAGGCGTTCCAGACCGGCCGTCGTGATCTTCGCCCATCTGCCGGCCCGTTCCCACATCTGTTCCTCGAAGGCGCGGACGGCCTCGTCCAGATCTCCAGGGCCGGTGGCGATGGACTCGGCGAGTTCGGCGCCTTCCAGCATCGCGAGGTTCGCGCCCGCCCCCAATGGGGGCATCAGATGGGCGGCGTCGCCCAGTAGCGTCACCCCGGGGACGTGGGTCCAGGTGTGGGACACGGGCAGGACGTAGAGGGGACGGTGGGCGAAAGCGGTGCCGTGGCGGAGGAGTCCGAGGACGGGAGAGGTCCAGCCGTCGAACAGAGCCAGCAGACTCGATCGCACGGCCTCGACATCGGCCAGGTCCAGGTTGGTGTGCCAGTCCAGCGGCGCGCGGAACTGGGCGTACACCTTGACGTGGCCGCCGCTGTTGCGCTGGGCGACGAGAGCTCGGTTCACTCCGTACACAGCCACGGAACCGTCGCCGATCAACCGGGCGAGGTCAGGGTGGCGGTTGTCGACGTCGTCCAGGGAGGTCTCGACCAAGGTGACGCCGGTGTAGTGCGGCGTCACCGACGAGACTGCCGGGCGGATCCGGGACCAGGCGCCGTCCGCGCCGACTACGAGGTCGAACGTCTCCTGTCGCCCGTCCGCGAAATGGACCAGTACGCCGTCCCGGGTACATGGGTTACTTCGCACGGTGCCTGCAGCGGGAACTCACTTCTGTCGTCGCTTATGCCGGCTGGAGCGTCGACGCACGGTGAAGGCGCAGGCGAGAATGCCGAGGCCCCAGGCGATCAGAAGGGCACCCCACAGCGGCATGGTCACCTCTGGAATGAGCAGACGGACCTTGATGCTGTCTTGGTTTTCGAAGACGAAGACCAGAGCGATCGCGGTGATCAGGACGAAAGGCGCGAGCCGGCGGACACCAGGGCGGGAAAGGAATGGCGTGTGCGCCTTGTGCTCTGTGCTGGTCTCGGCCATGGCTTTTCTCTCCATCACGGTGTGATGCCGGTCCACCGCGGACAGCCGGAGGTTCGTGTCAGTTGACGGGTTCGACCTCGCGCGGCTGCCACGTCTTGTCGAAGAACGGCTGCTCGGGGCTGCAGAGGCGCAGGATCGCGCACCAGCCCTTGCCGGGCGTGGTCGTCTGTATCCAGGACCTCATATCACCATGCTGCGCGCCTCATGGACCAACCGCATGCGCATCAGCCGTGGCGGGCGGCGGCGCAGCCACGCCGCGTGTCGATGCCGTACTCGGGATCCGGGCCCGCGCCACTGATCGCTGATCGCTGATCGCTGATCTGCCATCGTGGCGCCCGGCAGCGTGTGACCGGCGCGGGCTGTCCCGCGACCGGCGGTGGTCAGGACCGGGGGGCGCAGAGGCGCTGGACGGCCTATGCTGGATCGACCGTCTCAACAACCGCACCGATCGGTATGCAGTTCGCTGCCGGTTACCGGCTCGAAGGCCGCCTCTTCCGCCTCGCTGGACAACTCGAACGGGAAAGCCCGTGGTCGGGCCGAACCCCCACGGTGTGGGCAGGGAACCACACGGGCCACTGAGACTGCCCCTGGAGAGCGGGGAGTCCACGGGCCATGACCATGGCCTGAGGCAAGTTCACCGGCCGGACTTCTGGTCTTCAGTCGCGGTTTCAATCGTCGCTCGAGAACTCGCGTTCGCTGCACAGAGGTTGCGTTTGCCACGCATGAACGCGCGTTCCGAACACCGTGTCGTGTGGGTAAGTCAGCTGTGCACGCGAGCTCGCCCGCGACCTAGGAGTGCCTGTGGTCCTCGCACGCCGTTCGCTCCGAGTTTCCGTGAAGGCGTCGGTGGTTGCCGTCGCCGCGGCGGGACTTGTCGCCCCCGGTGCTGTCGTCGACCAGTACGACAACACCGCGGCCGCCGCTTCGGCGACCGCCGTTCCTCGGCCGATCGCCGGCTGGCAGCACGATCGCCTCGCCTCCGGAGTCGATCTGTACCAGGGGAGGATCTCGGGCCGTCCCGGTGCGGACCTCTGGACGGTCACGGTGCGTGCCGACGGCGCTCACCTCGCCACCGAGCAGGGCGCCGATGCGCTGGCGGAGCGGCTGCGTGGCGCCGGGTTCAGCACTCGCAGTGAGCGGGTCGAATGGCCGCGGGCTACGGACCGCAGGGGGCTGGTCGGTGTACGCGTCCGGGTCGGGGAGTACGCCACCCGGACGGAGGCCGACGCGCAGCGTCGGGCCCTCGCGTCCGCGGGGTTCGACGCGGTCAGCGAGTGGACCGGCGCGGACGGTGTCCCCGGCACCGGTCTTGCCGAGGTCAAGGTGACGATCATCGATCCGAAGCGCTGTGGCGGTGCGCTGAACGCCACGTACGGCATGGGTGTCGCCGGCCGGGAGAGGGTGAGCGACATGGCCGTCGGCGACGGCGCCCTGCTCGGCGTCAACGCGGGCTTCTTCGTCATGGAGGGCAAGGACGGCGTACCGGGTGCCTCGGCCGGTATTGCCGCGTACAACGGGGAGCTGCAGAGCGCGGCGACCAACGGCCGGATCGCGGCGGTGCTGCGCGGCGACGGTCTGCGCCCGGAGTTCAAGAAGCTCCGTACGGAACTCAGCGTCCGAGCGGGCGGGGCGTCCGCGATCGTGGACGGCGTCAACCGCGTGCCCGGTCTGGTCCGCAACTGCGGTGGCGTCGGCGGCGACTCCCCGACCGAGCGGCCGCAGCACGATGTGACCTGCACCGATCCCGACGAGATCGTCGAATTCACCGACGAGTTGGGCGCGAGCACCCCGACCGGTGACGGCGTCGAGGCAGTGCTCGACGCGACCGGCCTGGTGCGGGAGGTGCGTCCGCGCGGCGGTGCCGTGCCGGATGGTGGCCGGGTCCTGGCCGGCGTCGGCGAAGGAGCCTCCTGGCTGCGTACGCACGCGAAGCCGGGCGGCGAACTGAAAGTGCGGCAGCGCATCCTGGACGAGCATGGCCGCGAGCTCGCACTCGGCTCGCAGGACGACATCGTCAACGGCGGCCCCGAGCTGGTGCGCGACGGAGAGGTCGCGGTGAACTACGGGGCCGACGGCATCGAGCGGATCGGCGACCCGTCCTTCGCGTACACCTGGGGCATCAAGCGCAATCCGCGCATGCTCCTGGGCGTCGACCGGCTGGGCCGTGTGCTCCTGGTCGCCGCGGACGGCCGCCGACCCGGCTACAGCGACGGATTCGGGCTCACCGAAGGGGCGGAGCTGATGAAGTCACTCGGTGCGGTGCGCGCCATGGCCCTTGACGGCGGTGGTTCGGTCACCACGGTGGTGAACGGCAAGCTGATCAACGCGCCGTCGGACGGCACCGAGCGGACGGTGGGCGACGCGTTGCTGCTCACCCGCTGACGGCGGCGAGCGCATCCGCTCCTTCCTCCAGCCACACTCGCAGGTGGGACGGGTGCCGCGCGTCCATGTGCACGGTGTTCGTGGCTATGGCGGTGCGGCGGGCCGCTGCCTCCGGTTCGCCGGTGTTGGTGTTGACGTCGAAGCGGGGGAAGTTGCTGGACGAGATGTCGAGGCGGATGCGGTGGCCGGCGGCGAAGCGGTTCGCCGTGTCGGGGGCGGTCACCTCGATCTCGTACACCTCGCCCGGAGTGAGCAGCTCCGGCTTCTCGGTGGAGCGGTGGAAGCGGCAGCGGACGATGCCGTCGGTGAGGTTCATGGCGAAACCGTGCGGATAGTCGGCGTTGGGCGGGTGGACGTCGATCAGCTTGATGGTGAAGTCGGTGTCCGGGGCCGTGGTCGAGATGTGGAGCCTTGCCGACACCGGGCCGGCCAGCACGACGCCTCGCTCCAGGGGCGGGTCTGTTCTGGATGCTGTGCGGGGTGGTCGCCCTCGCCAGCTGGGCGCTGAACGCCTCCGGGCTGAGGGTCGAGGACCCGTCCTCGGGTGACGTGGTCGGCGTACGCAGCGCCGTGTCGGCGGACGCGGTACGGGACCTGATCACCGGTGCCGAGGAATCCTTCGTCACCTTCGGACCGCTCGGCGTCGTGGTGATGGTGATGCTCGGCGTCGCGGTCGCCGAGCGGTCGGGACTCTTCGAAGCTCTGGCCCGCCGCATGCTCTCGGGCCTGTCCCCGCGCACGGTCGTCCTGGGCGTGGCGCTGGGCGGCGTACTGGGGAAGTTCCTGTCCGACTCCGCGTACGTGGTCCTCATCCCGCTCGGGGCGGTGGCCTTCCGCGCCGTGGGCCGCTCCCCCATGCTCGGCATGATCGTCGCGTTCGTGTCCATCAACGCGGCGGGCGACGCCAACCCGCTGATCGCCCCCGGTGACGCGCTGTTCGCCTCCGTGGCCACCGAGGCCGCGCAGCTCGTCGACAAGGACGTGGTGGTGCGCGCGACGGACAACATGTACTTCACCACCGTCTCGGCGTTCGTGCTGGCCGGCACCATCGCCCTGGTCGTGGACAAGATCCTCACCAAGCGCGAGCACCACCTGATCCCCGACGCGGACCTGGAAGCCGCCGCGGCACAGCAGGTGGTCGCCGCCGGGGTCGACGACGCCACCGAGCGGCGGGCCCTCAAGCTGACCGGCCTTGCCGTGCTCGCCTACGCCACGCTGATCGTGTTCGCGATGCTGCCCGCTTCGTCGCCGCTCCGCGGTGAGGGAGGCGCGATCGTCGAGTCCACCTTCATGAACGCCATCGCCGTCTTCCTCACCGTCTTCTTCCTGCTCATCGGCGCCGTGTACGGACGGCTCACCGGGCGGATCAGCGGGAGCCGCGCGATACCGGAGTTCATGGCGGACGGAGTGCGCTCCATCGCACCGCTGCTGGTGCTCTTCTTCGCCGTGTCGCAGTTCCTCGCCCTGTTCCCGATCAACCCCACGGTCGCGGGCGCGGCCGGCGAGATGATCTCCAGCGGCAGCGACGTGAACCGGTTCCTGGACGCACTCGTACGCGGCAAGCTGCTGCGCCCCGCGCAACAGCGGGAGTTGATGCGGACCCGCCCGACCGGCAACCCGGACGGCCGGGCTTACGGCCTCGGACTGGAGAGCAGGCCGCTGCCCTGCGGCGGCCTCTACTGGGGGCACACCGGCGACTTCCTCGGATACGAGACGGCGGCCGGAGCCACGATCGATGGCAGCCAGGCGACGGTCATGGTGAACCTCGGCCCGGGTGCTTCGGACGCACAGAGCGACGACGTGAAGGCCGCCGTCCAGACGGCACTCTGCGAGGGCCGGTCCCCGGCCTCGCAGTAGCGCGCGACGACCGGGGGCGGCGACGCGTCCACACGTTGCCGACTCGACGGAGGGCTTGACCTCGTCGTGCAAAATGATTCACATGACGAAACGGGGAGAAGGGAACGAGCCCAGCGGCTCGTCCGCCGACAGCGCGCTCGCACTGTGGATGTCGCTCGGCATGGCCTTCGGCATCCCCCTCGGGATGCTCGCGGACAACGTGGGTCTCGGACTCGCGCTCGGTCTGGGATTCGGGGCGGCGATCGGTGTCGCCAAACGGCGGACGCAGCAACAGCGTGACGAGGCGCCGGGCGACGACGCCTGAGACCAAGGCGAGTTCGCGGCCCTGGTCGTCGGATGCGCCGTAGCGGCATCAGCGCTCCTGCTCGCTTCGTGCACGTCCGGCAGCGGTGACGACAACGCGGCCGGTTCGTCAGCCCCTTCCACCACGGTGCCGGTGACCGCCTGCTAGCGCGTACCGGCGTCTGCCGCCTGGCGGTCGTGCATACGGCGGCTCGCTTCGCCCAGCCCGTCCGCGAGGGCGGTGATCTGCTCGGGGGTGAGGACGTCGATGAGCAGTTCGCGTACGGCGGCCACATGACCGGGGGCCGCGCTCTCCAGCTTCGCCCGTCCGGCGTCGGTGAGGACGGCGAAGACGGCGCGGGCGTCGTTGGGGCAGGAACGGCGCCGCACCAGGCCGGCCTTCTCCATTTGGGTGATCTGGTAGGTCAGGCCGCTCTTGGTGTTGTAGAGCGCCTCGGCGAGTTCGGCCATGCGCATCTCGCGGTCCGGCGACAGGCTGAGCCGGACGAGGATCTCGTACTGCAGATGCGTCAGTCCGGCGTCCTCCTTGAGCTGCTGGTCCAGGCGTCGGTACAGCAGCGCGTTGGTGGCGAGGAACGCCGTCCAGGCACGCATCTCTTCGGCGTTGAGCCATTTCGTGTTCGAGGTCCCCATGCCTGCGAGGCTACACCTATGGTTCAAATTCAAACAGCTACTACGGTTCGGCGGCTCGCCCGTCAGAGCCGGACCACGGGGGAAAGCGGAGGAACCGCCCCGCCGCGATGTGCGTCCTTCGTCCGGGCAAGGAGGGCATGTGGTCGCACAAGTGGTGCGGGCCGTACGAGGAGAGCTACGAAGCGTGCGGCGGTGGGAGTACGGGCTCGTCGTGTGTGCCGTCGGTGTCGCCGGGCTGCTGGGCCTGCACTCCGCCGTGCCCAACCGGGTCGGGCGTCTCGGGAGCTTCCTGGAGACGTTCCTTCCGTGGCTGGGTGTGGCCGTGCCCCTGCTGGGCTGCCTCGCGCTGCTGAAGCGGTCGGTGGTGGGGCTGCTCGCCTGTCTGGCGCCTACGTTCGCCTGGCTCTGGATGTTCGGCGGGCTGTGGTTCGGCTCGTCGCCGGACTCGTACGACCTGACCGTCGTTCAGCACAACGTGGCCGACGACAACTCCGACCCCTCCGGCACCGCACGGGCGCTGCTCGGCGCGCGCGGCGACCTCGTGGCCGTGCAGGAGCTGACGCCCGCGGCGCGCGGCGCGTACGAGGACGTCCTGGGCGGCTCCCTCCCCCACCGGGCTGTCCACGGCACGGTCGCGCTCTGGTCCGCGTACCCCCTCTCTGACGTACGGGCCGTGGACATCCGGCCCTCGGGCTTCCCGGACAGCTGGCGGCGCGGACTTCGGGCCACGGTCGCCGCACCCGAGGGAAAGGTCACGGTGTACGTGGCCCATCTGCCGTCGATCCGGCTCGGCGCGACCGGCCTGGCGTCGGCGGCCCGCGACGAGAGCGCGGCGCTGCTCGGCGCACGGATCGCGGACGACCCGGCCGAGCGGCTCCTGGTCGTGGGCGACCTCAACGGCACCGTGCAGGACCGGGGGCTCGATCCGCTCACCTCCCGACTGTCCGCTCCCGCCTCGGGGTTCGCGTTCAGCTGGCCGGCGTCCCTGCCGGTGGCGCGGATCGACCACGTGCTCGGCAAGGGGGTCGAGGTGGCCGAGGTGTCGGCCCTGGACTCGACCGGGAGCGACCACTTGCCGCTGGTCGGCCGCGTACGTCTTGGCTCATGACGCCCGTCCCGTGGCCCAACTCGCCGAACTCGCCGAACTCACCGCCCCGTTCCGCCCTTACCTCCGACGTAATCGACGCTCCGTCGGCGCCCCGGCAGGCTGGGCCCCATGACGACTGCCACCACGCACACCGCCACCGCTGACGCCACCCGAGCCACCGTCCAGAAGTACCTCGCCCTCCGCCTCGCCGGGGACACCGAGGGGCTCACCGCGCTCTTCGCCGACGAGGTCGACTGGCTGCTCGCCGAGAATCCCGTGGTCCCCTGGATCCGGCCCCGCTCCACCGCCGCCGAATGCGCCGCCCAGATCAGGGAGGTGACCGAGCACACTGTGCCCGAGGACGCCCGCGCGTCCGTCGACACCGTCCTCGTCGACGGCACCGACGCCGTCCTGATGGGTCACCTCTCGGGGACCGTCCGCGCGACGGGCAAGTCCTTCGCGGGCCCCTTCGCGCTGCGCCTCACCGTCGAGGGCGGCCGGATCACCCGGCACCACCTGTACGAGAACAGCGTGTCGATCGCGGCGGCCTGCACCCCCTGACGACGCGGGCGGCAACCGGCCAGGGGCTCAGGCCGCGGTGTACCCCAACTGCCGTCGCATGTACGGAGTCATGAGGTTCTTCGCCTTGGCCAGGGTGCTGGTCCGGCCGCCGAGGACCGCCGTCTCACCGCCCGGTACGGGCAGCATGGTCACCCCGTCGGCCGGGCCGAAGGGCACGATGAGCGGCGTGCGGTGGATCGGCCGGTAGAAGCGGGGCTCCTTGCGGTGCTTGCCCGAACTCTGCAGGTACGTACGGATGTTGTGGGCGGCGAGGTCCGCCTGCGCGAGCGCGGCGGGGGTGAGCTTGAGTTCGCTGATGTTGTTCACGTCACCGACCGCGAACACGTTCTTCCACCCCTCGACCCGGAGCGACTTGTCGACCTTGACCTGTCCGGCCGCGTTCAGCCAGTCGCCGTACCCGGCCAGCCGCAGCCAGAGCGTGTTGGGGGTCGTGCCCGTGGTCCAGAAGGAGAGGTCGGCGTCGATGATGTTGCCGCGGGCGTCACGGTAGGTGCCGAAGTCGTTGCCGGGGGACATGAAGGAGTCGAGCCGTACCTCCACGTCGTGGGACTCCAGCCAGGTACGGGCCTTGCGCCCGGCCCGCGCGCTGCCCGTGGAGTGGAGCAGCGCGGGGCCGGAGTGGGCGAGCGTGATCCGGGCGTCCGGCCGGGCCAGCCGGATCTCGGCGGCGAGTTCGACGCCGGAGGGCCCGCCGCCGACGACGAGGGCGTGCTGGGCGGTGGCGATGTTCTGCTGGTGCTCGGCGAACGACTTGGCCGCCTCTTCGGGGGTGGTGCCGGTGAAACGGGCCGGTTCGGGGTAGTCGGCGCCGGTGGCGATCACCACCACGTCGTACGGCAGCCGTTCACCGGTGGCGAGCGCCACCTGCCGTTCGGTGGTGTCGATGCGGACCACCTTGCCCACGGCCACCCGGCCGTTGGTGAGCAGCCGGTCGTACGGAATGAAGGGCGCCCCCGTCCACTCCGGATCCACGCCGGCGCGCAGCGAGGCGACGCGGTGGAAGAAGACCTCCTTGCGGTCCACCAGCGTGACGCGCGCCTGCCCGTCCAACCGTTTCGCCAGACGGACGCCTGCATAGCCGCCGCCGATCACCACTATGTCGCGGTCACGCACGCCGAATCTCCTGTGCCTTGTGGGGGGGGAAACGAGGGCCGCGACGCATGCCGCCACGTTTCGGCCGCTCGACTGTTGGCGAGCTTATGACTTGAAACTTAAAGTTGCGGTCTTGTGTTGTGTGAATTCTGTGAAGTGACGGGACGAACGGGTCGATGTATGGGCCGTCGCCGCCAACGGTCCTGACGAGCTGGCAGGTATCGCGAAGGCGGGCCGGAGCCCCTCGGATCCCGGGCGGCATGCTCTGGTGCTGTTCCTTGCCGGTGAGTTCGAGCGGTACGCCGAACTCGACCACGACGGGAGCCTGTTGCGGGGCGTCCATGCCGGGGCCGGGGAGGCGCTGCGCCGCCTGCTGGCCAAGAAGGCGCGGGCCGGAGGGCGGCTGGAAATGGGTACGCGTGGTCGCCGAAGGGGCCGCGCGCCGCACGGGGCCGGTGTCCGAGGTCGAGTGGGACGCGGCGGTCCAGACGCTGCCGGCCGCCCGGCGATGGGATGAGCTGTGGCGGCCGGCGCTCCCGCCGCAAGCACGACGAAACCTGGCTGGGAAAGGTGACCGCCCGCCACGCCTACCACCTCACGGCCGGCACCCTGGAGGCCCAGGGCTTCAGCATGGCCGAGGAGACGGTGGAGCGGGACGGGACGGTCAGGATGGTGCTGCGGCGGTTCCAGTAGGACTGAGTCAGACGGTCGAGGAAGTCACACGGTCGGCTCGAGAGGCTCGATCGGCTCGAGCTCCGGGAGGTCCGGCAGGGTCGGAATGTCGGGGTATCCCGGGTAGCTGCTCTCACTCACGACATACGTGCAGTTGGTGTACGTGTAGCCGGGATCGATGCTCATGCCGTCGGCCTCGTTCGTCACGTCCCCCGCGTCTGCGTCGGCGTACTTGATGAGGGTGTGGTAGTTGCCGGCGGGCAGGTTGAGGTAGTCGGTCGGGTAGGCGATGCCGCTGTTCGAGCAGGCGCTGCTCTCGGCCTCCGAATAGCTGGAGTACTCGGTGCAGTCGCCGCAGGCCGCGAGGGTGATGCGGCCGGTGACCGGGCCCGTGTAGAGAAACTCGACCGCGGTCGGGGCGTCGTTGCTGATCTCCAGGGGCATCTTGGCGCCGCCCGGACTGCGGGACGGCGGCAGTTTCCGGCCCGCCTCGGGCCGCTCCTCGGCGATCTCCGCGGCGATGGCGATCTGCCGGGCACGCTTCGCGTTCTTGTTGTCCCCGTACTTGTCGGCGAAGTCGTTGAGCGTGGTGGCCGCCGCGCCGAACTTGCCGTCCTCGAACTCGTCGACCCCGCAGGCGTAGGCGCCGGACTCCACCGCGTTGACGGCATCCGTGCGCAGCCCGTCACCGGGGCTGCCCGCGGGCAGGTCGACCATGGTCTGGCTGATGGCCTGCAACTCCTTGCTGGCCGGGCACGGGTCGTTGCCCTTCAGCGCCTTGGACTGGTTCGCGATCTCCGCGCTGACGGCCGGTCCGACCTTGGCGGCCTGCGCCGAGTCGGGGAACGTACGCAGGAGGTCGGCCAGTGCGCCGCCGTTCGCCTTCGCTTGGGTCACGGCGTCGGCACCGAGGTTCGTGACACCGCACTCGTAGAGCGAGGTCGCCAGGGGCTCCTCGGGCCAGTCCGCGAGGGAGCCGAGCCGCTGCTTGCCCATCGTGTCGGGCAGCTTCCACAGATACCGCAGCGGTTCCAGCGCCTCGCAGTACTCCTTCTCGCGGTAGGGCGCGGCGACGGTGTCGTAGTACCGGTCGAGGCGGTCGGGGATGCGCTGTGCCGCGCGCGTGCCGGGATGGTCGTCGCCGAGCGCACGGTATGCCTTCAGCGCCCGCTCGTAGTCCTGCTTGGCCTCGGCGAAGCCGCCGTCCCGCTGGGAGGCGGCGGTGACCAGCCGGTCCGTCTTCGCGAGCCGGTCGAGGAGCATCTGCTGGTACGCCTCTTCCCGCGCCGCCTCGTACCCCACCGCGCTACCGGCCGGCACGGCGAGCAGCACGAGCCCGAGCCCGGCGGCGACCGTCGACCGCCACGGCAACGTCAGCCGCGTACGCCGCGCCAGCCACGCCCCGTGGGCGGCGGCCAGCACCAGTACGAGGCCGTACGCCCACACCACCCCGCCCGGAACCCCGTCAGGGTCGGCGGGCAGCGCGGCCACCAGCAGCCAGCCGGTCGCGATCCAGCACAGGGCGGCCAGCGGCCAGCGCTGCAGGAGCACATACCCGAGCCCGAGCCCGGAGAGGTTGAACAGCCCGGCCGCCGCGGCCCGCCACGGGTCCGGGGGCACTGCGTCCTCGGGCTCGTCCGCCGGCAGCGTGTAGGTCAACCACTCGGAGGTCGGCGGGACGGGCGGCGGACTGTCGGGCAGCGGGGGCGGGGGCGACGACGGGGGCTCGGGCGGTGGCGGAGGCACGTCCGGCGATGACGGTGCAGACGACGCGGACTCGGGCGACGACGGAGGTACGTCAGGTGCGGACGACGACGGAGGCTCGGGCGATGGCGGAGGCACGTCCGGCGGAGGCGGCGCCGACGGCGGAGGCGACGCGGACGGCGGAGGCGACGAGGCCGGTGAAGGCGGCGAGGCCGGTGAAGGCGGCGGAGGCGGAGGCGGGGGCGTGGCCTCCGGCCCGCTGCCCGACGGCTCTCCCGTGCCACCGACACCCGACGGCTCTTCGGACCCACTCATACCGGCTCACTCCCCCAACTGCCGTACGGACAGGACATCTTGCTCCATCACAGGCCCTCTATGTTCCCCCAGCCGGCTGGGGACGGGTCCCGAACGTACGGAGGAAATGCTGAACGGAAGGTGACGGTGCGATCACTCTCGTGCATGCCGCCGAGCACACACCCGAGCCCTCCGGTCGATAATTGGTGCATGGCACCCCCGTACCGTCGCCTGCTCGCCGATGTGCTCGCCGCGGGCGCCCCCTACCCGCTCGCGCTCACCGGCGGGTACGCGGTCCGGGCTCACGGGCTGGTCGAGCGGCTCAGCCAGGACCTGGAGTTCGCCACCGAGAGCCCTGAGGGCCTGGAGAAGATCGCCGCCGATGTGGGCGCGGCGCTGGAGGAACGGGGCTGGGAGGTGAGGGCATTGGAGGCGGAACCGCTCGCCGCACGGCTGATCGTCGCCGAGCCGGGCGCGAGCGAGGAGTGCGAGGTCGACCTGTACAAGGAAGCCCTCTGGCATCCGCCCGTGCAGACCGAGTACGGACTGACCCTCTCCCTCGAAGACGTGGTCGGAACCAAGGTCCTCGCCCTGGCCGACCGCGGCCTCGCCCGTGACCTCGTCGGCGTACGCGCCGCCTCGGACCGCTGGAGCCGCCCCGAACTCGAGGAACTGGGCCGCCGCCACGCCCCCGACACCTTCGACCTCACTGATCTCCAGACCCGCCTGGTCGGCGAGGAGTTGATCGACGACAGGGAGTTCGCCGCCTACGGACTCGACGGCCGGGCGATCGCAGACCTGCGCCGCTGGGCTCTGGAGTGGGCGGACGACATCGCGGAGCGGCTGCTGGAGATGGGTGTCCCGGAAGACGAATGACCGTACCGAGTACGGCTACTGAACCCCTCAGGCAAAGTCCGACGCCGGCCGGGGTGTCAGGGATAGCCTGACACCATGACCGATGCCGCAGACGCGTCCTCCGCTCCAGCCGCCGCTTCGGCCGCCGCTCCGGCCACGGACAAGATCCACAGGCTGTCGCCCCGAGACGAGTCCCGCGTCGCCCTCGCCCTGACCCTCCGGCAACTGGCGGACGCCGTCCTCGATGCCGTACCGGTCGAGCCGGACCCCGAGCCCGGCGACCTGCTCCGCACCGCGTTGCGGCTGCAGCGCCGCGTGGAGGACGTGGTGCGCGAGGCGGTGGTCGCGGAGCGCGAGCGCGGCACCACGTGGTACCAGATCGGCGAGGCCGCCGGCATCACCCGGCAGTCCGCCCACGAGAAGTGGTACGGCGACGTCCACGCCTGGGCGGCCACCGGCCGCAGCGCCCTCCCGCCGCACCTGAAGACCCTCGACGTGGCGGCGGAAGCGGACGCCCGCTACGCCGCCCTGCGCCCGGAGCGTCCGCACGCGATCACGTCCGGCCTGGACGCGGTCCGCTTCCCCGGCTCCCACGCGTACGAGGCCAGCCTCCGCACCCGCGGCTCCGCCCTGCACACCCGGCGCATGGACCTTGACGCGCAGGCCGACAAGCTGAACGCCGAGTACAGCACCCTGCACGCCCAAGGCCCCGCGGCCCCCTCCGCCGCCGACGGCGACCCCCTCACGCTGCTCACCGCCTACCGCGGCCATGCGAAAGCGGTACACGCCAACCGGCTCGCCCTCGCGACCGTCCACGATGAGATAGCCACCGTCTACGACCAACTCGTCACCGCCGAACCCTCCCTGGCCGAGGAACACCGCACCCAGGCCGACTGGCACCGCAACGCTTCCGAGCAGACCCGCGCCTACGCCGACCTCCTGCGACACTGAAAGCAAGCCGGCGGTACGCGAACCGCCAACTTCGCTACCCGATGGGGGACTTCGCATGGCACTGTTCGGAAACGCCCACACCGTCGATCCGGGGAAGGCCCAGCACGAGTACGGACGACTGCTCGGGCAGGACGAGCAGGTGTACGCCGCGTACCTGCTGATCCGCGACACCATCCTCTTCACCGACCGCCGCCTCATCCTCATCGACAAGCAGGGCATCACCGGCAAGAAGACGGAGTACCACTCCGTCCCGTACCGCAGCATCACCCACTTCTCCGTCGAGACCGCCGGCCACTTCGACCTCGACGCCGAACTGAAGATCTGGATCTCCGGCACACCGGCGCCGATCGAGAAGACCTTCACCAAGGGCGTCGACATCTACGAAGTCCAGGCGATCCTCACGCAGTTCGTGGCGCGCTGAGGACTCCTGACAAAAGTGGTGGGCTTGACCTGGTCAGAGGTCGGTGTCGTGCACGAGGCCACCGGGTAGCGGGACGCGGTCAGCCGCGTAATCGCACGCGATAAACCCGGCGACGTCGGCGATCACCCCCGGGATACTGGTCGCCCATGGATGAGGTCAAGGTCGTCGTCGCCCATTCCGAGCGCGCGACCCTGCGCGTCGGCGACGTGTTCCTGAAGGTGGACGCCGATCAGGCGCGCATCGACGTCGAGGTCGAGGCGATGTCCCTCGCGCCGGTCCCGACCCCGGAGGTCCTGTGGCGCAAGCCGCCCGTGCTCGCGATCGCCGCAGTCCCGGGGACGACGCTCGGGCGCCTCGGCGGGCCGTCGACCGGGTCGCCGACAGCGTGGGCCGCGGCGGGCGCCGCCATCCGGAAGCTGCACGACGCGCCGCTGCCGCCCCGGCCCGGCCGGGCCGGCCGGAGCATTCTCGCGTTGGCGGCGGAACTCGACGACGAGTGCGAGTTGCTCGTGAAGAACGGCGTCCTGCCCGCCGACCTGGTCACCCGCAACCGCCGGGTCGCCGAGGCGGCGCTCCGGCCGTGGACTCCGGCGTTCACGCACGGCGACCTGCAGATCGCGCACGTCTTCGTCGACGGCGACGAGGTCACGGGCATCATCGACTGGTCCGAGGCGGGCCAGGGTGATGCCCTGTACGACCTCGCCACCTTCACGCTCGGACACGAGGAGCACCTCGGCGACGTCTTCGCCGGTTATGGCACCGACGTCGACCTCGACGTGATCCACGCGTGGTGGTCGTTGCGAAGCCTGCTGGCGGTTCGCTGGCTGGTCGAGCACGGCTTCGACCCGTTCGCGCCGGGCTGTGAGGTCGACGTGCTGAGATCCCGGATGTGAGGCTGCGCGGGCCCGACTGCTACGGGCTCGACCGGCTCGCACCCTCTTCGGCCAACCTTGACCATCCGCATGTTCACGTACATATAGAGCGGTACGGCGTGGCAAGAGTTGTGGCCTTTACATTTTCTGCGCCCAACCCCCCAACCCGAACTCACACCAGACGATCTTCCCCGGCCCGTCCCGGTCGGCAACGCCCCACTTGTCCGCCACCGCCGACACGAGCAGCAGGCCCCGCCCCGACTCCCCCTCGGACGGCACGACGCGCGGCTCCCCGTCGCCGCTGTCGTGGACCTCCACGCGGAGCACTCCGTCGTCGTAGGGGAGCAGGCGGAGCTGGACACCTCGGCCCGGAGGTACGCCGTGGAGGAGGGCGTTCGTGGCGAGTTCACTGACGCACAGCAGGACATCGTCGTACGTCTCGTTCCGTACGCCCCAGTCCTCCAGCGCCGTCCTCGTGAACTCCCTTGCCGCGGGAACCGATTGGCGTTCGCGCCGGTAGAAGCGCTCGCGGGGAGCGGGTGACGTTTCGTTGTTCACGGGACGAGTGTCACGCTCTGTGCTCATGATGGAGCAGTGAGTGGGCCCGTACGGATTTCTTGTACGGGTCGCTCGCGGTGAACGTACGTACCGTGGTGGGGAGTTGGACCGCATGAACTCCAGGAAGCGTTCGCGCAAGAACGCGTCGGCGATGAAGATGGTCGGCGCGCAGGTGGGTGTGCTGAGGCGGGCGGCGGGTTTCACTCAACGCACCCTCGCCGAGCGGGCGTTGGTGGATGAGGAGACCATCGCGTCGATCGAGCAGGGCAGAAGGCCGCTGAAGGAGGACTTCGCGGAGCTGCTGGACGAAGTTCTCGAGACGAAGGGCGTGTTGGCCGCAGGCGTGGACAACATGCCCGAAGTGGATCTCATCCCGCGCTTCGCCGAGGAGTTCGTCGACTACGAGCAGCAGGCGATCGCGATCTCCTGGTACGAGGGTCTGGTGCTGCCGGGCCTATTGCAGACCGAGGCGTACGCGCGAGCCGTCTTCCGCAGCCGGATTCCGGTCTACGACGAGGAGGAGATCGAGCAGAAGGTCTCGGCCCGCATCGAGCGCCAGAAGATCCTGCACCGCAAGGTGCCGCCGACCACCAGCTTCGTGATTTGGGAGGCGGTACTCATGGACTTCCTGGGCGGCAAGGAGGTGTACGTGGGGCAGTTGCGGCGGCTGCGTGAGTACGCCGAACTGCCGGGCCTCGCCTTGCAGGTCCTGCCGTTCGGGCGCACCATGCATGCCGCGCTCGATGGTCCCTTCGTCCTACTGGAGACACCCGATCACCAGCGCCTCGCCTACAGCGAGACCCAGCGCGGCAGCCTGCTGGTCGGTGATCCGGACGAGGTGGCGATCCTCGCTCAGAAGTATGCGATGCTGCGAACTCAGGCCCTCAACACCGAGGACACCAGAGGCCTGTTGGACCGTCTGCTGGGAGAGCAATGAGCAGCGCACTGCACTGGTTCAAGTCGACCTACAGCGGCAGCGAGGGCGGCGCCTGCCTCGAAGTCGCCTACATCTGGCGCAAGTCCAGCTACAGCGGTAGCGAGGGCGGCGACTGCCTCGAAGTAGCCGCCCACCCCTCAGCCATCCACATCCGCGACTCCAAGAACCCCGACGGCCCGCTCTTCACCGTCACCCCCGCCACCTGGACGTCGTTCCTCACGCTGACCCGCGACCGCGACTGACAGCGACACCGTCACCGCGATCGACGCGACGGCCATCACCACCATCGCCGCCCCCGGCGACGTCAGCTGGGCCACCGCCCCCGCCAGCCCGGCGCTCATCCCCTGCATCGTGAGCATCCCGGCGGAGTGCAACCCCAGGGCGTGACCGCTGAGTTCGGGCGGGGTGAGGGCCATCAGCTGTTCCTGCTGGACCAGGCTCGCCCCGAAGCCGACGGAGGCCACGGCTACGACGACTGCCGCCGCAGGTACCCCCGGCCGCAGAGCGAACACCAGGTACGGCGTGGCCAGCAGCAGGAGCAAAGGGATGCCGAACCGGGGCCGCACCCGGGGCGGGAGGACGCGGCCGACGGTCACGTCCCCGACGAACATCCCCAGCGCCGCGCAGGCGAAGAGCAGGCCCGCGTCGTCGGGGGCGTACGGGACGTACAGCGACTCGCAGCCCACGATCAGGCCGTTGGGGATCCAGAGGAGCAGGTAGACGTTGCGGCGGGGTGCGTACGACCACAGGCGCGCGTTCGTACGCCAGGTCTCGGCCACGGAGGGGCGGCCGGACGCGCGGGGCGGGCGGCGGGTCAGGCCGAGGCGGGCCGTGATCGCTGCCGCGAGGTAGAACGCCGCGGCCGTGAGCAGGGTGCCGCGTGGGGACAGGAGCGTGACGAGGACGCCGCCCGTCGCGTACCCGGTGATCTGCGTGAGCCCGTTCGCCATGTTGAAGACCGAACGACCGGGCAGATAGCCGTCCTCGGGCAGGATCTCGTTCAGCAGACCCCAGCGGACTCCCCCGCCCAACGAGGCCACCAGGCCCAGCAGCAGGATCAGGACGAAGGTCGCCCACAGGGGCACGGGCGCCGCCAGGATCGCCGTACCCGCCGCGAACGCCAGGGCGATGCCCGTGATCGTGGCCCGGGGAGTCAGCCGGTCGGCCGCCGACAGGAGCGTGGTCGCGCCCAGAACCTGGGCCAGGGACGGGCCGAACGTGCTCAGCGCCGAGAGCAGGGGCGAGTCGGTGGCCGCGTACACCAAGGTCCCCAGGGCCAGACCGCTCATCGTCTGCGCGGCCACCTGGACGAGGGAGGTCAGGAACAGCGGCGTGAACTCCGGTGTGCGGAACAGGGATCGGTAGGAGCGCATGAGCGGAGTCTCGGAGTGTCCATATCCCGGCCGTTAATGTTTCGCACTGAGGCGAAACCACCACAACGGTGAGCCGGGGGGGGGGCGGGCAGACAGGCATGGGCTGGTGGCAGGTCAACGCCGACACCCTCGCCGGGAGCCGTTTCGTGCTGTCCCCGCTCGCCGAGACCTTCGCCAGTCTCAAGACGCTGCATTCGGGGACAGCCGCGCACCCCGGCGAGCGGTCCTGGCTCGATGCCCATCTCGCCGGGTACAGGCGGCGGTTGGCCGCAGATCCCGTCACAGCCGCCGTCGTACGGGCCGGGCTCGGCGAGGCGTGGATCGCCGACTTCCTCACGCCGACCCCGACCGGAGAGCAGGAGGACTTTGACACGGAAGTCGCGCGCGTACGGGACGCGTCCCCCGAAGCCGCCCGCGCCCACCTCGCCGTCGCCCTGAGCGGCGGCCCGCTGCCGCGCGTCCTCGAAGACCGCGACGACCTTCCAGCCCGTGCCGCCGGCCTGCTCCGGTACGTCTGGGCCGAAGCCGTACGCCCCTACTGGGACCGGCGGCGACGCGTACTCGAAGCCGATGTCGTCGCCCGCACCGCCCAGTTGAGCCAGGGCGGCTGGGCCGCCGCGCTCGACGCCATGCGGCCGGGCATGCGCTGGCTCGGCCAGAACCGGCTCCAGGTCAACCTGCACGAGTACCCGCCGCGTGAGATCTCCGGTGCCGAACTCTTCTTCGTGCCGGTCACGCCCCGGCGGCACGGCTGGGTGTCCTGGGAGGAGCCACACCGGTACGCGGTCGTGTACCCGTGCTCGGGCGCGCTGGCCGGGGGCGAGCCGGCCGCCGCGCCCGAGAGCCTCAACAGGCTGCTCGGACCCGCACGGGCGGGCGTACTCGCGCTGCTCGAATCACCCTTGAGTACGAGCCAGTTGGTGGCCGTCACGGGGCACGGACTCGGTTCCGTCGGCCGCCACCTGAAGATCCTGCTCGACGCCGGACTCGTCCAACGGCGGCGGGCGGGACGGTCGGTGCTCTACTACCGGACTCCGGCGGGCGAGGTTCTCGTCAAGGCGGGTCTTCGAAGTTGACCTTGGGTCTTGCTGCGGAGGCTGAGCTGTGGCTGACTGGCAACGCGCCGAAGGGGGAGTGGGCATGGGCAACTGGGTCGTGATCGCGGAGTACTACAGCGACGTGTACAGGACCGAGTTCATCTGCCGTGGGCAGGAAACCAAGGACGAGGCACTGAAGGCACTCCGTGCTGCCCTCCACACGTATGTACCGAGGAAAAATATCGTCGAGAAGCGGCGCCGCGTGTACCGCTTCGCCGACCAGGAGTCATACCTGGTGGTGATCAAAGGCAAGCTTTCGGAGTGGGAATGCACCCTGCGCATCGCGGAGCTGGTCTCGGACTCGGCCGACCCGGCCGTGGCCAAGCGGGCGCAGATGGACGACGGCGCGGCAGAGATGGCTGACGGGCCGCAGGACCGGATCCCGCCCGGCTACTGAGCGACGGACCGAACTCCACTCGGGTCAGTCGCCCCGCAGAAACCGCGGCCTTGTGTTCAGCCCAGGGTCGACTGCGGCGCTCAAGCGACCAACTCAAGCACTCAGCGGCCAGATCAGCCGCACAGCCGTTCAGTCGCTCAGCCACGGCCACGGCCACGGCCACGGCCAAAATGGCGCGCAGGACTCGTGGCCGACTATCACTGCGCATGGCCAACTGACGCCGAACGTCACATCAAAGCCGCGCAGCGCCCGTCACCGACATCACCAGCGAGTACAGCGACGTCGTGGCCGTGATGAACATGCGGTTGTTCTTCGGTCCGCCGAACGCGATGTTGGAGACCGTCTCGGGGATCAGCAGGCGGCCGATGAGGGTGCCGTCGGGGTCGTAGCAGTGGACGCCGTCGTCGCAGGCGGCCACCCACAGGCGGCCCTCGTCGTCGAAGCGGATGTTGTCGAAGACCCCGCCGCCGGGGCGGCACTCGGCGAAGACCTTGCCCTCGCCGAGCGTGCCGTTCTCGTGGACGTCGAAGACCCGGACCTGGTTGAGGCGGGTGTCGGAGACGTACAGCTGCTGTTCGTCAGGGGAGAGCACGAGCCCGTTCGGGCCGCGGAGCCCGTCGGCGGCCAAGGTCACGGAGCCCGTCGCCGGGTCGACGCGGTAGACGTTGCAGGCGCCGATCTCGCTCTCCGCCCGGTGCCCTTCGTAGTCGCTGAGGATCCCGAAGTCGGGGTCGGAGAACCAGATCGTTCCGTCGGAGCGTACGACGGCGTCGTTCGGGCTGTTGAGCCGCTTGCCGTCGTAACGGTCGGCCAGGACCGTCACCCGCCCGTCGTGCTCGGTGCGCGTCACCCGCCGGTTGCCCTGCTCGCACGAGATGAGGCGGCCCTGGCGGTCGACGGTGTTGCCGTTGCTGTGGCCGGCCGGTGTGCGGAAGACGCCGACCGTGCCCGTCGTCTCGTCCCAGCGCAGGAGGCGGTCGTTGGGGATGTCGCTCCAGATCAGCTGGCGCCAGGCGGGGAGGTAGAGCGGGCCCTCGGCCCAGCGGCAGTCGTCGTACAGGCGCTCCAGACGCACGTCCCCGAGCGTGCAGCGACCGGTGCGGAAGCGGTCGTCGAGTGTCTCGTAGATCCCATTCACTCTCGTCACGCGGGCGACCTTACCCATCCCGGTTAGCATCCGGACATGACCACTAACGAGCCGGACCCGACGAATTCCAATTCCGTGTACGACGTCGACATCGCCTCCCTCCAGGGCGGCTCCGCCGATCTGGGCCAGTACAAGGGCAAGGCCGTACTCATCGTGAACGTGGCCTCCAGGTGCGGCCTCACTCCGCAGTACGCCGGCCTTGAGCAGCTGCACGAGCGGTACGCCGCGCAGGGTTTCACCGTGCTCGGGGTGCCCTGCAACCAGTTCATGGGCCAGGAGCCCGGCACGTCCGAGGAGATCGCGGAGTTCTGCTCCGCGACGTACGGCGTGACCTTCCCGATGACCGAGAAGATCGAGGTGAACGGGGAGGGCAGGCACGCGCTGTACGAGCGGCTCGTGCCGACCGAGGACGCCGAGGGCCACAGCGGCGACATCCGCTGGAACTTCGAGAAGTTCCTGCTCGGCCGCGACGGCACGGTCCTCGCCCGCTTCTCGCCTCAGACGGAGCCCGAGTCCGCGGAGGTCGTGGCGGCGGTGGAGAAGGCTGTCGCGTAGCGCCGCTTGACCAACCCCGCTTGACCTTGCCCCTGGGGCAGGGATCACCGGCCTCGTCACCGGGCGGCAGTCGCCCGGTGACGGAGGATGGCGCCATGGACGAGGGCCTGCTGACGATCGGCGCGTTCGCCGCCGGCGCGGGGCTCTCGCCGAAGGCGCTCACGGGGTGGCGGGAGCGCCCCATAAGGGCGCGGGGCGGTGACCTGGTGCGGCTCCGCACCGATGGAGGCCCGCTCGAGAAAAGCCGAGAGTGGGAGAGCGACCAGCACCCCACCGGACCCGCACACATCACCGGAACTGCGGAGCAACTCCCCCAACCCCGAGGAGCGACTCCCGCAGCTCCTCGGGGCACCCCGTGCCCCGAGGCAGCTGGTACCGCGCCGCCAGGCGATAGGTACCAGCCCGCGGAGCCACCAGCTCCGTCCACTCGTCCCCCTTCGCATCCTCCTCCGCCTCCATCAGACACCCCGCGACGTTCTCGAACGTTTTCGGAGCGTCCTCGTCGACCTCCCGCAGCCGCTCGGACTCCTTTGTCTCCTGCGGAGGCGTGACGCTCTTGCCCTCGGCGTCGACGAGACCGAGCCACGGCGAGTACGGCACGCGGATCAGAACCCGCCCCGCCTCCCTCACCCTGATCGTCATCTCGTCCTGCCCGGCCCGCTCGACGACGGCGGGCGGGTCGGCGAGCGGCGTGGGATCGGTGACCTTGAAGAGCTGCCAGTTCGCGTCGCCCCAGACCTGCGTCAGATACGGCTGGCCGCGCTGCACAAGCTCGCGTTCGCGCTCTCCGCCGTCCCCGTCGGGCTCGTCCTTGGGCAGGACGACGTAGTGGACGGCCCAGCGCTTGAGCCACTCGTGGTAGTTGGCGGAGTTCAGGGTGTCGTCGTAGAAGAGCGGGTTGCGCTCCATGTCGGCCTGCCGGTTCCAGCCGCGGGCGAGGTTCACATACGGCGCGAGCGCGGACGCCTCACGGTGCGAGCGGGCCGGTACGACCTCCACGCGGCCCTTCTCGGCGTTGACCTCCTGGAGCTGATCGACTATGGGGGCGAGTTCACGCGCCCAGGATGCGGCGGGCGTCGCGTTGACGGTGTCGTCCACCGCTTTGAAGCCGATCCACGCGACGAACCCCGCGGAGGCCACGACCAGCGCGTACCACCTGCGCGAGCGCGGCATCGTGAACGGCAGCGCCGCCAGCAGTACGACGCCCGCGAACAGCATCGCAAGCCGCGTTATGTTGGAGCCGATCTGCGAGCTGATCAACCAGACGAGGACCACGGAGAGCCCGTACACACCGGCCGTGATCCGGACCGTCTTCCACTCCCTGGGCACGAGAAAGTAGACGAAGCCCGAGAACAGGAAGGGCAGGACCACCGACCCGAACAGCATCGGCTGCGTACCGGAGAACGGGAACAGCCACGCCGAGACACCCACGACGGCGGCGGGCGCGAGGCCCAGCGCGTACGCGCCCGGGCGCCGCTTCTGCAGGAACAGCGCCACGGCGACCAGTCCCACGAAGAGCCCCGCCACGGGCGACGCGGCGGTCGCGATCGCGGCGAGCGGAGCGGCGCACAGGGCCTTGGCCCAGCGTTTGTAGCGCCAGCGGTGGGGCCAGCAGAAGACGACGGCGGTCGCGCCCAGCGCGAAGACCATGCCGAGACCGAAGGTCACGCGGCCGGACACGGCGTTGCAGAAGAGTGCGAACACCCCGATGAGCGCGGGCCCCCGCAGATCCCTTACGGCCCAGCTGCGCATGAGGATCAGCGTGAGCAGGCCCGCGGAGACCGTCCCCGCGATCATCATCGTCGGCCGCACACCGAGCACCGACATCAGATACGGGGACACGACGCTGTACGAGACGGGGTGCATGCCCCCGTACCAGGCGAGGTTGTACGCCGAGTCCGGATGCCGCCCGACGAACTCCGCCCAGGCGTCCTGCGCCGCGAGGTCGCCACCGCTGTTGGCGAACGTGAAGAACCAGACGACGTGCAGCACACCGGCGAGGGCGGTGGCGAGGGTGACGGGGTGGCGGAGGAAGCGGGCGAAGGAGGTGGGGGGCGGAGGGGTCTCGTCGGCCTCACGACTTGGACATGCTGCACGGCTTTCGTCGCGGGCCTCTCGACGGGCTTTGCGGGTGCCGTCGCCGGCCTCGTCGCTGCCGTCGTCGCGGGCCTCTTGACGCGCGTCACGGCCGCCGTCGTGGTTCACGTCGCGGCCGTCCGCCTCCCGCGCACGCTCGTCTATTCGCGAGCCGGATCCTCCTCGGCTCGGCTCGGCGTCTTCGGCGTGCGTCGGCTCCGCTGTCGCCACGTAAAAGGCACTCCCCGTGTCCCATTGTTCGCTCTCAGCCGGACCCCGCGCCGGTGAGCTGCCCCGATCCTTGCGACGCTAGCACGCACCCCGCCGCAGGTCGCCCGGGCGGGATACGGCACGTACGTCGCGCTGTGTCACCGGGACGCGCGTGCCGTCAACTCACCAATGGGGCGCGCTGACTGCCCGGCCGGCTGCCCCTCCGGCCGTCAGCTCACGCGGGTGAGCTTGGAGCCGTAACCCGGTTCGGTGAGGTCCGACTGGAGGGCCACCGGGACCTCGACGGCGTCGCCCGTGCCGTCACCGACGCTCAGCGCGCCGACCTTGGTTCCCGCCTTCGCCTCGTGCGGGATCTCCGTACCGTCGTCGCTCAGGTCCAGCTCGACGGTCTTGCCGGCCCAGCCCACCGCGGAGACGTCCTGCGTGGCGACGACCGGGGTCCGGCCCCCGAGCCCGTCGTCCACGTACCCGACGACGTCGCCCTTCTCAAGGATCTTCGACGAGGTCAGCGCGTCCTGGGCGGCGAGCATCGCCGTCTTGCTGACCGCGTTGACGGTGTCGATGATCGGCGGCTGGTGCTGGCCGAGGATCGCGCCGACGACGGTGACGATCTCGCCGTCCACGTCCTCGGTCGCGGCGAACAGCAGGTTGCCGCCGGCCTTGGTGGTGGAGCCGGTCTTGATGCCGATGGCGTTGTCGTACGGGACGAGGCGGTTGTAGTTCTGCCACTCCCGGCCCGAGGGGTCCTTCCAGGTGGGCAGCTTGGTGATGTCCGTCAGCGCCTTCATCTGGACCAGCTCGTTGCCGAGCTTCACCTGGTCCTCGGCGGTGGAGACGGTGGACTCCTTCAGGCCGGAGGGGTCGGTGTACTTCGTGTTCTTCATCCCGAGGTCCGCGGCGGCGTCGTTCATCTTCTTGACGAACGCGGCCTCGGAACCGTTCGTGTCCCAACGGGCCAGCAGCCGCGCCACGTTGTTCGCGGACGGAATCATGATGGCCGCGAGCGCCTGCCGCTGGGTGAGGGTGTCGCCCTCCTTGATGGTGTTGAGCGTGGACTCGCCGTCCTTGTCGTAACCGCCCTCCGTCTCGGCCTTCGCGTCGACGGGGATGTTCTTGCCCTCCTCGCCGGGCTTCAGCGGGTGATCCTTGAGGATCACGTACGCGACCATGGCCTTGGCGACGGAGCCGATGGCCACGGGCTTCTGCTCGCCGAAGTTGTCGACCGTGCCGATGCCGTTGACGTCCATCCAGCCCTGGCCCTCTTCAGGCCACGGCAGGGTGACCTTGTCGCCCTCGAAGGTGTACGACTTGTCGGCCGTCAGCGCGAGGGCGGGCGTCGGCAATGGCCGTACCGCCTGCACCACCGCGAACACCACGGCCAGCAGGATGACCAGCGGCGTCCAGATCTTGACCCGCCGCACGATCGTCCGCACCGGGGTCTCCCGAGGCGGCGGCGTGTTCGTCAGCTCCGCCAGCAGATCGAGCGGCGGCTTGGGCGGCAGAGGCTGCTGCGCGGTCCGCTCCGGCCCGACCTGCGCGATAGCGGCAGTCTCGGCGGCGGGCGGAACGGCGGGCTTCTCTTCAGGTGCAACGGCCGGCTTCTCCTTGGGAGGAGCCGGTTCATCAAGCGGCTTGAGCGCCACGAACTTGCTGGTGCGCTCGGATTCACGCTCGGCGGCAGCGGGCTTCTCGTCCGGCTTGTCGTCGGGCTCGGGGGCGGCGCCGGCGGGCTTCTCGTCCGGCTTGGCATCGCCCACCTTGAGGGTGGTGGTGGGCTGATCAACAGCGGGCGCCCGCACCTTGAAGGCGGCGGTGGGCTGGTCGACGGGGCGCTTGGGCTCGTCCTCGTCAGCCCGTGTGCCGGACTCGCGGTCGTCGTCCCGACCGGCAGCCGGGACGTTTCCGCCGCCGGCGCGGGGGTCACGCTTCGCGTGCGCGTTCTGGGCGGGCGCGGAGTCGGGCTCCGCGTCGGTACCGGGGGCGGGGGCGGCTGCGTCGGCGGGGGCGGCATCCGCCTCCGCCTCTTCCGCGTCGACACCACGGCCACCGGCCGGGGTGTCTTCGGCCGAGGGCTCGGCGTCCTCTACGCGCTCGGCGTCGGAGCCACCCGCAGGGCGCTCGTCCTCCACGTCACCGACGGCACCGTCCGCAGCGGTGCCGGAGACAGCCCCCTCGTCAACGTCCTGGGGGACGGCCGGGACGGCTTCGCCGTCGCCGCCAGAGGCGGCGTCCGCCTCCGCCTCCGCCTCACCCGCACCGGTGCGGCGGCCACCCACCGGGGCGTCATCATCCGAGGGCTCGGCGCCCGACCGCGCGTCGGCAGCGCCCGCCGCCTCGCCCTCCGGCCGCTCGGCGCTCTCCGCGTCACCGGACGCGTCCTCGCCGGAGACGGCATCCGTCGCCGGCTCGTCCGCACCAGAGCCTCGGCCGCCCGCCGGGGCGTCCTCACCCGTGGACTCGGCACCCGACCGCGCGTCGGCACCGTCCGCCGCCTCGCCCTCCGGCCGCTCGGCATCCTCCGCACGCCGGGCATCGGAGCCCCCGGCGCGGCGGTCCTCCTCGGCGTCACCGTCGACTGCCGTGCCGGAGGCAGGCTCCGCGGCAGTGTCAGCGTCCGGGGCCGCGGTGGCCAAGGAGGCTTCGCCAGAGGCACCATCCCCCGCGACCGCTTCCTCCGGCTCGGAGTCCGAACCTTCCGCGGATTCCGCACGCGCCTCGGAGTCCGCACGCGCCTCGGAGTCCGCACGCTCCTCGGAGTCCGCACGCTCCTCGGATTCCGCACGCGCCTCCTCGGCGCCGGCCTCCGCATCCGGAGCCGTACCGTCATCGCCCGCAGCCGCCGCGTCCCCGTCGCTCTCGACGTCGCCGTCACTCTCCGCCACGACTCGCGACTCACGATCACCCGCGCCCGAACCGGAACCCGAGTCCGAGTCCGATTCCTCAGCCCCGGCGTCCGCCCCCGCTACCCAAGCCGCCACAGCGTCCCGCAGCCGGGCGTCACCCGACGGGGAGCCCTTCGCGGCAGACTCCGCGGCGTCCTCCGCTTCCGAAGCAGCCGCAGAGTCCTCCCGCCCAGGAGAACCCTCAGCAGTCAAGACCTCCGCCCCTGCCGTATCCGACGCAACCGACCCTGAAGCGTCCGTACCCGAGGCACCGGAGGTCGACACGTCCATAACCCCACGCGTGGAGAACACCGCCGTGGCCGTGTCCATCCTCGCCACGGCCACCGCCTCGCGGGCCACCGCGAGCCGCGGATCCGTACCCGGCGCGGGACGCGCATCGGAGCCACCCCCACCCGAGGAGGCAGGACCCGGAACCGGAGCCGTACTCCCCGACGTCGGTTCTGCCGACGACTCGTGCTGCTTCGACCTGTCGGGGGACTCGCCCGTCACCGATGCCTCCTCCATGCGCCACTCACCGTGCGCCCAACCGAACCATGAACCGTTGAAGAGCCGCCAACAGACGCTCGGAATCGATGTCCGAACCATGTACCAGTGTCCTGTGTGCGGGCTTAACCCCTGCGGTAGACGAGAACGACATACCTATCGGTTCCACTACATTCCGGTCACGCACCCTCGACAGACCGATGTGAGAGGGGTCACCCTGTCATTCATCCACGCGGGGAGGCATGGATGGGCAGGAGCCGCAGAACGATTCCGGAGGAGCTTCTGCTGCTGGCGCTGGACCCGACCACGGGTACCACCGCACAGCCGCAGTCGCTCGACCTTGGTCTGGCCGGAGCACAGCTAGTGGAGCTGGCGCTGGCCGGACGGATAGCCCCAGACGGGGATCGTATCGCCGTGGTAGCACCACGGCCGACCGGAGATCCGACTTTGGACTGCGCGTTGGAGTTGCTGCGAAGGCGTGGTGCTCCCGTGCGTGCCGTCCACTGGATCGGCGGGCCCCGACTGGGGCTGCGCCAGACATATCTCTCGCATCTGGAGCGCTGCGGCATGGTCCATGCCGTCGCGGGACAGATGTGCGGGGTGCTTCCGACGACTCGCTACCAAGCGACGGACACGGAGATCAGCCGGGAGATCAAGGCCCGGCTGGACAGTGCGATCCGCACCGGCGTACCGCCGGACCCGCGGACCGCCGCGCTGGCCGCGCTGGCGCACGCCGTCGGCCTGGGCAAGCACCTCTACCCGGGGAACGAAGGGCGCTCCTCGCGCTCCCGCCTCCGGGACCTGATCAGGCACGACCCCATGGGCGGCCTCGTGGCACACGCCGTGATGGACGTCCAGAACGGTGTGGCCGCACAGCCACGCCGCAGCCCGGCCCCATCGCCCGGCCGCCAGGCCGCCGCCGGAGCCAGGCCCACATCGGAGCCCACACGGGGCGTTCCGATGCAACCGCGCCGAGGATCCATGGCGCGCGCCGTGGCGCACTGAGCCGCTGTTCCACGGCACAGCAAGGCAGGGCAACAAGAGCAGCACAGCACCACCACCGTCAGCGCCGCACCGCAAGTCCCCAAGACCCGGTTCGGGAGCCGCTGAGCCGCGCGGGGTGGCAGGCCGTACGTCCGGACGACGACACGGCCCGCCGCCCCGCGCGGCCATGTCTCCGCGCACGAGCGCCCCGTAAAGGGCGCGGGGCTGTATCAGTCTGCGGCTCCGCCGCGTGGGCGCGGCCCTCGCCCCGAAGGAGGCCGCAGGCCTTTGAGGGGCGCGGGGAACTGCGCGCCCAGCCACGACGCACCCGCAGGTAACTTATCGGCCCCTCAGCGGAGCGCACCCGCATATCCGCTGTTTCCCAGCGCTGGCAAGCACCTTGGTGGCAATCTGCTCAACAGCAGACACGCAAAGTACAGGCCGCACGCAGCCGGAGGTGCACGTCCCGTGGCGTCCAATGTCAATCCCACCGTCAGGCGACGCCGGCTGGGCCAGGAGCTGCGCCGGCTCCGCGAGCTCAAGGGCATGACCGCCGAGGAGGTCGCCGAGCGCCTGCTCGTCTCGCAGTCGAAGATCAGCCGCCTGGAGAACGGCCGGCGCAGCATCAGCCCGCGCGACGTCCGTGACCTGTGCGGGGTGTACGAGGTAGAGGACCAGCGAATGGTCGACGGCCTGATGGAAATGGCCAAGGCCTCGCGCCAGCAGGGCTGGTGGCACGCGTTCGGGGACATCCCGTACAGCGTCTACATCGGCCTGGAGACCGACGCCGAGTCACTGCGGGTCTACGAGCCCCAGATCGTCACCGGGCTGCTCCAGACCCCCACCTACGCCGAGGCCATCGTCCGCGGCGGATCCCCCGAGTCCTCGGACGCCGAGATCGAAAAGCGCGTCCAGGTCCGGCTGCGGCGGCAGGAGCGCATCAACGCCGACAAGGACCCGCTGCGCCTGTGGGTGGTGCTGGACGAGGCGTCGCTGCGCCGCGTGGTCGGCGACAACAACGTGATGCGCGAACAGTTGGAGCACCTCAACGAGATGGCCCAACTCCCCCATATCACCGTGCAGATACTGCCCTTCGACGTCGGCGCGCACTCCGGTCTGGCGGGGCAGTACGCGATCCTGGAATTCGCCGACGCGGCCGATTCGAGCGTGGTGTACATCGAGGGTGTCACCAGCGACCTGTATCTGGAGAAGGCGCCGGACGTGCAGAAGTACAGCCTCATGTACGAGCATCTGCGGGCCCAGGCGCTCAACCCCGAGCAGTCGCGGCAGATCATCGCCGACATCGCGAAGGAGTACGCCCGCGGAAGCGGGCTGAACTGAAGGGCGCAGGGTATACCAAAGCGCGCCCAACCAGAAGGTTCGGATGGAATATGCCACCCAGACGAGTGAACGGCTCCTCCGGGCGAGGAAGTTGGCGAGTAGCGTCGATCACGCCACTCGATCAACAAAGTTGGCGCGAACCGCGCTGTGGCCCCAATGGCCCGGTGACCTCGGCCAGCGATTCACCATCGGAGCGAACATGGCAATTCTGCAAGGCGCCACGAAGACCTGGACGAAGTCCTCGTACTCCTCCCCGAACAGCGCGTGCGTCGAGGTCAAGTCACCCACCACCTCGGCCCTCGCCGTCCGCGACTCCAAGGCCCCCGAGGGCCCGACCCTGGCCTTCCCGGCCGAGGCATGGAGTGTCTTCGTGACATCGGTCAAGCATTGAGACCCGAGGGTCCCTGACCCTCGGCCGCCCACTGGCCGAACCAACTCCATAAGGAACCACAGCAAGAGCCCTCTCGACTGGCCGCCGTCACCAGCCGAGGGGGCCGCGTTCTTGCCGGTACGCCCGGCAGCTCACCGCAGGCGATCCACGTACCGATCCGTCCCCGGCACCGTGGGAATGAACGGGGCCACCAACTCCACCCTCCCCAGCCCCGCCTCCGCCACCGGCTCCTCCAGCCCCGTGAAGTACTCCTCCCAGCACTCCCTGGGGTCCGCCTCCAGGAACCACAGCAACGTCAGCCGCGTATCGACCCCTTCGACCTGCTTCACGTACGACATACGGTCACCGGGAAGCGGAGTCGGCCGGAAGATCGTGACCATCGCGGACGGAGAGCCGGCGAGCCGCTTCGGCAGGTGCTTGGCGCGCAGCCACTCCAGCAACTCTGCCCGCTGTTCCTGCCCTTCCGCATCGATGACCTCCACGACCAGCCCCGCATACGGATGGTCCAGCGCGTGGAAGTCGCGCGGACCCGCCGCCCCGTCCCGGTACACCGTCGCCTCGTGGTCCTGGAACGCCGTGAAGACGTGCGTACGGTCCTGATAGACGCGGCCGTCGCGATTGAGCCGCTTGTTGATGCCGACTGTCCACTTCATGTGGTCGTCGTAGCGGCCGTCCGTGACCCAGTACGTGGAGATGTAGCAGCCGGCGGTGACCGGCTGGGCGACCGCCGACTTCTCGGGGTAGCGCAGGAGTTGGAGGTCGCGGGTGGCGACCCAGCGGCGGCCCGCGTACATCCAGGGCATCGCCATCGCTCCAGAGATGAAGTGATCATCCTCGTACCAGCGGTTGTACGCGTACTCATGGCCCGGATGCGGCTCGACCATGGTGATCAGTGCATGGCCCGGGTGAACGCCGTACGGGCCCACCGCGGCCAGCTCCGCGTACACCTCGCTGCGGGTCTCCTCACTCATGTCGCTTCCCTTCCTTCCTCCGGCGGACGCCCATACTCTGACGCCCCGTCAGACAATCCGCCAGAGTCAGGGAGGCCTCGGCATGTCATTGCTCGCGGGCAGGACCGTGATCGTCTCGGGAGTCGGCGCCGGACTCGGGCATCAGGTCGCGGCAGCGGTCGTACGGGATGGGGGCAACGCCGTGCTCGGGGCGCGCACGGAGGCCAATCTCGCCAAGTCGGCGGCGGAGATCGACCCCGAAGGCACGCACACCGCCTACCGCTCGGCCGACATCACCGACGAGGAGCAGTGCGAGGCGCTGACCGCACTCGCGGTCGAGCGATTCGGGCGGCTCGACGCCGTTGTCCATGTCGCCGCCTGGGACAGCTACTTCGGCGGTCTTGAGGACGCGGACTTCGCCACCTGGCAGTCCGTCATCGATGTGAACCTGCTCGGCTCGCTGCGGATGACCCGCGCCTGCCTGCCCGCGCTGAAGGACCGCGGCGGGTCCGTGGTCTTCATCGGGACACAGTCGGCCGTCGCCGCTCCCACGCAGGTGCGGCAGATGGCGTACGCGGCATCGAAGGGTGCGCTGACGTCCGCGATGTACTCCCTGGCAAGGGAGTTGGGGCCGCACCGGATCCGGGTGAACACCGTGCTGCCGGGGTGGATGTGGGGGCCGCCGGTCGAGGCGTATGTCCAGTTCTCGGCGCATACCGAGGGAGTGCCGGAGGCCGAGGTCCTGGAGCGGCTGACCTCTCGTATGGCGCTCCCGGAGCTGGCCACGGACTCAGACGTGGCCGACGCCGCGGCGTTCCTCGCATCGGACCGGGCGCGGGCGATCACCGGACAGTCCCTGCTGGTCAACGCTGGGGAGTTGATGCGCTAGCCCTCCTTCGGGGCGTTCAGGAACATGAACCGAGGTCAGTAAGCAGAACTATTTTACCTCCTCTTGACGGTACGGGCCGTTGTCGCCGCCATGCCAGCGAACTGACGATGAGCGGGCGCTTCACGACCCTAAGAGGGGGGCATATGAACGGTCTCGACTGGACCGTGCTGATCGGCTACTTCGGTGTGATGGTCGCGATCGGTGTCTGGTCCCACAAGCGCGTCGACAACGTCAGCGACTTCTTCACCGCCGGCGGCAAGATGCCGTGGTGGCTGTCCGGCATCTCGCACCACATGTCCGGCTACAGCGCGGTGATGTTCACGGGCTACGCGGCCATCGCCTATACGTACGGCGTCACTTCGTACGTCACCTGGTCCTTCCCCATCGCCATCGGCATCGCGATCGGCGCCCGCCTCTTCGCGCCCCGGCTCAACCGGGTGCGCGCACGGCTGCATGTGTCGTCGCCGCTGGAGTATCTGAAGAACCGTTACAACCTGCCCACGCAGCAGGCTCTCGCCTGGTCCGGCGTCCTGCTGAAGATCGTGGACGTGGGTGCCAAGTGGGCGGCGATCGCCACGCTGTTGTCCGTGTTCACCGGGGTCTCGCTCAACATGGGCATCCTCATCACCGGTGCGGTGACGGCCGTCTACTGCACCGTCGGCGGCCTTTGGGCGGACGCGCTGACCGAACTCGGGCAGTTCATCATCCAGTTCGTCGCCGGTATCGCGATGCTGATCGCCGTCATGGTCGAGTTGAGCGGCTTCAGCACGCTGTGGAACGTCTGGGACGAGCCCGCGCTCGACGGGCACACCGAGCCGCTGGCCGGGCCGTACATGATGGTCTTCCTGATCGCGTACCTGTTCATCAAGACCTTCGAGTACAACGGCGGCATGTGGAACCAGGCCCAGCGTTACATGGCCACGGACTCCGCGAAGTCCGCCACGCGCTCCGCCTCCCTGTCCGCCGTGCTCTGGCTGGTCTGGCCGCTGGTGCTGTTCTTCCCGATGTGGGTGGCGCCGCTGATCATCCAGACGGACGTGCCGGCCGATTCGTACGCGCTGATGGCTGAACAGCTGCTGCCGCACGGCCTGTTGGGCCTGGTCATCGTGGGCTTCTTCTCGCACACGATGGCGATGTGCTCGTCGGACGCCAACGCGATCGCCGCCGTCGTCACGCGCGACATCATGCCCGCCGTCTCGCGGAAGGTGCGCGAGTGGGACACCCGGACGGGGCTGCTGGCCGCGCGCTGGGCCACGCTGCTGTTCCTCGGCCTGTCGATGGCCATCGCGACGCAGGTCAACTCCGACTTCTTCGGCGACATCATCACGGTCGTCATCAAGTGGGTCGCCGGTCTGATGGGCCCGATCGCGATCCCGCTGATGCTGGGCCTGCTGCCCTGGTTCCGCAAGAGCGGCCCGACGGCCGCGCTGATCAGCTGGGGCGTCGGCCTCGTCACCTTCTGGCTGGTCAACTACCCGATCCACTGGAACGTCGACGGCGGCGTCCCGCTCCAGTACCAGGTCTCGGTCCCGCTCGCCGTCTCCCTGGTCCTTTACATCCTCATCGGATACGTGAAGCCGGAGGACACCCCGGAGCGCGACGCCGTACTCGCGAAGATCAACAACGATGACGACGGCTCGGGTTCGGCGGCTGCGGCGATCCCGACCCCGGCGGGCGTGGCGGACGACGTGGTGGGAGCGCCGGTCAAGGACTAGAAGTCCCTACGCCCGCGGATAGCGGGCCAGCCAGCCCGGCGACGACGCGGCCGGTCCGTGCAACGCGGGCCCCTGGGTCATCTCCATCGCGAAGTCGTCGGCGAGGACGAGCATCGTGGGGCGGCCCTCCAGTTCGGCCAGCCAGGCCGGCGGAAGGGCCGTCTCGCCGTGCAGGGCGCCGAGCAGGGCACCTGTGAGCGCTCCGGCGGTGCCCGATTGGCCGCCGTGGTTCACCGAGAGGCACAGCCCGTGCCGGGTGTCCTCGCCGACCAGCGCGCAGTACACAGCGACCGACAGCAACCCCTCCGCGGTACCCGCCCCGGCCAGCTCCTCGATCCGGGCCGGCGTGGGCATGCCCTGTCGTACGGCCCCCAGCGCGAACTGCAGCGCGTCGGTCACCGGCTGCTGCCCCGGCCAGTCGGCAAGCAGCTGGAGCGAGCGCTGTACGGCGGCGTCGAGGCTCTCGCCGCGGGCCAGTCCGTGCACGATCAGGGCGTACGCGCCTGCCGACAGGTAGGCGGTGGGGTGGCCGTGGGTCTGCGCCGCGCACTCGACGGCGAGCTGCATCACCAGCTGCGGCTCCCAGCCGACGAGCAGCCCGAAGGGAGCGGATCGGGCTGCGGCCTCGGCGCCCATTTCCTCCAGGTTCTTGGGGGCGTCCAGAGTGCCCATCATGTCGTCGGCGAGGCCGATCAGGCAGGCGCGGGCGGGGTTGCGGCGTGCGTACAGCCACTCCTCGCGGGCCAGCCAGCCGTCCTCCTTGCGGCGCTCGTCGGGACCCCAGTCGTGCTGCGTGGCCGCCCATCTCAGGTACGCGCGGTGCAGGTCCGTCGGCGGGTGCCAGGCGCCCGTGTCCCGGCGGACCTGGGCACGGATGAGCCCGTCGAGGCTGAAGAGGGTGAGCTGGGTCAGATGCGAGACGGCGCCACGGCTGCCGTGGCCGAAGGGCAGGTCGATGACGCCCTCCGGGCCGTACTCCGCGCGGATCTCGTCCACCGAGAGGTCCCCGACCGGCGAGCCCAGCGCGTCACCGAGGGCCGCGCCCAGCAGTGTGCCCCGCACCCGGCTACGGAAGTCCTGCTGTTCGGCACGCCCCCAGACGGCACCGGACGTCGCACCCACCGAGGCCTCCTGAAGATCCCGTCCCGTACGGCTACCGTCCCGTACGGCTGACAGCTCAGCACTGTAATCGAATGGGAACAGTCGGTTGAGGGCCGGAACGGTTTACGAATTCTGGGCGGGAACGTGCAGCGGTGCGAGGTGTGCGCAAGCAAGTGGGAAGACGGCGGGAGCGGGGAATAGACGAGAGGCCAACGCCCTTGTTTCTCAAGGTACTTGACCCATCACAGCGGCACTTTCAGGGGGACCAGTGGGGACTTCAGGGGGACTTTCATGACAAAGACCGGAGGCGGACGGGCACTCCCCGTCACGGCGGCCCTGCTCACCGGCACGGTCGCCCTCTATATGGCGCTGGTCGCGTTCGGCAACATCACCGACTACGGCACGAACCAGCAGTTCGTACGCCATGTCCTGGCCATGGACACCACCTTCAAGGACGACGACCTGATGTGGCGCGCGATCGAGTCCCGCACCCTCCAGGACATCGCCTACATCGCGATCATCTCCTGGGAGACCCTGGCCGCCCTCGTCCTCATCACCGCCACAGCCCTCTACGGCACGGGCCTGCGCAGCATGGACCTCACGCGCGCCCGCCGCGCGAGCACGGCAGGCCTGCTCATGACGATGCTGCTCTTCGGCGCAGGCTTCATCGCCATCGGCGGCGAGTGGTTCTCCATGTGGCAGTCGGAGGACTGGAACGGCCTGGACGCCGCCCTCCGGGTCTTCGTACTGAGCGGGGTGGTGCTGCTGGTGGTGCATCTGCCGGGGGCGGCGGGGCGGGCGACGGGGGGCGGTGACGTCGGCCGTACGAGGTGACGTCGGCGACGCCCAGCCCCGCCTCCACTTCGCCGGCAGCCTCCCGAACCGATCCCGACCGTCGGCACCGGCTGCGCGGCTGTCTGGCGTCGTACGCCTACTCGACCACCGAAACCGCCGTCCCCGTCTTACCGAAATCCCAGATCGCGTCCCCGTCCGCCGCGCGCACGCGAATTCCCCCCGTCTCGACTCCAGGGGCGGGCGGGGGCGACGAGCCGTCCTCGGCGTTGGAGAAGGCGATCGAGACGCCGGAGCGGGTGGAGAAGTAGACGACGTTCTCGATCGGCACCCCGTCGTAGCCGGTCGCGGAGGCATTGCGGAACGTGACCGTGTATGTGCCGGGCAGTGGGCTCACCGAGCCGGGCCACACCGTGAACGTACGGCGGGCGTCCTTGCCGGAGTCGACCAGCCATGCCCGCCGCTGGCCGAGGGAGTAGACGATGCGCCGCCCCGTGCCCGAGTCGTCCGGTACCGCCACCGGCGCGGACGGGCTCGGCGAGGCGGAGGGGCTCGCGGAGGCGGTCGGCTTCGGCTGGGCCGCCTGCTCGGCGCGTACGGCCAGGGCGGCGACCACCACGACGGCGCCGAGGGTCAGCGCGGTGACCCAGGCCCACGGGGACAGCCGTCGCCGGGGCAGCCTTCGTCGGGTGGGCACGGGCACGCACCTCCTCCCCCTGCTCGATGAGACAGCTCAGTCAGTCTCAGTCCAACACCGGCAGCAGCTCCGGCAGATGCCCGTCCGATGCCGACGCGGCCCGCTGCCGTTCCTCCGGGACCTCCCCGTACAGCGTCGTCCGCGGCCTGGCCGGGCGGCCCGCCGCCTCCGCCACCGCGATCAGGTCCTTGATGGACTTGTACGAGCCGTAACTGGAGCCGGCCATACGGGAGATGGTCTCCTCCATGAGTGTGCCGCCGAGGTCGTTGGCACCGGAGCGGAGCATCTCGGCCGCGCCCTCCGTCCCCAGTTTCACCCAGCTGGTCTGGATGTTGGGGATGTGCGGGTGGAGGAGGAGCCGGGCCATGGCCGTCACCGCGCGGTTGTCGCGCATGGTCGGGCCGGGGCGGGCGATGCCCGCCAGGTACACGGGCGCGTTGGTGTGGATGAACGGCAGCGTCACGAACTCCGTGAAACCGCCCGTCTGTTGCTGGATCCGCGACAGTGTCCGGAAGTGGCCGAGCCAGTGGCGGGGCTGGTCCACATGCCCGTACATCATCGTGGACGAGGAGCGGATGCCCAGCTCGTGCGCGGTCGTCACGACCTCGATCCAGGTCGCCGTGGGCAGCTTGCCCTTGGTGAGGATCCAGCGGACCTCGTCGTCGAGGATCTCGGCGGCCGTGCCGGGGATGGAGCCGAGGCCCGCCTCCTTGGCGGCCGTCAGCCATTCGCGGATCGACATTCCGGTGCGGGTTGCGCCGTTGACCACCTCCATCGGCGAGAAGGCGTGGACATGCATCCCCGGAACGCGTTCCTTCACCGCCCGCGCGATGTCGAAGTACGCGGTGCCGGGCAGGTCGGGGTGGATCCCGCCCTGCATACAGACCTCGACTGCCCCGACGTCCCAGGCCTGTTGGGCGCGGTCGGCGACTTGGTCCATCGACAGCGTGTAGGCGTCGGCGTCCGTGCGGCGCTGCGCGAAGGCGCAGAAACGGCAGCCGGTGTAGCAGACGTTGGTGAAGTTGATGTTCCTCGTCACGATGTACGTGACGTCGTCGCCGACCGCCGACTTGCGGACGTCGTCCGCGATCCGGGTGAGGGCGTCCAGCGCCGGGCCGTCGGCGTGCAGCAGGGCGAGCGCCTCGTCGTCGGTCAGGCGCGTCGGGTCGTCGGCAGCCGTCGCGAGCGCCGCCCGTACGTCCGTGTCGATCCGCGACGGCACCATCCCGGGCGCCGCCGCCTCCCGCAGCTCCTCCCAGTCTCCGTACACCTCGTCGAAGTCGTTCCGGCGGTCGCCCGTACGTCCCTCGGTGTCGATGGTGCGGTGCAGATCCGTACGCCCCGACGCGGTGAACGCCTCGTCCGGCTCCTGCCACGGGTGGCCCTGGACGAGGGCCTCGGGGTTCGCCAGGCCGGTCTCCGGATCGGCCAGGGCCCGCACGTGCGGCAGCAGCCGGGGATCCAGCCAGGGCTCGCCGCGCTGTACGAACTCCGGGTACACACACAGCCGTTCACGCAACTCGAAGCCCGCCTGCCGGGACCGGGCGGCGAGTTCGTCGATCTGCGGCCAGGGCCGCTCGGGGTTGACGTGGTCGATGGTGAGCGGCGAGACGCCACCCCAGTCGTCGATACCGGCACCGATGAGCCGCCCGTACTCGAAGTCCACGAGATTGGGCGGCGCCTGGAGGCAGGCGGAAGGACCCATGATGTGCCGCGCGACAGCCACCGTGGCGACGAGATCGTCCAGCTCGGCGTCCGGCATCCCGCGCATCGCCGTGTCCGGCTTGGCGCGGAAGTTCTGGATGATCAGCTCCTGGATGCCGTGGTAGGCCCGCGAGACCTTGCGCAGCGCGAACAGCGACTCGGCGCGTTCCTCGTACGTCTCCCCGATCCCGATCAGCAGACCGCTGGTGAACGGCACGGACGACCGCCCCGCATCCTCCAGCACCCGCAGCCGCACCGCCGGTTCCTTGTCGGGCGAGCCGTAGTGCGGGCCGCCCGGCTCGGACCACAGCCGGGTGGCGGTCGTCTCCAGCATCATGCCCATGCTGGGCGCGACGGGCTTGAGTCGCTGGAAGTCGGTCCAGGACATGACACCGGGGTTGAGGTGCGGCAGCAGACCCGTCTCCTCCAGGATCCGGATGGAGATGGCGCGGACGTACGCGATGGTGTCGTCGTACCCGTGCGCGTCCAGCCACTCCCGCGCCTCGGGCCACCGCTCCTCGGGCTTGTCGCCGAGGGTGATCAGGGCTTCCTTGCAGCCGAGTTCGGCGCCGCGCCGCGCGATGTCGAGCACCTCGTCCGGCGACATGAACATCCCGTGCCCGGCCCGCCGCAGCTTGCCGGGAACGGTGACGAAGGTGCAGTAGTGGCACTTGTCGCGGCACAGCCGGGTGAGCGGGACGAAGACGCTCTTCGAGTACGTGATGACACCGGCACGTCCCGCGGCCTCCAGGCCCGCGTCCCGCACCCGTCCGGCGGACGCCGCCAGGTCGTCCAGGTCCTCGCCCCGCGCCTGAAGCAGCACGGCCGCCTCGGTGACATCGAGCGCGACGCCGTCGCGGGCGCGTTTGAGGGCCCGCCGCATGGCGTTCGCGGTGGGCCCGGTTCCGGAGCTCGCGGAAGTCGTCATCCTTCGAGCATACGGTCGCATTGATCAGGCACTCCTGGGGCCGTGACAAGAGCGATGGGGACGCCTTGGTCCGGTGACGGTCTCCCAACGCCCGACCCACACCCTGGCCTTGAAGCGCTTCGTCCCCGACCGCCCCCTGCCCGAGTAGCCATTCCATGTACTCCGTGGCGCCCTACACGTACTTCGCGTAGTCGTCCAGCACGCGCAGCACTTCGGCCTCCCCGGCCGGCGGAAGTTGCAGGACGACCTCCTCGATGCCCAGGTCGGCGTAGTGCGCGAGCTTGCCGGAACCGGGCAGCACGGCGTACGGCACGACCTGGAGCGCCCCGGGGTCGCGGCCCGCCTCGGCCCAGGCGGACCGCAGGACCGGCATCGACTCGGTCAGCCCGCGGCCACCGATCGGCAGCCAGCCGTCCGCGTACTCACTGATGTGGGAGAAGAGCTTCGGCCCGGCCGCTCCCCCGATCAGCGTCCGCGGTCCGACGACCGGCCCGCGCGGCTTCTGTACGGGTTTGGGGTAGGCGTAGCTGGCGCGTACGGACCCGAAGTCGCCCTCGTATGCCGTCGGTTCCGGCGACCACAGCGCCCGCATCAGGGCCATCCGGTCCCGGCCAAGATCCCGCCGCGTACGCCAGTCGACGCCGTGGTCGGCGGCCTCCTCCACATTCCAGCCGAAGCCGATGCCGAACGTGAAGCGGCCGCCGGAGAGGTGGTCGAGGGTCGCGATCTGCTTGGCGAGGTCGATGGGGTCGTGCTGGGCGACGAGGGTGATGCCGGTGCCGAGACCAAGTCCCGTGGTGACCGCCGCCGCCTGACCGAGCGCGACGAAGGGGTCGAGGGTGCGGCCGTACTCGGGCGGCAGCTCACCGCCCGCGGGGTACGGGGTCGTCCGCTCGACCGGGATGTGGGTGTGCTCGGGGAGGTAGAGCCCGGCGAAACCGCGCTGCTCCAGCTCGCGGGCGAGCCGGGTCGGGCTGATCGTCTCGTCGGTGAGGAAGATCGTGGTGGAGATCCGCATGAGCCCTTCCTAGCGTGACAGACGCCCGGAGTCCATACCGACCGGTCGGACGAGTCTTGGAGCGTGTCCCGAAATCGCCTCGGAAGCCATGGGGGCGCTCCCTGGAAGCGCCGATGAAAGCTGCCGATTCCCTTCCCTTGCACGGGAGTTCACGGGTGAATACGAGGGTGGTACGTGCCACCCCGCGTCACCCGGGTCACACCCGAACTGCCCGGGTCACAACCGACTGTCCCACCCGACACCTTGGGAGCAGCAGCATGTGCGAGGACGACCACGGCATCGCAAGACGCGCCCTGTTCGTGACGGGGGCCGCCGCCGCGCTTACGTTGGGAAGCGTGAGTTTCCCGAGTGAGGCTGCCGACGCCGCAGCGGACCACGAGACGAAGACGGTGCGCGGCACACTGCCCACCGGCTCCCCCGACTTCGTGTATCTGCCGGTCGAAGTCCCGGACGGCGTACGGGAGATCAAGGTCGCGTACACCTACGAAAAGCCCTCCGTCCCGGCCGGCACCGCGGGCAACGCGCTCGACATCGGCATCTTCGACCAGCGCGGCACGGAACTGGGCGGCAAGGGCTTCCGCGGCTGGTCGGGCGGGGCGCGCACGGAGTTCTTCATCCGCGCCGACGACGCGACGCCCGGCTATATCCCGGGCCCGGTCCGCGAGGGCACCTGGTACATCGCGCTCGGCCCCTACACCGTGGCCCCGCAGGGACTCCCGTACGAGATCACCATCACGCTCACCTACGGCGAACCCGGCGCCGCCGTGAAGCCGAAGTACCCGCCCACACGCGCCAAGGGCCGGGGCCGCGCCTGGTACCGCGGCGACTGCCACCTGCACTCCTGGTACTCCGACGGCCGCCGCACCCCCGCGGAGATCGCGGCCCTCGCCCGCGAGGCGGGACTGGACTTCATCAACACCTCCGAGCACAACACCCATGCCGCGCACCCCCATTGGGCGGATGAGGCGGGCCCCCATCCCGACGGCGAACTGCTGATCCTGCTGGGCGAGGAGGTCACGACCCGTAACGGCCATGTCGTCGCGCTCGGCACGGACCCGGGGACGTTCATCGACTGGCGTTACCGCGCCCGCGACAACCGTTTCGGCAAGTACGCGCGCGAGATCCGCCGCTCCGGAGGCCTGGTCGTGCCCGCCCACCCGCACGCCACGTGCATCGGCTGCAACTGGAAGTTCGGCTTCGGCGAGGCGGACGTGGTCGAGGTGTGGAACGGCCCGTACGGGCCCGACGACGAGGTCTCCCTGGCCGACTGGGACGGCATGCTGGTCGCCTCGGTCCGCGAGGGCCGCGGCTGGATCCCGGCGATGGGCAACAGCGACGCCCATCGTCCCCCGGACCCTGTCGGCACCCCGCAGACGGTCGTCCTCGCCGACGACCTGACCCGCGAGGCCATCCAGGAGGGCCTGAAGGCGGGCCGCTCGTACATCGCCGAGTCCAGGACGGTCTCGCTCGACTTCACCGCGTACGGCCCGAAGGGCGAACACGCGGGAATCGGCGGCCGTTTGAAGGTCGACCGCGACGACCCGGTCACGGTCCGCCTGGAGGTCACCGGCGCCCCCCGCTGCACGGCCCGCTTCGTCACGGACCAGGGTGTCCTGCACACGAGCCCGGTCCTGCCGGTCTCCGGCTCGGGCACGGTGGAGTGGCGTACGACGGCCCAGTACGCGGCGTACGTACGGGCGGAACTGCGTCACGAGGCGGCGGTGGCGCCGCTTCCGGGGGCGCTGGCGGCGTTCACGAACCCGATCTTCTTGGGGCGGTAGGGGTCCGCCTGAGAGACTTCTCTGATCACCGACGAGAAGGACCAGTGCCTTATGTCGCGCTTCCACGATCTCAAGTTCCGCGCCGTCACGACGCTCCAGCGGTGGGTCGCCAATCCGCTCTCCAGACAACTGCCCTTTCAGACGCTCCTCGAGACCACGGGGCGAAAGTCGGGGCAGCCGCGCCGGACCCCGCTCGGCGGAAGCCGGGTCGGGGACGAGTTCTGGATCGTCTCCGAGTACGGCGAGAAGTCACAGTACGTACGGAACATCCGGGCGAACCCGAGAGTCCGGGTCCGCATCAAGGGCCGTTGGCACACCGGGACGGCCCACCTGCTCCCCGACGACGACCCGATCGCCCGCCTGCGCAAGCTGCCCCGCGCGAACAGCACGGCGGTGCGGCTGGTGGGGACGGAGCTGCTAACGGTGCGGGTGGACCTCGATGATGGACACGCTGCTCCATGAAGGACTCTGTCGGGCCTGGTGTTCGAGCGTGGCCGTACGCCGCCCCAAAGGCCGCTCCGAGACCGCCCTGGACCGAGGGACCCGCGCCACGAATGCGCAGATCAGACACGTGCGAGCGCGCGGCGAGCGGGCGCTGACAGGCGATCTCCACCGCAGGCACGCGCCCCCGCCAGCAACGTCAGGATGAACAATCTTCAATCCGAGGATTGAGGAGCTGCTGATCCATGGGCCTACGGATCTATGACCTGTGGATCACGGAAGTAGTAGACGACCGTCACTCCCAGTCCCGGCGTGTGCGTGTACACGACGGTGATCGCCTCGGCCGAGTCGCGGGCCAGAGGTGTCGTGTACGTGTACTCCACAGAGGGAGGTCGCCAGCCGGGAATCTCGCGCCCGACCGCCGGGTCTCGTGCGATGACCGTGAGCGCCTCGCGGACCACTTCCCGCTCCCCCTCCGTGAGGTCGCCGTACGCCTTCCTGGCGGGTTCGGCCTCCTCCAGCGGGACCTCGCTCATGCGCTGCCGCCTCCGGTATGCGCCTCTTCGAGGGCTGCCATGATCTCGGGTGAGTTCCTGATCTGGACCCGGTGGCGGTACGCCCTCACCACGGCCGCGGCGCGCTCGAAGTCGTCTGTGGGGGAGGCTCCTATGGCTGCGGCCAGTTCCTCCTCGAAGCGCTCCCGGTCGCCCGGGAACCCGTACCGGCTGAGCGCGCTGCGCAGGTCGTCCACGGTCCGGATCTCCGGAAGGGGCATCGCTCCCCAGCCGTGCTCACGCTGTGCGCTCATGATCTGCTCCTGGTGAACGGCCATAGTTCCACCTCCCAGTATGACGCCGTGCACCCACGACCGGCATGGCACATCGTTTCCCTCGACGTGCACCGTCCCACTCACCGCGCCTCCCCGCACTCGGCCCACAGCAGCTTCCCGCCCTTGGAGGCACCCCACTCCCGCAGTACGGACACACCCACCGATTCCGCACACGCCCGTACGAGGTGCAGCCCGCGCCCGTGCTCGACGTCTTCCGGCGGTACGACGACCGGGGCACCCTCCTGGAAGGCGTCCGGCACCCTCGGGTCGGTGTCCCAGACGGCGACCATGAGGCGGTCGGGCTCCATGGAGCGGATGCGAAGAGCGTACGGGCCGGCGGTGTGGGTGTGGGCGTTGGTGAGCAACTCGGAGGCCAACAGCTCGGCAGTGGACGCGTGTTGAGCCATTCCGTGCGCGGACAGGACGAGCCTGAGTGTTCCTCGGGCGATACCGGGAGCTCTTGAGTCTCGGGGAAGGTGCAGGGTGTAGTTCCAGGGTGCGGATACGGTTGCCATGGAAGTCTCCGGTTACAGAGGGGAGTTGGACGGTTGGTCTGCGTTGTCTTCGTGCATGGGTTGCCCAGTGACCTCGCCGCTCCGTCGAGCGGGGCACTTCTGGGCGGGGCGCCTGGTCAGTAATCTAGCGGCCATCCACTTAATACATTTCCCATATGGGCAATCGCATGAGATGTTCCCTCGTGTGGGTGACATCAAGTTGCCGATTCGCAAGGAGAGTTGAGCCATGGCGCCCAAGACCGCCACGTCCGCCCGTCGCCTCCGTCTCGGCACGGAGCTGCGGAGGCTTCGTGAGCGCGCGGGTATGACCGTCACCGAGGGAGCCCGTCAACTCGGCGTCAGCCAGGCACAACTCAGCAACATCGAGGCCAGCCGCTTCGGCGTCAGCCCCGACCGCCTGCGCGCCCTGGCCCGCATCTATCGCTGTTCCGACACCGCCTACATCGACGGCCTGATCGAGCTGGCCACGGAACGCAAGAGCGGCTGGTGGGAGACGTTTCGGGAGGTGCTCCCAGCCGGCCTGCTGGACCTCGCGGAAATCGAACACCACGCGGTCCGGCTCCAGGCGGCCAACACGGCACACATCCCCGGCCTGCTCCAGCTCGCCGACCACGCCCGCGCCATCTACGAACAGGCCGTACCCGAGTTCATCCGCCGCGACATCGAGCACCGCGTGAACCACCGGCTCCAGCGCCAGGCGCTATTGGACCAGGCCGACCCGGTGCCATACCAGGCGATCATCCACGAGGCCGCCCTTCGCGTACCCGTGGGCGGCTCGTCAGTCGCCAAGCGGCAGCTGAAGCACCTGTTGGCCCAGAGCGAGCGCGACGAGATCACCATCCAGGTGATCCCTTTCGCCGTCGGTGCCTACCCCGGCTCTGGACAGACGTTCCTCTACATCCACGGCACCGTGCCCCGGCTCGACACGGTCTCCCTGGACCAGTCACACGGCCCCGCGCTGGTCGACGCCGAGGCCGAGCTGGACACGTACCGCAATCTGCTCCGGCGCATGGAATCCGTGGCACTCTCCCCGGAAAAGTCCCGCGACTTCATCCGCAACCTGGCAACCGAGCTGTGAGAGGACCCTCATGACCGCCTACGCATGGCAGAAGTCGTCCTACTGCGCACAGGGCGAATCGTGCGTCCACATATCCGCCGCCCCCGAGACCATCCACCTCACCGAAAGCGCCGACCCCACCCAAGCCATCCTCTCCGCCGCCCCCTCCGCCTTCAGTGCCCTCCTCCGCACTCTGAAAGCGAGCCCGAACCACGGCTGAAGCACGCCTGGGATACGAGGGTGAGCAGTGCGGAGCACGCGCCGGACTACGGCGTAGCGCCAGGCGCGGAGACGAGAGGCGTACAGCCGAGCCGAACGGCCGCCCCTGGCGGGACCATCTGCGGCGACCCCGCTGTTCAGTCCCGCCGCGGGTGCACCCCCGGAGGCAGCGTTCCGCCGCTCCGGTCCTCCCACCAGCGCCGGGCTGCCGGAGACACCCGCTCGCGCGGGTACGCCGTATGGGTCAGGAACGCCTCGATCACCGTCGCCGCGGGCCGGTGCGGACGCACCGCCATCAGTACCGCCTCGTTTCCGCCCGGCAACGGCGGTGCCACCAGGGCGACTTCGTCCCCGGACCTCAGACGCAGCACTCGTGCCCGCAACTGGTGCTCATCCCCGGGTACAGCGCGCAGGCGCGCGTGCATCGGGTCCCTCCCCGGCAGGTCCAGCCGTACGTGAGCCAGCAGGGACCCGCGTTTGTACTCCTCCCAGCAGTCCAGCCCGAGGAGGCGGAACGGCGGTTCCTGCCACGGTCGCAGCGCGTCCAGACGTTCCAGCACACGCCGTAGGAAGTCCCGGACCGACGGCTCGTCATGCGGCTGCCAGGACAAGTCCCGCTCCCAGGAGTCCTCGGCGAGCGCCGCCCTGATCGAGGCGTACTCCTCCTCCGTGGTGAGGTCGTAGAACGGCTGCTCCAGGATCATGCGAGCGATGCGCTCGACTTCGCTCTCGTCCAGTTCCCGGCTGAACTGCACGCAGTAAAGGATCGCTACGACCACCCCGAAGTGCATGCGCGGAGTATGACGAACGTGTCGCCTGCCGCAAGTCCCTGCCACCGGGCGGCCCGTGCAGGTGATCACCTGCGACAAGGTCAAGTGGATGAACTCCCCTCCGCCTCGGGCAGTTGGGCAGGGTTTTGTCACGTGCACACCTAGACCTCTGAACTTGTCTGTTTCACGGTGGTCCTTCCGACCCGCATGGAGGGACCCAGCAGTGAGACGAAGACGATTCGTGGCAGGAACGATCGGCGCACTTTCGGGGATCACGCTCGGTTCGGACGCGGTCCGGGCCGCTGCGCCGACGCCCCGTACGCAAGGCTGGCAGGCCGTGCCGGCGCCCGGCAGCACCCCGGTCGCGCAGTTACGCCGCATCGCCGCTGCCGGACCCCAACTGGCCTGGGCCGTGGGCGAGGAGGGCCGTGCCGGGCCGTCGCAGGGACGAGGGCTGGCCATGCTCTGGAACGGTAGCGCCTGGTCGAAGACCGACCTGTCGCATCTGACCTACACGCGGTTGAGCGACGTCGCCGGTATCAGCTCCACCGCGGCGTGGAGTGTGGGCCTGCCTGCCGGGAACACGAGCCCGCTGCTGCGCTGGGACGGAACCACCTGGCGCGAGGCCGCGTTCCCGGGCATGGGCGAGCCGGACGTCCGGATGGACGCGGTCGCGGTCGGCCCCGACCTGCGGGTGTGGGTCTGCGGCAGCCGCGGCGGCAGCGCCTGCCTGCTGCAGGGGGACGGGCGGCAATGGCGATGGCTGGACCCGCTGCCTGTCGCGAGCGCGAACCTGTACCGGGTCGTACTTCGCTCGCCGGACGAGGTCTGGGTGAGCGGCGACCAGCCACGGCCAACCGGCGGAGGATGGTCCGGACTCGTAGCCCGCTGGAACGGAGCATGGACGGTCCTGCCTCCGATCACGGGCCTCCGTCTGACCATCAGCGACCTGCATCCGGCCGGTCCGGACGACGTATGGGCGGTGGGCACCGAGGCCGGCATCGGCGGACCACCGGGACGCCCCGGCAACCCGGCTCTGGCCCACTGGGACGGCACGGCCTGGACACGGGTACAACCGGGCTTCACCGTGGGGTCGTTGACCGGAATCGCGGGCGACGCACAGGGCCGCGCCGCATGGATATCGGGCTGGAACTACCAGGACCAGACCCGCAGCACCTATCTGCGCCGGGACGGCGGCGCCTGGAACGTCGTACGAGGTCCAGCCGGCGCGGCGACGGCCCCGTACCTCAACGACGTGACGCCCATTCCCGGGACCGCGGGATTCTGGTCGGCGGGCATGACGAGTCCCACCCCCGCTCCTCCGACCGAGGCATACACGGAACGCATCGAAGCCTAGGCCCGCGGCGCGTTCGAGAGGCGGTCCGGCCACTCGGTGAGCAGGGCCGCCTCGGCGGGGTGAGGAACGCCGGCCCCCTGCGAAAAGGGGATGCACCGGTATGCCCTCCCTGTGTTGCATGGACCCATGGTGTCCACCGACCGACTGCTCGCCTTCGCGGCCATGTCCTTCCTGCTGATCGTGGTGCCCGGTCCGAGCGTGCTGTTCGTGATCGGGCGGGCGCTGGCGCAGGGGCGTCGCGCCGCGCTGACCACCGTCGTGGGGAACACGTTCGGCGCGTACGTGCTCGTCGTGGCCGTGGCGCTGGGTGTCGGTTCCGTCGTGGAGCGCTCCGTCCTGGTCTTCACGGCGCTGAAACTGGCGGGTGGTGCCTACCTGGTGTACCTGGGGATGAAGGCGTGGCGGCAACGGGGTTCGTTGCAGGCCGCGTTCAGCGAGGACGTGGCCACGGTCGGCGGTCGGCGCACGCTGTGGGAGGGGTTCGTGGTCGGGATCGCCAATCCCAAGACCATCGTGTTCTTCGCCGCCGTACTGCCACAGTTCGTCGACCGCGCCCAAGGACACGTCGTGGCGCAGATGCTGCTGCTCGGCCTGGTCTTCAACGTCATCGCGCTGGCGTCCGACAGCGTGTGGGGGCTGGTCGCCGCCACCGCACGGGGCTGGTTCGCCCGGTCACCTCGGCGGCTCTCCCTGGTCGGTGGGGTCGGCGGACTCGCCATGGTGGGCCTTGGCGTCACTGTCGCCGCGACGGGGCGAAAGGAGTAGCTGCTCCCGCCGATCCGGTCAAGCCGGATGCTCCTACGATGGCCACACCTTGCGCATGAGAAGAGTATGATGCCCACATGACGATCAACATGACGATGAGCCTGCCCGATGACGTAGCCGCGTTCGTCAAGGCCAAGGGGAACGCGTCCGCCTACACCGCCCGGATACTGCGCCGCCAGATGCTCGCCGAGCAGTTGGAGAAGTCCGCGCGCGTGCGGGCCGAGGCGGGGATAGTGACTACGGCCGCTGAGCCCGCCGAGAGTGAGGAAGCCACGTTGCAGCGCTGGGCGCGGGTGGCGGGTCGGTGAACCGCGGACACGTCTACCAGCTTTCCTTCGCCGGGGGCCCCGCCCACGTCCTGGTGATTTCGTCCGACGCCCTCAACGCACAAAACAAGACTGCGACCTGTGTACTGATCTATCCGCAGCAGGTGCGCGAGCCGACGCTCGTCGACATTCCGGTCAGCACGCCCTCGTCGGGCACCATCGTGCTCGGCGAGTTCCGCACGTTGTCCGCCCCCCACTTCACCGAAGACCTGGGACCGGTGGACGAACGCGTCATGGAAGCCGTAGAGATCGGACTCCGAGCCGTATTCGACCTGTAGAGCAGCTGACATCACCCCGGCCACACGATCGCCTGCACCTCGCTGTACGCATGCAGCGCGTACGAACCCACGTCCCTCCCCACCCCGCTCTTCTTGAAGCCCCCGAACGGGGCCTCCATGTTCCGGCCGACCGTGTTGACGCCGACGCCGCCGGCCCGCAGCGACCGGGCCACCCGGAACGCACGCGCCACGTCCCCCGACCAGACGTAGTCGATCAGGCCGTAGTCGGAGTCGTTGGCGAGGGCGACGCCCTCTTCCTCCTCGTCGAAGGGGATGACGACCACGACCGGGCCGAAGATCTCCTCGCGGGCGACCCGCATGTCGTTCGTGCAGTCCGCGAGGAGGGTGGGGGCGACGTAGAAGCCCGTGTCGTACGCGGGTCGCTCGCCGCCCGCGACCACCCGCGCGCCCTCCTTGCGGCCCAGCTCGATGTACGACTCGACCCTGTCCCGGTGGGCCGCCGAGATCACCGGGCCCACGACCGTGCCTTCGGCGCGCGGGTCGCCCACCTTCAAGTAGCCTGAGTACGCGGCGAGTTGGTCGACCACACGGTCGTACACCGCCCGCTGCGCCAGGACTCGCGTCGGTGCCGTACAGATCTGGCCGCTGTAGAAGGAGAAGGTCGTCCCGATCCCCCGTACCGCCGACGCCACGTCCGCGTCGTCGAAGACGATCGCCGCGCCCTTGCCGCCCAGCTCCATCAGCTGGCGCTTCATGTCGCGCCCGCACACCTCGGCGATGCGCTGCCCGACCGCCGTCGAGCCGGTGAAGCTCACCATGTCGACGTCGGGCGAGTCGACCGCCGCCTCACCGGCCTCTGCCCGCGAGCCCGAGACGACGTTCACCACACCGGGCGGCGCGCCCGCCGCCTCCAGCGCCTCCGCCATCCGGTAGACCGACAGCGGGTCCTGGGGCGCGGGCTTCACCACCACCGTGTTGCCCATCGCCAGGGCGGGGGCGATCTTGCCGGCCGGGTTCGCCCAGGGATTGTTGTACGAGGTGATGCAGGTGACGACGCCCACCGGCTGGCGTATGGCCAAGGCGCCCATGACGGCCGCCTTGCCGAACGGGCCCGCCTCGTTGATCTGCGGGACCAGCGCCTCCTCGACCGGCTCCAGCGCCCCCTTCGCGTACCGCCGGAAACGGGCCGCGCCCACCCCCACCTGCATCCCGCGCGCCGTCCCGGTCGTGGCGCCGCTCTCCGCCTGGGCGAGTTCGGCGTACGGGACGAGGTTGCGCTGAATGATGTCCGCCGCCCGGTCCAGGACCGCCGCCCGCTCCGAAGGGGACGTACGCGACCACGGTCCGAAGGCCTCGCGAGCCGCGGCTGCCGCCGCGTGCACCTGCTCCCGCGAGGCCTCCGGCGCCAGGCCGACGACCGACTCGGTCGCCGGGTCGATCACCTCGTAGAAACCGTCATCGGGTACGACCCACGAGCCCCCGATGAACAGCCGCTGCTCGTCCGTCACTCCGTACTCACCTCGGTCACTTGGTGTTCACCGTCAGGGTGTCCTGACCCGAGCGCAGCACCTTCCCCGGCACCGCCCCCGTCACCTGGTCCCCGCGAATCGCCTCGACCCCGTTCACCCAGACCGCCGTGATCCCGATCGCCTTGGAGTCCAGCCGCGGGCTGTCTCCCGGCAGGTCGTGCACCAGTGTGGCCGTACCGGCGTCGATGCGTTCCGGGTCGAACAGGACGAGGTCGGCATGCCATCCCTCGGCGATCCGCCCGCGTTCCCGCAGGCCGAAGAGCTGGGCGGGATCGTCGGTGAGCATCTTCACCGCCTGCTCCAGCGTCGCGAGCTTCCGCCCGCGCAGACAGTCCCCGATGAACCGCGTCGTGTACGGCGCCCCGCACATCCGGTCCAGATGCGCCCCCGCGTCGGAGCCGCCCAGCATGACGTCCTCGTGCTGCCAGGTCTCGGCGCGCAGCGCCCAGGAGTCGGGGTCGTTGTCGGTCGGCATGGGCCAAAGGACCGTACGCATCTGGTCGTTGGCGCAGATCTCGACGATGCACTCGAAGGGTTCCTGGCCGCGTTCGGCCGCGATGTCCCGTACGACGCGGCCGGTCAGTCCCTCGTTCTCGGGGCTGTACGTGTCCCCGATGACATACCGCCCGAAGTCGGCGAGCCGGCGGAAGACACCTGCCTCTTTGCTGTCCGCGCGACGCAGCATCTCGGCCCGTACGTCCCGGTCGCGGAGTTTCGCGATCCGCTCGGGCACCGGCAGGCCGAGGATCTCGCCCCAGCCGGGGATCAGATTGAGCGCGCAGAAGGTGCCGAGCGACATGTTCATCGGGGTGAGGATCGGCATCGTCAGCGCGATGATCCGGCCACCGGCCTTACGGGCACGCTCACTTGCCGCCAGTTGCCTCGGTACGCGATCAGGGACGGCCGCGTCGATGGTCAGGACGTTCCAGTTCAGGGGGCGCCCCGCCGACGCGCTCATCTCAACGAAGAGGTCGATCTCATCGTCGCTGAACTGGTCGAGGCAGCCGGCCACGATGGCCTCTATCTGCGTGCCCTCGTGTTCCGCGACGGCACGGGACAGAGCCAGCAGTTCGGCCGGTTTCGCATGCCGCGAGGCTACGGGTTTCCCATCGCCGTCGGAGTGCGTGGACGACTGGGTGGTGGACAGCCCCCAGGCACCCGCGTCCATCGACTCATGGAACAGCCGCAGCATCTCCGCCAGTTGCTCCTCGGAAGGCTGCCCGCCCACCGCGTCCGGCCCCATCACGTACCGCCGCAGCGCACAATGCCCCACCATGAACCCCGCGTTGACGGCGATCCGCCCCTCGAGAGCATCGAGATACTCCCCGAACGTATGCCAGCTCCAGGGCGCCCCCTCCTCGAGCGCGACCAGCGACATGCCCTCGACCTTGGACATCATCCGCCGTGTGTAGTCGGCGTCCTCGGGTCGGGAGGGGTTCAAGGGGGCGAGGGTGAATCCGCAGTTGCCGCCCGCGACGGTCGTCACACCGTGGTTGAGGGAAGGCGTCGCATACGGATCCCAGAAGAGCTGAGCGTCGTAGTGGGTGTGGGGATCGACAAAGCCGGGGGCGAGGACGAGCCCGCCGGCGTCCTCGCTGGTCCTGGCCTCCTCGGCAACCTTGCCGGGTTCCGCTATGACGGCGATACGGCCGCCGCGTATCCCCACGTCTGCGGTGTACGCGGGCGCTCCCGTCCCGTCCACGACGGTCGCGCCCTTGATCAGATGGTCGAGCATCGTGGAAAACCCCCTAGGAAGCCTGACGGAACCGTGACGTCCGATGCACCGGATCCGTATCGATCTTCGGAATCACGTGCTCACCGACGAGCCGAATCGTCTGCAGCGTGTCCTCACGAGAGATCCCGATCGGCATGCCGAAGGACAGCTGATCGGCCCCGGCCTGCTCCCACCGCTTGCACTGCGTGAGCACCTCATCCGGATCCCCGCAGATCAACAACTCCTCAGCGATGAGGTGCTCGATGATCTCCTCGTTGAACTCGGGCAGCGTCTCCGGCCACACCGGGAAGCCCTCGGGCCGCGGAAACGTGTCGTGGTAGCGGAAGACGAGCGACTGCAGGTAGTGGAGGCTGCCGCCCGCGGCGATCCGTACCGCCTCCTCGTGCGTCGGCGCGCAGATCGCCGTCGACGTCACCATCACGTTGTCGTTGACGAAGCCCCCGACCGGCTCCGCCTCGACGATCGCCGTCTTGTACTGCTCCAGCACCCACTCCATGTCGGAGACCTTCTGCACGCTGAAGCCGAGCACACCCAGGCCCTTACGGGCGGCCATGGCGTACGAGGGCGGGGACCCGGCCGCGTACCACATGGCAGGGTGCGCCTTCCCGTACGGCTTGGGCAGGACCTTGCGCGGCGGCAGCGACCAGTGCTTGCCCTGGAACCCGACGTACTCCTCCTGGAGCCACATCTTCGGGAACTCGGCGATGGTCTCTTCCCAGATCTCCTTGGTGTAGTTCATGTCGGTGACGCCGGGGATGAAGCCGAGGATCTCGTGCGAACCCGCGCCCCGTCCGCTGCCGAACTCGAAGCGGCCTTCGGAGAGATGGTCGAGCATCGCGACCTTCTCGGCGACCTTCACGGGGTGGTTGACCTGGGCGAGGGGATTGAAGATCCCCGACCCCAGATGAATCCGCTCGGTGGCATGCGCCAGATACCCGAGGAAGACGTCGTTCGCCGACAGGTGCGAGTACTCCTCCAGGAAGTGGTGCTCGGACGCCCAGGCGTACTTGAAGCCGGACTTGTCCGCCTGGATGACGTACTCGGTCTCCTCCATCAGCGCCTTGTGCTCGGCGAGCGGATCGGTCTCGGCCCGCTTGCCCACGTATCCCTGTACAAAGAGCCCGAATTCCAAGGAGGTTCACCGTCCCCAACATCGGTATCTGACGGAACGTCAGATCTGCTTCGCCGACTGTCGCACCGCACCCGCGAAGGGTCAATAGCTGACGAGGCGTCAGAGAACGCTGACCCCCGCCAGCCAGCCTCCGTCGATCACGAACGGCTGCCCCGTGATGTACGAGGAGTCGTCACCGGAGAGGAAGAGGACCAACCGCGCCACCTCCTCGGGCTGCCCGATCCGTCCGAGCGGCACCCGCTTGCGGTACAGCCGGTCGATGCCCTCACCGGCCTTCTCGGCGTCCGCGCCGGGATCGAGCTGGGCGGGGTTGCTCATGGCGGTGTCGATAGCGCCCGGGCAGACGGCGTTGACGCGGATCCCCTTCCCGGCCAGCTCCAGCGCGGCCACGCGGGTCAGCCCGACGATGGCGTGCTTGGTCGCCGCGTACGCACCGATCCAGGCCATGCCCGTCATCCCCGCGTACGAGGCGGTGTTCACGATCGTGCCGCCGCCGGCCGCCTCGATCTCGGGCGCGAGCGTCTTGATGCCGAGGAAGACGCCGACCTGGTTGACCTGCACGATCTGCTGGAACTCCTCCAGCGGCGTACTGACCAGCTCGTTGAAGCGCAGGATCCCGGCATTATTGACCAGCCCGTCGATCCGCCCGTACGCCTCCTTGGTCACGGCCACCGCGGACTGCCAGTCGGCTTCCCGGCCCACATCGAGGTGCACGTACCGCGCGCCCAACTCCTTGGCCAGCGCCTCCCCTTGGTCGTCCAGTACGTCCCCGATGACGACCTCGGCGCCCTCCGCGGCGAAGAGCCGCGCCTCCTGCTCACCCTGCCCGCGTGCGGCACCGGTGATGAGAACGACGCGTCCGTCGAGCTTGCCCATGGGGTGCCTCTCCTTCGTCGCCTGCGTTCTGACGCTTCCTGAGGCCTCATCGTCGTATCTGACGGTGCGTCAGGCAAGGGGCGGGGAGTCGGCCATGTGGCCGATCGCACACTCGAAGTGACCGGCAGGTAGGGACATTTGACTCTGTCGGGGCCGCGAAGCGAACGCCAATATTCCTCAACGGGAAGGCAAAGGAACTCCCAATAAAGCCCCCCCCTCAAGGAGAGAGCAGAGCGTGGCAAAGAGGCGATTCAAGAACAAGAAGGTCCGGTATGTGGCGATCGGCGCGGCGATCACCACGGGCGCCGCGGTCGCCACGGTGTTACTGCCGTCGGCCAACGCGGCCGAGGAGAAGACGCCGGAGCAGATCATGAAGCTGTGCGAAAGGACCAAGGTCCTCAACGGCAAGAACCAGTCTCTCGAGGATTTTGGTGGCCATGGGATCGCCGGCCCCACTTTCGAGTCCGACACCTGCGACTTCGTCGAGACGAAGAAGCTGGAGTTCTTCGACGGCCCCACGGAGAAGGTCTCGATCGACTTCCCGAACTGCGAGCCCAACGCCACCAAGCCGACGAAGGCCGAATTCAAATGGACAGCGACTGTAGGCCAGGGTGAGGGCAAGTACACCGCGACACAGCAAGGTGCCGGCGGTGGGCTCTTCGGCGCCCTGAGCGGGTCCTGGCTCAAGCACAAGGGAACGACCGACATCACCGTCGATACGGTCACCGCCGGCGACAGCGAAACAATAGATGTTCCGGTCGGCAAGGTCCTCCACATGGAGTTCACGCCGAAGATGCAGCGTATGACGGGCGAATGGCGAGTGAAGATCAACGCCAACCCGGGGAGCTTCGCCGTCAACCCCACCCCCGAGCAGAACTACTCGGCGCCGGAAGTCGTCGAGGGCCCCGTCGTTCTGGCGGGAGCGGCCGGCGCTCCCGGAATCGCGGACGGGGAGCCCAAGCCCGTCCTGACCGACTGCTGACGGACCCTCGTAACCCCTCACACTTCCCCCCTCAAGGAGACGCACCATGACTCGCCCCGGCCGCAAAGGAAATCACCGGAGCAAGAAGAAGCGCATCACCATCGTGCTGGCCCCGGTGGTGGCCGCCGCGGTAGCCATTCCGCTGATGAACCAGGCGGGCGCCGCCACACCCTCCGAGGTGACCAAGGACTGCGCGGAGGACGCCGCCACCCTGGAGAACTGCGAATTCGTCGACGTCCAGGTCAAGCGGAACAACCTGGGGCCCAACAAGCGCGTCTCCACCCCGTCCAACAACTGCGGGTCCACCACCGAACGCGAGAAGACCTTCAGCGTGGCCACGTCGGTGACGAGGTTCATCACGCTCGAAGACGGCTTCGTCGCCGCCGCCGACTCGAAGCTGGGGAACTCCTTCTTCGAGATCGGCGCCAAGTTCAACACGACGGAGTTCAACCTCACGCGTGACGACAAGGGGACCGGCTTCGACTTCTCCCTGACGGGCACGGTGATGCCCGACCACATCGGGTTCTTCATGTGGTCCGAGAAGCGCACCGACGTCAGTGGATTCCTCAAGGCCACCTACAAGGAGGCGCAGGACGGCCAGAAGGTGTTCTTCTCCCCCGAGGAGGGCGGCACGAGCGTGCACGTCTTCTATCCGCAACTCCTGAAGAACGGCGCTCCTGACGGCCGTCTCTGGGTGCGCAACGTGAAGTGCGGTACGCCGGAGGCCGAGGAAGTCGGGGGCGACAGCAGCCCGCAGAGCGCCGAGATCCGCGCAGAGTCGCAGCAGCCCGGATTCGGCAAGGGCGGCGAGAACGTCACCGATGTCGAGGTCCCGCTGTCCGAGATCCCGGCACCGTAACTCGTCGGGAGGGCAGTCGTAGCCGACGGCACAAAGCCCCCGCTTCTCACGCGGGGGCTTCTTCCGTGCTCTTGTCCGCTACCGTCGGCGCCCGTGCCCGTCACGTCGACGGCAGCGTCAGCGGGCCGCAGACCCCAGGCTGTCGCCATTCCTGGCGCCCAGCCAGCGCAGGACCGCGTCCGTACTCCCCCGGGCGTCGAGCTTGGCGTAGATGTTGCTGAGGTTGTTGCGGACGGTCTTCTCCGTCAGCCTCAGCCGCACCCCGATCTCCTGCGCGCCCAGGCCGGTCGACAGCAACTCCATGATCTGTCGCTCGCGGGGTGAGAGCAGGGCCCGCAGCCGTTGTAACGCGTCGTCACGCGGGGCCGCCATGCGCTGGGCGCACTCCCTGAGGGCCGCGCACGCCACGGGCGAGAGATAGGTGTGCCCGACCGTGGCGCCCACGACCGCCGCGGAGAGCATGCAGGTGCAGTAGTCGCCCTCCGCCAGGTAACCGGCTCCGCCGCGGAAGACGTCGACGATCACGTCGGGGTCGCGCTCGGGGCTGATGACGATTACTGATGCGTTCATGTCACCCATAGCGCCGAGCAGCCTCGGAAAGGCGTCCGCAGGGTCCTCGCAGGGCAGCACCACGACGTCCACGGCCTCGTTGTCCCCGTTACGGGCACGGTCGCGCAGGAAATGGTGGGGAGCCGGAGAGTGCAGCACCCGGCCCACGTACGGATCGTCCGGGGCCGGCCAGTCGTCATGCGGCCAGTCGTCCTCGGCGCAGGCCAGGACGACGGTCAGTCTCCGGGACGAATCGGCGGGTGCAGGGGGGTAGTACGCGTGATTCGCCGTGCTGACGTGCCTGGAAGATCGCATTTCGCGGGCCCTTCCGCAGAAGTCATGACGTCTCTACGTACGGGACCCGGAGCGGGCCTGTTCAAATGTTCAAGAAATTGCTGTCATGCTGTCAGACAGGATGCCTTCCGCTGGGAGGAGCAGGGCGACCGCAGGTCGTTCTTTGGCCGCAGGCCGTCTGGGGCTGGTCGCGCCCGACGCACCGGCCCACGCCCCCTCCCGCCGGTGGGAGGCTGCGGGAGCGTGGGGGTGCGGGCTTTTCAGGGTTGGAGATGCGGAGCTACCTCCGCCCCGAACGCGCCCATCTGGTCCGTGAGTTCGCTTCGGCTTCGGGAACGGAAACGGACCTGGATCTGGTGTACGCCCATCGCCTGGTAGGCCCGCAGTGACTCGGCCAGTGCTTCGGGGTGGCCGGAGAGGGTGCGGCGGCCCACGTCCCAGGCCGGGTCCCCCACGTACAGCGGCTCGGTGATGGCACCGACGACTACGGGCTCGGTGACGCCCGCCTCCTCCCGTATGCGCTTCAGCCGGGCGATCTGGTCCGGCAGGCGGTCCCGGGGGTCGCCCTGCGGCAGCCAGCCGTCCCCCTTGACCGCGGCTCGGCGTACGGCGGCGGGCGAGGACCCGCCGACCCAGAGGGGTACGTGGGCCTGCGTCGGCCGGGGCCGCTGACCGAGGCCTTCGAAGTCGTACAACTTGCCGTGGTGCTCGGGGAATTCATCGCGGCCGAGGGCGGACCGGAGCGCGTCGATGCTCTCGTCGAGCACGGATCCGCGCCGCTCGAAGTCGACGCCCAGCGCCTCGAACTCCTCCTGCACGTGGCCGGCGCCGACTCCGAGGATCAGGCGGCCGCTCGAAAGGTGGTCGAGGGTCGCGTATTGCTTGGCGGTGATGAGCGGGTGGCGGAGTCCGACGACGGCGACATGGCTGAGCAGCCGTACGCGCTCGGTGACCGAGGCCAGGAACGCGAGGGTGGCGACCGGGTCGTACCAGACGGTGCTCATTGCGGCCGCGAGGCGACGTGGGATGGCGACGTGGTCGCAGCTCGCGAGGTATGCGAAGCCGGAATGGTCGGCCGTGCGGGCGATCTCCACGAGGTCGTCGGGGCCGGCCGCCGCCTCCCAGGCCTCGGCGTAGATCGTGCTCTGCGACTGGACCGGGAGCTGCATCCCGTACAGCAGCGGGCTGCTCAACGGGCACCGCCCGGTCCGGCCCAGAGCCCGTCCTCGGTCAGCCCCAGCAGCTCGATCGCGTTCCGCCGTACGATCCGGTCGACGACGTCCGCGTCCAGGTGCCCCATCTGCGCCTCGCCGACCTCACGGGACTTGGGCCAGGTGGAGTCGGAGTGGGGGTAGTCGGTCTCGTAGAGCACGTTCGGGACGCCGATCGCGTCGAGGTTCTTCAGGCCGAAGGCGTCGTCGAAGAAGCAGCCGTAGACGTGCTCGGCGAAGAGTTCGGAGGGCGGGCGGTGGACCTTGTCGGCGACTCCGCCCCAGCCACGGTTCTCCTCCCAGACGACGTCCGCGCGCTCCAGGATGTACGGGATCCAGCCGATCTGGCCCTCCGCGTACATGACCTTGAGGTTCGGGAAGCGTTCGAACTTGCCGCTCATCAGCCAGTCGACCATCGAGAAGCAGCAGTTGGCGAAGGTGATGGTGGAGCCGACGGCGGGCGGCGCGTCCGCGGAGGTGGAGGGCATCCTGCTGCTGGACCCGATGTGCATGGCGATGACGGTGCCGGTCTCGTCGCAGGCGGCGAGGAACGGGTCCCATTCGTCCGTGTGGACGGACGGCAGCCCCAGGTGCGGGGGTATCTCGGAGAAGGCGACGGCGCGTACGCCGCGAGCGGCATTGCGGCGCACCTCCTGCGCCGCCAGCTCGGCGTCCCAGAGAGGGATGAGCGTGAGCGGTATCAGCCGTCCCTGCGCCTCGGGGCCGCACCACTCCTCGACCATCCAGTCGTTGTACGCGCGCACCCCCAGCAGACCGAGCTCGTGATCCTTCGCCTCCGTGAAGGTCTGGCCGCAGAAGCGCGGGAAGGTGGGGAAGCAGACGGCGCTCTGGACGTGGTTGACGTCCATGTCGGCGAGGCGCTGCGGGACGTCGTACGAGCCCGGGCGCATCTGCTCGTACGTGATGATCTCCAGCTTGATTTCGTCCCTGTCGTACCCGACGGCGGTGTCGAGACGGGTGAGGGGACGGTGCAGGTCCTCGTAGACCCACCAGTCGCCGATGGGGCCGTCGTCGCCGGGATTGCCCATGACAGGGGCGAACTTGCCGCCCAGGAAGGTCATTTCCTTGAGCGGTGCGCGGACGATACGGGGTCCTCGGTCCTGGTACTTCGACGGGAGCCGGTCCCGCCAGACGTTGGGGGGCTCCACTGTGTGGTCGTCCACCGAGATGATCTTCGGGAAGGTCTCCATGGTCTCCATGAGGTCTTACGGTAGCGCCGATCTGACGGGGCGTCAGCTATGCGGATCGAGGCTCTCTGGTCGGGCTCTCGTCGGCTCCTCCCGCCGGCCGCCCCTGTCTCCACCCCTGTATCCGTCCGCGGTGAGCGGTCTCTAGGTTGAGAGGACCATGTGAGGGCCGTGTGAGACGTTTCAGTTCACGGCACGTCGGCCTGTGATCGGCGTCTCCCACAGCTGACGTATGCGGCGTCCACAAGGCAAACTGGCCTGGTTGTCATGACAGTTCGACAGGGGTTCGGCAGGGGGACAGCGATGGACGGTGTACCGCGAGTAGAGCCGCTGGAGCAGGGGCGCCCCGAGGAATCGGCCGCGCCGCTCCGCTTCAGCCTGCTCGGCCCGGTACGCGCCTGGCGCGGCGCGGAGCCCCTGCCCACCGGTTCACCGCAGCAGCGCGCGCTGCTCGCGGCACTGCTCCTGCGCGAGGGCCGTACGGCCACGGCGTCCGAACTGATCGACGCCCTCTGGGGCGATGAACCACCCTCCCAGGCGCTGGCGGCGGTCCGTACGTACGCCTCCCGCCTCCGGAAGGTGCTCGGCTCCGGAGTCCTGGTCAGCGAGTCGGGCGGGTACGCGATCCGCTCGCTCGGCGAGGGGGCGCTGGACCTGGCCCTGGCCCAGGAGCTGGCGGCGGACGCGGAGAAGGCCCGTACCGCCGGGGACCTGTGCCATGCGCGCGTCCTGCTGAACAAGGCCCTGAGCCTGTGGGACGGGGAGGTGCTGGCGGGCGTTCCGGGTCCGTACGCGGACACGCAGCGGACACGGTTGGAGGAGTGGCGTCTCCAACTCGCCGAGACCCGCCTCGACATGGATCTCGAACAGGGCTGCCACGCGGAGGCGGTCTCGGAGCTGACCGCCCTGACGGCGGCCCATCCGCTGCGCGAACGCTTGCGGGAGTTGCTGATGCTGGCGCTGTACCGCAGCGGGCGCCAGGCGGAGGCGCTCGCGGTGTACGCGGACACGCGGCGCCTGCTGGCGGACGAGCTGGGCGTCGACCCGCGGCCGGGGCTGAAGGACTTGCAGCAACGGATCCTGCAGGCGGACCCGGCCCTGGCGGAACCGTCGGCGCCGGTGGAGGAGCCCGTGGCTGCACCGGTGAAGCCGGCGCAACTCCCTGCCACCGTCTCGGACTTCACCGGCCGCGCGTCCTTTGTAGCTGAGCTGAGTGAGGTGTTGTCGGCGGCGTCCGCAGCCCAGGGCCGGGTCATGGCGGTGTCGGCGCTGGCCGGCATCGGTGGCGTGGGGAAGACGACTCTCGCCGTACATGTGGCGCACCAGGCGCGGTCCGCCTTCCCCGACGGTCAGTTGTACGTGGACCTCCAGGGGGCGGGGGCGCGGGCGGCCGAGCCTGAGACGGTGCTGGGGTCTTTCCTACGGGCGCTGGGCACGGCCGACTCGGCGATTCCGGACTCGCTGGAGGAGCGCGCGGCTCTGTACCGGTCGGTCCTGGACGGGCGGCGGGTGCTGGTGCTGCTGGACAACGCGCGGGACGCCGCCCAAGTGCGTCCGCTCCTGCCCGGTACAGAGGGCTGCGCGGCGCTGGTCACTTCGCGCGTACGGATGGTGGACCTGGCGGGGGCGCACCTGGTGGACCTGGACGTGATGTCTCCCGAGGAAGCGCTCCTGCTCTTCACGAAGATCGTGGGCGAGGAACGGGTGGCGTCGGAGCGGGAGGCCGCGCTGGACGTGGTGGCGGCGTGCGGTTTCCTGCCCCTCGCCATCCGGATCGCGGCGTCGCGACTGGCAGCCCGTCGTACGTGGACGGTGTCGGTGCTGGCGGCGAAGCTGGGCGATGAACGGCGCCGACTGGATGAGCTGCAGGCCGGGGATCTGGCGGTGAAGGCCACCTTCGAGCTGGGGTACGGGCAGCTGGAGCCCGCGCAGGCTCGGGCTTTCCGGTTGCTGGGGCTGGCGGACGGGCCGGACATCTCGCTGGCTGCGGCTGCGGCGGTCCTGGACCTGCCGGTCGAGGAGACGGAGGACTTGCTGGAGTCGCTCGTCGACACGTCGCTGCTGGAGTCTGCGGCTCCCGGGCGGTATCGGTACCACGACTTGGTGCGTCTCTACGCGCGTGCATGTGCGGAGAGGGATGAGCAGCCGCCCAGTGAGCGGGAGGCGGCGATGTCCCGGTTGCTGGACTTCTACCTGGCCACGGCGGCGGGGGTTTATGCGATTGAGCGGCCTGGGGACCGGCTGGTGGATCACCTGGAGGCGACGGAGTACGCGGGGCTGCGGTTCACCGAGGGTGCCGCCGCCCTGGACTGGCTGTACACCGAGGCGGCTTCCCTGTTGGCCTGTGTACAGCAGTCCGCGGGCACGGACAGGCTGCGGCGCGCGGTCGATCTCCTGTGGATGGCCAAGGATCTGACCGAGTCGGGCGCGAACTCCCACCAGTACGAGACAACGGCCAGGGCGGCGTGCGAGGCCACCCGGGCCGCGGGAGACGTACGTGCGGAGGGCAGAGCGCGTACGACCCTTTCCCAGGTCCTCCTGGTCTCCGGGCGTATCGAGCAGGCGGCGGAACAGGCCGAGCTCGCCATGGAACTCGCGGGCTCCGCCGAGGACATCACCGCGAGGAGCTGGGCGGCCAACGACCGGGGTTACATCTTCCTGCGACAGAAGCGGTACGTGGACGCCAAGAAATCCTTCGACCAGGCGATAAAGGGCTACCAGGCGGTCGGTAACAGGCTCAACGAAGCAGTCGCCCTGGTCAACCTCTCTCGAGCCAACCTGGGGATGGGCAATGTCGCGAAGGCGGTCGAGATCGCACAGCGCGCACTCGCGGCCCACGTCGAGTTGGGAAGGCCGATGCGCCTCGGCAACGGGCATTACAACCTGGGCATGGCTCTGGCCGGGGCCGGACGTCACGCCGAGGCGCTGCGCGAGTTCTCCGACGCCCTGAGCAACTTCGCCGATCACCGCCAGCGGCTCTGGGAGGGAGCCACCCACTTCCGGATCGCCGAAGTACACCTCGCCCTCCGTCACCCCGCACGAGCGGCCCAAGGGGCTGAACAGGCGCTCGCGCTGGGCTGCATCGGCGGCGACTGGATGCGGGGCAATGTCCTGACCCTCCTCGGGCGGGCACTCTCCGCTCTAGGGCAGGCGGACCGGGCACAGGCATGCTGGCGGGAAGCTCTCAACCTCTACGAAAAGAACGGCGTCGCCGAGGAAGCCGACGAGGTACGCGCGTTGCTCATGCCTGCCGCGGCGGCCTGAGCATGCCTGAGCAACATGAGGCGCTCCAGTGTGCTGCGGGCGTTCAGCATTCGTTTATCGCCGCAAGGCACTGTCATATCTGTCACACCGTCGCGTCGGGGGGCAGACGGTCTGACCAGGAGCCCGACCGGGGGATACGGCTCCGCGACGCCCGTCCGGTGGCCCTCGGGGGAGCATCCGGGCGGGCGTTCCTCACTCCGCGCTCACTAGAGAAGAGGAAATTGAGCACATGACCGAGAAGACCAAGGACACGGACCTCCAGCCCAACGACAACACCCCGCCCAGCCAGCCGGTGGGCAAGGAGACCTTCACTACGCTGGACAACACTCCGCCGAGCCAGCCGGTGTCGGAGGGGGACGCCACCACCCAGGACAACACCCCGCCCAGCGAGCCGGTGTCGGACGGGGACGCCACCCCCCAGGACAACACGCCGCCGAGCTGAGCAGCCCACCTTCCGACGGGGATCGGCCGCGGCGGCGCGGAGGGGGAGCCGCCGCGGCCGAGGCGTGTCCGGGCACGGTTCAGGTCAATCGGTGGCGCGAACCGTTCGACCCCGGGCGGCCGGGCTGGTCGCCGGGCCTCCTCACGAAGTCCGAACCGCCACACGGCATCATGCAGGCATGATCACCATTCATCTGAAGTACGAGGTCGATGCGGACAAGCTTGAGGATTTCGAGGAATACGGTCGCCGCTGGGTCCGGCTCGTCAACCGTTTCGGCGGGACGCACCACGGCTACTTCCTGCCGAGTGAGGGCGACAGTGACATCGCGTACGCCCTCTTCTCTTTTCCCAGCCTGGCCGCATACGAGCAGTACCGCACGGACAGCATGTCCGACCCGGAGTGCCAGGAAGCGTTCGAACTGGCTCGAGAGACCCGCTGCATCAAGCGGTACGAGCGCCGCTTCCTCCGGCCGCTCGACGGCCTGTCCTAGGTCGCCGGGAGGTGCGTGGTGCGCCCCCGCCTCGCGGCTGCGCGCAGCGCTGCGATGACGGCGACGAAATCGTTTCGAGCCGCAGCGGCACGGCACCTCTGGTACGGATTCCCCTCAGACCCCGCCGGCGCACTCGAACTCGTCGCGAGCGAAGCATTCCCCCACAGCTCGTCTGGCTGCGTACCGCCTCAAGAGGTAGCCGAGTTGCGGCCCTGGGACCGCAACTCCCCCTTGACCACCTTCCCACTCGCATTCCGAGGCAGCTCCCCCACGAACTCCACCACCCGCGGCACCTTGTAGTTCGCCATCTCGCGCCGCGCCCAGGCGATCAGGTCGTCCGAGGTCAGGGTCGCCCCGGGGCGGCGTACGACATACGCCTTGCCCACCTCGCCCAGCCGTCCGTCCGGGATGCCGATCACCGCGACGTCCGCGACGTCCGGGTGGAGGCCGAGGAGTTGCTCGATCTCCGCCGGGTAGGCGTTGAAGCCGCCGACGATGAACATGTCCTTGATGCGGTCGGTGATACGGAGGTTGCCCGCGGAATCCAGGACGCCGACGTCCCCCGTACGCAGCCAGCCGTCCGGCGTCAGCACGGCGGCCGTCGACTGCGGGTCCTCGAAGTAGCCCCGCATGACGTTGAAGCCGCGGACCAGGACCTCCCCCGGAGTGCCGGGCGGCGAGGCCGCTCCCGTCGGTCCCACCACCTTCACCTCCGTGTCCGGGATCGCCCGCCCCGACGTGGACGCGATCACCGCCGGCTCGTCCCCGCGGCGGCACATCGTGACGATGCCGCTCGCTTCGGAGAGTCCGTACGCGGTCAGGACCGTCCCGACGCCGAGTTCCGTACGGAGGCGTTCCACCAGGCGTAGAGGCACGACAGCCGCGCCTGTCACCACCAGGCGCAGAGCCGAGAGGTCGTACGCGTCGCGGGACGGGTGGTCCAGGAGGGACTGATGGAGCGTCGGCGGGCCGGGGAGGACCGAGATCCGTTCCGACGCGATGTTCGCCAGCGCCGTGTCCACGTTGAACACCGGCTGCGGGATCATCGTCGCGCCCCGCATCAGGCAGGCGATGACGCCCGCCTTGTAGCCGAAGGTGTGGAAGAAGGGGTTCACGATCAGGTAGCGGTCGCCCGCACGGAGCCCGGCCAGTTCGCTCCACACCTCGTACGCCCGCAGCGTCTGCGCATGCGTGATCACCGCGCCCTTGGGACGGCCCGTCGTACCCGAGGTGAAGATGATGTCGGAGGGCGAGTCGGGAGCCAGGGCCGCCGAGCGTGCCCGTACCTCAGGCTCGCCGACGCCGTCTCCGCTCGCCAGGAAGTCCTTCCACGTGCGGAAGTCGGAGGGTGCGTCGTCGGACAGCACCACCACCTGCTCCAGGTGCGGCAGTCCGGGGAGAGGTCCATTGCCCGGCCCTTCCGAACTCGGTCCTTCCGAACCCGGCCCCTCCGAACCCGGTCCCTCCGAAGCCGCCCGCCGCAACGACGCCACGTACGACGTCCCCAAGAACGTCCCCGTCACGAAGAGCAGCCGCGCCCGGCTGCGCGCCAGCACATACGCCGCCTCCGTCCCCTTGAAGCGCGTGTTCAGCGGCACGAGCACCGCCCCGGCCGACACCGCGCCCAGCGCCGAGACGATCCAGTCCAGCGAGTTCGGCGCCCAGATGGCGACGCGGTCGCCGGCCTGGACACCGTTCGCGACGCAGGCGGCAGCCGCTCGCTCCACGCGTGCGCCCAGTTCCGCGTACGAGATGCGCGTACGCCCCTCCACGACCGCCTCGGCGTCGCCGTACCGGTCGGCCGCCGCACGGACCAGCCCCGGGATGCTGCCCCACGCCCCGCGCGTCGAGTCTCCGCGCACCACGTCCCCGCGCATCGCAAGCCTCCCCAATACCCACAGGCGTACCGGCATACCGACGTACCACTAGCTGACTACCCGTCAGATTAGCTGTAGCCTGACGGACTGTCAGCAGTTCGGACCAGTGCGGACTCAGCAGCGGAGGTGCGTGCCCATGACAGGACTCATGGCGGGGCTCAAGGACGCGACCGCCATCGTCGGGATCGGTCAGACCGCCTTCGCCAAGCAACTCCCGGAGTCCGAGAAGACCTTGGCCTGCCGTGCCGTTCTCGCCGCCCTCGACGACGCCGGGATCCCACCGGGCGAGGTCGACGCGCTCGCCTCGTACACGATGGAGGAGACCGACGAGGTCGAGCTGGCGAAGGCGATCGGCGCCGGCGATCTCACCTTCTTCAGCAAGGTGGGCTACGGCGGGGGCGGTTCCTGTGCCACCGTCGCCCATCTCGCCGCCGCCATCGCCACCGGGCAGGCCTCCGTCGGGGTCGCCTGGCGGTCACGGAAGCGGGGTTCCGGGCCGCGGCCCTGGAAGAACACCGCCGTCCAACTCCCCACCCCCGCCCAGTGGACCCGCCCCTTCGGCCTCCTCCGACCGGCCGACGAGATCGCCATGCTCGCGCGCCGCTATATGCACGAGTACGGCGCGACCCGTGACCACTTCTTCAACGTCGCCCTCGCCTGCCGCAACCGCGCCAACCAGAATCCCGCCGCGATGATGTACGAACGCCCGCTGACCCGCGAGATGTACATGACGTCCCGCTGGATCAGCGAACCCCTCTGCCTCTTCGACAACTGCCTTGAGACGGACGGGGCGTTGGCCTGCGTGATCGTGTCGAAGGAACGGGCCCGCGACTGCCGGAACACACCCGTGTACGTCCACTCCGCCGCGCAGGGCCTGCCCGCCCAGCACCACGGCATGGTCAACTACTGGAACGACGACCCGCTCACCGGGCCGGCCTGGACCGCAGCCCGACACCTGTGGAAGCAGGCGGACTTCGGCCCCCATGACGTTGATGTCGCGGAGATCTACGACGCTTTCACGGCACTCATCCCACTCTCCCTGGAGGGCTACGGCTTCTGCGGTCGCGGCGAGGGCGGGGCCTTCACCGAGGGCGGTGCGCTGGAAATCGGCGGACGGCTGCCGGTCAATACGAGCGGGGGCGGACTCTCCGAGGCGTACGTCCATGGCTTCAACCTCATCAACGAGGGCGTGAAGCAGTTGCGCGGGACGAGCACCGCCCAGGTCCCGGACGCCTCGACCTGCCTGGTCACGGCGGGTGAAGGCGTCCCCACCTCCGCGATCCTCCTACGGAACTGAGGAGTTGGGAGTTGACGATGCCATTGCCGGGAGAGCGCCTGTCCCTCCTGTCCCCCGTCCTCGACGACGACGGTGCCCCCTTCTGGGAGTACGCCGCCCAAGGCGAACTCCGCGTCCAGGCCTGCGCCGACTGCGGCGGACTCCGGTTCCCGCCCCGGCCCTGCTGCCCCCACTGCCAGTCCTTCGCGAGCGAGTGGCGGCTGATGAGCGGGAAGGGACGGATCTGGTCGTACGTCGTCCCGCATCCCCCGCTCCTTCCGGCATACGCGGAGCTGGCCCCGTACAACGTGATCGTCGTCGAGCTCGCCGAAGCCCCGCGCATCCGGCTCGTCGGGAATCTGGTCAGCGACGCCGAGGCCCCCCTGGGCTCCCTTCCGCCGGAACGGATTCGGATCGGGGCGAAGGTTCAGGTGGTGTTCGAGCGGACGGCTCGCCTACCCCAGTGGATCCTGGAGCGCCCGTGACCATACGCCTCACCACCGACAAGGACACCGGCGTCGCCGTCGTCACCCTCGACCGGCCCGAGCGGCTGAACTCGATCGATCTCGCCATGGCCGCCGAACTCACCGCCGCCTGGCGGGAGTTCAGGTTCGACCAGTCCGTACGCTCGGTCGTCGTCACGGGGGCGGGCGAGCGGGCGTTCTGCACGGGGCTCGATCGTGACGTCGAGGTGCCGCAGCCCGGCTCCCCGTACATGGTGGACGAGCCGCTCACCATGACCGGGCCGAAGGCGAACGACCTGTGGAAGCCCGTGATCGCCGCCGTGAACGGGATGGCCTGCGGAGGCGCCTTCTACCTGCTCGGCGAGGCCGAGTTCATCGTGGCCGACGAGCGCGCCACCTTCTTCGATCCGCACACGACGTACGGGATGGTCAGCGCGTGCGAGTCGATCTACATGGCGCAGAGGATGCCGTTCGGGGAGGTGGCGCGGATGGCGCTGATGGGGACGGCGGAGCGGATCTCAGCCGGGCGGGCGTACGAGGTGGGGCTGGTGTCCGAAGTCACCGCCCCCGGCGAGGCACTCCAGGCCGCCGTACGGTGCGCCGAGGTCATCGCCTCCTACCCGACCGAGGCCGTGCAGGGCACGGTACGAGCCGTATGGGCGGCGAAGGAAGCGGCGCGCGCTCAGGCGCTCACGCACGCGCCGCACCTCATCGCGCTCGGGAACCTGCCCGCGGACCGCCAGGCGGAGCTGTTCACCGCCCGGCGGGCCGGCGGGTACCGCGTCCGATGAGGAGGCGACTGTAAGTCAGTTCGCGGGTGCGTCCCGGTCGGCCACGCAGCGGTCGACCTGCGTCGCGACACCCGGACTGGACAGGTCCACCTGCACCGTCGCCGTCTCGTTCGCGCCGACGAACTCGTCCGCGCTCCCCAGTTCCACCCGGTCGGAGTCGGCGTCGAGGAAGTCGACCGTGACGGTGAAGTAGGCGCCCTCGGCGTTCGGGTTGGTGACCTCGACCGTCGCGTACGCATCGGTCGGCGTCGCGCAGTCGATCAGCTTCACCGTGGCGTCCCGAAGCGGCGTGGTCGCATCCGAGGAGCCGCTGTCGTCGTACGTGTCGTCCGTGTAGTCGTCGTCATCGTCGTAGTCGCGGTACGTCCCCGATCCCGAGGTCCCGCCGCTCGACGACGAACTGTCGTGAGACTGGCTGGAGCTGCTGCAGCCGCCGCCACCTCCACCGTCTCCGCCGCTGCGGTGCCCGCGTCCCGTCGAGAACCCGGTGAGGGAGAGCACCACCAGCGCCGCCACCACTGTGAACTTGAGCCTGCGTCCCCGTAGTTGCATGCCATCACTCTATGCAACGCATGTCACGGGCATGTCACTGGGTGGTGATGGGCACGTACGGGGCGTAACGCCGGGGCGACCCCTGGCGGGGCCTTGGGCAGAGCCCCGGAATTCAGCCCGGTCCCGCAAAATCCAGCCCAGTCCCGCAAAATCCAGCCCCTCCGGCGATTGAGGAGCCGGGGTCCGGGGGCTGGCCCCCGAAACGGGGTCCGGGGGCGCAGCCCTCATCGGGGCACTGGGGGCTGGCCCCGGGATGGGACGGGTAAGGGCGGAGGGGGCGAAACAAACCCCCGTCAAGCCGTCCGCGCCGTCCCCGTCCCCTTCTCCGCGTCCAGCGCATACACGCACCGGTCCTTGCTGCACGCGTACACCACCCCGTCCTTGACGACCGGAGCACCCGTGATCTCCCCGCCCGTGGCGAGCTTCCAGCGGAGGCGCCCGTCGTCCGCCTTCAGGGTGTAGAGGAGATGGTCCGTGGAGCCGAAGTGGATGCGGCCGTCCGCGACCGCGGGGGTGCCGACGAGGTCGCCGCCGGCCTGGAAGCGCCACTTCGGGGTGCCGGTGACGGCGTCCAGGGTGTAGAGGCCCTTGCCGCTGCCCACGTGAACGTGCCCGGCCTCGACGAGCACGGGGTCGATCGAGGCACGGGACTCGGTGGCGATACGCCAGCGGTCACGGCCGTCCGTGGCGTCGAGGGCGTACACAGTGCCGAGGTAGTCGGCGAGATAGATCCCGCCGCCGGTGACCGCCGGGCCGGGCGCGAACGTGGGCGGGCTCAGGAAGACGGCGGGCGCCTCGAAGTGCCAGCGGACGTGGCCGCTGGCGACGTCGATGGCGAGGACGCGGGTGCCCGCGGACACGTACACGTATCCGTCGTCGCCATGGGTGAGGCGGAGGGGGACGCCACCGCAGGAGGCGGCGTCACCGATGGGGTAGGACCAGCGTTCGTCGCCCGTGCGCGCTTCGAGGGCGCGCAGACGGGCGTCCTTCCACACGTACACCGTTCCGTCGTGGACGACGGGCCCGGCCTCGGGCGACTCGAAGTCGGCCTGGGAGCCGGTGAGTTCCCAGAGCTTCTGGCCGTTGGACGCCTCCCAGGCCTGTACGCCGCCGCCACGGGTGCCGGTGACGACGGTGCCGCGGTCGGCCTTGAGTGAGTACACCCAGGCGTCGGTCGGCAGCCGCCACAGGTCGCCGCCCTCGCGGGCGTCCAGGGCGAAGAGGGTGGGCCCGTCCGAGGCGTGGATACGGCCGTCCGAGACCGTCATCGACCAGGCGACGTCCCGCGTCTTGAAGCGGCGGCGGCCGGTCGCCACGTCCAGGGCGTGGACTTCGAAGGAGGTGACGTAGACGAGATCGCCGGCGACGGCGGGCGTGCCCCACACGTCGTTCGACATGCGGAAGCGCCACGGCCGCCAGGACGAGCCGCCGTCCGGCTCGTGAGCCGTCATGGGCGCGGGTACGACCGGGTCGGCGCCGTTGACGCCGGGGCGCGGGCGGGCCCAGGAGGCGGCGAGTCCCGCGTCCGGAGAAGGGGCCTTCACGGCGGCGGCGCGGGCGTCGGAGACGCGCGGGCCCGGCCCGATGGGCACGGGGGCCCCCGCGAGACGTACGGGCCCGTTGTCGGGGGCGCCACCATGCCGGCCTGTACCCGCGCCGACGGGGACGGGCGGATCATGCGGCGGTGGTGGCGGCAGGGCTGGCGCCGCGGGCCCGGCGGCGCCCCCGGCATCGGGAGCGCCCCGCCCGCCACTGCGGCCGCCGCCGGACGACGACGGCTTCGCCGCCGGACGCCCACCGCGCCGCGTCTCGATCAGGCTCACCGCCCGCTCGGGCAGCCACGCGGAGGCCGTACCGCTGTCGTCGGAGCCCGAGCCGAACAGATGCGGTGCGAGCTGGGCCTGGAGGTCGGCGGGATTGGGGCGGGCCGTGGCCTCCATCTGCATACAGGACTCGATCAGCGGCCGCAGTTCCTCCGGCAGGCCTTCGAGGTCCGGGCCTTCCCGGAGCAGCATGAAGACGGTCTCGACGGGGTTCGCGCCGTGGAAGGGCGCATGGCCGGTGGCGGCGAACACAAGCATCGAGCCGAGCGAGAAGACATCGCTCGCGCCGGTCACGCTGCGTGAGTCCTTGGCCTGCTCGGGCGACATATAGGCGGGGGTGCCGACTGCGACGTTGGTCATCGTCAGCCGGGTGTTGGAGACGCCGGACGCGATACCGAAGTCGATCACGCGCGGGCCGTCCTCGACTACGAGGACATTGGACGGCTTGAGGTCCCGGTGCACGAGTCCGGCGCCATGGATGGACTGCAGCGCCTCCGCGACGCCCGCCGCCAGCCAGCGCACCGCCTGGGCCGGGAGCGGCCCGCACTCGGTCACTATCTCTTCGAGGGAGGGCGCGGGGACGTACGCGGTGGCCAGCCACGGCACGGCCGCGCGCGGGTCGGCGTCGACCACGGCCGCCGTGTAGAAGCCCGACACGGCACGGGCCGCCTCGACCTCGCGGGTGAAGCGGACCCGGAACAGCTGGTCCTCGGCGAGTTCCGTACGGACCGTCTTGATCGCCACCCGCCGGCCCGAAGCCGAGCGCGCCAGATAGACCAGCCCCATGCCGCCGGCACCCAGCCGTCCCAGCACCTCGAACGGCCCGATCCGCCGCGGATCGTGCTGCGTCAGCTGATCCACCACTTGCCTGCCACCTCCCCGTACGCGGCTGTGTTTCCAGCCACTGCGCAGCGTCTCACCACCGAACCGCTCCGGCGGCACGCACTCCGATTCTTCCTGGCCCGGCCACCGGTTGCGAACCCGGGGCCGGACCTGGATGTCTCAGGGCGTTCCGGGACAATTGCGTCACTTCTTTCTCGCGGCTCAGTACCTTTCAGTACCTTTTCAGTGCTTCTCGGCTCTCTTCAGCGCCGGAGCACCGCGAAAGACGCCCCTTGATTGTCAGTGACGACTGCCACACTCCCGTACGACGCTTCGAAGGGAGGCACCTGGATTCGGCCGCCCAGTCCGATCACCGTACCCAGTACGGCATCGGGGTCCACCACCTGGAAGTGGACAAGGAAGTGCGGCGGCATCTCGGCGGGGAAGACTTCGCCGATGGCGACACGGCCGAAGTCGGGCGCGGCATCGGGGCCCAGGAGGGTGTCGTGGAAGAGTTCGCCGTAGAAATCGTCGGCGACCTTGGTGTCCCGGGCGTACAGCTCGACCCAGGCGAAGCTGCCCGGCTCGTGCCGCCGTTCGAAACCGGCGTGCTCGTCGCCCTCCCACAGCCCGAACACGGCACCCTCCGGGTCGGCGGCCAGCGCCATCGTGCCGTACGTGTCCACCGGCACCGGATCCGTGATCACCTGACCGCCGGCTTCCCGGATCCGCCCGGCCAGGGCGAAGGCGTCCGGAGTCGCGAAGTACACCGTCCACACGGTGGGCATCCGCCCGTCCCGCTTGGGCGTGAGCGCGGCGACGACCCGCCCGTCGCTGTACACCCAGGTGGAGGACCCGTGCCCCGCCTCGAAGGTCCACCCGAAGAGCTCGCCGTAGAATCGCTTGCCCGCCTCCACATCGGGGAGCTGGGCGTCGATCCAGCACGGAACACCCTCCCCGAAACCGGCATCACCGGCGTCTGTGGCAGAAGGCTTCGATTCGGCCATACTGCCAAGCTAAGCGTCTCCCCGGCATCTCGCAGGGCGGCCGCACCCCATTTGCAGTCGGCCGAATCGCGCCTCGATCACCCCTCGGTAAGCTGACGGCATGACAGGACAAGTGCGTACCGTCGACGGCCGAGTGGCCGGACGGCGTGGGCAGGCGACTCGGCAGAAGCTGCTCGACTGCCTCAGCGAGATGCTCAGCTCGTCGCCCTACCGGGACGTCAAAGTCATTGACGTCGCGCGGAAGGCGGGCACGTCACCGGCGACCTTCTACCAGTACTTCCCAGATGTCGAGGGTGCTGTCCTGGAGATCGCCGAGCAAATGGCCGCGGAGGGCGCGGGGTTGACCGAACTGCTCGAGGGGCGATCCTGGGTCGGCAAGGCCGGCTGGCAGACCGCTCAGGAACTCGTCGACGGGTTCCTCGACTTCTGGCGCAAAAACGATGCCATCCTGCGCGTCGTCGACCTGGGTGCCGCGGAGGGGGACAAACGGTTCTACAAGATCCGTATGAAGATCCTGAACTCCGTGAACAACTCCCTTACGAACACGGTCAAGGAGCTTCAGGCCAAGGGCAAGGTCGACAAGGACGTGAGCCCGGCGGCGATGGCCGGTTCGCTCGTCGCAATGCTCGCGGCGGTGGCCTCGCACCAGAAGGGCTTCCAGTCCTGGGGCGTCAAACAGGCTGAACTCAAGCCGAATCTCGCCCTGTTGGTGCATATGGGCGTGACCGGCAAGAAACCGACAAGATAGTTCGCCCCGGTAGTTTTCAGTACGGTTTGGTACCCCCCACACTCCCCCACGCTTTCGTAGGCCCAAATCCTGTCAGACAGACGGCAGTTCACTTCGGAGTTTCGCTCCGGTGAGCTGCCGTCTGTCGCGTTGGGGGGCCTGTCGGCATCGCACGAGTCAGCGTCGTACGAGCCGGAAGATCCGTATCTCGCGAGTGACCCGGGCCTGGTACGTCGCGTACGGCGGCCAGAAGTCCAGCAGCGCCTTCCACACCGTGTCCCGTTCCTCCCCGTGCAGAAGCTGGGCGGTGACCGGGATGTCCCTGCCCTTCCAGTTGATCTCCGCGTCGGGGTGGGCGAGGAGGTTGGCCGTCCAGGCGGGGTGGTCCGTACGCCCGAAGTTGGACCCGATGAGAATCCAGGATCCGCTGCCCTCTTCCGGCATGCAGGCGAGCGGCGTACGCCGGGGGAGCCCGCTCCTCGCCCCGCGCGCCGTGAGGATCACGCCGGGCAGCAGCTGGGCGCTGAGCAGGACTTTCCCACGGGTGAGCCGGTGTACTGCGCGGTCCATCGCGGGGACGAGGCGCGGGGCGACCCGGGCGAATGCGCGGGTCGAAGATACGCTCTGTACTGCCTTCTGTACCGCTTTCGGTACGCGCCGGGCGTTCGGCCCGTGCTGTGCTCCGGTGGGCATCAGACCGCCACCTCGCCACCGTCGAAGAGGTGCGCTTCCTCCGCAGCGTATGCCCGCAGCCGGTGCACCGGCCCGAAGAGCAGCTCGTCGCCGGCCGCCCGCTTGAAGTACAGATGCGCCTCGTGTTCCCAGGTGAACCCGATCCCGCCGTGCAACTGCACCCCCTCGGACGCAGTGGCGCGGAAGGCCTCCAAGGCCTGCGCGAGCGCCAGCCCACCCACGCGCTCGTCGCTCGCGGCCGTCGCCCAGGCCGCGTAATAGGCGGCCGAGCGGGCTGCCTGGACCTGTACATACAGGTCGGCGAGCCGGTGCTTGACCGCCTGGAACGACCCGATCGCCCGCCCGAACTGCTCCCGCTGCCTGACGTACTCGACGGTCCGCTCCAGCACGCGATCGGCGGCACCGACGGCTTCGGCGGCGAGCGTGGCGGCGGCGGTGTCTCCGATGGCGGTCAGCGCGCCGGTGACATCGGCGGTCTCCTCGCCGATCAACACCGCCTCCACATCCCGGAGCTGGATACGCGCCTGCGGGCGGGTCTCGTCGAGGGACGTCTGCCGTATGCGTACGAGCCCGTCGCTCCCTGACCGTACGAGGAACAGCAGCGTGCGGGAACGGGAGAACCCACCGGTGTGCGCGGCTACGACCAGCAGCCCCGCACTGTGCCCGTCCAGCACCTGATCGACCTGCCCGTAGAGCCGCCAGGCGCCGCCTTCCGAGCGCTTGGCCTGTACGCCTCCCGCTCGGCCACCGCCCGCCCAGTCACCGCGGTTGTCGCCGGTCAGGCCGAGGGCAGTGGCGAGACACGTGCCGGGTACGGCGAGGGCGGCGGTCAGCTCGCCGGAGGCGAGGCGCGGCAGAAGCTTGCTCCGCTGCTCCTCGGTGCCGAGGGCGACGAGCAGGGGGCCGCTCAGTACGGCGGTGGGCAGGAGGGGCGAGGGAGCCAGGGCGCGCCCCAACTCTTCGCTCGCCAGGGCGAGTTCGATGGTCGAGCAGCCGATACCGCCATACGCCTCGGGAAGCGCGAGACCCGGCAGTCCGAGCTGTCCGGCCAGGGCTTCCCAGAGAGCGGGGTCGTGGCCGTCCGCAGTTCCCACGGCGGCCCTGACCTCCTCCGGGCCGCAGCGTTTGAGGAGCAGCTCGCGCAGGGTTCGGCGGATCTCGTCCTGTTCGGCGGTGAAGCGGGCGTCCATGGGCCCCTCCTCCTCGGGATCTGACGGCGCGTCATGGTAGAGCGGGCGTCGCCAGATGCACAGGGGTGTGCCGCAGGGTGTGCACAGAGGTGCGCTTGCGCAGAGCCGCGGCACCCTGCCGGAGTCGGCATTATCTGATGTACCGTCAGATTCATGACTCAGCCTCAGCGGAAGGCGCGGAAGGTGGCGGTGGTCGGCGTCTCCCTCTCCGACTGCGGCCGGGTGGACGAGGCGACCCCGTACGCCCTGCACGCGCAGGCGGCACGCCGGGCCCTGTCCGACTCGGGCCTGACCCGCGAGGTCGTCGACGGTTTCGCGTCGGCGGGCCTCGGCACGCTCGCGCCCATCGAGGTGGCGGAGTACCTGGGACTGCGGCCGACGTGGGTCGACTCGACCTCGGTGGGCGGCTCGACCTGGGAGGTCATGGCGGCCCACGCGGCGGACGCGATCGCCGCCGGGCACGCGAACGCGGTCCTGCTGGTGTACGGGTCCACGGCCCGCGCGGACATCAAGGCGGGCCGCCGTACCGGGAACCTGTCGTTCGGCGCACGGGGTCCGCTGCAGTTCGAGGTCCCGTACGGGCACACCCTGATCGCCAAGTACGCCATGGCCGCCCGCCGCCACATGATCGAATACGGCACCACCATCGAGCAGCTGGCCTCCGTCGCCGTCCAGGCCCGGGCCAACGCGGCGCTGAACCCGGAGGCCATGTTCCGCGATCCGATCACGGTCGAGGACGTGCTGTCGGGCCCGGTGATCGCGGACCCCTTCACCAAGCTCCACTGCTGCATACGTTCCGACGGCGGCGCGGCGGTCCTGCTGGCGGCCGAGGAGTACGTACGCGACTGCCGTACGCCTCCGGTCTGGATCCTCGGCACCGGCGAGCACGCCTCCCACACCACCATGTCCGAGTGGCCCGACTTCACGGTGTCCCCGGCAGCGGTGAGCGGACGGCTCGCCTTCGAGCGGGCGGGCGTACGGCCGGACGAGATCGACTTCGCCGAGATCTACGACGCCTTCACCTACATGACCCTGGTGACGTTGGAGGACCTCGGCTTCTGCGGAAAGGGCGAGGGCGGGGCGTTCGTGGAGAAGAAGCGGCTGACGCTCACGGGGGACCTGCCGGTCAACACCGACGGAGGTGGACTGTCAGCCCAGCATCCCGGGATGCGAGGGCTGTTCCTGCTGGTGGAGGCGGTACGGCAGCTGCGCGGGGAGGCAGGAGAACGGCAGGTCCGCAGGGGCGGCGGGCGGCTGCCGGAACTGGCTGTCGCCTCGGGTACGGGCGGGTGGTTCTGCTCGTCGGGGACGGTGGTGTTGGGGCGGGAGTGAGGGTGGGGCGCCGTATACCCGAGCAGGACCTGACCCAGCGTTACATCGCTGACTCGATGGGTGTCTCCACGCCTCGGATCTCGGAGATCGAGCACGGTGAGATCGATCGTACGGAGGTCGCCACTCTGCGCGCCTACGTGCGGGCCCTGGGCGGGGAACTCCGGGTGGTGGCGGACTTCGGGAGTTCCGCGTACACGGCTGTCCGGGAGCCGGGGGGCGTTACGCAGCGTACTGATGGCGCAGCTCTGTCGGAATATCGATCGGTACGAGGCACGCTGACTCTGACGAGCACTGTCCGCATCTGGAAGGCTGGAGGACACCGATATGGCCCTGAGTCGCGAAGAGCGTGAGCAGTTCCTGGCCGAGCCCCACGTCGCCGCGTTCGCGGTGGATGCCGGGGAGGGGCGGGGTCCGGTCACTGTGCCGGTCTGGTACCAGTACGAGTCCGACGGCGCCGTATGGATCCTGATCGGGCTCGATTCCCGCAAGAACCAGCTGCTCGGCACGGCGGGCCGGTTCTCCCTGCTGGTCGACCGGGTGGAACCCACCATCCGGTACGTATCGGTCGAGGGCCCGGTCATCGACACGACCCCCGCCACCATCGAGCACCTCCGGGAACTCGCCGCCCGCTATCTCCCGGCCGACAAGGTCGACGGCTATGTCGACTACGCCTGGAAGGAACACGGCGAGCAGGTGATCGTCCGGATGCGCCCCGAGCACTGGCTGTCGTCGGACCTCGGGACGGTCTGAGGCAGGTACGAATTATCACGTACGGAACGTGTGGCGGGCGAAGTCCCGTACCGGCCGATAACCGATCCGCTGATACAGCCCGTTGCTGGTCGGATTGGCGAGGTCGGTGAAGAGCAGCACCTCGTCGGCCCTTGCGGCCCGCGCGGCGTGGCTGACCGCGGCGGTGGCGGCAGCGGCGTAACCGCGGCCCCGCAGGGCGGGAGGTGTGTAGACGGGCGCGACACGGATCTGCCCGGCGACCTTCGGCAGGGCGCCCGCCATCGAGACGGGTGTGCCCTCCGGGGTCTCCCAGAACGTGATGCCGCCGTGGGCGAGCCGGCTCTCTGCCCAGCGGTCCGGGTCGCGCATGGGCCACCCGCCGACCGCCGCGGAGAACTCGGCCTTCCACCGCGCGACCAGGACACGGTCGTCCCCCGTCGCGCCCCTTGCCCTGCCGGCCGGGGCAGGCTCGGGTGGTGTGAGCGTGCCGAGCCTGTAGAGCCGCTGGCGCATCGTGAGCTCGGCGGTGGCCCCGGTACGGCGTTCCCATGCGGCCGCGAAATCCGCGGCCGTGTCCGCCGGGCCGTTGACCCCCGGGAGCGCATGGCCGGCCTCCGCGAGCCGCACGGCGAGGGCGTCGGCGGCCTCGGGGGTGGTGGCGGTGAGATTCAGTTCGTGCGGCGGTGTCCGGAGGGCCGTGGCCCGTACAGCACCGTCCCGGCCCGCAAGCCACGCGAAGTACGGCGCCTCCTCCCCGAACGTGGCCGATCCCCACCTGCCCAGCTCGTCCGTGACCGTCAACTGCACGGTGTGCAGGGCGGGTTCCGACCGCAGGAAACTCCCGGCGCGGTCGAGGAAGACCCCGAGGTCACGGGTGATGTACCAGTCGGGCGAAACGGAATCCATACGCAATGGTCCCGTGGACCGCCCCCACCACGCTCGCGATTTACGCCGGACCCGAACCGCGGATCTCCTCCGCCGCTCCCGATCCCCGGCTCCCGGTCTCTCGTCGGGCGATACTCGCCGTATGGAAACGGATCTTCACGAGCTGCTGCGTTCCCTGCGCGTGTGGGACACCGAGTTGCCCGTCTTCGACCCGGCCGAGGCGCCCGACGAGCCGTTGCCTCTCTTCGCGCGCTGGCTCGCGGAAGCCGTGGTGGCCGGTCAGGCCGAGCCGCACACCATGTCGCTCGCGACGTCGGACGAGGACGGTCTGCCCGACGTCCGCACGGTGATGCTGCACGGCGCCGACGCGAACGGCTGGTCCTTCGCCACCCACGCCACCAGCCGCAAGGGCCGCCACCTGGCCACCCGCCCCTACGCGGCGCTCGGCTTCTACTGGCCCGTGCAGGGCCGCCAAGTACGCGTACGCGGCCCGGTGGCACTCGCCTCCCCGCAGGACTCCCAGGCAGACCTGCACGCCCGATCGACCGGGGCCCTGGCAGCGGCCCTGGTCGGCCACCAGAGCGAAGTGCTCGGCTCGGTCGGGGAGTTGGGGCGAGCATCGGAGACCGCCTGGGAACGGGCACAGCATGAGCCCGACGCCCAGGTCTCCTCCTGGACCCTGTACCGCGTCCAACCGGACGAGGTGGAGTTCTTCCAGGGGGACGCCCAGCGACGTCACGTACGCCTCGACTATCTCCGTACGGACGGGGGTTGGGTCAGACAACTGCTGTGGCCGTGAGGGGGGCTCATCGCGGAGCGCCAGGTTCGGGATCCGTGGCGAGCCGTGCGTGCAGGTGCACGTCCCGGAACGCGCCGCGGTGGCCCGCCTCGAACATCGCGTCGCGCAGGGTGCCCTCGGGAAGGAAGCCGCAGCGGTTCGCGATGTGGCAGGAGGCGTCGTGGCCGAGGGCGTGGCCCAACTCCAGGCGGTGGAGGTCGAGTTCGGTGAGCGCCCAGCGGGAGGCGAGCGCCAGCGCCCGGGTGGCGACCCGGTGCCCGCGGGCCTGGGGCAGGACCCAGTAGCCGACGCGGGCGCAGCGTGTGACGGTGTCGATCTCGTTGACGCCGATGTGGCCGAGCGTGGCCCCGGTGTCCACGTCCGTGACGCGGAAGGAGGCGGCGCTGCCGTCCGCCGCGCTCTCGGCCCGCGAGCGGAGCGCGTCCCGGGCGCCGTCAATGTCGGTGACCTTCTTGAGTGGCGAGTTCCAGCGCTGGAACTCCGGGTCGCTCACGCCGCGCAGCCACGCCTCGACATCACGGTCGGACTCCGGGTCCCAGGAGCTCAACCGCAGTCCGTGGCCGCGCAGTTCGGGGAACGGATTGACGAGGAACCGCGTGCGAAAACGGGCCATCGCTCCATTGAAACCCGTACGTCTCCACGACTCACACCCGGGGTCGGAACACGGGCACGACGACCTCCCCCGCACCCTCTCCCGCCTCCCGAAACGCCACCTCAAGACCCATCCCGGCCCGCAGCGCGCTCTCCCCGCACTCCACCACCTCGGTCATCATCCGCGGCCCTTCGGCGAGATCGACGACGGCAGCGACGTACGGCGTACGACCCCCGAAGGGCGGAAGATCGTTACGGTGGACGACGGACCAGGTGTAGAGCGTGGCGCGTCCGCTCGCCCGCTCCCAGGCCACGTCCTCGCTCCAGCAGTACGGGCAGAACTCGCGCGGGTAGTGATGGGCCCGACCGCACCCCCCGCACCGACGTAGGAGCAACTCCCCCCGGCCGGCCGCCTCCCAGTAGGCACGGGTGAAGGCATCCACCTCCGGCACATCGAACCGCGCCGCGCTCATCAGAAGAGCCCCAGCGCACTGTCCAGCGACCACGTCTGCCACGACATCCCGAACAGGGCCACCAGGGAGATCAGGGCCATCATCGAGTTCTGCCCCTGCTCGGCCCAGTCGTGGATCATGAGAACGAGGTAGAGGAGGTTGAGGAGGAGGCCCCCGACCAGGGCGATCGGGGTCAGGAATCCGGCGATCAGCCCGAGTCCCAGGGCGAGTTCCGCATACACGACGACGTACGCCATGGCCCGCGGACGCGGCGCGACGACGACGTCGAAGCCGCTGCGCACCGCGGTCCAACGATGCTTCGCCGCGACATCCGCCGCCCAGGCGATCCCCGTACCCCGCTCGAACCACCCCTTCTTGTCCTTGTGCCGCCAGCTCTCCAGCCACCACAGTCCGAGCCCGATACGCAGCACGGCGACCCATTCCGCACCGGTGAGCCAGATCGTGTCCATGGCGCCTCCCGAGCTCCGATAATCTGACGGTACGTCAGTTCAGCGCATGGGAGACGACCGCGCAAGACATACGGACGCCAGGCGTCTTCCTGATCACCGCAACGCTCAGTAGCAAATAGCTAGAGCACGAACTCAGTCGGCGCGGCCCGCCCGTAGAGCTCGTCCAGGCCAATCAGCAGGAGGCCGCCCCGTGCGGCTTCCGCCTGCAGCGCTTCGCTGAAGCCCGCGGCGCTGAAGCACGCCAAGGCGCAATGCGTCGTGTCCATTCCACGCCCGGCGAGCAGCTCCTTCGCCCGGCGGAGGCGTTCAAGGTGGCCAGCTCCCATGACCGTCCCCCATTTCGCCTCACCAAGCAGGGCGACCGAAGGCCGACTCCCGCCAGTGCCCGGTTCGACCACGGCCACATCGATCTGAATCTGGCGGCGCTCCTTCGGGTCGGTGACAACACCACTGCCTACCTCACCCAAGGACGTGCTGAGCAGTGACCGCCCGGGCCCGAGCACGTATTCACGGCACACCGACTCGAAGTGCGGACCTGCCACCTGCGCCGCGAAGCGTTCCGCCGCCTGCCCCCACACCTCGGTCGCCTGACCGCTCTCCAGCCGTGTCCAGGCGGGACGCATGACCGCCTCGTAGAAATTGATCAGCGGTTCGGTGATGCGGTACTGCGATTTTCCGGCTCGGAAGACATCGGCCTCTCGCGCCAGAAGATGGCTGTCCTCCAGCACATTGAGCGGATGCGAGATGTCGACGGACTTGCGGCCGATGTAACCCGCAATGCCGCCTCGCGTCGCATTGCCCTGCGCGACGGCTGCCAACACGGAGTGATACAGCGCCGTATCGCGAATGTCCGCCTCCTCGGCCAGGAGGTATCTCGCCTCCCGGAAGAGTGGGCTGAACGGCGAGAGGACCGTACGACAGATCCAGTCGTCGAAATCGCGCAGGCTCTCGGGGACATCGTCCGCCAGGAACTGGCGACGGTACGCAGGAGTGCCGCCGAGCACCGCGTGCAACCGGGCGGCGAGTGCGGGATCGGCGGCGACTCCCCAGAAGTCCGCCGCCGCCCGGTATCCGAAGGGCCGTACGACGAGTTCGAGTTGAGCCCGGCCGCGCAGGGGCGCACTGCTGGCGAGCAGCCCGCCCATGACGGACATCGCCGAACCGCACAGGAGCAGCCGCATACGGCTCTCCTCCACCTGAAAGCGATCGATCTCGCGTTGGATGAGCGAGGGGAGTTCCGGAGCCACCTTCACCAGATACGGAAACTCGTCGATGACCACGAGGAACGGGCCGTCTGCCATCGGCCCATGCGGTGTCCTGTTCCCGGGAGCGGCGAGCGCGAAGAGATAGGAGATCGCGTCGTCCCAGGTGGCGAAGGTGAAGGCCACTGGGGAACCCACGTATTCGGCCAGGGCCGCGCTGAACTGACGAAGGGATTCCGCCTCGGTCCCGGCCGTGGCTCCGAAGTAGAAGCCGCCGCACTGCTCGACGAGCGCCCGCAGCAGATACGTCTTGCCCATGCGCCGCCTGCCACTCACGATGCCGAGCATGGCGTGGGGCAAGGGCCGCCCCGCGAACGCCGCGAGTCCGTCCCACTCGGCGCCACGATCGAAGACATGCGACGGCTTTTCCGGCCTTGCTCGGTGCTGCACGATGGCTTCGGGCTCCTTAGGAATGCACTCCTAAGGAGTGTACTCCTAATCACTTGGGAGCGCCGTCAGGACGGGGCTGACCAGGGACGCCGAGGGTCGCCATCCCGTGCGCCTCACCGGTCCCACCCCCCACGTCCGGACTTGATCGCCCCGACTGCGAGAGACGACCCGTCACTTCTCCTGACGGCCCGAAGCCTCGCGGTCGCCCACAGGTGTGTTTGCGAGCCAGCAACCTCCCGCTGGCTCCCACCCGGCATCGTCGAGAGCTCGCATGATTCTCCGCACGGCACCGTCCGCGTCGTCGGTCCACGCCTCGAAGCCGCTTTCTCCCAGATCGCCCACCGTGACCAGGCCACTGTGCAGCAAGTGCGCGAGGACCTTCTCACTGACGTCGCGATGGTTCACACCACGTCGCTCGGAGAGTTCCCTGGCAAGGCCGACGAGCCGGTCCAACGGAACCCAGTCGTCGAGGCCTTCCTCAAGGATTTCACGGCAGATCTCTTCCTCATGCATCGGGAAGATGCACCTTCATTCCCGTGCCCTGGGGCGGAAAGATGTCGATTGCCTCCCCGCCCGACCTGGATGCGGTTCGCCACTGGATCATCGTTCCGCCCTCAGGTCTGTAGACGTCAGTGATCTTCGCCCCGCGCCCGACAGCTTCCCGGACCCGAGTCCAGAATGCCGCCAGAAGCCAGGATGCGAAGTTACCGCCTCCAGAAGTGCGGCCTCCACCAGTAGAGCCGCGTGCGGTCCTCAGGCCATTCCGCCTCCATCACCCCCATCAGACTCAAGATCATCGATCTCCGGCATGACGTGACGGAATCCAGACTCCAGCGGCCAGGATTCGCCTGGCCTACGAACCTTCGGGCGAACACCGGATCAGCAACTCCGACCTGTCGGTAAAGCTGCTGAGCCTCGATGAGGGGGTAACGGTTGGCACCCTTGGCGCCTGGCCAGCGCAGCTGAACCAGGTCGTCTTCCCAGCCACAAACGGGGCAGACCCGGAAGGAACCGGGCGGATTCTCGTGGACAAGATGCCCGCAGCAGGGGCAGGGATAGGAGTTCATTTTTGGAACCATGTCCCCGTTGCCGGCCGTGCGGAGTTCCGGGGGGCGAGAGTCTCACTCGGCACGCCTGCGAAGCGGCTGCTCAGGCAGCGTGTCCCTCGAAGCGGAACTCGGGACTGGTGCGTGGGTCGATTCGGGCACCCGACTCGAGTGCGGTTGCCAGTTGCTCGAGGAGCTCGAGAGTCGGATCGACCCCGCTCTCCTCGATGGACTCGATGTCCTCTTCGGACATCCCGGCCCGGCGCGCCAGTTCAGCCGTGCTCCAGCCCAACGCCGAGCGCCGGTCGTAGACCGCCTGGGCGAAGTCCATCCGCCGCCCCGCGGCGCGGTATGCCGGGTCTTCGCGGTGCTCGGACGGGACCTTCCACCTGGTGTGGTATCCGCTGCTCATCAGGCCTCCTCGCCCCTACTGTAGACGCCGTGTTCGCCCGCCGGAGGGTGCTCGGCCTCGCAGCGCTTTCGTGCTCTCTGCGCCCGCAGGACTTCGTCGGCCTCTCGCATCCTCGTCTTCCGGAACACAGTGAGCAGAACGGCCCGCCGGCCGGGAGCCAACCAGTACGTCACACGGAATGCGCCGACGCGTAGCTCGCGCAGCCCGTCACCGAGGTGGCTCGCCAACGGAAACGGCAGGGCCGGACCGTCGGTCGCGAGCCGGTCGGCGAAACGCTCGGCGGCCCTGTAATCCGCAGGTGCGAGCACCTCCAGCCACGCCTGCACCTCAGGCTCAAGTTCGATTGTGTACAGGTCTGGCGGTTCTGACGTTTCCAGCCCCTCACGGCGGCCGAGGCACGGCAACTGCTTCAGGCGGCCACAGCGACCGGCTCCACGCCCTGTACGAACTCGCCCTGCGCACCGGACTCCGCAAAGGCGAACTCCTCGGCCTCCACTGGGAAGACCTCGACATCGACGGCGGCACGGCCACGATCCACCGCTCCGCACGCAGGGGCTGACCGTCCTGCACACCTGGACCCTCGCCTCCGAACGCCGCATCGCCCTCCCCACCGAATGCATCAACCCCCTGAAGATCCACCCGGGACGGCAGCGGGAAGGGCGGCAGGCTGCTGCTGTGCGCCCTCACCAACGCCAAGCCATCGATACCCTCGGCAACGCCCTCAGCCCGATGGAGAACGACCCCTACGACCCACCCGCCGCAGCCGACGTCCGCTGACGTTGCCATCAGCGTTGCCATCAAACACATGGGAAGCCCCGCCGGATACTGGCGGGGCTTCCCATTCATGCCCGGAAGCAGATCGGCTTAGATTCTATTGCATGACCATTCGATCCACTTCTGGAAGCGAAGCCGGGGGCTGATCGCCATACCAGGCATATTCCAGGCCGGACAACATGCCCGATTCAGTCCACAAAAGGATTTCGCCAACAAGCTCGCCCTCCTCGTCAATAACCGTGAAAGTTACCGGCGATGCCCCGGTCGGTACAGGAGCACGAGGTGCGTCATCCATGACTCGCAGGTCAACACTCACAGAATTAGATCCCCATAGGGCCACCACCCGAACTTGACCAAGTTGATTACGGAGCTCTGCCGCTCCAGGGAAATCCACTTGCAGAATCCGCTCCACTACCGCCCGCTCCTTAGCGGTCAGCGGGCGCGGTTCGACGGGTACCCGCATTTAATTGCCTCCAGGGAACTTATCGGGATTGAACGCCGTGCCGATTCTCGGAACGCCGTTGACGACAGCTCCTCGAATAGTCACGTTCTCACCATCTATGACTCGACGCACTTCAAATCGCCCCGCTGCCGGAAGGTCGCTTACATCTCCCAGGCTGTCCACGATGCGTCGCATTGCCTGCTCACGGCCGCCAGAACGAGCGACTAGGCCGGCGAAGCCATGCTTCTCCGGGTCGATAACATGCTCCAGCTTTGCTGGCGTGCTCGCCGACTTGTAGGTCTCGTCCAGTATTTTCGGACAGAGTCCACCCGAATTGTGTACGAGGACCGGAGTCCCGCCCGCCAGCACATAGTAGGTGTGGAGATCGGCGACCGTCAGGTTGTAGACGCGCTGGCCGGGTGCCGTCCACGACTTGGTGGAGTTGACCTTTGCGTAGGTGCCCCCGTCCGTCCGCAGCCGGTCGCCGGGCTCGACTGCCGCGGCGTCGAGCCACGCGTTCTTGTCGCCTGCCACCCAGAAGGGGTGCCGGTCGGTGGCGATCAGGGTGCCGGTCGACTCTGCCCCGGGGCTGGCCACGGTGATGTCGACGAGGTTCTTCTGGCCGTCACCGGTGATGGTCGCCTGGACACTCTTCGCCGCGGTCTCGCCGGACTTCGGGTCGGTGGCCACTACCTGGTCGCCGACGCGTATGTCCTCGATTGGCTTGGTCCGCCGATCGGCCATCAGGACACGGGTGCCCGGTACGAAGCTGTTCTTCTGGCACGCCTTCAGCCCCTTGAGCGCCTTGACCTTCAGGGCGCTGAGTGCGAGGCCCTTGAGACACGAGAGGTCTTTCGACTGGAGGCACTCTTCGACCTCGAACGCACCCGTGTACCAGGCGATCAGCCGTTCGAGGTAAGTGCTCTCAGTACACCCACCGATCACCCCGGGGCCGCCGCTCGCGCAGATCAGAACTGTCTCGCCGGGCCGAAGGTCCCCGCTCGTCACGAGGTTCTTCTCGGCCTCGTACAGCCTTTTCCTGATGAGCTTCTCGCGCTCTGCCTCCGTAAGAGGCTTCGCGTCCTCACCGCGCTGCTTTTCGACCTCCGCCTTCAATTCCGCAACCAGCTTGTCGGCCGCAGTCTTCATGGCCTCGGTCGCTGCTTTGGCTGCCGCTGCGGAGTCCTTGCCCGCGGCCTGGGCGGAGAGGCTTGCCTGGTACGCGGCGGTATGGGCCTGCGAGGCATAGTTCGAGGCGAGACTCGCGGACCTCACTGCTTGTTCCGCGGAACGGGTCGCCGCAGTTGCGTCCTTGCGGGCCGCTGCCGCGGCGCTGTTCGCCTTCTTGGACGACTCGGCGGCCTTCGCGGCCGACTTGGCCGCCTGGTCGGCGGACTTGTCGGCCTGCTTCGAGTACGTATCCGCCTGCTTCGCCGAATCCTTGGCCCTGTTCGCCCACTTGACGGCCGCGGCGGCGTCCTTGGCTGCTTCCGCCGCGACACGCTGCGCCTCGGCGGCGTCCTTGTGGGCCAGCGCCGCCGACCGGTCGCCGGCCGCGAGAAGGATGTCGATCTCGGCGACGTGGGCGGCAGTGTTGGCATCCCGCTGCTGCGCCCGGAACAGACCGATCTGCAAGAAATCCCGCAGACCGGAGGACGGCCCCGACAGCACCGCCTGGGCCGCGGCCTTGACCTCGGGACCACCGTTCGCCAGCGCCTGCGCCACCGCGACGTGGTCGTCGTCCTCGCGGGCCTTGTACTGACCGACCTCCAGGAACTGGTGCAGGTCGGCCGCCGTACCGTCCAGGGCCTTGTTGGCGGCCTCTTTCACACCCGGTCCGCCCGCGGCCATGATCTGGGCGACGGTGACGCGGTCGTCGTGTTCCTTGCCCGGATAGGCCTTCGTCCGCAGGAACTCCCGTACCTGCGCGATCGGCTTGTCCAGCACATCCAGTGCGGCCTGCCGCTGCGCGGGCTTGTCCGTGGTGTTGGCGATGTGCGCCACGCTCGCGCGGTCGTCCTGCTCCAAGGCAACCGTCAGAGAGGCACGGACGAACTCCTCCACGTCGGCGTCGGTACCCATCAGCGCGGTCTCGGCGGCGCTACGGGCCCACGTCCCGCCACCGGAGAGCAGGTTGACCGCGACCTGGCGGCCCTTGGCGGCCGTGACCTTCGCATCGGACGCCGCGACGGCCTCGTCCCACAGCTTCTGCGTCTGGGCATTGAGCTGCTGAAGCCGCCCGGCTTCCCACGTGGCGGCGGCGACGCGCGCATCCTCGGCCTTCTTGGCCTCTTCGGCCGCCAGGACGTTCTCTTCCTGCTGCTGGACCAGGCGCTCCTCATCCGTCTTACGCGCCAACTCCGCCACCGTCTTGGCCTGATCGGCAGCTTTCTGCGAGCTGTTGGCCGCCTTGGTCGCGGCATCCGCCGCGGCCTTGGACTCCTTCGCCGCGTCCACCGCCTTGCCCGCCTCGTCGGCGGCCTTGTTCGCCGCCTTGGCCGCCGCCTCCGCGTGATCCGCAGCGTCGTTGGCCGCCGTACGGGACTGCCGCGCGGCCGTGGCGGCCTGCTTGGCGTTGGACTGCGCGGCGCCCGCCGCACGCGTGGCCTGAGCGGCCAGCCGCCTGGCCCTGGCCGCCGCCACCTCGGCCTCGGTGGACTTCGCACCGGCCTCTCCGGCCCAGCGACCGGCCTCGGCCGCCGCCGTCGCAGCCGCCGCGGCGTTGACCCCGGCACTGGCCGCGGCCCCGGCCGCCTTCCCCGCGTTCTCAGCGGCGATTCCGGCCTGTTCGGCAGCCTTGGCCGCTTTCCGCGCCCCCTCGGCGGCGGCGTTCGCGTTCTGCGCGGCGATACGGGCGTCCTTCGCCCGACTCGCATCAGAAGCGGTCGCCGCGGCAGCCGACCTGGCCGTGGACGCCGCACTTCCGGCCCGCCCCGCCGCATACGCCGCCTGCGCAGCCGCCGTAGCGGCAACCCGCGCCGCCTGGTTGGCCGCCGCAGCCGACGACACCGCCGTACGAGCCGCCTGAGCCGCCCGGTCGGCAGCGGAAGCCGCCCGTGACGCTGCCGCCGCCGCTCTGCCCGCCGACGACTTCGCCTCCTGCGCTTCCTTCGCTGCGACCTGCGCCGCCTCCTTGGCCCGCTGGGTCGCCTTGGCCGCCTTGGCCGCCTCTTCCTTGGCCTCCTCGGTCAGCCGGGTGGCCTGCTTCTGTGCCTTGTCGGCGAGCGCGGCCAACTGGGCGACGGTCAGCGTCTCCTGGTCCCGCGCGGCCGCGACCTGCCAGCCCTCGTCGAGGAATTCCTGTACGTCCTCGGGAGTGCCGTCCAGGACCTGGTTGGCGACCTTCTTCACATTCGGGCCGCCCGCCGCCATCAGCTGGGCGACCTGTACCCGGTTGTCCTCCTCCCGCTTCTGGTACTGGCCCTGCTCGATGAACTTGCGCCAGTCATCGGCGGTGCCGTTCAGAGCCTTGTTCGCGGCTTCCTTCACACCGGGTCCGCCGGCGGCCATGATCTGCGCGACCTGGACACGCAGATCATCGTCGTAGGGCTGGACGAAACCCTCGTCCAGGAAGGCCTGAAGTTCCTCGACTCCGCCGTCCAGCGCGGTGTTGGCGGCCTCCCGCACACCCGGACCGCCGATGGCCATGATCTGCGCCACCTGAACCCGCAGGTCCTCCTCCTGGAGGTCCGGCAGATCCTGGTTCATGAACGTGTCTACGTCCTGATCCGGACTGAGCAGGACGGCCTCAGCGGCCCGCCGTACACCCGGACCGCCGTACTCCCATTCCCAAAGAACGTCGGATCTGCCGAACGCGGGCACCTCGTCGTCCGCGGCGGCAGGACTCAGGTCCGCCCCCGCGACCAACGCCAGAGCCATCAGCGTCGCGGCGACGCCACGCCGCCCCGGCGCCCCTCTGAATTTCCTCACCAATTTCCTCTTCCTCAGATCCCTTTTCCTCAAGGGCAGGTCACTTCTCGACACAGTTGCTGTCCCGCCAGGGCACAAACCGCTCAGGCCCATTGGTGATAAGGCCGTCCACGCCCCACGAAGCCGTCGTCTTCCACTGGCTTTCGCTGTCGACCGTCCAGACGAAAACGTCGACGCCGGCCGCCTTCAACTGGTCGACCACGGCGGGGCGGGCGGAAAGGCCGGTGAATTTCACCGCGTAGGTGCTGAGCTTGAATGCCCGTGCCGTGGCCACGGGATCGGCGTCGAGGGTGGAGCGCAGCAGCGCGACTTCGGTCTTGTATGCGGAGGCTGCCGCGTCCCGCACGATGTCCTCGTCGAAGGACTGGAGCAGTGTCCGCTCGGTCATCCCGGCCTCGGCGACGAGCCGGAGGGCGGTGTCGACGGCTGCGGTCGTCTGCGGTCCCTTGATTTCCAGGAGGAGCCGAGCGGGCTTGACCTTCAGGGCGGACAACGCCTGTTCCAGGGTGGGAACGCGACCTCCGCCGTCCACGGTCAGCCCGGAGATCTCCTCGGCGGTGAGTTCGTCGACGCGTCCCGTGCCGTTGGTCGTCCGGTCCACGGTCGCGTCGTGCATGATGACCGGCCGGCCGTCCTTGGTGAACTGCACATCGGTCTCGACCCAGTCCGCACCGGCATCGGCCGCCGCCTCCAGGGAGGCGATCGTGTTCTCCGGAGCGATGTCGGGAGCGCCGCGATGTCCGACTCCGTCGGTGCCGGCGCAGCCGATCACGACGGTCTGGTCCCAGACGCGGACGTTGTCGATGGTTCCGGCGAAGTTCTCCTGGAAACCGCCCTTGTAGGCGAGCCGGCCGATCTGCAGACCGCCCGCGGCACGCCACGGCGTGGTGAAGGCGGCGGCCGTCTGCGGTGTGCGGTTCACGAACAGCTGGACCGTCTGGGCGGACGCGTCGTACACACCGGTGAGCTGCGTCCACACTCCGGCCTTCGCCGCTTTCGAGCTGAGCGATCGTACGATCGCGGTGTCGTCGGCGTCCTTCGTGTGCCGGTTGAAAGCCCACTTGTCGTAGGCCTTGGAGTAGTACAGCTGGAAGCCGCTGGCGCGGTTTCCCGCCTGCGACAGGAACGTGTAGTTCGTGTTCTTGTTGTCCAGCTTCACCCACGCCGACACCGAGAACGACTTCGTCGTGTCCACCACCGGACCGGCAGTCGCCGCGTACGCCGACGTCCCGTTCAGCATCAACCCGGTGCCGACCTTGCCCGCCACACCCAGCTGGGCACCGCCGCCGGCCACCGTCGCGACCAGACCGGCGCCCATGCCGCCGCTGACCCGCGTGCTGCCCGCGGCCTCGTCCAGCGGGAACGACGCCAGCTCCTGCAGATGCGCCGGCAGCGTGCCCCCGCTGATCGACGTGGCATCCGCCTGCGTGATGACGGACTGCACGGTCCGCACATCGTCGACCTGGCCGGCCGTGTACTCGTGGAAGCCGCCCTTGTAGTGGAGGCGGCCGATCTGGAGTCCGCCCGCGGCCCGCCACGGGGTGGTGAAGGCCGCTGCCGTCTGTGCCTTGCCGTTGACGAACAGCTGGACCGTCTTGGCGGACGCGTCGTACACACCGGTGAGATGGGTCCACACACCGGCCTGCGCGGAGTCCGTGCTCAGGGACCGTACGAGCGCGGTGTCGTCGGCGTCCTTCGTGTGCCGGTTGAACACCCACTTGTCGTACGTCTTCGAGTAGTACAGCTGGAAACCGCTCGCCCGCGCACCAGCCTGCGACAGGAACGTGTAGTTCCTGTTCTTGTTGTCCAGCTTCACCCACGCCGACACCGAGAACGACTTCGTCGTGTCCACCACCGGACCGGCAGTCGCCGCGTACGCCGACGTCCCGTTCAACTTCAGTCCGGTGCCGAGTTTGCCCTCCGAACCGAGCTGGGCACCGCCGGCCACACCGGCGGTGAACTCCTGCGCCGCGCCGCCCAGTACCCGCCGCGAACCGGCACCCTCGTCCAGGCCGAAAGCCGCGTTCTCCTCGACGGCGGTTGCTTGACGGGGTGCCGCCTGCGCTTCGACCGACGTCGCGAGTACGGCACTTGATGCCGCCACCGACAAAATCGTCGCCGCTGCCGCAAGACGTGTTAATGACCGCGGAATTCCGCGATGTGCATGCATGTGTGATCCAGGCTTGTCTGATGAGTCAGGGTGCAGGGGAATGCGCGCCCCGTACTGGTGAAAATCGGGGCCCGCTGCGGCAGTTCCTGCGGGAGCGGGCCCCGGTGGTGAAATGAACTCGGCGTCGGTCAGCCGACCTGAATACCGTCGTTGAAGATCTCGTCGACTCCGACGGCCCGGTCCCAGACGCGGATGTTGTCGATGGTTCCGGCGAGGTTCTCCTGGAAGCCGCCCTTGTAGCCGAGCCGGCCGATCTGCAAGCCGCCCGCGGCACGCCACGGCGTGGTGAAGGTGGCCGCCGTCTGCGGCTTGCCGTTCACGAACAGCTGGATCTTCTTCGTCGACGCGTTGTACACGCCGGCCAGGTGCGTCCACACCCCGGGCTGCGCGGTCTCGGAGCTCGTCGACCGCACGATCCCGGTGTCATCGGTGTCCTTGGTGTGCCGGTTGAACACCCACTTGTCCAGGGCCTTGGAGTAGTACAGCTGGAAGCCGCTCGCCCGCGTACCCGCCTGCGACAGGAATGTGTGGTTGGCGTTCTTGTTGTCCAGCTTCACCCACGCCGACACCGAGAACGACTTGGTGGTGTCCACCACCGGGCCTGCGGTCGCCGCATACGCGGTAGTCCCGTTCAGCTTCAGTCCCGTGCCGACCTTGCCCGCGGCACCGAGCTGGGCACCGCCGCCGGCCAGTGTCGCGACCGGACCGGCGCCCATGCCGCCGCTGACCCGGGCGCTGCCCGCGGCCTCGTTCAGCGGGAACGACGCCAGCTCCTGCAGATGCGCCGGCAGCGTGCCCCCGCTGATCGCCGTGGCGTCCGCCTGCGTGATGACGGACTGCACGGTGCGCACGTCGTCGATGGTTCCGGCGGTGTTCTCCTGGAAGCCGCCCTTGTAGCCGAGTCGGCCGATCTGGAGTCCGCCCGCAGCACGCCACGGCGTGGTGAAGGCTGCCGCCGTCTGTGCCTTGCCATTGACGAACAGCTGGATCTTCTGCGTCGACGCGTCGTACGTCCCGGCCAGGTGCGTCCACACCCCAGCCTGCGCGATGTCCGTGCTGAGCGACCGGGCGATCCCGGTGTCGTCGGCGTCCTCGGTGTGCCGGTTGAACACCCACTTGTCGTAGTGCTTGGAGTAGTACAGCTGGAAGCCGCTCGCCCGCGTCCCCGCCTGGGAGAGGAACGTGTGGTTGGCGTTCTTGTTGTCCAGCTTCACCCACGCCGACACCGAGAACGACTTCGTGGTGTCCACCACCGGCCCGGTCGTGGCCGCGTACGCCGACGTCCCGTTCAGCTTCAACCCGGTTCCGGCCTTGCCCTCCGAACCGAGCTGGGCACCGCCGGCCACACCGGCGGTGAACTCCTGCGCCGCGCCGCCCAGTACCCGCCGCGAACCGGCACCCTCGTCGAGACCGAAGGATGCCTTGCCGGTGAAGGCGCTGTCGTCGAGCCACTCGGTGATGTTGTCGGTGCGGGCTGCCGTCGCGCTGTTGCCCTGCCCGGGCTGCCCCAGGCATCCGGTGTGATCGGCTTGGCTCTGCACAGCGATGACGCGTCCGTTCCCGTCGAGGACCGGGCCGCCGGCGTCGCCCTTGCACATCCGGCCGCCAGTCATCTCCACGATGGTGGCGGTGGTGCCACTCTGCGTGGCCTTGCTGTTGTGGGGGCCCGCGGGCACCCACGTGGTGCCGGTACGGCCGTATCCGGCGGCCACCAGCTCGGTCCCGTCGGCGGACACGTTGCCCGCGAGCGTGGCCGGGGCGATACCGGTCACCGGGGTGGCCAGCCGTGCCAGCACCACGTCCCGGTCGCCACGCGGCTCCACATGGTTGATCCTCACCGGGGCCTTCCCCGCGAAGCTCACCGTGGACACGCGGGTCGGCGCACCCGCGGATACCGGCTTGGCCGGATCGTCGGTGAAACAGCTGGCCGCGGTCAGCACCCAGGCCCGGTCGACCAGGGTGCCACTGCAGTTGCGGCCGCCCTCGTGGCCCGGCTCGCCGACCGTGACACGGGCCAGCCACGGGCGGTCCGCGTCACCCGTCGGCAGCGACCGGGCCTTACCCTCACCGACACCCAACTCCACCACCGTGGATTGAAGGTCGGGGTCGAGCCCCTCACCCAGCGACTTCCAAGTGTCGGGCTCGAGGCCGACCTCCTCGACCTTGGTCTCGTTGGTCCTGGTGTTCTCCGTGCGCACCGTGGCCACGACGTCGTCCCTGGTGTCGGACTTCGCCAGGTAGGTGCGCTGGATCTCCAGGGCCAGATAACCCACCGGCCCGGAGACCGCGAAGCAGATGTTGCCGCTGTCACGGCTGTTGATCCGCACCAGCTCACTGCCGCCGGACGCACACTCGGCCAGCGTGATGTTGCCGTCGCCCGCTATGAGCTTCAGGCCCTTCTCGGCCAGCAGCTGGTCCCGGTCCGGGTAAGCGAAGTCCTCCACCAGGGAGTCCAGTACCTCACCGGGCGCCGCCTGCGCGAGGCCGGTCATCGGTCCGGTACTCCAGGCTGTGGCCGCCACCAGCGTTGCCAGGGCCACGATTCCCACCCGCCCGGGCATGCCGCGCCATCCCATGTACGTACTCCCCCTGCATGAACTTCAGTGTTTGGGCATGCCACGTCATCTGAGTCACCTGAGGACTCGGGCATGCAGTGATCGGTGCGGGTCATGACTGGCAACAGCCGACTCTGAGCACCTGGATGACGCGCCTCGGCCTCGTTCAAAGGACAGGCGCGACCACCCAAGGATCTTTACGTGAAGTTCACGATTTTCACAGGAGAATCAAAGCCAAAATCAATCAACGCTGGCTGATTCCGGCACTTTTGCATCACACTTTGGTCAACATGACGTCAGCACGCCCCAGGAACGGGTGCGTCTGGTCCGCACGCACCAGATGGAAGACAGCGCCGGGGAACGACGCCCGGCGGGGCGTCGGAAGGGACTGTTGAAGGCGCGTGATCCGCGCAATTCCCCCTTCCACGGGGCTGGTCCGCGCCGACCCCGACAGCGGCACCGACAGGGGCGCCGACAGGGGCGCCGACCGCCTGCCGTAGCACAACTCCCGCTGTCCACGTCGTGCATCTCCAATTGCCCACGCCTGAGGGCCTACGACACCAGCCACCCACACCTCCCCCACAGCGTGATCGATTCGCAATCAATTCCCGGCTTGACCGAGACCCATCAAGTGACGAGCTGAATACGCTCACGCACATGGCCGACTCGACTACCTCTTCGACGTCCCCCGCCGTGCCGTCACACGAGGACCGTCCCGTGTACGTCATAGGCGGCGGCCCGGGCGGGCTCTCCGCGGCGTACGCGCTGCGCGCCCAGGGCATACGAGCCGTCGTGCTCGAGAAGTCCGAGCATGTCGGCGCGTCCTGGCGGCGGCACTACGACCGGCTGCATCTGCACACGACCAGGCGGCTGTCCTCGCTGCCGGGCCTCGCGATGCCGCGCTCCTTCGGGCGCTGGGTCTCGCGGGACAACGTGGTGCGGTATCTGGAGAAGTACGCGGAGCACCATGAGCTCGAGGTCATAACCGGGGTGGAGGTTTCCCGTGTGGAGCCCGCCGCGGACGGCACCGGCTGGCTGTTGCGGGCCACCGGCGGGCGCGAGCTGACCGGCAGTGCGGTCGTGGTCGCCACCGGCTACAACCACACGCCCCACGTGCCCGACTGGCCGGGCCGCGACGCGTACAGCGGCGAGCTGCTGCATGCCGGCCAGTACCGCAACGCCGCCCCCTACGCCGGCCGCGACGTCCTCGTCGTCGGCATCGGCAACACGGGTGCCGAGATCGCCGTCGACCTCGTCGAGGGCGGGGCCTCGCGCGTACGGCTCTCGGTGCGGACCGCGCCGCACATCCTGCGCCGGTCCACGGCCGGATGGCCCGCCCAGCGCACCGGGATTCTCGTACGCCGGCTGCCGGTCGCCTGGGTGGACCGGCTGGCCGGGCCGGTGGGGAAGATCAGCGTGCCGGATCTGTCGGCCCACGGCCTGCCCCGGCCTGACACCGGGCTCTACTCCCGCGTCAACGAAGGCTCGGTCCCGGTGCAGGACGTCGGCCTGATCGACGCCGTACGCAAGGGGAAGGTCGAGATCGTGGCCGCCGTCGATGGTTTCGAGGACGGCAAGGTCGTCCTCGCGAACGGCGACCGGATCGGCCCTGACGTCGTCATCGCCGCGACCGGCTACCGCCGCGCCCTGGAGGACCTCGTCGGCCACCTCGGCGTCCTGGACGAACGCGGCCGCCCGGTCGTCCACGGCGCCCGCACCCCGGCCAACGCGCCAGGTCTCTACTTCCAGGGCTACACCAACCCGATCAGCGGCATGCTCCGCGAACTCGCCCTGGACGCCCCGAGAATCGCAAAGGCGATTGCGAAGGCGGACGGGCGGGGATAGCGGGTGCGCCGGCGCGGGCGGCAGCCCGCACCAGCGCGCGGCGCGGTGGCCGGCGCCGACACGGTGGTCGATAGCCCGGGCCGGCGGGCGGTCGCGGGCACGCCGGTGCGGCCGACGGCCCTCATGGCGCAGTGACCGGGCACATCTGTCGTGGGCGCGGCGCGGTCAGCGGTCAGCGGTCAGCGGTCAGCGGTCAGCGGTCAGCGGTCAGCGGTCAGCGGTCAGCGGTCAGCGGTCAGCGGTCAGCGGTCAGCGGTCAAGGCGTACGGCAGAAGGCGCGGAGGTGCGGGGCGCAGCCGCAACCGCGAGCTGTCGCGGGCACGGCGAGCGGGCAGCTCGCAAGGCGGCCCGTCGCTCACCGCCCCGCCCTCCGCAAGCCCGCCGACGGCATCCTCCAGTCCTGCACGGAAACCTCCGGCTTCCGGAACGGCTACGCAGACGGCGCCGTCCGCTCCGGAGTGCGTGTGGCCGCGGAGGTCGTCCGGCGCACCCAGATGCCGTCCAGCCACGTTCCCCTGACGACCGTGGCGGGTATCACCCATGTGTCCGCCACAAGTTCTTTGCATGCAGGCCGGTTCCTGACGCAGCGTCAGTTCAGTAATCTGACACTGCGTCAGTTATTGGCAGCCACACAGGAGCGGGCGGACCGATGCTTGGATCAACCCACGGCACCCTCACCACCGACTCCCGCCGGGCCCGGGTCATCGCCTGCGGTGAGCAACCGGCGCCTGCCGTGCACGGCAGGCCCGCCGACACCGACGACCTCGACGTCAGCGGCCGGCCGCTGTACGCCGGCGTACCCGACCTCGACCGCTTCTTCCGCCCCGAGTCCGTGGCCGTCGTCGGCGCCTCGGATGCCGAGGGGCGGCCGAACACCGGCATCACCAGGCAGTTGCTCTCCTGGGCCGAGCGTGTCGGTGCCCGGCTGCACCCGGTGCACCCCACCCGTCAGTCCGTCTTCGGCATATCCTGCGTCCCTTCTGTCACAGACCTGCCCGAACAGGTCGATCTGGCCGTGCTGTTGGTCTCCGACCCCCTCCCTGTGATCGAGGAACTCGGCGAGGCCAAGGTGAAGTTCGCGGTTGCCTTCGCCTCCGGGTTCGCCGAGACCGGAGCGGAGGGCGCCGCCGCGCAGGCCCGCCTCGCCGCCGCCGTGGAGCGCTCCGGGCTGCGGCTGCTCGGGCCGAACACCAATCTCAACGCCTTCGAGAAGTTCCGCGACGACCTGGACGGGCCGGCGATCGCGCTGATCACCCAGTCCGGGCACCAGGGGCGTCCCGTCTTCACGATGCAGGAACTGGGCGTACGGCTCTCACACTGGGCGCCCACCGGCAACGAGGCCGACCTGGAGACCGCCGACTTCATCTCCTACTTCGCCGAGCAGCCGGAGATCGGCGCCATCGCCTGCTACGTCGAGGGGTTGAAGGACGGCCGCGCCTTCATGCTCGCCGCCGACCGGGCCGCCCGGCGCGGTGTCCCCGTCGTCGCGGTCAAGGTCGGCCGCACCGAGACCGGGGCCCGCACGGCCGCCTCACACACCGGAAAGCTGACCGGCGCCGACGCGGTGGTGGACGCGGCGATGCGGCAGTACGGCGTGATCCGCGTCGACGGACTCGACGAACTCCAGGACACCGCGGCCCTGTTGGCCCGCGCCCGGCCCTTGAGTGCCGACGGCGTCGTCGTGTATTCGATCTCGGGCGGCACGGGCGCGCACTTCTCGGACCTGGCGACCGAGGCGGGGCTGCCTCTGCCCCGGCTGTCGGACGCCAAGCAGACCGAGCTGCACCAGTGGATACCGGAGTACCTCGACGTCGCCAATCCCGTCGACAACGGCGGCCACCCCGTGGGCGACTGGCGCGGCCGTAAAATCATCGACGCGATCCTCGACGACCCGGCGGTGGGCGTGCTCATCTGCCCGATCACCGGGCCCTTCCCGCCGATGAGCGACCAGCTGGCGCAGGACCTGGTGGAGGCGGCGGAGCAGACGGACAAGCTGGTGTGCGTGGTGTGGGGATCGCCGGTCGGCACCGAGTCCGCGTACCGCGACACCCTGTTGGGGTCCTCCCGCGTCGCCACCTTCCGCACCTTCGCCAACTGCATCACGGCTGTCCGCGCCCACCTCGACCACGCCCACTTCACCGCTTCGTACCGCTCCCCCTTCGACGAGGCGCCGCGCACGCCCTCGCCCTCCTTCCGCAAGGCCCAGGCGCTGATGCGGCCGGGACAGCAACTGAGCGAGCACGCGGCGAAGCAGCTTCTGCGGGCGTACGGAATCCGCGTACCGCGCGAGCAGTTGGTGACCAGCGCGGCGGCGGCCGTGCGGGCAGCCGGGCTCGTCGGCTACCCCGTCGTGATGAAGGCCTCCGGTGCGCAGCTCGCCCACAAGACCGAACTGGGTCTCGTGAAGATCGGGTTGACCTCCGCAAGTCAGGTCCGCGACACCTACCGGGAGCTGACCGACATCGCCCGCTACGAAGGTGTCCCGCTCGACGGTGTCCTGGTGTGCCAGATGGTCGATCCCGGAGTCGAGATGGTCGTGGGCGTCACGCAGGACGATCTCTTCGGCCCGACCGTGACGGTCGGGCTCGGCGGCGTACTCGTGGAAGTGCTGCGGGACACGGCCGTACGCGTGCCCCCGTTCGGCGAGGAGCAGGCGCGGGCCATGCTGGGCGAACTGCGTGGGCGGGCGCTGCTCGACGGGGTCCGCGGGCGTCCCTCGTCCGACCTCGACGCCCTGATCGAGGTCGTGTTCCGAGTGCAGCGCATGGCGCTCGAACTCGACGGCGAGCTGGCGGAGCTCGACATCAACCCGCTGATGGTGCTGCCCAGGGGGCAAGGGGCCGTCGCGCTGGACGCGATGGCGGTGTGCCGCTGAGGCAAGCGGCCCTCGCCACCGCCACGCCACCGCGCGAACGGCGCCGACCATCCCGCGAGCATGGCCCAAGACCCCGCGAACGGCGCCGACGATTTCGCGTACGGCTCCCTCCACGCCCCGTACGAAACGGAGTACCCGCATGTCTGACTCCCCCCGTGCTTACCGCGAATCCCCTGACTCGTCCCGCTCGTCCCGCTCATCCCGGAGCGCCGGTCCCGACCAGCGCTCCGGCCCCGAAATTTCCCTCGAGTCATTGGTACGGCACGCCACTGACAATCACGTCGCGTGGATCACCCTCAACCGGCCCGAGGCCATGAACGCCATCACCTCTGACCAGCGAGAACACCTGATCCAACTTTTTTCCGAAGCCTCCGCCGACCCGGACGTACGGGCCGTCGTACTCACCGCGACGGGCCGCGGTTTCTGTGCGGGCGCCGACCTGCGCGGCGGGCCGCTCGCCGCGGAACGGGTCGCCGGCGACGTTGCCCGAGTCATCCGTCTCGGCGCCCAGCGCCTCATCGCCGCGGTCCTCGACTGCGAGAAGCCGGTGATCGCCGCGGTGAACGGCACCGCGGCGGGAATCGGCGCGCACCTCGCGTTCGCCTGCGACCTGGTGATCGCCGCCGAGCAGGCCAGGTTCGTGGAGGTGTTCGTACGGCGCGGCCTGGTCCCCGACGGGGGTGGCGCGTATCTCCTTCCCCGGCTGATCGGACCGCAGCGGGCCAAGGAGCTGATGTTCTTCGGCGACGCGCTGAGTGCCGCGGACGCGGAACGCCTCGGGCTCGTCAATCGCGTCGTACCGGACGAGGAGTTGGAGAAGACGGCCCGTGAGTGGGCCGAGCGCCTTGCCGCCGGGCCGACCCGGGCCCTCGCTCTCACCAAGCAGCTCGTGAACGCCTCCCTGGACACCGACCGTGCCACCGCTTTCGCCGCCGAGGCCGCCGCGCAGGAGATCAATATGACGACGGCGGACGCGCAGGAAGGGGTGGCGGCGTTCGTGGAGCGGCGAGGGGCCGAGTTCAGCGGGCGTTGAGGGTTTGGAGGGCTCCCGGAGGGTTGGGAGGGTTCCTATCTGACGGTCCGTCAGGTTCAATGGAGGGCGTGATGGGACACGCAGGGATGGCCGCCGCTGCCGTCCGCTACCTCAGGTCGGCCGGGGTCTCCAACGTGGCAGGGCCCGTGGAGGCCTTGCCACGACCGGATCTGCGGGCTGTCGGAGACGACGAGCGGGCGCCGGTCGATCAGGGCGAATTCCGGCGCGTACTGGGGAACTTCGCGACCGGGGTGACCGTTGTCACCGCGCCCGCCGCCGACGGCGAGGACGGCCCCGCCGGCTTCGCCTGCCAGTCCTTCTCCTCCCTCTCCCTCGATCCGCCGCTGGTCGTGTTCATGGCCGGCCGTACGTCGACGACGTGGCCGCGGATCGCTCGCGCGGGTGTCTTCTGCGTGAACGTCCTGGGGGCACACCAGGGCGAGTTGTGCCGCGGGTTCGCGGTGAGCGGGGCGGACAAGTTCGCCGGGGTCGCCCATGACGCGGCACCGGTGTCCGGGTCGCCCCGACTGGAGGGGGCCCTCGCGTGGATCGACTGCACGATCCACGCCGTGCACACCGGCGGGGACCATCTGATCGTGGTGGGGCGGGTGCAGGCGCTGGGGGCGACCGGGGGCAATGACGCTCCGCTGCTGTTCCATCGGGGGAAGTTCGGGCAGTTCACGCTCTGACACCGAGCATCGTCCGCCACCCGATCGAGTGCACCTCTCGTGATCTTCGAGCACACAGGCCAGCTGTTCATAACGTCGCCCTACTGGCCGATCGCGGACCGCTGCTCGGCGAACCGTAGACGCGGCAGCTGGACGGCAAACTCCGGGAGCTACGTTTCCACTTGAACACGGACTCGGTCCGGATCACCTACTGGATCGCGTCAGGACGCCGGATCATCCTGCTGACCGTGTGCCGCAAGCAGCGAATGCGGGAGCTCGGCGAGGTCGATCGTGCTCGGCGGGCCCTCGCCCGGTGCGTCGACGAGCAGCACAGCACGGACGAGGAGTGAACCCATGCTCGAACGCCTCGCCATGGCGCTCGGCCTTCGCCTGCGCGTCGGTTTCGAGCCGCTCGACCGCGCGAGCTGAATCCTGTCCTCAGGCACCGCCCTCCCGGGCTCAGGCGAGAGCCACCTTGGCCTCCGGCCTCCTCCGAATCACCAACGCCATCAACGCCGCCGCCGCGCACAGCGCCCCCGAGGCGTACCAGACCACGTCGTACGAGCCGAAGGTGTCGCGGGCCGCGCCGCCGAGGAAGGCCACGAGGGCGGCGCCCACCTGGTGGGAGGCCAGGACCCAGCCGAAGACGATCGCGCTGTCGTCGCCGTACTGCTCGCGGCACAGGGCGAGGGTCGGCGGAACGGTGGCCACCCAGTCGAGGCCGTAGAAGACGATGAAGAAGAGCATCGGGAGCTGCACCGAGGGCGCCAGCAGCATCGGCAGGAACAAGAGCGATACGCCGCGCAGGGCGTAGTAGACGGCCAGCAGTCGCCGCGGCTCGAAGCGGTCCGTGAACCAGCCGGAGGCGATCGTGCCGACGACGTCGAAGACTCCGATGACCGCGAGCAGCGAAGCCGCAGCCGTGATCGGCATGCCATGGTCGTGGGCGGCGGGCACGAAGTGCGTCTGGATCAGGCCGTTCGTCGAGGCGCCGCAGATCGCGAACGTACCGGCCAGCAGCCAGAAGGGGCCGGTGCGGGCCGCCGAGAAGAGGACGTTCACCGTGCGGCGGGCGGCGCCGGGCACGGGAGGCGGCTTCTCCACGAACTTCCGTGATCCGTACGGCTTCAGGCCCACGTCCGCCGGATGGTCCCGCAGCAGCAGCCATACGAAGGGGACAACGGCGGCGGCCGCCACCGCCACCGTCACGGCCGCAGGGCGCCAGTTGTGCTCCGAGACGATCCAGGACAGCAGCGGCAGAAAGATCAACTGACCTGACGCCGAGGCCGCCGTGAGGATCCCCGTCACCAGTCCGCGCCGCTCGGTGAACCACCGGTTGGTGACCGTAGCCGCGAACGCCAGCGCCATCGAACCCGACCCCAGCCCGACCAGCAGTCCCCAGCACAGGATCAGCTGCCACGCCGCCGTCATCCACACGGTCGCGCCCGAGCCGATCGCGATCACGAGCAGCGCGAGCGCGACCACCCGGCGGATCCCGAAGCGGTCCATCAGCGCGGCGGCGAACGGCGCGGTGAGCCCGTACAGCGCGAGATTGACGGACACCGCAAGCCCGATCGTGCCGCGCGACCAGTGAAACTCCTGGTGCAGCGGATCGATGAGCAGGCCCGGCAGGGAACGGAAGGCCGCGGCGCCGAGGATCGTCACAAAGGTGACGGCGGCGACGAACCACGCACGGTGCAGGCGCGTGCGGCGCCGCCTTCTCTCGCTCTCGGGGACCTGGTCCTGGACTGCTGAAGCTTCGGGCGTCTGAGTCACGTCAAAGAGCTTCTGTGCTGCGACGACAACGATCGAGTGGCCCGAGGGACAGTGTTCGTTAGGATCGAGCCATGAGTGGTCATCGGGCTCGGCACCGCGTCGTCGTCCTCGCCCTGGACGGGCTCCTCCCCTTCGAACTGGGCATCCCGCAGCGGATCTTCGGCCGTGCCAGGACCGCCGAGGGGCGGCATTTGTACGAGGTGGTCACCTGCTCGATCCGGCCGCCCGGCCGGGTGGAGACGGACGCCGACTTCGCCGTGCTCGTCGAGAACGGTCCCGAGGCGCTGGCCACGGCCGACACAGTCGTGATCCCCGCCTCGTACGAGCTCGGCCCGGTCTTCGAGGAAGGCCGACTCACCGACGAACTGGCCGCCGCCCTCGGCCGCATCCGGCCCGGCTCCCGCCTCGTCTCCATCTGCACCGGGGGTTACGTCCTCGCCGCCGCCGGCTACCTCGACGGCCGCCCGGCGACCACGCACTGGTCCCACGCCGACCACTTCCAGCGGCTCTTCCCGAAGATCAAGGTCGACGCGGACGTGCTCTTCGTCGACGACGGGGACGTCCTCACCTCCGCGGGTGTCGCGTCCGGGATCGACCTGTGCATCCATCTCGTACGCCGCGATCACGGCACCGCCGTCGCCAACGACGTGGCCCGCCGCACCGTCGTCCCGCCCTTCCGTGACGGCGGGCAGGCACAGTACATCCAGCGGCCGGTGCCCGAGCCTCAGGTGGCGACCACGACCGCCGCCCGCGCCTGGGCGCTGGCCCGCCTCCACGAACAGATCCAGCTGCGCGACATGGCGGAGCAGGAGTCCATGTCCGTACGCACCTTCACGCGCCGTTTCCGCGAGGAGGCCGGCATCAGCCCCGGCCAGTGGCTCACCCAGCAGCGCGTCGAACGCGCCCGCCACCTCCTGGAGTCCACCGACCTCTCCATCGACCAGGTGGCCCGCGACGCCGGCTTCGGCACGGCCCAGTCGATGCGGCAGCACCTTCAGGCGGCACTAGGAGTCACTCCGACCGCGTATCGGCGGACGTTCCGCTCCTGGAGCGGCCACGGCCGGACCGTCGGCAGCGGGAACGACCCTGTCGGCAGCGGGAGTTGAGCGTGCGGGGGAGACCGACGCGAGTCTGCGCTCCCCCAGCGCGCAGCCACCCGGGCGCTCGCGGACCAGGAACGGAGTGAGAGGAGGCGCACAGGCGAAGTGCCTCCAGACCGCGCAGCTCCGGCCCTCAGAACGTCAGCACCCCCCGCGCAACCCGCCCCGCCTCCGCGTCCGCCTTCGCCTTCTCGAAGTCCTCGACCGGGTACGTCGCCGTCACCAGCTCGTCCAGCAGCAGGCGGCCTTCGCGGTACAGCTGGGCGTACAGGGCGATGTCCCGCTGCGGGCGTGAGGACCCGTAGCGGCAGCCCAGGATCGACTTGTCCAGGTACATCGAGGAGACGAGGAAGGACGCCTCCGCGGTGGCCGGTGGGACGCCCAGCAGGACGGCCTGGCCGTGGCGGTCGAGCAGGTCGATGGCCTGGCGGATGAGTTCGACTCGGCCCACGCACTCGAAGGCGTGGTCCGCGCCGGTCGGGAGGATGTCCCGCACACCCTCCGTCGACGTCAGGAAGTGCGTCGCGCCGAACTGCCTCGCCACCGCCTCCTTCGCCGGATTCGAGTCCACGGCGACGATCGCGGACGCGCCCGCGATACGGGCCCCCTGGATGACGTTCAGCCCGATCCCGCCCGTACCGATCACCACCACGCTGTCCCCGTGATCCACGCTCGCGCGGTTCAGCACCGCACCCACGCCCGTGAGCACCCCGCAGCCGATCAGTGCGGCGGAGGACAGCGGGATGTCGTCGGGGATGCGGACCGCCTGGACGGCCTTCACCAACGTGCGTTCCGCGAAGGCCGAGTTGGACGCGAACTGGTACACCGGCCGGCCGTCCCGCGAGAACGGCTGACCCGGCCGCCCGATCGCCTTGCGGCACATCGTCGGCCGCCCCCGGTCGCACTCCGCGCAGGCACCGCAGTTCGCGAGCGTGGAGAGCGACACATGGTTGCCGGGCCGAAGATGCGTGACGCCCGCGCCCACCGCCTCGACCACACCCGCGCCCTCATGCCCGAGCACCACGGGAACGGGAAACGGAATAGTCCCGTCCACCACCGAGAGGTCGCTGTGGCACAGCCCCGCCGCCGAGATCGCCACCAGCACCTCGCCCGGCCCCACGTCCCGTATCTCCAGGTCGTCCGCGACCTGGACCTGCTTCCCGTCGAAGATCACGCCCCGCATGTGGCCACCTCAGCCCTTCGGTTCCCTCGGCAGGCCGAGCACCCGCTCGGCGATGATGGTGCGCTGGATCTCGTCCGAGCCGCCGTAGATGGTGTCGGCCCGGCTGAACAGGAACAGGTTTTGCAGGGCGTCCAGTTCGTACGGTGCCGAAGGCGCCCAGTCCACCGGCCCGACCGTCGCCTGAGCGCCCCGTACCTGCGTCGCCAGCTCCCCGAGCCGCTGATGCCAGCGACCCCACAGCAGCTTGGCGACGCTGGGCGCCCCCGCCTCCCCGGCTGCCTCCGGCTCCGAACTGCTCCAACTGCCCAGTGTCCGCAGCGCGTTCCACCGCATCGTCCGCAGTTCGGCCCACTGCCGCACCAGACGATCGCGTACGACGGGATCGTCCGCCGCGCCCGTGGCGACGGCCGTCTCCAGAACCCGCCCCAGCTCCTGCGCGAAGCCCACCTGCTGGGCCAGCGTCGAGACCCCCCGCTCGAAGCCGAGCAGCCCCATCGCGACGCGCCAGCCCTGCCCCTCGCCCCCGACAACGTGCTCCACGCGCGCGTGCGCCCCGTCGAAGAAGACCTCGTTGAACTCACTGGTCCCCGTCATCTGCCGGATCGGCCGCACCTCGATCCGGCCCGGCTGATCCATCGGAACGAGCAGAAAGCTCAGCCCGTGGTGCCGCCGCGACCCCGGCTCGGTACGGGCCAGCACGAAGCACCAGTCCGCCTCATGGGCCAGGGAGGTCCAGATCTTCTGGCCGGTCACACGGTACGAAGTCCCGTCGCGTACGGCCGCGGTACGCACCCCGGCGAGATCGGACCCCGCCCCCGGCTCGCTGTACCCCTGGCACCACAGTTCCTCGCCACGGGCGATCGGCGGCAGGAAGCGGCTCTTCTGTTCCTCGGAACCATGCGCGAGGAGCGTCGGGGCCAGCAGGTTCTCACCGATGTGACCAGACCGGGCGGGGGCGCCGGAGCGGGCGTACTCCTCGGCCCAGACGACCTGTTGGACGAGACTCGCCGTGCGGTTGCCATAGCCGTCGGCACTCCATCCGAGCCCGATCCAGCCGGCCCGCCCGAGCTTCCGCTCCCACTCCCGTCGGGGCGGGCCGCCGTCAAGGTGCGTACGCAGCCAGGCTCGTACCTCACTCCGGAAGGCCTCGTCCTCAGCGCCGAACCCGAACTCCATGCTTCCCTCCCACCCCCGGGCCGTCTTACGCGTTTGGCCGTGTCTTCTCCGAAGCCGCCCGGGCCATCGCCTCCAACTGCTCCAGCATCGGCATCGGATCCACCCCCACCGTCCCCGGCAGGAAGTCCGCGATCCGCTCCGGAGTCCAGCCCGCGCCCTCCGCGTACGCCGCCCGTAGCTCCCTCGGCTGCGCCCACACCGCGATCTTGGGCCCGGCGATCGTGTAGACCTGCCCGGTGATTCCCTCGTCGCGGGCACGGGCCGACAACAGGTAGACGACCAGCGCGGCCACGTCCTCCGGTTCGCCGATCTCCTTCAGCTCCATGGGTACGTTCGCCGACATCCGCGTACGGGCGACGGGTGCCACCGCGTTGGCGGTCACCCCGTACTTGTGCAGGCCGAGCGCGGCGCTCCGTACCAGCGAGATGATCCCGCCCTTCGCGGCGCTGTAGTTGGCCTGGGACACGGACCCCTGGTGATTGCCGCTGGTGAAGCCGATCAGCGCGCCCGAGCCCTGTTTCCGCATCACCGCCGAGGCGGCCCGGAAGACCGTGAACGTGCCCTTCAGGTGGGTGGCGAGGACGGGGTCCCACTCCTCCTCGGACATGTTGAACAGCATGCGTTCGCGCAGGATCCCGGCCACGCACACGACTCCGTCGAGCCGCCCGTACGACGACAGCGCGGTGTCGACGACGCGCTGTCCACCCGCCATCGTCGAGATGTCGTCGGCGACGGCGACCGCTTCACCTCCGGCCGCCAGGATCTCCTTCACGACGGCGTCGGCGACGTCGCTCGTCGGTGAACCGCCGTCCACGGAGACTCCGTAGTCGTTGACCACGACCCGCGCTCCCTCGGCGGCTGCCGCGATCGCGACGGCGCGTCCGATGCCCCGCCCCGCTCCGGTCACGGCGACGACCTTGTCTGCCAAGAAGTTCCCCACACCGGCCCCTTCCCGTCCCGCAGTTTCTGACGGACCGTTAGATTCAGTGAGATTCTACGACCCGTCAGATACCTGGAGACAAGCCCCGGGGAGGCCCGATGTCACTGCCGGCCGAGTTCCATGAGATCGCCAAGCGCGTGAACAACTGGGGCCGTTGGGGCACCGACGACGAGATCGGCACGCTGAACCTGATCACCGACGAGGTCGTACGCGAGGCCGCCGCGACCGTCCGCACCGGCCGTCGTGTCCCGCTCGCGCTCCCGCTCCAGCAGGACGGCGTGCAGACGGGAATGATCCCGGGACGCGTCAATCCCCTGCACGCCATGGTGCAGATCAACCAGGAGATCTTCGGTCCCGGCACGGTCGCCTGCAGCGACGACGCCGTGACGATGGGGCTGCAGGCGGCGACCCACTGGGATGCGCTCACCCACGTCTCGCACTCGGGGATGATCTACAACGGCCGTCCGGCCGACACCGTCACAGCGCACGCCGGCGCGGAGTTCAGCGGCATCGACAAGCCCCGGCACATCGTCTCGCGGGGCGTCCTGCTGGACGTGGCTCGCGCGCGCGGGGCGGATCGCCTGGCAGGCGATCACGCGGTGACGCCGGAGGACCTGGAGGCGGCCGAGGAGTTCGCGGGCATCCGCGTGCGCTCCGGTGACATCGTTCTCGTACGCACCGGACAGATTCAGCTCTATCTGTCGGGCGACAAGCACGCGTACGCGTACCCCTCGCCCGGGCTCTCCGTCCGTACCCCGGAGTGGTTTCACTCGCGCGATGTCGCGGCGGTCGCCAACGACACCCTCACTTTTGAGATGTTTCCGCCGGAAATAGAGGGGTTATGGCTGCCCGTCCACGCCCTCGATCTCGTCGAGATGGGGATGCTCCAGGGCCAGAACTGGAATCTCGAAGAGTTGTCCACAGCCTGTGGACAAGAATCACGCCATACGTTCCTGCTGTCGGCGATGCCCGAACCGTTCGTCGGCGGCACGGGAACCCCCGTGGCGCCGGTCGCCATTCTCTGAGTTCGCACCGATCCGCTGTCGCACTGATCAGTTGGCGGCGCGCTCCGCTGCCCCGAGCACGGCACTGCGCGCCGCCATCCGGCTCCGGCGCACCCGCCCTGCCCCTTGGACGACCCCCGCTCGAGCGAGGAACACCCCGTGGCCCTGTAGGAGCCGACGCCGAATCGCGACCCGCACTCGTCGAGGGCTCCCCGTCACCGAAACCCTCGTCGTCCCCTCACGGCGAATCGCTGACCACAAGCGTGATCAAACGGACACGCCACGTCAACACCTGTTCGGGGATTCATCACTTATCACCGATTTGTGAGCGCACGTACGGAAGCATTGACCGGCGCACTCGGCTGGGCCGTTCCTCCGGATTCCGGATCGCGTGCCCTGCGTGCGCCGAGGCGCTGCGCTGTAGGGGCGTTTCGAAACCGCGGGTCCGTCGCGGCTTGTCGCGCCCCGCGCCAGAGCCGCATATGTCACAGCCCCGCGCCCCTCAGGTCCCGCGGCCCCTCTCGGGGCGCGGCGCTCAAACCGCCTCGTACGCCAAGTCCTCGTACGCCGTCGCGCCACCCCGGTACGCCACTGTGCCGCCCTCGTACGCCGCTGGAGTCGCGTCGGACGCCGCCGTGTTCGCGCCGCGGGCCGAACTGCGGTCCACCTCGCACCAGATGCGCTTGCCCGCACCCTCGGGGCTCCAGCCCCAGCGGTCGGCGAGGCCGTCGACGAGTGCCAGGCCGCGGCCGTTGGTCTCGTCGCCGTCCGCGCAACGGGGGCGTGGCGGGCGGGCGCTGGTGTCGGCCACCTCCAGGCGGACGGTGGCGGCTTCGGCGGCCTCCGCCGAAGTGCAGTCCCCGGCCTCCACGTCGGCAGCCGCACCCGGCAGGGACAGACGCAGTACGGCCGGACTACCGGTGTGCACCACGGCATTGGTGACCAGTTCGGAGACGAGCAGGATCAGCGTCTCGGCCAGCGGCTCATCGACTCCTATCGCCGACCCGGCGATCCGCGAACGGACCCATCTCCGGGCTCGCCCCACCTCTGCGGGGTCGGGCCGGATCTCCAGCTGCACTTGAAGCACCTGCACCGTTCACACCATCCGAACCGGCGGACACATCGCCTCGCGACCGAGGGCCACGATCATGGGCAAAACAGGGATCACGGACCGTGATTCCCTTGCGTGACAGCATGGTTGACGTACAGTCACCCCAACAAGCGCTTCGGGCATATTCCAGCGCGAAGGAGTATGCGTACGGCATACTGTGCGACGCTCGTCACGGGGAGTCGAACGGGCTGGACCGGGGCTTGATCCCGCCCTGCGAGGGCGGCGCATCGCCGGGTCCGGAGCCGCCTCAGGGGCAACACCGGGACGGCTCGGCCTCAGAACCACTCGCATCCCACACAAGGTACCGGAGCGCACCGCCGACTCCAGCCCGTGACGAGTCACACCTCGGACACAACCCCATATCGACGCACGGTAATCCTGGTATGCCACATTCCGCGGCAACAGTCCGTTTCGGGATGCCACGATCGGCGACAAAGGGTTCGTGCGGGGGCCGTTCAAGGGACTCGCCTACCGAGTCGGCGGGGACAGCAGTTCCTCCGCGAGTGCCTCCTCGGCATCCGCCGCGCTGCGGCCCCGACGAGCCCGCACCCAGGCCCGTTTCAGATGAAGGTGCACGTCGGACTCCCATGTGAAGCCCATGCCGCCGTGCACCTGAAGGCAGTCGCGGGCGCCCTGTTCGGCCGCCTCGTCGGCGAGCAGTCCGGCCGCCGCGACATCGAGTGGGTCGGCGGTGACGGCGGCCGCGTACACCGCGACGCGGGCCACCTCCACGCGTACCAGCATCTCCGCGCACAGGTGCTTGACCGCCTGGAAGGCCCCGATCGGCTGCCCGAACTGCTCACGCGTCCGGGCGTGTTGCACGGCCAGCTCACAGGTACGGGCTGCCGAGCCGAGCTGCTCGGCGGCGGTGAGCAGGGCGGCCACGGAGTCGGCGGGGGCGGCCCGCGGCACCCTGTGGAGGGGTGTCAGCGGGTCCGCCGAGCGCATCGCGACCGCTCCCGTCACGTCCCCGCGTACGACGTCGGCCTCGTCCAGCCACTCCACGAGGGCACCGTCCACGGCCGCGACGACACGCTCGCCGGTGGCTGCTCCGGGGACCTCGCCGGCCGCCAGGCACGTGGCCACCAGAGGGCCGGGCAGCAGGGCGCGGCCCGCCTCCTCGAAGGCCAGGGCCGCCTCCGGCAGCCCGAGTCCGACACCGCCGTCCGCTTCGGGGAGCCGCAGTGCGAAGAAGCCCGCCTCGCCCAGTTCGCGCCACAGTTCGCGGTCGAGTCCCGGAGTGTTCAGCGCGGACTGGAGCTGTTCGCGTCCGAAGCGGCGGGTGAGGAGTTCGCGTACGCCCGCTTGCAACGCCCGCTGGTCCTCCGTGAGCTGGAAGCGCATGTCGGGAGTTCACCGCCCCTTCGGAAGGCCCAGGATCCGCTCGGCCACGATGTTCCGCTGGATCTGTGAGGTGCCGGCCGCGATGGTGTACGAGAGGGACGACAGTCGGTCGAGGGTCCACTCGCCGGACAGGTCAAGGGACTCGGGGCCGAGGACGTCGGCGGCGGTGTCGTACAGCGCCTGCCGCGCATGCGAGTACCTCAGTTTGAAAACCGAGCCTCCGATGCCCGGGACGCCACCGGTCCTCCCCCAAGCTCTCGACTTCGCTCCACCAGGGGGGACCCCCATGGCCTCAGCGACGTTCCACTGCGTCAGCCGCCACAAGGCGCGGAACTCGGCGTTCAGCCCGCCCAGCCGGCGTCGCAGCACCGGGTCGTCCCAGCGGCCGTTCTTCCGCGCCTCGCGGGCCAGTTCGCCGAGTACGCGACGGCAGGCCACGACCTCGCCGACGAAGGCGGTGCCGCGTTCGAAGGAGAGGGTCACCATGGTCACGCGCCAGCCGTCGTTCTCGGGGCCGACCCGGTTGGCCACCGGCACCCGCACCTCGTCGAGGAAGACCTCCGCGAACTCGGTGGAGCCTGCGAGCGTACGCAAGGGGCGGACCGTGACCCCCGGGGCGTCCATCGGCATCGCGAGCCAGGAGATGCCGCGGTGTTTGGGCGCCTGGGGATCCGTACGCACCAACAGCTCGCACCAGTCGGCGACTTCCGCGTGGGAGGTCCAGATTTTGGACCCACTCACTACGTAGTCGTCGCCGTCCCGCCACGCGCGGGTGCGCAACGCCGCGAGGTCCGAGCCGGCGTCCGGCTCGCTGAACCCCTGGCACCACACCTCCTCGCCGCGCAGCACGGGCGGCAGCCAGCGCGCCCGCTGCTCCTCGGTGCCCTCGGCGGCGATCGTCGGCCCGGCGTGCAGCAGGCCGACGAAATTGGCCCCTACGTAGGGGGCGCCCGCCTTCTCCGTCTCCTCCAGGAAGATCAGATGCTGCGTGGGAGTCGCCCCGCGCCCGCCCGCGTCGACGGGCCAGTGCAGGCCCGCGTACCCGGCGTCGTAGAGCATGCGCTGCCAGCCGAGGTCGTACGCGCGCCGGGCCGGCCAGTCGTCGGGGGACGGCTTCGGGGACAGGGTGGGGAGCACCTTGCCCAGCCACTCACGCAGCCGCGCGCGGAACTCCTCCTCTTCGGGCGTGTACGCGAGGTCCATGACGCGTCCGCCCGTCTACTTGTCGAAGTCCAGGTCCAGCATGCGGATCGCGTTGCCGCGCATCAGCTTGTAGACCGTCTCGTCGTCGAGGCCCTTCACATGGTCGAGGGCGACCTCCTTGGTGTGCGGGAAGGTCGAGTCGACGTGCGGGTAGTCGGTCTCGAATGTCGCGTTGTCGCGGCCGACCACGTCCAGCGAGGCGACGCCGTGTTTGTCGCGGAAGAAGCAGCAGAAGATCTGCCGGTAGTAGTACGTCGACGGGGGTTCGGGGATCAGGTCCCGGACGCCGCCCCAGGCGCGGTGCTCTTCCCAGACGTCGTCGGCTCGCTCCAGGGCGTACGGAATCCAGCCCATCTGCCCTTCGGAGTAGGCGAGTTTGAGCTGCGGGAACTTCACCAGGACACCGCTGAACAGGAAGTCCATCATCGAAGCCATCGCGTTGTTGAAGCTGAGCGAGGCCTGGACGGCGGGGGGCGCGTCCGGGGAGGCGGCGGGCATCTGGGAGCTGGAGCCGATGTGCATGTTGACGACTGTTCCGGTCTCCTGGCAGATCGCGAAGAACGGGTCCCAGTAGCCGGAGTGGATGGACGGCAGCCCCAGGTAGGTGGGGATCTCGGAGAAGGTCACCGCCTTGACGCCGCGCGCCGCGTTCCGCTTGATCTCGGCGACGGCGAGGCCGATGTCCCACAGGGGGATGATGCACAGCGGGATGAGCCGGCCGCCGCTGTCGCCGCACCACTCCTCGACCATGAAGTCGTTGTACGCGCGCACGCAGGCCAGAGCCACTTCCTTGTCGTGCGCCTCGGCGAAGGTCTGCCCACAGAAGCGCGGGAAGGTGGGGAAGCACAGGCTGGCCTCGACGTGGTTGGCCTCCATGTCCTTGAGGCGCTCGACCGGGTCCCAGCAGCCCGGCCGCATCTCCGCGCGCGTGATGCCCTCCAGCGTCATCTCGTCGCGGTCGAAGCCGACGGCGGCGATATTGCGCTTGTACGGGAACTTGAGGTCCTCGTAGATCCACCAGTCGGTCGGCGGTCCGTCCGGGTCCATCGTGATCTGGTACTTGCCACCCACGTACGCGAGTTCCCCGATGCCCGCCGTCAGCGGCTTCGGCCCGCGGTCCTGGTACTTCTTCGGCAGCCAGGTCTCGAAGAGGTGCGCGGGCTCGATGACGTGGTCGTCGACGCTGATGATCCGAGGCAGTTCGGTCATGGGTTGAGTCCCCTCCGGCGGGCGGGTGCGAGGCCCGCATCTGATGGACCGTCAGAAAATAGGCTAGCTCCGCACCCCTGGACCGACAAGGCGGCGCGGCCTACGCTCCTGCCTACGATCTGACTAGTCGTCAGTTTTAGGCCTCTTGGGGGAGCCGTCGTGACTGATACCGCGCACGCCCTCGGTACCTCGCGCACCTTCTGGGAGCTCGTCGAACGTCGTGCCGCGCTCACGCCCGGCAGTCCCGTCCTCCTCCAGGACGACCGCACCCTCTCTTTCGAGGAGCTGCGATCGGGGGCGGAGCGGGCGGCTGCGGGCCTGTACGGCATGGGTGTGCGTCCCGGCACGGTCGTCGCCTGGCAGTTGCCCACGCGGATCGAGACGGTACTGCTGGCCATGGCCCTGGCGCGGCTCGGGGCCGTGCAGTCTCCGGTCATCCCCTTCTACCGGGACCGAGAAGTCGCCTTCGCGCTGCGGGAGTCCGGGGCCGCCTACTTCGCCGTGCCGGGCGAGTGGCGCGGTTTCGACCACACGGCGATGGCGCACCGCATCGGGGCGCGCGGCGTCTTCGAGGCGTACGACTCCCTGCCCGACGGCGATCCGGGCGTACTGCCCCCGCCGCCCTCCGCGGGCACCGAGGTGCGCTGGATCTACTGGACCTCGGGCACGACCTCCGACCCCAAGGGCGTGCTGCACACGGACCGGTCACTGATCGGGGGCGGGTCGTGTCTCGCGCACGCGCTGCATCTGTCGGCCGAGGACGTCGGCTCGATCGCGTTCCCCTTCGCGCACATCGGCGGCCCGGACTATCTGGTGATGCTGCTGCTGTACGGGTTTCCGGCGGTGCTCTTCGAGAAGTTCGCGCTGCCGGAGTCTCTGGAGGGGTATCGCAAGCACGGGGTGACCGTGGCGGGCGGGTCGACGGCGTTCTACTCGATGTTCCTCGCCGAGCAGCGAAAGCAGCCCGGCACTCCCGTCATCCCGACGCTGCGGCTGCTCGCGGGCGGCGGGGCGCCGAAGCCGCCCGAGGTGCACCACGCCGTCGTACGCGAGTTGGGGGTCCAGCTCACGCACGGGTACGGCATGACCGAGGTGCCGATGGTCACGATGGGGTCGCCGGACGACACTCCCGAGGACCTCGCGACGACCGAGGGGCGGCCTCCGGAGGGCATGGAGATACGGATCGTGGACGGCGAGGTGCGGCTGCGCGGAGAAGCCGTCTGCAAGGGCTATCTGGACGCTGCGCAGACCGCCGAGGCCTTCGACGAGGACGGTTTCCTCATCACCGGGGATCTCGGGCATCTCACGGAGAGCGGCCATCTGGTCCTCACCGGACGCCTGAAGGACGTCATCATCCGCAAGGGCGAGAACATCTCGGCCAAGGAGATCGAGGATCTGCTGCACCGGCATCCGGGCGTCGGCGACGCCGCGGTGATCGGGCTGCCGGACGCCGAGCGCGGGGAGCGGGTCTGTGCCGTGATCGAGGCGGCCGAACAGCCGCCGGGGGCTTCGGCGTTGACACTGGAGACGGTGACTTCGTATCTCCGCGCGGAAGGGCTGTCCGTGCACAAGCTGCCGGAGCAGCTGGAGGTGGTGGACGCCCTTCCGCGCAACGAGACGCTACGGAAGGTCCTCAAGTACAAGCTGAGGGAGCGTTTTTCGGGGTCGACTACTCCGGCACCGTGAAGTAGCGGGCGAAGGCGGTCACGACTTCCGGCTCGGTGATGCGGCCGTCGGCGTCCGTGTCGAGCGTGCCGGCCGCGGTGGTGGCGATGCCCTCGGGGACGCCCAGGACCTTGAGGACGCGCGCGGTCTCGTCGACCGTCACCGCGCCGTCCAGGTCGCTGTCGGCCACGGCGAGTACCGCGTCCAGGAACGGGCGGGCGATATCGGCGAATCGGTCCGGGTTGTCCCGCAGTCGCTTGACAGCGCCGTTCACGAACTCCTCGCGGGTGATCCGCTGGTCACCGTCCCGGTCCGCTATCCCGGCCATGCCCTGCCAGAAGGCCTCCGCTCCGATGTAGAGGGCCTGTCCTCTGTCGGACCGGGCCGTCGTATCGAACTCGGCGAGCAGCGCCTTGGCCGCCGCGCTGAAGTCCTCGCGGTCGATATAGCCGTTGCCGTCCTGGTCGAAGGTGGCGAACCGGGCGGCGATCCGTCGCTCGTACTCGGTGCTGACCATGTCTTTTCAGGCCGCCTTACACATCAGATGGGGTGCGTCTGGCAGGGAGCGTACGACGCCGGGGGCTCCCGAGGAGCGGAAAACGACGCTTGTGCCAAGACCGGGGGAATTCCGCGACAACGGCGTCGCGAAGTCTCAAGGGCGATATTTCGGGGGCGATCGACGTTCGCACGTGACGAAGATCACGCCGACAGAACCCGTCCGCAGGGGCTCGGCCCGGACGGGATCGGCCCGAAGGGCTTCACGCCGACAGTGGGCTCGACTCGTCGTCCACTGCCGCACCGACGTCCGGATAGACGTCGAAGAGGCGGCGAACGCCGAGGGCGCCGAGGACGCGGTTGACGTGCGAGCCGTCCACGGCTCCCTGGGCGGGGAGGATGAGGCGGAGGCGGCCCTGGCAGGAGCGGATCAGCCGGCGGGTGGCTATGAGTACGCCGACGCCGCTGGAGTCACAGAACAGCACTTCGGAGAGGTCGAGTACGAGGCTGCGGCGGCCGTCGGCCACGGCGTCGTGCACCCGCTGGCGCAGTACTGGTGACGTCACCAGATCCATCTCGCCCGTCACCTGGAGCACGGCCCAGCCGCCCTGCTCGCCGTCGGTCACCCTGAGCGTCACGCGCCTGCCTCTCCCTCGACGTGCTGACCTCTAATCGGGCCCGAACCGAGCCGCGAAAGGTCCCTGCAGATCCCGACCGGTCCTAAAAGTCCCGGGAACAGAAGCGGAAGTGATTCCTACACTTCCCTGGGTGCGCGGCTGCCCGGCCTTCGCTCCGTGAAACACCCGGATCCCGAAACGAATTGCGTCCCGGGCGCCCCGTTTCGGTCGTACGCGGTCTACTTCGATCCTGTCTGATCAGAACGAGAAAGGGTAGGCGCATGCACAGCGTAAGGAGAGCACTACCATCCGCGGCCCTCTCGGGAACGCGCATTGCCGTAAAGAGGAGTGCGCCCTCAGGGTCGCCGACTACATTCGGGAAGATGCCGGGGACGGGAAACTGACGAGAAACCGGTGAACAAGGGACAGGTGCCGGGCACGACCGGGGTGAGGGGGCCGCATGGCCGACAGGGACGCGCCGCCCCGCTGGGACCGCAAGATGCATCAGCGGCTCACACGGGGGGAGGCTGCCGCGCTCGGTGAGCTTTACGACCGCTTCTCTTCACTTGTGCACGCACTTGCCCATCGCGTACTCAAAGACGAACACGCCGCCGACAGCATCACCTGCGAGGTGTTCGCCCACGCCTGGGAGAACCCGGACGCGTACGACCCCAGGCAGGGCCCCCTCCGCTCCTGGATCGCCACGCTGACCCACCGTCTCGCCGTGCAGCGTCTGCGGGAGACGGAGACCGCCGCGCTCGCCGGGGGCGGCCCGGGCAGCACGGAGGAGCTGGAGCGCAGGGTGCGCCGCGCCTCGGTGGCCGCCCGCGCCGACTACATCGTCACGGCCATGCCCGCCCCGCTGCGCGCCGCCCTGGACCTGGCGTACGTACAGCGCCGCGACTACCGCCAGGCCGCCGCCGACCTGGACGTCACCGAGGACGAGGCCCGCCGCCGGCTGCGTCTCGGCCTCCAGCTGCTGGCCACCGCCCACGACAGCGGACCGTCCGGGGCACCGCCCGAAGAGGGGGATGGACGGTGACCGACGCGGACCACTTCGGGGCGCACGACGGGAACGAGAAGGACAACGACGCGCGGGCCGCGCACGGGGAGCACGACCCGCACGGGGAGCACCCGAAATCGGAGGAGGAGCACCACGGCCCTGTGAGTGCCCAGGGCGACGGCCCGCCGGGCCGTGACGGCGGTGACGGACCGCAGGGGCCGGGCGGTTCCAAGGGACACCGCAGCGGCCAGGAGCCGGAAGGGCCGCCGCGTATCCCCATGCCGCGTTCCTCCGTGGAGGACACCGGGCTGCCGCTGCCCGATCCGCCGCCGGCGCCGCTTCTGCTCGAACACCGGGTGCTCCAGTCGCTGCTCGGTGCCTGGGCGCTGACCGCGTGCTCGCCTCAGGAGACGGCGGCCGTGGAGGACCACCTCGGCCTCTGCGGAGCCTGCGCGGACGAGGCGCTGCGGCTGCGCGAGGCCGTCGGGCTGCTGCACAAGCCGGAGAGCCTCGACCTGGATCCGCGGCTGCGCACCCGGGTCCTCGACGCCTGCCTCGAGCGGCGCCCGCCCCGTATCCCGGTGCCCGAGTGGGCCGTCCCGTACGACGCGGAGGCCGCCCGGCTCGACGCGCTGCTCCAGGACTTCGGCGACGCCGAGTGGCACGCGCCCGTACGGCTGCACTGGTTCGAGGGCGACAAGCCCACGAGCCGGCGTACGACCGTCGCCAAGGTCATCGCCCACCTGCTGGTTGTCGACGGTCTCGTCGCCCTCGCCCTCGGCCTCGACGACCCGCTCGGCGACATCGGCGCCGACGCGCAGACCCCGGCGGACCGCACCGAGGCCTTCTGGCAGGCGGCGCACTTCCCGCACACCCGATCCGTACGCGGACCGTGGCGCGAGCAGAGCCACAACCTCGTGCGTACGGTGTCGTTCGCGGCCGGAGGCTCCGGGCAACTGTCCGTGCCGTACGGCGACTTCGAGCTGCCGTTGCAGGACGCGATGCTGGACCGGGCCTTCGAGTCCTGGGTGCACGCCGCGGACATCGCGGACGCCGTGGACTATCCGTACGAGCCGCCCGCCCCGCGGCAGCTGCACCGGATCATCGAACTCGGCGCCCGCAAGCTGCCCCACGCGCTGGCCGCCCGCCGCCGGGCGGGCCTGGCCGGGCCCGGCAGCGCGCGGCATCTCGTTCCGGCCGGTACGCCGGGCCGCAGCCTGCGCCTGGAGATCGAGGGCTCCGGCGGCGGCGAGTGGCTCATCCCGCTCGACTCCCCCGGCGCGCTGGCGTCCGCCGACCTCGAAGTGGCCCATGTGGCGCTCGACGGCGTCGAGTTCTGCCGCCTGGCGGCCGGCCATGTCTCACCCCTTGAGGCGGCGGCCGGGCAGAACGGGGACCGGGAGGCGATCAGGGACGTACTGTTCGCGGCGGCTTCGCTGAGCCGGATGTAGTCGGCTCAGGGCGCGTTCGGGTCAGGCGAAAACGACCGTCCGCCGTCCGTTCAGCAGGATCCGACGCTCCGCGTGCCATTTGACCGCCCGTGCCAGCGCCTGGCATTCGACATCGCGGCCCACGGCGACGAGCTGTTCCGGTGTGACCTCGTGGCCCACACGCTCGACCTCCTGCTCGATGATCGGGCCCTCGTCGAGGTCGGCCGTCACATAGTGCGCGGTGGCGCCGATGAGCTTCACGCCCCGCGCGTGCGCCTGATGGTACGGCTTCGCGCCCTTGAAGCTCGGCAGGAAGGAGTGGTGGATGTTGATGATCCGGCCGCTCAGCTGCTTGCACAGATCGTCGGAGAGCACCTGCATATAGCGGGCGAGGACGACCAGTTCGACCTTCTCCGCGCGCACGAGCTCCGCAAACTGCGCCTCGGCCTGCTGCTTCGTTTCCTTGGTGACCGGGATGTGGTGGAAGGGGATGTCGTACGAGGCGACGAGTTCGGCGAAGTCGGTGTGGTTGGACACCACGGCGGCGATCTCGACGGGCAGCGCACCGATCCGGGTGCGGAAGAGCAGATCGTTCAGGCAGTGGCCGAACTTGCTGACCATGAGGACGATGCGCATCTTGTCCTCGGCACGGCCCAGCTGCCAGTCCATCTGGAAGGAGTCACCGATCGCGGCGAAGCTGGCGCGCAGCTTGTCCAGGGTGACCGGCGGTTCCGCGGAGAAGTGGACCCGCATGAAGAACAGTCCCGTGTCGTGGTCGCCGAACTGCTGGCTGTCCTCGATGTTGCACCCGGTCATGAAGAGGTAGCTCGACACGGCGTGCACGATCCCCTTCTTGTCCGGGCAGGAAAGGGTCAGGACGTACTGGTCGGCGGCGGGCTCGGCCCCGCGGACGGACTGCTCGGTCATGCAGGCCAGGGTCCCATATCGGTACGACCCGGTGAGCACAGGTCCGCTTCACGGACGTCGGCTGGACATGCGGACGTACATGCGGACGTGCCGTCGTACGTACGGTCAGGCCGACCGCGTCATGATCCGGAGCACCTCGAGCGTGCGCGGCGGCGCGTCCGGGTCCTCCCCGTCGCTCGCCGCCATCCGCACATGTGCGTCCCGGGCGGCCCGTACGGCCTCCGGCCACGCCTGGTGGTCGAGGTATGCGGAGACGGGCGCGTCCGGGCCCACCTGGTGCATGATCCGCAGCACGCGCAGTACGGCGGTGTCGACGAGCGCCGCCTCCTGCGAGTCCCTGAAGATCGTGCCGACGTATTTCTCGGCGGACCAGTTGTCCAGCCAGGTGTCCTCGACGAGGCGGTACACGGCGTCGGTGACGTCGCCGTACCCGTCCACGCCCGCGAGCCAGACGTTCTGCTGGAAGCCGGGGTCGGAGAGCATGTGCAGCGCGGAGCGCACATTGCTGCGCCAGCGCCACCACGGCATGTCGTTGAGTGGCATGCCGCCCATGGTGGATGAGCGGCGGCCATGACGGGAAGACTTCTCCGAACCTTGCACGGTCACCGATCGTACGTTCCTGCCCCAATCCGTCCTCATGACCCCCCGCTATTCACCTTCGCGTTACCGAATGTTGAGCCAAGATCACGCGGGCATTTGGAATGTGGCGGAATCGTGCGTGTTCATGACCGGCAGGCGCAGCACCCCCACCTTTCTCCGCCCCCGACGCACCAGGGCCACCATGCTGTCCGCGGGCGCATTGGTGGCGAGTGCTTCCCTCGCCGCTGGCTGCGGGGTGGTCTCCGGGGTCACGGGGGGCTCCGGAGACGACACCGTGACCGTCATGACCATGGCGCCGGAGAACACCAAGGCGACGAACAAGCCTGGTATGCCCGCCATGGCGAAGGCCTATGCGCGCTGGGTCAACAAGGGCGGCGGCATCAACGGCCGCCGGCTGAACGTGATCACCTGCAACGAGCGCAACGACTCGGTGAGCGCCACCGAGTGCGCCCGGCGCGCGGTCAAGGAGGACGTCGTCGCGGTCGTGGGCTCGTACAGCCAGTACGGCCGTTCCTTCCTCTCCCCGCTGGAGGCGGCCGGCATCCCGTACATAGGTGGATACGGCCTGACCGACGACGAGTTCACCAGCCCGCTCTCCTATCCCGTCAACGGCGGCCAGCCCGCGCTGCTGGCCGGCCTCGGCCGGGAGCTCGCCAGGAACTGCGGCCCCGTCACCCTCGTACGCCCGGACACGATCGCCGGTGACGAGCTGCCGGTGCTGCTCGACTCCGGGCTCTCCGCAGGAAGGCACACGGAGGCCGGCGATCAGCGGGCCGCCGATGACGCCACGGAGTACTCGCGGCATGCCGAGCGGGCCGTCGAGCGGGCCACGTCCGACCCCACGGGCAAGAAGGGTTGCGTGGTGCCCGCGCTCGGCGACCGCACCAGCACTTTCATGGACTCCTTCCGGCGCATCGCCGACGAGTACCCGTCGGTGCGGACCGCGACCGTGCTCGGCAGCGTCGACCAGTCGGTGATCAACGCCACGGGCCGTACGTACGAGGGGTCGTACGTCACCGGCTGGTACCCCGCGTCGAGCGACGCGCGCTGGGACGCGATGCGCGATGTGATCCAGAAGGAAGCCTTCGGCGACAACCGCATCGACGCCTCGGACGCGGGCGTGCAGACCACGTGGATCGCGTACGAGGTCCTGAGGAAGACCATCGAGTCGCTGGGCGACGGTGAGGTGACCGCGCGCACCGTGCGGCGGGCACTCGACGACGGACTGAAGATCGAGACGGGCGGGCTGACGCCGACGTTGAGCTGGGCCTTCTCGGATCTGATCGCGGCGAGTGGGTTTCCGCGGGTCATCAACTCGAACGTGACCTTCCAGGTGGTGCGGAAGGGTCAGCTGGTGGCGGCTCGGAAGGGGTTCACCAACGTGTCTCGGATTCTGGAGAACGCGAGTTAGCTCCGCTGGTCGTGCGGGTGCGGGTGCGGGAGCGTTGGGGTGCGGGCCTTTGGGGGCGCGGGAAGGCGCAGGCTTTCGCTTTCAGGGGCGCCGGGCTGTGACATAGGCGGCTCCGCCGCGGGGCGCGACCAGCCACGACGGGCCTGCAGTCGCCCACGAACCCAACACCCCACCCCTGTAGGCGCCCCCGTCCAACCGCCGGAGGTCAAAGCTGGGTGGGCTGGCGTTCCGTCAGGCCGTAGGTCTGGGCGATGGAGTTCCAGAGCGGAGCGGCTTTGGCCTTCTGTGTGGTCGCGGTGCCGCTTTCGCGGTTGCCTGCCCGGGTCTGGGGTGTGGTGCGGGCCTTGCCCTTGGGGCAGCCCTTCTTGGCGGCTACCTGGTCGGCCCAGGCCGCGTAGTGGGTGTCCGCCGATGCGGAGGCCTTCCAGGCGCTGTTGAGCGCGGCGGTCAGCTCGGCGTGCTTCGGCAGCTTGTCGACGGAGAGGCCCGCGAGACGGGTGACCAGTCCGTTGCGCTGCTCGGCGGCGTTACGCAGATCGGTGGCGGCCTGGCCGAGATTGGTGCACGCCCGTACGTTGGCCACGGCCTTGATCACCGCGTCACGGCTGTCGTTGCTGTCCGCCAGGAGCTTGTCGAGTGCCACGGCCTGGGCCTTCGCCGGGTCGGCGGAGGCGGACGGGGACTCCTTCTCGGTGGGGGCCGTGGCGGCCGCGGTCTTGTTCTCGTCGCCGCCGTCGTCGCCTCCGCCGCTGAGCATGGCGCCCGCGCCGATGCCGAGCACGGCGATGCCCACGCCTACGGCGGCGATGAGGGGTATGCGGCCGCGGCCGCTGCCCGCCGAGCCGCGCTCACGCCGGGCGGCGCGTCCGCCGGGCGCCGCCTGCGGGTCGAACTGCGGCAGCTGCTGCGTGGCGTCCGGGCCGCCGGACGACTCCCGGAAGAGGTTGTCGAACTCGGCCGGCGGCTGCCGGTCGCCGGGCGCACCCGGCCGTATCCCATACGCCGCGTCTGCCCCTCCGGGCTGCGCGGGAACCGGCGGGATGTACTGCGTGGCCTGGGCGTCCGGGTCGGCGGCGGGCGGCATGGGTCCAACGCCCGCCCCTGCGGCCGTGGCTCCCGCGGCGGGCATCGGCCCGGGGCCGCCCTGTCGAACCCGGCCGAGGAACCGCGTCGCCTCGGCATCGGAGGGTGCCGGGGCCTCCGGCGGCAGAGCACCCGGGCTCACGGGAGGGATGTACTGGGTGGCACCCTCATCGCCGGGCGCCCCCGCTGCCCCGGACGCGACGGGCGGCAGGTACTGGGTGGCGCCTTCGTCCGCATCGGATGCGGGCGGCAGCGGCGCCGAGTGCCTGCCCGGCCCGACGGCCTGCGACTGCGCCGCGTGCTCGGCGGGAGGAAGGGGCGTGGAGCCGGCCCCCTGCGGGGCGGCGTGGCCGCTTCGAGTCTGCGGCCCACCCGGCATCCGCGGTGCCGCGTGCTCGGCGGGCGGCAGTGGCGCCGCCTGGCCATGGGGAGCCTGCGGCGTGCCGTACGCAGGTGGCGTCTGCGAACCCCCATAACCGCCGTCCGCCTGTTGAGCGGTGGGGCCGCCGGGCCCCTGCGGTTCCGGGTGCCGAGCCGAGGGAGGCGGCGCTGCCTGGCCCGACTGGGCCTGTGCGGAGCCGTAGCCACCAGGCGTCTGCGCGGCGGCCGGCTCGGCGGACCCCTGCGGGGCCCCATGCCTGCCGGCGCCCTGCGGTCCCGATTGGCCGGAGAAGTCCGACGAGGGGGCGTATCCGCCCGGCCCCGGTGCCCCGAATCCGTCCGTCCGCTGCGGCGCTCCGTACCCCTCCGTCCCCTGTGACGGCGGGGTCGGGCCCTCCGGAGAGAGCCCTCTCGTGTCAGCCGACGGTTGCGCCAGGTGAGTCGGTGCGTTCGCCTGAGGAGGCTGGTGCCCCCCTCCACTCGGCGCCGGCGGGGCGCCCCACTGGGGCGGGGCGTCGGCGTTCTGCGTCCCGTACTGCGGCGCCGGGGCGGAGCCCTGCGCTCCGTAATGCGACGCCTGGTCGGGGGACTGCGCTCCGTAACCCGCTGCTCCCTGGGCTCCGTATCCCGGCCCCTGGTCGCCGCCCCAGTTCGACGCGGAGTCGGACGGTGCACCCCAGGCTGGAGCCGGTGCACTCCCGTCCTGTGCCGGGCCCGGCCAACCCTGGCCCTCCCCCTCACGCCGGCCCTGGTCCTCCCCGTGGCCCTGGCCCTGGCCCTGGCCCGACGGAGCCTGCGGTGGCCGGCCGGGGCCCCAGGGCCGGTCCCAGGACTGGCCGCCCGCCGGCGTCGTGTGGTCCGGTGGGGTGCCCGGCAGCAGGGGGGCGCCGCCGTCGGACGGCAGCACGATGCCTTCGCGCGCGGGTCGCGGCGAGGGCTCGTCGCCCAGTCCGTTCTGCGTCACCGGGACTCCTACGAATGGGGGATCTACGGAATCGTCGGTTCACGCTACCGGGTCCCCACAATCCGATGCCACGCAGCTCAGGACGTGACCCTCGCCCCACCGCACGCCCTGTAACAGAATCGCCGCGCGGGACGCTGTTATTGACCCCCTCACGCCGCCGCTTGCAGGTCCAGCCGCGCTCCGAACTCCCGTACCACCGGCTCGTCCTGATACGGCTCCAGCCGCTGTTGGAAGTCCTCCAGGTACTCGGCGCCACGGTTGGAACGGAGCGTGTTGAGGAGTTCGACCGCCTTCATGCCCGTATGGCAGGCCTGTTCCACCTCACGCTGCTGCACCTGCGCGGTGGCCAGCAGGACGAACCCGATCGCGCGTCGCCGGGCGCGAGACTCCGGATGCCCGGCGAGGGACTCCTCCGCACACCGCGCGGCCGCCTGAGCCTGCCCGAGGTCCCGATGACAATGCGCCAACTCATCGGCCAGATACGCCTCGTCGAAGTGCGCGATCCACCGCGGGTCGTCCCCGGATGCGTCGTCGGCCGCCTCCATGGCGTTGACGGCCCGCCCTGATGCCACCTGGGCCGACCGTGCGTCACCCATGAGCGCGTGCCCCCGCGCCTCCGCGGCGTGGAACATCGCCTCCGCACGCGGCGTCACACGCCCGCGCGCCCCCTCCTGCGCCGCCCGCGCCAACTGCGCGATCTCCCGCGGATTCCCGAGCTGCGCGGCCAGGTGGCTCATGGACGCGGCCAGTACGTACCCGCCGTACCCGCGGTCGCCCGCCGCCTGCGCCAGCCGCAGCGCCTGGATGTAGTAGCGCTGCGCGAGCCCCGGCTGGCCGGTGTCGACGGCCATATAGCCCGCCAGCTCCGTCAATCGCGCGACCGCCGCGAACAGTTCACGCCCGACGGCTTCCCGGTACGAGCCCGCCAGCAGCCCGGAGACGACGCTGTTCAGGTAGTGCACGACCACCGGGCGCACGTGCCCGCTGCCGTGCTGGTGATCCAGATCCACCAGCGCCTGTGTCATCGCCTTCACGGCCGTCACGTCCGCCGACCCGACCCGCGGTCCCGCCGAGCGCGCCACCTGTGCGTCCGGCGAGGAGATCAGCCAGTCGCGGCTCGGCTCGACGAGCGCGGAGGCGGCGACGGACGAACCGGACAGGAAGTCCCGCCGCCCCACGTCGCTGCGCCACAGCTCGCAGACCTGCTCTATGGCGCCGAGGACGGTCGGTGAGAACTGCAGGCCCACTCCGGAGGCGAGGTTCTTGCCGTTCGCCATCCCGATCTCGTCGATCGTGACCGTGCGGCCCAGCTTGCGGCCCAGCGCCTCGGCGATGATGGCCGGCGCCCGACCGCGTGGCTGCTGTCCGCGCAGCCAGCGCGCCACGGACGTTTTGTCGTAGCGCAGATCGAGACCGTGTTCCGCGCCGCACATATTGACCCGGCGGGCCAGCCCGGCGTTCGAGCAGCCCGCTTCCTGGATGAGCGCCTGCAGTCGTTCGTTCGGCTGCCTTGCGACGAGCGGCCTTGCGGCCATGGCGTACCCCCTGTGGCTACGGTGCCTGCCCACGCACCGAGTAGACGTGTCCTCAGCGGCCGCAACCTCGGGCTTCCGTGAAAGGAGCGGAAAGTTCCGGCCTCGAAGATCAATGCCCCGCCGACATACCGAAGATGCGGGACATATGAGGATTGCCGGGGTAATGGCTGGTGCCGTCCCCCACACGTGGCTACCCAGCCCCCGCTGCCGTTGCCCGTGCGCGCCCCCACCCATGCATCCATGCGCCCCACGTGCGAAAACGGTGCTCCCCCACCGCGCACGTCGGGGCCGTAACGCCAGGTGGGTGCGGGAGTTGAGTTGAGCATGGAAGAGACGATCACGAGCACCGAAACCGCACGGATCCCCAAGCAGCGCGGAGAGACTCTGCAGGACATCGTCGTGCGCTATGCCGAGGAGCGCCACTGGGACGTGTTTCCCGGCACCTGGCTGGAAGCCGTGGACGGGGTGCAGCGCTGCTCGTGCGGCGAGCCCTCCTGCATCGCACCCGGCGCACATCCGGCGCGGGAGGACTGGCCGACGCAGGCGACGGGCAGTGCGACCGTTGCGCGGCGGCTGTGGGCCAAGCAGCCGACTGCTTCGATCCTGCTGCCCACGGGGCGTACGTTCGACGCGATTTCCGTTCCGGAGACCGCGGGGTTTCTTGCGCTGGCCCGGATGAAGCGGATGGAGCTGTCGCTGGGGCCGGTGACCTGTACTCCCGATAGGCGGGTGCAGTTCTTTGTGCTGCCGGGGGCCACGGCGAAAGTGCCTGATCTTGTACGGAAGTTGGGGTGGCCGCTTGCCTCGCTCGATCTGGACGTGCTCGGGGAGGGCACGTATGTGGCCGCGCCGCCTACGCGGTTCGGGGCGCACGGGCGGGTCCAGTGGGCCTGCCGGCCCACGCCGGCCAACCGGTGGTTGCCCGACGCGGAGGAGTTGATCTCGCCTATCGCATACGCGTGTGGGCGGGATGTGCGGCGGTCGCTCCGCGGCTAGGTGGTACGGCGGGAGCCGCAAATCGACAACAGCCCCGCGCCCCTTACGGGGGCACTGCCCCGTCCCTTGCATACCTGCCTGCGAGTCATGGTCGGCCCGTATCGTGCACCCCATGACCGAGGGAGCCAGGGTGGGCGAAGTCGCCGTGCGGGTGCAGGGGTTGTGGAAGCGGTTCGGGGAGCAGGTTGCTGTCGCGGGGGTTGATCTGGAGTTGCCCGCGGGGCGCTTCATCGGGCTGGTCGGACCCAACGGGGCCGGGAAGACCACCACATTGTCGATGGTGACCGGGCTGTTGCGGCCCGACCAGGGGTCCGTCGAGGTGGTCGGGCACGACGTGTGGCGGGATCCGGCTCAGGTCAAGGCCCGTATCGGGGTTCTGCCCGAGGGGCTGCGGCTGTTCGAGCGGCTGTCGGGGCGGGAACTCCTCGCGTACACCGGGCGGTTGCGGGGGCTGCCCGGTGCCGAGGTCGACAAGCGGGCCACTCAGCTCCTGGACGTACTCGACCTGGCCGGTGCCCAGCACAAGCTCGTCGTCGACTACTCGACCGGGATGCGGAAGAAGATAGCCCTCGCCTCCGCACTCCTCCACAACCCCGAAGTCCTCTTCCTGGACGAGCCGTTCGAGGGCGTCGACCCCGTCTCCGCGCAGACCATCCGTGGCGTCCTGGAGCGTTACACCGCCTCCGGCGCCACCGTCGTCTTCTCCTCCCACGTCATGGAGCTGGTCGAGTCGCTGTGCGACTGGGTCGCCGTGATGGCCGCGGGCCGCATCCGCGCCCATGGCACGCTCGCCGAGGTGCGCGGCACGGAGCGCTCCCTCCAGCAGGCGTTCCTCGAACTCGTCGGCGCGAACGGCCGCGACACCGGTTCCGACCTCGACTGGCTGGGCGGCGGCGCCCGATGACCGCGGCCACTTCCGTCGAATCGGTAACCCCCGTCTTCGTACGCCTGAAGCTGTCCCTGCTGCGCAACGGTCTGCGGCAGTCGACCGGACGGCGGGCCGCGTACGTCGCGTCGATCGTCTTCACCCTGCTCTTCGCCGCGCTCCAGCTCATCGGCCTGATCGCGCTGCGCGGCAACACGCACGCGGCGAGCGTCACCGTGCTGCTCACCGCCATCCTGGCGCTCGGCTGGGCCGTGATACCCCTGTTCTTCCCCGGTGGTGACGAGACGCTCGACCCCACCCGCCTGGTGATGCTGCCGCTGCGCCCGCGCCCGCTCGTGCGTGCCCTGCTGGTGGCCTCGCTGGTCGGTATCGGGCCGCTGTTCACGCTGTGCATGTTCGCCGGCTCCGTGATCGCGATGGCGCACGGCGTGGCCGCGTACGTCACCGGGGTCGTCGCGATCGTCCTCGCGCTGCTCATCTGCGTGGCCCTCGCGCGTGCCGTCGCCGCGGCCAACGTCCGGCTGCTGACCAGCCGTAAGGGCCGCGATCTCGCCGTGCTGAGCGGCCTGGTGATCGCCGTGGGGGCACAGCTCGTCAACTTCGGTGCGCAGAAGCTCGGTTCCTCGGGCCTGTCCACACTGGATCCGGCGGCCGAGGTGCTGCGCTGGGTGCCGCCCGCCTCGGCGATCGGCGCGGTGGACTCGGTGAGTGAGGGCTCGTACGCCACTGGAGTCGCCCAAATCGCCCTGAGCACCGGAGCGTTGGTGGGTCTGCTGGCACTCTGGCAGCGGAGTCTGACCCGGCTGATGACCTCGCCGGACGGTTCCACGCTCCAGGCCGCCGAGCCCACGCGGGACACGGCGGGCCGCTCGTCCGGCCTGTCCCGGCTGCTGCCCGCCGGGCGCACGGGCACGGTCATGGAGCGCAGCCTGCGGTATGTGTGGCGCGATCCGAAGACGAAGGCCGCGTGGGTGACCTCGCTCGCGATCGGGCTGATCGTGCCGGTGTTCAACGCGCTGCAGGGCACCGGCTCGATCTACTTCGCCTGCTTCGCGGCCGGGATGCTCGGGATCCTGATGTACAACCAGTTCGGGCAGGACACGTCCGCGTTCTGGATGGTCGCGCTGACCATTTCGTCGACGCGGGACGCGTATGTCGAGCTGCGGGGGCGGGCGTTGGCGCTGCTGCTGATCACGCTCCCGTACGCGACCCTCGTGACGGTCCTGACCACGGCGATGCTCGGCGACTGGCCCGCCCTGCCAGAGGTACTGGGCCTGTCCTTCGCGTTGCTCGGCGCGATGCTGGCCACCGGGGCCTGGTCCTCCGCGCGCTTCCCTTATTCGATCCCGCAGGAGGGCTACAAGAACGTGGCCCCCGGCCAGGCGGGCCTCGCCTGGATCTCCATCTTCGGCGGCATGGTCGCGGCGGCCCTGCTGTGCGCACCGGTCATCGCACTCACGATCTGGCTGAATGCGTCGGCGAGCGGCGAGGACTGGACGTGGCTGCTGCTGCCGCTGGGGACCGCGTACGGGGCGGGGATCACCCTGCTGGGGCTGCGACTGGCCGCACCACGGACGGCAGCGCGGCTGCCGGAGATCCTGGCGGCGGTCAGCAAAGGGTGAGGCGAGGGTGCGATCAGGGATGCGTCAGGAGTGAACCCGAGGGGCTCATCCCTGAGCACTCGTCGCCTCACCCCGTGAGCACCCCGTCCAAAAACGGTTCGATCGCCCCCCGCCAAGCCTCCGGCTGGTCGTAGTGCACGAGGTGGCCGGCGTCGGCGACCTCCGCGTACTGGCCGTGGGGGAGGACTCGGACCATCTCCTGGGACTCGGCGCGGCCGAGTTCGCCGTCGAGGCCGCGTACGACGAGGGCGGGGCAGCGGACCTGGGCCAGTTCCTCCCAGTGCGCGTCGTAGACCCAGGTCTCGCGGGACTTGAGCATCTGTGCGGGCTCGAAGACGGGGCGCCAGCCGTCGTCGGACTCGGCCATGACCTCTGCGTAGAACTCGCCACGGGACGGGTTCGGGCGCTCCACCCAGGGGTCGTCCTCGCCGAACCACTTGCGGACGTCGGCGAGCGTGGCGAAGGGGACGGGCCAGGACTTGAACCATTCCTCCCATTCGCGCTGTGAGGCCACGCCGAGCGCGGAGGCCCGCATATCGCAGATGATCAGGCCGCGGACGAGGTCGGGGCGCTTCGCGGCGAGCTGCCAGGCGGTCAGCGCGCCCATGGAGTGGCCGATCAGGACGGCCGGGGCGAGGCCGAGCTGTTCGAGCGCGGCCTCGGCGTCCTCGACGTACGCGTCACGTGTGTACGGGCCCTCGGGGGGCTTGTCGCTCTGGCCGTGACCGCGCTGGTCGAGTGCGACGGCGCGATGCCGCTCGGAGAGCCAGCGGGCGGTGGACGCCCAGTGCGAGGCACGGCCCATCAGGCCGTGCAGTAACAGCACGCCCGGCGATCGCTCGATCTCCCCGGTCTTGGGAGGATCGGCGAACTCCCAGGCGGCAAGGCGTACGCCGTCCGCTCCGGTCACGTCGATGCGCCGCACCATACGTTGGCACCCCCCTTGATCCACTCGGCCCGCTCGTCCCGCACGAGTGGCCGCTGGGCTCGTACTGACTCGTCGTGCCGCTGCTCCTGTTGGTTGCGCTTGCTGGTTGTGCTTTGTGCCGTGGGCTGTGCCCGTTGCTTGTTCCAGCGTCCCGTGCGGTGGTTCCGTCACCACGCTATCGAATACGCGTTCGGAAACGCGTCCTCTGCACGGTAACACCCCTCGTTCGAGTGACCTCGTTCAGTGATTGATCGCCGCCGCTGAGGGGAGATCTTCAGCGGGAGGCGGGCCGCTCGGGGAAATCGGTCCGCAGGGGATGACCCTGAGAGCTCGGGGCTCCGGGTCAGCACAGGGGAGGACAGGCCCCGGCGCCGCAGGGCGCCGGGGCCCTCGAACATTCCATGGCGCATATGCCTCCCCCTCCTCCCAGAGACAGACTTACACGCAACCCATGAATGCGCTGCGCTTCGGAACAGTCAACTGCCCGCAAAGAAAGGCGAGTTGGCAGTCGTGTCAGGTCGGGTCATCGATGGCTTCGATGCTTGTGGTGCGTCCGGCCACCCCAGTGGCATGGGTGAACCGACCGGGCCCCACCCCCCGCCGATCGGCGCCCGGGGCAACCTCCCCACGCCGGAGTCGCCCCTTCGGCCGACCCTGCGAGGAGGTTGGAACCCTAACCCGTCCGATCACTCGGCGTCAGCGCTTCGCTACGAAAACATGTGAGGCGGTGTCCGCCTCCAGCTCGGCCGCCTCGCCGCCGCTGCCCACCAGGACGCCGCCCGCCGACTCCGTCACGCTGACCACCGAGCCGGGCTGCACCCCGGCCCGCCGCAGCGTGTACATCAACTGGGCGTCCGTCTGGATGGGCTCACCGATGCGGCGTACGACGACCGTCTTGCCATCGGTCCCGGGGTCCAGGTCGGCCAGCGAGACCATGCCCTCGTCCAGGAACGGGTCGGCGCCGTCCTTCTCGCCCAGCTCCTCCAGGCCCGGGATCGGATTCCCGTACGGCGACTCGGTCGGGTGGCGCAGCAGCTCCAGTACGCGGCGCTCGACCGCCTCGCTCATCACGTGCTCCCAGCGGCAGGCCTCGGCGTGCACCTGCTCCCACTCCAGACCGATCACGTCGACGAGCAGGCACTCCGCGAGGCGGTGCTTGCGCATCACGCGCGTGGCCAGCCGACGGCCCTCGTCCGTGAGCTCCAGATGCCGGTCAGTGGCGACCGCCACCAGACCGTCGCGCTCCATCCGCGCCACCGTCTGGCTGACCGTCGGCCCGCTCTGGTCGAGCCGCTCGGCGATCCGGGCGCGCATAGGGACCACACCTTCCTCCTCCAGCTCGAGGATGGTGCGGAGATACATCTCCGTGGTGTCGATCAGTCCGGACATACGTGCCCCTTGATGAGATCTGCCGGAGGCTGAGTGGCTCACCGGCGTGTGCGCTGGCCCTGACGTCAATTCTGACGCATCGGACTGACAACCGTGCCGCGCGGGCGAAAGCAGGGGGTTACGGATTCGCCGTGGCGGGTATGGGACCGTCTCCGTGCCCGGCCTGCTCGCCCGTATTGACAGCGCACTGGTCCAGACCGCAACGTGATCCGCGGCACGATCGGGAAGAACGACTGTGGCGGGGCGGCGGTTCAGTGACTCCCCGACGGACTCAGCGACGCGACTTCGAAGGGGCTTCGCCGGTGACGATCAGTGGGAGCGAGCTGGGCGGGCGATTCTTCGATGCCGCGATCGGCCTCCTGGAGCGGGTGCGGGACGAGGAGGCCGAGGGCATCGCGGCCGCCGGGACGCTGATCGCCGACACGGTCGCCGCCGAGGGGAGGCTGTTCGCCTTCGGCGCCGGACACTCCTCGCTGGCCGCGCAGGAGATCGTCTACCGAGCGGGCGGCCTCGCGCTCATGAACCTGCTCGGCGTACCGGGCGCCGTCGGCGTGGACGTCATGCCGGCCACACTCGGCTCCGCCCTGGAACGCGTCGACGGCCTCGCGGGCGTCGTCCTCGACTCCAGCCCCGCGCGCGCGGGAGACCTCCTCGTGATCATCTCCCTCTCCGGACGCAACCCCCTCCCCGTCGAGATGGCCATGAACGCCCGGGCCAAGGGCCTCAAGGTCATCGGGGTCACGTCGGTCGCGTACGCCTCCGAGACGAAGTCCCGGCATGTTTCGGGTACGTACCTGAAGGACCACTGCGACATCGTCCTCGACTCGAAGATCGCGGTCGGCGACGCGGAACTCACCCTCGACACCGTCCCCGCCCCCTTCGCCCCCACCTCCGGCATCGTCACGTCGGCGCTCCTCCAGGCGGTCATGGCCACGGCGGCCGGCGCTCTCGCGGACCGCGGCATCGAGCCCCCGCTCCTGCGCTCGGGGAACGTGGACGGGGGCCACGAATGGAACGCCCGCGTCTTCGAGGAATACGCGGACCGGATCTTCTACCGGCAGTGAGGTACGCGGCTCAGCCGCGCTCCCGCCGCTCCGCCAAGCGCTCATCCGCCAGGTCCAGCAGCGCGGCGATCCGCACCCCGACATCCTCCGCGTACATCGCGTCGGCCCGCTCGAACTGCGTACGGCTGGCGCCCCGCAGGAACGTCACGACGCCCAGGGTCCGCCCCCGGCTGCGCAGCACCGCACACAGGGCGTGCATGGCGTCGCCCGGCCACTGGCGGGCGACGGCCCACTCGCGGATCTGCTCGGGATCGGACGCGCCGGCACTGGCCCGTACGGAACCGATCCGCTCCACGCACTGGAGGGCGGGATGCCCCTCGGCATACCGCACGGGCAGTCCGGCACGTCCGTCGGCCGGCAGGCTGGGTCCCGGAGCGCCCGAGGGTGTGGCGGCGGCCCGTACCAGGCGTACCGTCTCCTCGCCGTCCCGTACGGAGCCGCCCGCGACCCGGTCGATCAGCGCATGGTCGGCGAAGCCGGCCAGCGAGAAGTCCAGGTGGACGACCGCGGCCTCGGCCGGGTCCTCGCACTCTGCCGCCGCGCGCGCGGCACGGTGCAGCTGGTTGGCCCGGAACCGCAGCTGCGAGGCCTCCTGCTCGCTCTGCTTGCTCTCCGTGACGTCCTGGAAGAGCCAGCCGACACCGAGCGGAACGGGCTCTTCCGCGAGCGGCGAGGACAGCCGCAGGAAGCCGCTCCGCCAGCACCGCCGCTTCTCGCCCTCCGGCGTCCGCACGGTCACCCACATCTCGGCGAGCGCGGGCGGCGCCCCCTCGGCGAGCACATGCGCGAGCGCGCTCTCCAGCTCCTCGACACCCTGCGCGAGCAACTCGCCCAGGGGTCGCCCCAGTACGGCCGTACGCCCTATGCCGAGCGCGCGAGCCGCGTGCGCGTTGACGACGGCGGGCCGCAGATCGGCGTCGACGAGTACGACGCCCCAAGACGCGTCCTCGAGCAACGCCTCGCTCAGGGCGATCGACCGCTCCAGATCTATCTGCGCGTGTACCTCACTGAAGGCGCAGTAGACCCCTGCGGGCTTCCCGTTGGGCCCACGCACGGCCGCGGACTGGGTTCGTACGAGGACCCGTCCGCCCTCCTTGGTGAGCAGCGCGAACTCGTGCACCTGCCGACCGGGGGCGTGCATCGCCGACATCAGCCGGCTCTCGACCTCCTCGGCGTCCGCGGTCCGCACGGCCCACCCGGCGAACCCGTGCCGCCCGACCGCCTCGTCCGCGCTCCACCCGAGTATCCGCTCCGCCTCACGATTCCAATGGGTCACGACACTGTCGGCGTCAAAAGCGCACAACGCCGCGTCCATCCCATCCAGCAAAGCGGCAAGCAGATCGGACCCGTCCCGCTCGGGCTCCTGCGGCCCCAGCTCGTCCGTAGTCCCACTACGCCGGGAAGCACTCACCTGGCACCCCCTGCAGGCCGTGTCGGCGTGTCCTGCGCGGTACGCCCGCGCGCCCGTTCCCTCACTGCGAATCACTCACTAGTAATCATTCAACTCGAACGTGACGCAGCACACACCGGGTTCCCACAAGATTGAAGAAAATCGTTGCACGCCGGAAACGCACCTCACAGGTCCCGTCGGCTCCGTGCCGGCCAGCTGTACGCGGCCGGCGCCAGGTCCGCGACGACCGCCGCGTGGTCGGACGGCCATACGCCGTCGACGGGGCCGTCGCCCGCTCGGTGGATCGAGCGGACGTGGCCGAGGGCGTCCGGGCCCGGCGGTCCGACGTGGATGTAGTCGATGCGGAGGTCGGGATTGCCGGGCGCGACGTAGGGATTGGCCGCGGCCCAAGTGGCCGCCGGGATCCCTGGATCCGCGTACGCCCAGGCGTCGAGGAACACCTGCCCGGGGACGACCGGTGCCGTTTTGCAGCCGCCGAACAGCCGGATTTCGTCCGAGTCGGGCCAGGCGTTGAAATCGCCGGTGATGACCGGCGGAAACGCCGTCCCGCCGCGATGATCCGCGACGAACCCGGCGAGAACGCGGACCTGTTCGACCCTCACTGCCGAAGCGTGAGCGAGGGAGGTCAGGTGCGTCGTGAAGAACGGCACCGGATGGACCGGCGCGTCCAGCCGTGTATACAGCGCCAGCCGCCCGTCGTCCTCCCCGTCAGGCTTCGGCAACCGCACCACCGCCCGGTCCACGACGGGCCACCGGCTGAGCACGGCATTGCCCAGATCGACCGTCGAGTCCCCGAGCCGCCGCTGCCACCCCTCGGGCGCCTCCGAAGCGGCCCACGTCCAGTACAGCCCCAACTCGTCCGCCAGCCACTCCGCCAGGTTCTCCCCACCGCACGCCCACACCTCCTGCAGCCCGACGACATCCGGCCGCAAGTCCCGCAGAACGGCCAGAATCGCCTTCCGCCGCTGCTCCCACGGCCCGAACCGCCACCACAGGTTCCACGTCACCACGCGCATGCGCTGCCCCGCCCTCCCAGAGTCCGCAGATTCGTGGCGTACCCAAAAACCGGTTGAACGAAGTCCGAGCGGTTCCTAAGGTGACTGTTACTTCGGAAAGGAGGTGGTTCGGCAGATGTATCTAAACCGGACAGGAGAGGTGGCTGCGGGCTAGCGGCCCGTCACCACATCCAGTGCGGTGCCGGACCAGCGCGGGTTAGAGACGCGCAGCCGGCCCAATCCAAAGCAGTCACCCGACCCGCGAGCTCGCCGGTAAGTCCGGCCGGCTCCCTCCTCGGAGGGGACCAGAGCTCGCGGGTCGTCTGCGTTCTGTGCTGCCCGCCAACGGGCTCAGTGGGCGATGTCCTCGTAGCCCTCGATTTCGCGCGGGTCGCGCGTGCCAGGGCCCACATAGCGCGCGGACGGCCGTACGAGGCGGCCTGTGCCCTTCTGTTCCAGGATGTGGGCGGACCAGCCTGCCGTGCGGGCGCAGGTGAACATGGATGTGAACATGTGGGCCGGGACTTCGGCGAAGTCGAGGATGATGGCGGCCCAGAACTCGACGTTGGTGGCGAGGACGCGGTCCGGGCGGCGGGCGTGGAGTTCCGCGAGGGCCGCTTTTTCCAGGGCTTCGGCGATTTCGAAGCGGGGGGCGCCGAGTTCGCGGGCGGTGCGGCGGAGGACCCGGGCGCGGGGGTCTTCGGCGCGGTAGACGCGGTGGCCGAAGCCCATGAGGCGTTCGCCCTTGTCGAGGGCCTGGCGCACGTACGCCTCGGCGTTCCCGGTGCGTTCGATCTCCTCGATCATGCCGAGTACGCGGGAGGGGGCGCCGCCGTGGAGGGGGCCGGACATGGCGCCGACCGCGCCGGAGAGTGCTGCCGCCACGTCCGCGCCGGTGGACGCGATGACGCGGGCGGTGAAGGTCGAGGCGTTCATGCCGTGTTCCGCGGCGCTCGTCCAGTACGCGTCGACCGCCGCGACGTGCTTGGGGTCGGGTTCGCCGCGCCAGCGGATCATGAAGCGTTCGACGACGGACTGGGCCTTGTCGATCTCGCGCTGGGGCACCATGGGCAGGCCCTGGCCGCGGGCGGACTGGGCGACGTAGGAGAGGGCCATGACGGCGGCGCGGGCGAGGTCCTCGCGGGCCTGCTGTTCGTCGATGTCCAGCAGGGGTTTCAGGCCCCAGACGGGTGCCAGCATGGCGAGGGCCGACTGGACGTCCACGCGGATGTCGCCGGAGTGGACGGGGATCGGGAAGGGCTCGGCGGGCGGCAGGCCGGGGTTGAATGCGCCGTCGACGAGGAGCCCCCAGACGTTGCCGAAGGAGACGTGGCCGACCAGATCCTCGATGTCGACGCCCCGGTAGCGAAGGGCGCCGCCCTCCTTGTCCGGTTCGGCGATCTCCGTCTCGAAAGCGACGACTCCCTCTAGTCCGGGTACGAAGTCGGACATCAGGCGGCTCCTCATGATGTGGGCGACGGGTTCGTTGTGGGGTTGCGATACAGGGGTTGCATACGTCCGTGCCGGGTGGGTGGCCGACGTGCGGTTCCGCGGTCGCTGCTGGACTCGCGGTCCGTACGTACGTGCGTACTCCGGTGATGCCCGCTGCGGCGGGCGGTCACCCGTCTTTGGCCACAGGACGATATCCCTTGGTGCCACCTTTGGGGAGAGTTCGCGGCACTCAGTGCCACGTGTGACGAAGCACACGCCCGCCTGGCACCACGCGGTGTGCGGCGATCGGGATACGGCAAGATGACCGCGTGACCGACCATGACCCCGTCCTCGACCCGGCCCTGATGCGCAAGCAGTACCGGGCCGAGGGACTCGACGAGACCGAGCTGGCCGACCACCCGATGAGGCAGTTCGCGCACTGGTTCAGGCAGGCGGCGAAGGCCGCGGCGCAGGGCGCGGTGTACGAGCCGAACGCCATGGTCGTGTCCACGGTGGGCGTGGATGGCAGGCCGAGTTCGCGCACGGTGCTGCTGAAGCAGTACGACGAGCGGGGCTTCGTCTTCTACACGAACTACGAGTCCCGCAAGGCGCGCGACCTGGCGGAGAACGCGTACGTCTCGCTGCTGTTCCCCTGGCATGCGCTGGCCCGCCAGGTCGTCGTCAGCGGTGTCGCGCGGCGTACGGGTCGCGACGAGACGGCCGCGTACTTCCGGACCCGCCCGCACGGCTCGCAGCTCGGCGCCTGGGCCAGCGCGCAGTCCACCGTGGTCTCTTCGCGGGCCGAACTCGACGCAGCGTACGCGGAGTTGGCGGCGCGTTACCCGGAGGGCGAGCAGGTTCCGGTGCCGCCGAGCTGGGGTGGTTTCCGTGTCGAGCCGCAGACGGTGGAGTTCTGGCAGGGGCGGGAGAACCGGCTGCATGACCGTCTGCGGTATGTCGCGACCCCCGACGGTGGGTGGCGGGTGGAGCGGCTCAGTCCCTGAGCGGTCGGGGGTCGGTGCGCGGCAAGGGGTCCGCGCGCGGTCGGTCGAGCACCCCGTCCAGGATTCTTCCCCACTGTGCGACGACCCGTTCCCGCCTCGCCCCGTCGTCCGTGAGCAGGTTGGCGAGGCCCAGGCCTCGGGCCATGTCCAGCAGGCCCTGGACGGTTTCGCGGACGCCGGGGCGGGATTCGTCCGCGTCGAGCAGTTCCACGGCGATGTGGTGGGTCTCGCGGCCCACGCGGGCCTCGAGCTCCGTGACGCGGGGGCGTAGTTGGTCCTCGTTGGAGGCGGCGACCCAGAGGTGGAGGGCTGCGCGGAACAGGGGGCCCGTGTAGAGGTCGACGAGGGCGCTGACGACGGCGCGGCGGTCTGCGGGGCCGTCGGGGAAGAGGGCGCGCAGGGCGGTGGAGCGCTGTTCGGCGACGTACTCGACCGCTGCTGTGAAGAGGTCCTCGCGGGTCGGGAAGTGGTGCTGGGCAGCGCCGCGTGAGACCCCGGCGCGTTCGGCGACGACGGAGACCGTGGAGCCCGCCCAGCCGTGTTCGGCGAGGCAGGCCACGGCGGCTTCCAGCAGGCGTTGCCGGGTGGCGCGGCTGCGGTCCTGCTTGGGGACGCGGTCCACGAGCCCGGCGTTCAAAGCACCCATTGGGGATCCCGTCGTTCGAGGAATGCCGTCATGCCCTCGCGAGCGTCGGCGGAGGCGAACAGCCGGGCCGAGAGCCCGGCCAGTTCGTCGGCGTTCTGGTGGAAGGACTCCAGCACCTTAGCCGTGAGCAGCCGCTTCGTCTCCCGCAGTCCTTGGGGGGAGGCACGGCGCAGGCCGTCGAGGACGGGTTCGAGCACCTCGTCGACGTCGCTGCCGACCGCCGTCAGCAGGCCGATGCGCGCCGCTTCGGCCGATCCGAAGTCCTCGCCGGTGAGGTAGTAGCGGCTCAGTGCGCGCGGGTCGGTGCGGGGCAGGAGGGGCAGGGAGATGACGGCGGGCGCGACGCCGATGTGTACCTCGGTGAAGGCGAAGGTGGCTTCGGCGGAGGCGGCCGCGATGTCGCAGGCGCCGAGCAGGCCGAGGCCGCCCGCCCGTACGTGCCCGGTGACCCGGGCCACGACGGGTTTGCGCAGCTCGATGATCTGCCTCAGCAGCCAGACGAACGCCGTCGGCGGATAGGGGTCCCCCCGCTCGAGCGCAGCCGAGAGTGGGGGAGTGTGGCGCAGGTCGGCGCCCGCGCAGAACGTGGTCCCGGTGTGGGTGAGGACGACGGCGCGTACGTCGCTGTCCTTGCCGCACTGCTTCAGCGCGTCCGACAGTTCGACCATGAGGGCGACGGACAGGGCGTTGCGGTTGGCCGGTGAGTCGAGGGTGAGGGTGGTGATGCCGCGCTCGTGCGACCGGCGCACCAGGGTCATGCGCGCTCCCTCAGTTCCCGCAGTTCCCGCAGTTCCCGGCGCAGGATCTTCCCGGAGACGGCCCTGGGCACGCCTTCGATGAAGTCGACATGCCGGATCTTCTTGTACGGGGCGACGCGTTCGGCGACGTACTGCATGACCTCGCCTTCGGTGAGGTCGACCGCCGTCGGCTGGCGCACTGCATAGGCGTGTGGGACTTCGTTGTTGTCGGAGTCGTACACGCCGATGACGGCGGCGTCGGCGATGCCGGGATGCGTCAGCAGGACGGCCTCGAGTTCTGCGGGGGCCACCTGGAAGCCCTTGTACTTGATCAGCTCCTTGACGCGGTCGACGACGAACAGCCAGCCCTCGGCGTCGACGTGACCGACGTCTCCGGTGTGCAGCCAGCCGTCTTCGTCGATCATCGCGGTGGTGACTTCGGGGCGTCCCAGGTAGCCCTTCATGATCTGCGGTCCGCGGATGGCGATCTCGCCGCGCTCCCCCACGCCGACGTCGCTGGAAGGGTCGTCCAGGGAGAGAATGCGCATCTCCGTGCCGGCGATGAGTTTTCCGACGCTTCCAGGGGGCGGGTCAGCAGAGTCCCGGGGGACGACGTGGGTGCCGGGCGAGAGTTCCGTCATGCCGTACGCCTGGCCGACGGGTGGCAGTCCCAGCCTGCGCGAACAGGCCGCCGCCAGCTCGGCGTCCAGGGGTGCCGCGGCGCTGACGATGTACTCCAGGGACGACAGGTCGTAGCCGTCGACGGCGGGGTGCTTGGCAAGGGCGAGCACGATCGGCGGGGCCACGTACAGCCCCGTGATGCGGTGTTTCTCGATGGCGGAGAGGAACGTGTCGAGGTCGAATCGGGGCAGCACGACGACCGTGGCCCCCTGCCTCAGGGGCGCGTTCATGAGAGCCGTCAGCCCGTAGATGTGGAAGAACGGCAGTACGGCGAGGATGCGGTCGCCCGGGCCCATCGGCATGCTGGGCGCGAGCTGCGCGAGGTTGGTGGCGATGGACCGGTGGGTGAGCATCACGCCCTTGGGGACGCCGGTTGTCCCGGAGGAGTACGGGAGGGCCGCGACGTCCTCTGAGGGGTCGATGTCCACCTCGGGCTCGGGGGCCGTGGAGCCGAGCATGTCGAGCAGCGAGCGGTGCCCTTCGGCCTGGTCGCAGACGAAGATCTCCTGTACGCCGCCGGCGAGTTCGGCCGCCCTGCGCGCCGTCTCCAGGAGGGGCGACACGGTGACGATCCAGCGGGTGGCGCTGTCCCGCAGTTGCTTGCCGAACTCCTCGTCCGTGGCGAGGGGATGCACGGTGGTGACCGACGCCCCCGCGCGCGTGGCGGCGTAGAACGCGGCGGGGTAGGCGATGGTGTTCGGGCTGTGCAGGGCCAGTACGTCCCCCTTGCGGACGCCGGCCTCGGCGAGTGCGGCGGCGATCCGCCGGTGGAACGTGTCGAGTTGGGCGTAGGTGAGGGTCGTACCGTCCACGCCGTCGATCAGGGCCGGTGTCTCGCCCCGTTCGACGGCCCTGCCCAGTACCGCCTCGTGGATGGGTTCTTCTACGGCCGGGACGTCTGCGTACTCGCTGCGGAACATGGTTCCTCCTCGCGCGGCTGGCACAGCGGGGTGGTGGTCAGTACGACTTGGGCAGGCCCAGGGTCTGGTGGGAGACGTAGTTGAGAATCATCTCCCGGCTCACCGGCGCGATACGAGCCACGCGCGCGGCCGTTATCAATGAGGCGAGCCCGTACTCGCGGGTGAGTCCGTTGCCGCCGAGGGTGTGCACGGCCTGGTCGACGGCTTTCACACAGGCCTCGCCTGCCGCGTACTTCGCCATGTTGGCGGCCTCCCCGGCGGCGGTGTCGTCGCCCGCGTCGTACAGGGCGGCGGCCTTCTGCATCATCAGGCGGGCGAGTTCCAGGTCGATGTGCGCCTGGGCGAGGGGGTGCGCGATGGCCTGGTGGGCGCCGATGGGTTCCTTCCACACGGTGCGCTCGCGGGCGTATTCGATCGCCCTGGAGAGCGCGTAGCGGCCCATGCCGATCGCGAACGCGGCCGTCATGATGCGCTCCGGGTTGAGCCCCGCGAACAGCTGGAGCAGGCCCGCGTCCTCATCGCCGACGAGGGCGTCCGCGGGCAGTCGTACGTCGTCGAGGGTGAGCTCGAACTGCTTCTCCGTGGTGTGGAGTTCCATGTCGATGCCGCGGTGTTCGAAGCCGGCCGCTTCGCGCGGGACGATGAACAGGCAGGGCTTGAGCCTGCCCGTTCGTGCGTCCTCGGTGCGGCCGACGACGAGGGTGGCGTCGGCCTTGTCCACTCCGGAGATGAATACCTTGCGGCCGGTGAGGAGCCAGTCGGTGCCCTCGCGGCGGGCCGTGGTGGTGAGGCGGTGGCTGTTGGAGCCGGCATCTGGTTCGGTGATGCCGAAAGCCATGAGGCGGGTTCCGTCTGCCAGGCCTGGTAGCCACTCCTGTTTTTGGGTGTCTGTGCCGAAGCGGGCGATTACCGTGCCGCAGATGGCGGGCGACACGATCATCATGAGGAGGGGGCTGCCTGCGGCTCCCAACTCCTCCAGCACTATGGAGAGTTCGGATATGCCGCCGCCTCCGCCTCCGTATTCCTCGGGAAGGTTGACTCCCAGGTAGCCGAGTTTGGCCGTTTCCGACCAGAGTTCGTCGGGGACGTGGTTGCGGCCGTGGCGTTTACCCAGGGCTGCGACCGCTGCACGGAGGGCTGTGTGTTCTTCGGTTTCCACGACGGGGGGCATGGGGCTCCTCAGGGAGAAGGGGGCTCGTTGTCCTGGACCACTGCCAGCAAGGTGCCGACCTCCACCTGCTGGCCTGGAGACGCGTGCAGCACACTCAGCGTCCCTGAGGCGGGTGCGGAGATCTTGTGTTCCATCTTCATCGCCTCCAGCCAGATGAGGGGCTCTCCCGCCCGCACAGGGGATCCCTCGGCCAGGCCTTCGGCGACCCGTACGACCGTGCCCGGCATCGGTGCCAGCAGGGAGCCGGGTTCTTGCTGGGCCATGGGGTCGGGGAATCGGGGCAGGGCCGTGAGTGCGGTGGTGTTCGCGTACACCTCGTCGCCGTAGCGGGCCACCTCGAAGTTCCGTCGTACGCCGTCCACTTCGAGTACGACCAGGTCGGTGGCCGTGTGCAGGACGCGTACCCCGTCCGCGGTCAGGCCCTCCCGCGCGTGCCGGTAGTGGACCTCGTACTCGGTGCCGTCCATCAGGTATCGCTTGGTCTGCGGCTGTGAAGGCAGGTTGCGCCAGCCGCCGAAGCGGGAGCGGCCGTGGGCGTCGGCGAGCGCGGCGGCGAGGGCAACCAGAGGTGGTCGCGCGGCGACTCCGTTGAGGGCGGTGGTGGGAGACGGGTGGGCGTACGGGTCGGGGACGGGCGCCGTCAGCTCCGTCAGGTGCCGGTCGTAGAAGCCCGTGTCCATGCGGGCCGTCGCGAACTCCGGGTGCCTGAGCGAGCGTACGAGGAGGTCCCTGTTCGTGATCGGACCGTGGATCGTCGCCCTCTCCAGGGCGCCCGCCAGCTTGCGCAGGGCCTCCGCGCGCGTGGGAGCGTGCGCGACGGCCTTGGCGAGCATCGGGTCGTAGTGGACGCCGATCCCGTCGCCGTCCGAGTAGCCGGTGTCCAGGCGGACGTCGGGGACGGTGAGGCGGTGCAGGGTGCCGGTCTGCGGGGTCCAGCCGTTCGCCGGGTCCTCTGCGTAGAGGCGGGCCTCGATCGCGTGGCCACGCGCGCGTGGAGGGTCCTTTTCTAGGGGGGCGCCCTCGGCGACACGGATCTGGAGGGCCACCAGGTCGATCCCGAACACCGCCTCCGTGACGGGGTGTTCGACCTGGAGGCGGGTGTTCATCTCCAAGAAGTGCGCCTTGCCGTCGGCGACGAGAAACTCGACAGTGCCCGCGCCCACATAGTCGACCGCACGGGCCGCCCGTACGGCCATCGCGTACAAGGAGTCGGTCGGTTCGGAGGTCAAACCGGGTGCCGGGGCCTCCTCGATCACCTTCTGGTGGCGGCGCTGGAGGGAGCAGTCGCGGGTGCCGAGCGGCCACACCGTGCCGTGCGTGTCGGCCAGGATCTGCACCTCGACATGCCGGCCGCCCTCCACGTAGGGCTCGATGAAGACCTCGCCGTCTCCGAAGGCGCTCAGGGCCTCGGCCCGCGCTGCCGCCAACTCGCCTTCCAGATCGGCGAGTCGGCGTACGACACGCATGCCGCGCCCGCCTCCGCCCGCGGCGGCCTTCACCAGGACGGGCAGATCGCCCTCCTCGACGTCGGCCATCGAAGCGAGCCCCATCAACTCCTTGGCGCGTGTCTTGGAAGCCATCGCCTCGATCGCCTCGGGCGGCGGACCGATCCAGACGAGGCCCGCGTCGAGGACGGCTCGCGCGAAGTCGGCGTTCTCGGAGAGGAAGCCGTAGCCGGGGTGCACGGCGTCCGCGCCCGCGCTCAGCGCCGCCTTCACGATCAGCTCGCCGCGCAGATACGTCTCCGAGGGCGCCGCACCGGGGAGGCGTACCGCCGCGTCGGCCACGCGCGCGTGGAGGGCGTTTTCATCGGCGTCCGAGTACACGGCGACCGTTCGGATTCCCAACTCACGGCAGGTGCGGAAGACTCGGCAGGCGATCTCGCCCCGGTTGGCGACCAGCACACTGGAAATCACGGGATCCCCTCTCACATCCGGAAGACGCCGAAGCCACCGCGTACGCCCTCAAAGGGCGCCGTGTGGATCGCGGACAGGCACAGGCCGAGGACGGTGCGGGTGTCGCGCGGGTCGATGACCCCGTCGTCGTACAGCCGCCCGGACAGGAACTTCGGCAGGGACTCGGCTTCGATCTGCTGCTCCACCATGGCGCGCAGCGCCGCGTCGCCCTCCTCGTCATACGGCTGCCCCTTGGCGGCGGCCGACTGCCGGGCCACGATCGACAGGACCCCCGCCAGCTGCTGAGGCCCCATGACGGCCGACTTGGCGCTGGGCCAGGCGAACAGGAAACGCGGATCGTACGCCCGCCCGCACATCCCGTAGTGACCGGCCCCGTACGAGGCCCCCATGAGCACGGAGAGGTGCGGGACCGTCGAGTTGGACACCGCGTTGATCATCATCGCGCCGTGCTTGATGATGCCGCCCTGCTCGTACTCCATGCCGACCATGTAGCCGGTGGTGTTGTGCAGGAACAGCAGCGGGATGTCGCGCTGGTTGGCGAGCTGGATGAACTGGGCCGCCTTCTGGGACTCCTCGCTGAACAGCACCCCTTGGGCGTTGGCCAGCACGGCCACCGGATAGCCGTGGAGAGTGGCCCACCCGGTGGTGAGGCTCGTCCCGTAGAGCGGCTTGAACTCGTCGAAGTCGGAGCCGTCGACGATGCGGGCGATGACCTCGCGCGGGTCGAAGGGCACCTTCAGGTCGCCGGGGACGATCCCCAGGAGCTCGTCCTCGTCGTATTCGGGAGGCGCGGCGGGCCCTGGATCGTCGTACGCCTTGCGGTGGTTGAGGCGGGCGATCACGCGGCGCGCCTGGCGGAGGGCGTCCGGTTCGTCGACCGCGAAGTGGTCCGCGAGACCCGACACGCGCGCGTGCATCTCGGCGCCGCCCAGGGACTCGTCGTCGCTCTCCTCGCCGGTGGCCATCTTCACCAGGGGTGGCCCGCCGAGGAACACCTTCGCCCCCTCCTTGACCATGATCACGTGGTCGGACATACCGGGGATGTACGCGCCTCCGGCGGTCGAGTTCCCGAAGACGACCGCCACGGTCGGGATCCCGGCGGCGGACAGCCGGGTGAGGTCGCGGAACATCGCTCCCCCAGGGATGAAGATCTCCTTCTGGGAGGGCAGATCGGCGCCACCCGACTCCACCAGGCTGATGCACGGCAGCCGGTTGGCGAGAGCGATGTCATTCGCCCGCAGTGCCTTCTTCAGGCTCCAGGGGTTGCTGGCTCCGCCGCGTACGGTCGGGTCGTTCGCGGTGATCAGGCACTCCACGCCCTCGACGACGCCGATCCCGGTGACGAGCGAGGCGCCGACGGTGTACTCACTCCCCCACGCGGCCAGCGGGCTGAGTTCCAGGAAGGGCGTGTCCGGGTCGAGGAGCAGCTCGATGCGTTCGCGGGCGAGCAGCTTGCCGCGCTCGCGGTGCCGCCTGACGTACTTCTCGCCGCCGCCCGCAAGGGCCTTCGCGTGCTCGGCGTCGAGTTCGGCGAGCCTGGCGAGCATGGCTTCGCGGTTGGCTGTGTAGTCGGGGCCCGCAGTGTCGAGCGCGGTCGCCAGGACGGTCATAGGAGCGCCTCCGGGATGTCCAGGTGACGGGAGCGGAGCCATTCGCCGAGGGCCTTGGCCTGCGGGTCGAAACGGTGCTGCGAGGCGACGCCCTCGCCGAGGAGTCCCTCGACGACGAAGTTCAGGGCGCGGAGGTTGGGCAGTACGTGCCGTACGACGGTCAAGTCGGCGGTTTCCGGGAGGAGTTCGCGGAACCGGTCGACGGTGAGGGTGTGCGCGAGCCAGCGCCAGGCGTCATGCGTGGGGGCCCACACTCCGACGTTCGCGTCGCCGCCCTTGTCACCGCTGCGGGCGCCGGCGACGCGCCCGAGCGGCACCCGCCGCACCCGGCCGTCGGGCAACGGCTCGGGCAGCACCGGCTGTTCGCCGGGATCGGCGAGCGCGCGCGTACGGGCCGGCGGATCGATGCGTACGCGCCTGCCGTCGGACAGCACGGCCGTGTGCGGTGCGGCGCCCTGCTCGACGTAAGCGGCCTCGAACACCCCGTACGGGCTGCCCTTCCCGGGCGGCGCCGTGACATGGAATCCCGGGTAACTGGCCAGCGCCAGCTCGACCGCGGCCCCGCTCAGCGCCCGCCCCACCACCTCCGGATCGGCGTCCCGCACCACGAGCCGGAGCAGCGCGCTCGCGGTCTCCTCGGTCGGGGCGTTGGCCCGGTCGGTGCGGGCCAGCTCCCAACTCATCGCAGCGGGACGGGACTTGGCTTCCGAGAGTGCGGCTTCCATCTGGTCCTGGACCAGGGCCGCCTTCTGCTCGATCTCAAGTCCCGTGAGAACGAAGACGACTTCGTTGCGGAAGCCGCCGAGCCGATTGAGGCCGACTTTGAGGGTGGGCGGCGGGGGCTCGCCGCGTACGCCGTCGATGCGCACCCGGTCAGGGCCCACCTCGGTGAGCCGTACGGAGTCGAGCCGGGCGGTGACGTCGGGTCCCGGGTACCGGGCGGCGCCCGTCTCGTACAGCAGCTGAGCCGTGACCGTGCCGACGTCCACGACGCCGCCGGTGCCGTCGTGCTTGGTGATGACGCTGGAGCCGTCCTCGTGGAGTTCGGCGAGCGGGAAGCCGGGGTGGAGGAAGGTGCTCCGGTGGTGGTCGGTGAAGTGGGCGTAGTTGCCGCCGGTGGCCTGCGTCCCGCATTCCAGGACGTGCCCGGCGACGACGGCCCCCGCGAGCCGGTCGTGGTCGTCCGGCCGCCAGCCGAAGTGGGCGGCGGCGGGCCCGCTGACCAGCGCGGCGTCGGTGACACGGCCGGTGACGACGATGTCGGCGCCCGCGCGCAGACAAGCGGCGATGCCGAAGCCGCCGAGGTAGGCGTGAGCGGCGAGGAGCCCCGGGGTGGGGGTCCCCCCGCTCGAGCGAAGCCGAGAGTGGGGGAGGCGGGTGAGGTCGTCACCTTCGACGTGGGCGACGCGCGACGGAATGCCGAGACGGCCGGCCAACTCCCTTACGGAGTCGGCGAGTCCGGCCGGGTTGAGGCCACCGGCGTTGACGACGATGCGTACGCCTCGCTCGTGCGCGAGCCCGAGGCACTCCTCCAACTGGCGCAGGAAGGTGCGGGCGTACCCGGCGCCGGGGTCTTTTTGCCGATCCCGTCCCAGGATGAGCATGGTGAGTTCGGCGAGGTAGTCGCCGGTGAGGACGTCCAGCGGGCCGCCGGTGAGCATCTCGCGCATCGCGTCGAAACGGTCGCCGTAGAAGCCCGACGCGTTGCCGATGCGGAGGGGAGGGGCCTTTTCCTGGCTCGTTTCCAGTCTCGTTTCCGGGCTCACCCTGTGGCTCCGCTGGGCTCGCGCCCCGCGCCCGGCGGTCCCGCGAAGGCCTGGGCGATGTCCAGCCACCGGTCGGCGTCCGGCCCTTCGGCGTGCACGGCGAGGTCGGCGCGGTGGGCCCGCCGGGTGACCAGCAGGCAGAAGTCGAGCGCGGGTCCGGTGACGCGCTGGGGTGCGTCTTCGGGGCCGTACGCCCATACGTCGTCCCCCGAGGGCGCCACGAGCTCGACGCGGAACTCCTCCTTCGGCGCGCTCAACCCCCGTACGGAGAAGGCGAAGTCGCGGGCCCGGACGCCGATGCGTACGACGTGGCGGAGGCGGTTGGTGGGGTTGCGTACGAGGCCGAGCGCGTCGGCGATGTCCTGCCCGTGGGCCCAGGTTTCCATGATCCGCCCGGTGGCCATGGAGGCGGTGGACATCGGCGGCCCGAACCAGGCGAAGCGCGCGCCGGGCGGTGCCGCTCGCAGCGCGACCTGCAGAAGCGCCCGGCTCCTACGCCACCGCGCGAGCAGCTCGGCGGGCGGGAGTCCGGCACCCTCCTCGGCCCCCTCGTCCACGAAGGTGTCCGAGGAGACGAAGGCCTTCTGCACCTCCCTCGCGAAGCCCTCCGGGTCGGTCACCGCGAGCAGCGCGGCCCGGTCGGTCCAGGCGAGGTGCGCGACCTGGTGGGCGACGCTCCAGCCGGGCGCGGGCGTCGCATGCGCCCACTGCTCCTCGCTCAACTCCCTTACGATCCGGTCGAGTTCGTTGCTCTCCTCGCGCAGGTCGTCGAGTACGGGCGTGGGGTCGGACACGGGGCGCTCCCTGAGGGGACGGCGGTGTGCGGCGCGGTGTGTCCTGGAGCATGGCAGCGGTCGCAAAAACAAGCAAGCGTGCTTGGAAATTTTTTCGGTGTGGTGCCACCGACAGGTCCGGAGACACACGAGGGCCCGCTCGCGTGGGGCGTGCGGGCCCTCGTGCTCTGTGCCGCTCCCGTCCGTCAGACCGGGCGATGCTCGGCGCTGATCTCACCGATGTCGGTGCTCACCGATGCCGGTGCTCAGCGACGCGGTGGCGCGCGTCACCGGCGATGGCGTCACACGATGGCCTCAGGTGACGTTGCGGGCCTTCCCTCGTCCGACCTGCGTCCGCACCGCGCCGATGCTCGCCGCGATGACCAGGCTGATCGCGAGGGACTCCGTCAGGGTGAGGGTCTGGCTGAGGACGAGGAAACCGGCGAGGGCGGCGACGGCCGGTTCGAGGCTCATCATGATCGCGAACGTCGAGGCGGGCAGGCGGCGCAGGGCGAGGAGTTCGAGCGTGTACGGGAGGACGGAGGAGAGCACCGCGACGGCGGCGCCCAGGGCGATCGTGGTCGGGTTCAGGAGCTTCGCTCCCGACTCGACGATGCCCAGCGGGAGGAACAGCACCGCCCCGATCGCCATGGCCAGCGCCAGCCCGTCGGCCCGGGGGAACCGGCGGCCCGTACGCGCGCTGAAGATGATGTACGCCGCCCACATGGCCCCCGCGGACAGGGCGAACGCGACGCCGACCGGATCGAGCGTGCTGAAGCCCCCACCACCGAGAAGGAAGACGCCGGCGAGGGCGAGACCGGCCCAGACGAGGTTGATCGCGCGACGTGAGGCCAGGACGGAGAGTGCGAGGGGCCCGAGCACTTCGAGGGTGACGGCGGCACCGAGCGGAATGCGGGCGGCTGACTGGTAGAAGAGCCCGTTCATGGCGGCCATGGTGATCCCGAAGAGGACGACGGTCCCCCAGTCGGCCCGCGAATGCCCGCGCAGCCGGGGCCGGCAGACGACGAGCAACACGACGGCGGCGACCACAAGCCGCAGGCTCACCACGCCGAGCGCTCCGGCCCGCGGCATCAGACTCACGGCAAGCGCCCCACCGAACTGAACGGACACGCCTCCGGCCAGCACCAGCCCGACGGGGCCCAGGGAGCCCCATCGGCGCCTCCGGCCCGGCGCCCCTCCGGGCACCGCGACAGCCTCCGGCTGCGTGACCGCACCTTCGGCCGCGGTCGCGCCTGCCGACGGGGACCGGTCTGCACGGGGGAGGTTCACGGGGGCCTTCCAAGACGACGTACTGTTCAGCATGCTGCACTGCAACGTACACAGTAATGGACTACGCAAGGAGCGTAAACCCACTTAGCAGCTTACGAACGACGTCAACCGCAGCCTGACGGGACGCCCATAGGGGCGATGCAGCAGTAATAGGTTTGGGACAGCCGCCAGATCCCCTCGGCGCCCCAAACCTTCCAATCCCTTGAGAGGCGGTCTTGTACGCCGACCCAGCGCCCTACTTCCCGGCCCCTTCGGAGGGCTTCGAGGGCGGCTCGGCGACGAAGGAGCCTAGGCCCGGCTCCGTATACGTCAGCCCTTCCTCGCGCAGCGCGCTGAGAACCTTGTGCGCGGTCGCGTTGGCGATCCCGAACTCCGCGGTGAGCTGGACAACGGACGGGACACGCGTGCGCGGCGGATAGGTGCCGTCGGCGATCCGGCCGCGCACCACCTCGGCCACCTGGCGCCAGCGGGGGATGTCGGGAACAAATTCGATCACCGCTCCAGCATGCGCATGCCTAGGCTTCTACGCGATACAGGGAATACGTAGAACACCTAGCATGCCTAGACTGCCTCGAGTACGGTGAGGCCATGAAGAAACCCCCGCGACGGGAGCAAGCCGTCCGGGGCGCGGCCACCAGCTGAATCGGAGCTGACGACATGACCGACCTTATCCGCCGCATCACCGCCTGGGTGAGTCTCCTATTCATTCCACGCGGAGCGCACCGCGTACGCCCGCCCCACCCCGCACCCACCACTGTCCTGCCGCAGCCACAGGCCGTGCAGCTACCGGCCCACCGAAGCCCGTACGGGCTGGACACCCCGCTCGACGCCACCGCGACCAGGCCCGTACGCCCGTACGTGATCGCCCACGAACAGCGATGGCGACGTCGCGAACTCGCCCTGGCCACCCTGGGGTTGGACGCGCCCGGCCCGTACTGGATCCACGGGGTGGAGGTCGCCTGATGGGACAGGAGTCACCGCAGCCACAGCTGGCGCGCGAGGGGCGCCTGCTGCCCTGGGCCGGTGCCGGGGGCAAGCCCTGCTACCTGCTCACCGACGAGTGCGGCGGACCCGTGTCCCGCCTGGCCGACGTCACGGAGTCCATCCAGCTCGGCATGGGCACACAACTCCTTGCCCACGCCCACGCCATGCTCCCGGACACCCCGCCGGGCGACCTCCGATTCCTCGCCGAGCGGCTGACCGAGGCCCTCCGCGACGCACTCCGGGTCGCCGAAAGCCGCGGCCGACGGTTGAACCACTTGAACTGAGCGCGGCGGCAGGGGCGCACCCACTGGGCGAGCCCCCTCAGCCCCCCAACCGCACCGGCAGCTCGAACAAATCGTTCTGCGTCACCACCGGCTTGTTGCGGAGTTCCGTCGCCGGGACCGCCAGGTCGAGCTCCGGGAAGCGTTCGTACAGCGCGGGCAGCGCGATCGCCGCCTCCAGGCGGGACAGCGCCGCGCCGGGGCAGACGTGCGGGCCGTGACCGAAGGAGATGTGGCGGTTCTCCGGGACGCGCGTGATGTCGAAGTCACCGGCCGAAGGCCCGTGGGCCTTCTCGTCGCGGCCGATCGCGGCGTACGAGACGATCAGGGCGTCGCCCGCCGGGAGGACCTTGTCGCCGACCGGGACGTCCTGAGTCGCGAAACGAATCAGGACGTGAGACGTGGGGGTCGACCAGCGCAGCGTCTCCTCGATCACCGACGACCAGTCGGCCAACCCGGCCAGTACCAGGTCGCGCTGCTCGGGATGCGTGGACAGGTTCACAACCGCGTTGACGATGAGCGAGATCGTCGTCTCGTGACCGGCCGCCACCATCAACTGCAGCGTCGAGACGATCTCCTCGTCGGTCAGACGGTCACCGTCCTCGGAGGCGAGGATCAGCGCACTGGTCAGATCGTCGCCGGGAGCGGAGCGCTTCGTCGCGACCGTGGCCGCCATGATCCCCGCCAGCTCGGTCAGCGTGGCGATGACCTCCTCCGGCGGCGTCTGGGTCGAGAAGAACTTCTCGAACAGCTGCTTGAGGCGGGGGAGTTGGGAGTCGTCCATGCCCATGAGATCCGCGATGACATACATGGGAAGCGGGTACGCGAACGCCGCCTTCAGGTCGACGACTTCGGGGGCGCCGGCGCCTTGGGGAAGCGCGTCGAGGAGATCGGTCGTCAGCTTGGTGATCCGCTCCCGCATCCGCTCCACGCGCCGCGGCGTGAGCGCCTGCGCCACGAGCGAACGCATCCGGCGATGCTCCGCACCGTCCACGGTGAGCATCGAACGGCCCGGGTTCGCCAGCCCGATCAGCGGCCAGTCCGGCGGGATCTCGCCGCGCCGCCATGCACCCCAGACATTGATGTCCTTCACCAGCCGTGGATCTGTGAGGAGTTGCCTGGCCTCGGCGTGATGCGTGACCGCCCACACCGGAATGCCCCCCGGCAACTCCACGGCGGCAAGCGGCCCCGCGGCACGTAACCGGGCACTCTCGCCGTCCAGGTCGCTGACGAAGGGATCGAGAGCGATACGGGTCGGGCTCGTCTCGGTGGTCATGGGCAGAGGCCCCCAAGGTCGGTCGTACGGCGGTCGGTTCGTACGGCGCTTGCAGTGGCTGTGACGGTCAGAGCGTGTTGCAGCCCAGTGCGTGCCTCGGCGTGAATCTCACCGGCAGTTCCGTCAGGCCCCGCAGCCACGGCGACGGGCGGCGCGTGAGCGAGTCGGCCGGTACGGCCAGGTCGAGGTCGGGCAGCCGGTCGAGGATCACCTCGATGCCCGTACGCGCGATGACCTCCGCGACCTCCCGGGCCGGGAACGGGCAGCGGTGCTCGCCGTGGCCGAAGGAGAAGTGCGCGCTGTTGCCACCCGTGAGGGCGGAGCCGTCGACGCGTACCTGCGGGTCGCTGTTGGCGGCTTGGAGGCCGAGCAGCAGCAGATCGCCCGCGCTGATGCGGCGACCGCCGAGCTGGGTGTCGCGGGAGGCCCAGCGGCCGGCCACGTTCTGCGTGGGCGTGTCCTCCCACAGCACCTCGTTCATGGCCTCGGCGACACTGTGCCTGCCGCCGAACAGCGAGGCCGCGAAGCGCTCGTCCGTCAGCATCAACCGCAACGAGTTGCCGATCCAGTCCGCCGTCGGCTGATGGCCCGCGGCCATCAGCACCATCAGGTCCTGCGTGATCTCCTCGTACGTGAAGCCCGAGCCGTCGGCCAGCATGCGGCTCACCACGTCGTCCGCGGGCCGTGCTGCCCGGTCCGTGACCAGTCGCGCCATGGACGTGGCGAGATGCCGCTGCCCCGCGAGGGCGTTCTCGCGCCCGTTGATCATGTCGTTGAGGGCGGTGACCAGGCCGGGCCCCTGCTCTTCGGCGAACCCGTACAGGGTCGCCAGTACGCGCACGGGCAGCAGCATCGCGTAGTCCGCGACGATGTCCGTCTCGCCCTTGGCGCAGATCGCGTCGATCAGCTCGTCGGCGAACTTCTCGGCGTGGCCCCGCAGTTGGAAGGCGTCGACGGCTTCGAGCGCGTCGCTGATCATCGCGGCGCGGTCGGGGTGCCGCTCGCCGACGGTGTAGAGGATCGACGGCTGCTTACGGCCGATCATCGGCAGCAGCGGCCAGTCGTCGGGGATGCGCGGCCACTGGCTCCACAGGTCGGAGTCCCGGCTGAACAGCACGGGATCACCGGTGACCTGGTGCAGCTCGCGATAGCCGAGAACGAGCCACGCCGGTACGTCACCGTCGAGCAGCACCGGCGCCACGGCGCCGTGCTCGCGCCGCAACTCCCGGTACAGCGCGGCGGGTTCGGCCTGGAGCCGGTGCCCGCCGAGGGCGACGGGTTCCGTCGCAGAAGTTCCAGAGGCTCCAGAGGTTCCAGACGTTCCGGAGGGACCGGGGGCGATTCGTGAGGTTTCAGAGGTTTCGGAGTCCAACTAGCACCTGCTCCAGTACGTCGGGATCGGGGGCGCCGCCCGCATCACCCCGGCGCGGATGTCGGGCGCGGACGCGGCCCGCGGCGAGGAGGTCGGAGAGCAGGATCCGGGTGATGCTCAGCGGTAGCCGCAGCTCGGCGGCGAGCTCCACGACCGCGGTCGGCCGCTCGCACAGCCGCAGGATCGCCGCGTGCTCGGACTGCATGCCCGGCGCCGGGTCGCACTCGGCGACGATCAGCGTGACCAGGTCGAACGGGGTGTCGAGCGCGGACCGGCTGCGCCCTCCGGTAAGGGTGTAGAGCCGGTCGGGCGCGTCGTCCCTGCCCGGGCGGCTCATGACGTACGTGGCAGCGCGCTCAGGTGTCCGCCGAGCTGTTCCACGAACTCGCTCATGTTGTGCCCGACGACTGCGGCGTCCGCCTCCTCGTCGGTGACCACGGCGAGGTGTACGCCCGAGCCCGCCTCGACGATGAACAGCACCCCGCCGTAGAACTCGGCCATGGCCGACCGGATGCCCCCGCTGCCGTCCCCGAACTCCATGGACGCACCGTGGGTCAGCGACTGGATCCCGGCGGCGATCGCGGCGAGTTGGTCGGCCTGATCCGCGGTGAGCCCTCCCGTACGGCACAGCTTCAGCCCGTCGCGGGAGAGCACGAGCGCGTGCCGGGCGCCCGAAGTGCGTTCCAGCAGGCCCTCGATGAGCCAGCTGAGCTTCTCGTCGGCGGTCACGGTCGCGGTGGTGCCGGTCATGGGGTGGGGTCGCCTTCCAGGTGGGGGGTCGCGTGCGCGGGGGCTTGGGGGGTCGCGGTCGGCTCGGTGACGGGCGTGGTGTCTCGTACGACGTGATCGGCGGCATCGGCTCGTGCGGCCTCGTTCGCCGCCGTGCCCCGTACGGCCTGGCGGAAGGTGCCGAAGCGGGCGGCGCGGATGCGGGCGTTCTCGGCGTGGGTGAGGCGAGGTGAGGGGGTCGCTGCTGCGGGGCGGGCGCGTTCGGCGTCAGCCTCGGCTGCGGCTGCGGCTTCGGCTGCGGCTGCGGCTTCGGCTTCGGCTTGGGCTTGGGCTTCGGCGAGGGTGCGGCCTCGGCGGCGCTTGGGGAGGCCGCTGGTGGTGTCGCTGTTGTTCCTGGTCTCGCTCTCGCCGGTGCGGTCCGGGGACTCGTGGGTGGGGACGGGCTCCGGGTCCAGGTCGGGGAGGGCGCGGGCAGCGGCGTACGACTCCGGGGTGTGGGCCGGGACCGGGACCGGGAGCCCTGGTGTGGTCCGCGGCGAGGCGGGCGCGGATTCCGGGGCGGCGGGTCCGGTGAAGCCGTATGCCTTTGGGGGCCGGGCCTGGGCCTGGATCTGGCCCTCGGGCTTGGTCCGCGGCAGGGCGGGTGCGGGCTCGGCGGCGCCAGGACCCGCGAGGATGTCCTGGGGGATGAGGACGAGGACGCCCGTGCCGCCGCGCGCGGAGGGGCGGAAGGAGATCTTCAGCCCGTACTTGCGGGCGAGGCGGCCGACGACAGCGAGGCCGAGACGGGTGCCGGTGAGACCGCCGAGCCGGGCGTGCTCACCGGCGACGGCGCGTTCGGCGCGGCGCAGCTGTACGTCGCCCATGACCAGGCCCGCGTCCTCGACGGAGACGATGACGCCGGCCGGCACTTCCTCTACGTAGACGTGCACTTCGGCGGTGGGCGGCGAGAAGTTCGCGGCGTTGTCGAGGAGTTCGGCGAGCGCGTGCATCACGCCTTCGGCGGCGTGCCCGGCGACCGCGGCCTCGCTGGCCGAGTGGAGGCGGACGCGCTGGTAGCCGCCGATCCGGCCCATCGCGCCGCGCAGGATCGACTCCATGACGATGGGCCGCGCCCAGCGGCGCCCCGAACGCGCGCCCGCGAGGACGGCGACGGAGTCGGCGAGACGGCCCACCTGGGCGGTGCGGTGGTCGAGGTGGAGGAGGTCGGTGAGTACGTCCTCGTCGGAGTGCTTCTCCTCCATGGCCCGCAGATCGGCGAGCATGCTCGTGGCCAGGGCCTGCATCCGCCCGGCCGCGTTGGCGGCGGCCGAGACCGCGGCGCCGCCCTCGGTCCTGGTCCGGCGCAACTCCTGGGCCAGACGGGCGTTCTCCGCGCCGAGGCGGGCACGCTCCTGGGCGAGTTCGCCACTCAGGCGCGTCTTCTCCTGGGTGAACTGATCGGCCTCGTGTACGCGTTCACGCTCGAACTCCTCGGTGAGCCGGGCCTGTTCGCGGGTGGACTCCTCGGCGATACGCGCCCGTTCCTGAAGCAGCCGCCCCGCGTCGTCGGTGACGGCTTCGAGGCGGCTGCGTAACAGGCGCGCCTTCTGCGTGGCGTGGCTCGCGAAGGCGACGGCCGCGCATAACAGCAGGGCGGCGGCGGCCGCACCGCACGCCAGAGGCACGCGGAACGACTCGGGGGCCGCGACGACCGCTCCGGCGACGGCGAGCGCGGCCGGTACGGCGGTGATCAGCGGCGCGGGCGCGACGGCACGCAGGCTGGGACGTTCGCCTCTGGGGTGCGCGAGGGACGGCCGATCTCGGCTGGGGCGCGCTGGAGGGATGGGCGCGGTCATGAATCGTGTCCTCGGTCGTGTCCTGGGCGGGATGCGACACCTGGTGCTCAACTGGCGGTCACTATATGAGAGTTCGTGATCGTACTGGGAAGGTTCGGGAGTCGCCTTCACAACTCGGGCACGAACGGGAGGGTGGTTCGAGGCCCTCGCTCCCCCGGCCGGGCGACCGGTCGCCGCAACTGTTCCCCACGCGCTACTGACCTTGTCTGCCCCTGTCCGGGCCTTTGTTCAAACCCCGGCGCGTTCGTCTCGCGTCGGGGTTCACCCGTCTCACCCGACGGACGACGTTTCGCCCAGGTTTCCGGGAGCGGATAGGCTCCCCACGTGGCTGAGATCCAGATTCCCGCTGACATCAAGCCCGCCGACGGACGATTCGGCTCGGGCCCCTCCAAGGTGCGGACGGAGGCGCTGGACGCGCTGGCCGCCACCGGTACGTCTCTCATGGGTACGTCCCACCGCCAGGCCCCGGTCAAGAACCTGGTCGGCAAGGTCCGCGAAGGCGTACGCGACCTCTTCTCCCTCCCCGAGGGGTACGAGGTCATCCTCGGCAACGGCGGCTCCACCGCGTTCTGGGACGTCGCGACCCACGGGCTGATCGAGAACAAGTCGCAGCACCTGAGCTTCGGCGAGTTCTCGTCGAAGTTCGCGAAGGCAGCCAAGCTCGCCCCTTGGCTGGCCGAGCCGACCGTCATCGCGAGCGACCCGGGCACGCACCCGGACCCTGAGGCCGAGGCGGGCGTGGACGTCTACGCGTTCACCCACAACGAGACCTCCACCGGCGTCGCGGCCCCCGTCAAGCGGGTCGACGGTGCCGACGAGGGCTCCCTCGTCGTCGTGGACGCGACGAGCGGCGCCGGCGGCCTCCCCGTCGACATCGCGGAGACGGACGTCTACTACTTCGCCCCGCAGAAGTCCTTCGCCGCCGACGGCGGCCTGTGGATCGGCATCTTCTCCCCGGCCGCCATCGAGCGCGCCGAGCGAATTCACGCGTCCGGCCGCCACGTCCCGGAGTTCTTCTCGCTCCCGACGGCGATCGACAACTCCCGCAAGAACCAGACGTACAACACCCCGGCCCTCGCCACCCTCTTCCTCCTCAACGACCAGTTGGAGTGGCTCAACGGCCAGGGCGGCCTGGACTGGTCGGTCCGCCGCACCGCCACCTCCGCCCGCACCCTCTACGGCTGGGCCGAGGACCTCAAGTACGCGAACCCCTTCGTCACCGACCCGGCCAAGCGCTCCCAGGTCATCGGCACGATCGACTTCTCGGACGAGGTCGACGCCGCCGCCGTGGCCAAGGTCTTGCGCGCCAACGGCATCGTCGACACCGAGCCGTACCGCAAGCTCGGCCGCAACCAGCTCCGCGTCGCGATGTTCCCGGCGATCGACCCGGCGGACATCGAGGCCCTCACGAAGTGCGTCGACTACGTCATCGAGCGGCTCTGACCACTCAGATTCGTATCTGGTTCGTACTCGGGTACGCAGATATCGATCTCGTACGCAGATGGGGGCGCCCGGCACTTTCTAGTGCCGGGCGCCCCCATTGCGTACCGCAGAAATCACCTGCTCAGCTTCTGGAACCTGCGTACCGCCAGCGGCAGGAAGATCGCCGTCAGGATCACCGGCCATACCCCCGACATCAGCAGCGCGTGCTGCTCGACCCACGAGTCGCCGCTGCCGACCGGGGTGCCGAACAGCTCGCGCGTGGCCGCGGCCGTCGACGAGATCGGGTTCCAGGCCGCTACGAAGCCCAGCCAGTCCGGCATCAGCTGGGGGGCGACGAAGATGCTGGAGATCATGGTCAGCGGGAAGGCGACCGCGAACAGGCCGCCCGCAGCCTCCGGGTTGGGGACCAGGAGCCCGAGCCATACGCCGAGCCAGATCAGCGAGAGGCGCAGCCACAGCAGGAGTCCGAAGGCGAGCAGGAAGTCGAGACCGCCGTCCGGGCGCCAGCCCATGGCGATCGCGGTGAGCATCAGGATCGTCAGCTCCGCGCAGGCCACGACCAGATCGGTGACACCGCGCCCGGCGACGACCGCGGACGGCGCCATGGGCATGGAGCGGAAACGGTCGATGACGCCGTTGGTGGAGTCGTACACGACGACCGTCGCGGTGTTGATGAAGCCGAAGGCCATCGTCATCACGAACATGCCCGGCATCAGGAAGTCCTTGTAGTCCCCGCCTCCGGGGACCTGCATCGCGCTGCCGAAGACGTACCCGTAGAGGAGGACGGAGAGGATCGGGAAGCCCAACTGCCAGGCGATGTTGATCGGTTGGCGCTGGTAGTGGGTGAGGCCGCGGCGCACGATGTTCCAGCAGTCGGCGAGGGCCCAGTAGGCACGACCGTGGCCGCTCTGTCCGGTCGTCAGGTCGAGCGCGCTCATGCCGCCGCCCTTTCCTTGGAGTCCTTGGAGTCCTTGGGGTCCTTGAGGTTCTGGGAAACGTCCGTGCGGTGTCCCGTCAGGCTCAGGAACACGTCGTCGAGGCTCGGCCTGCGCAGCCCGATGTCCTCCACCGGGACGCCCTCGTCCTGAAGCGTGCGCGCCACCTCGGTGAGGGCGAGCACCCGGTCGGTCACCGGCGCGTGCACCTTCAGCTCGGTCTCGTCCGTCTCCGGTTCGGCGTCGGAGACCTTGGCGATGACCTTCACGGTCCGCGGGATGTCGGCGCGGTCGGCGAGGACGACCTCGATACGGTCGCCGCCCACCGTGTTCTTCAGCCCCTCCGGGGTGTCGTCGGCGATGGCCCGCCCCTGGTCGATCACGGTGATGTGCGAGGCGAGCTTGTCGGCCTCGTCCAGATACTGGGTGGTCAGCAGGACGGTCGTGCCGCCCGCCACCAACGCCCGTACGGAATCCCAGACTTCACCCCGGCCACGAGGATCGAGCCCGGTGGTCGGCTCGTCCAGGAACAGCACGGTCGGGGTGAGGATCATCGAGGCGGCGAGGTCCAGGCGGCGCCGCATGCCGCCGCTGTACTTGCCGACTCCCTTGTCGGCCGCGTCGACCAGGTCGAACTGTTCCAGAAGCTCACCGGCCCGCAGGCGCGCCCCGCGTCCGCCCAGGTGGAACAGCCGGCCGAACATCTCCAGGTTCTGCCGCCCCGACAGCACCTCGTCCACAGCCGCGTACTGGCCGGTGAGGCCGATCCGTGCCCGTACGTCCCGCGGCTGCCGTGCCACGTCCAGCCCGGCCACCTGCGCCTGCCCGCCGTCGAGCCTGATGAGCGTCGACAGGATGCGGACGGCGGTGGTCTTGCCCGCGCCGTTCGGCCCGAGCAGTCCGTGGACGGTTCCCTCCCGCACCGCCAGGTCGAAGCCGTCGAGGGCCCGCTTCTCCCCGTACCTCTTCTCGAGCCCCTCGGCCCGGACCGCGTAACCGCTCATGTGCACCCCTCCCGTGAACCAGAACGCCTGAACCCTGAAATCCCTGCGGCAACCCAAACTGAGTACACCGTACCCTTTTGAGGGTACACCGTACCCAGTTTCTGGTCCAAGGGATTATCCTGATGCACATGGCGAGCACGTCGGGTCCGGAAACCAGTGGCAGCGGAGACATCGTCCGCACCCTCCACCTCCTGTGGGACACGGGCAAACGCCCCAGTCGCGGCCCGAAACCGGGACTGACACTCGACCTGATCGTGGAAGCGGCCATCCGGATCGCGGACGCGGAGGGCCTGGAAGCGGTGTCGATGCGCCGGCTCTCCACGGAGCTCGGCACCGGCACGATGTCCCTGTACCGCTACGTCCCCGGCAAGGGCGAACTGCTCGACCTGATGCTGGACCGCGTTCAGCGCCCGTCCGGGGACGAGGCCGCGCTCGGCGACGACTGGCGCGCGACCCTGGAGACCCTGGGCCGCGAGACCCTCGCCCTCTATCGCCGCCATCCCTGGCTGCTCCAGGTGAACCAGACCCGTCCGGTGCTCGGCCCCGGCGCCCTCGACGGCATGGAGATGGTGCTCGCCCGCATCAAGCCCATGGGCCTGACCGACCCTGAGCTGGTCTCGGCGATCATCATGATCGACGGGTACGTCATCGGGGCCGCCCGCACGCAGCTGTACCAGAAGGAGGCGGAGCGGAAGTCGGGTCTGACGGACACGGAGTTCTGGGAGGCCCAGGCCCCGGCCCTGGAGAAAGCCATGACCAGTGGCCGCTACCCCGTCCTCGCCTCGCTCAGCGAGGACGCCTTCGGCACCGAATTCGACCACTTCGAGTTCGGGCTGCAGCGGCTCCTGGACGGGCTGGAATCGCTCGTCGCCCGGCGCAGCGAAGCCCGGCACAGCAAAGGGTGACAAACAGGGCGGTCGGTGCATCTATGGAGACATGAGCATTCCCGTCACGCGCCCCGAGCTCATCCCCTTCGCCAGGCAGTGGGCCGCCCTGCTGACCACCCACAAGAAGGACGGCACAGGCGTGGGCACTCCCGTGAATCTCGTCGTGGACGGCGACCACGCGTACTTCCGCACGCCCGGCAAGGCGTCGAAGGTCAAGCGGCTGCGCAACAACCAGGAGGTGGAGCTCGCCCCCGCCACCCCGCGCGGCGCCCCCGTCGGGCCACAGATCCACGCCCGGACCCGGCTGCTGGAGCACGGCAGCGAGGAGGACAGGCACGCGGCGCAGCTGCTGCGCCGCAAGCACCCGTTCCTGCAGGGCGTCCTCGTGCCGGTCGCCCACAAGGTGATGCGGACGCCGACGTTGCACTACGAGGTGCGGCCGATGGGGAAGTGAGGCGCGCGCCCGGCTGCCTCGCGGCACCGGTCAGCCGGTCAGGACCCTCGCCTCAGCAGCCGCTTGAGCCCGTAGACGACGACGAGCCCGGCGGCGAGAGCGATGGCGGCCATCTTGAGGTTGTCGTTCGGCCCGTCACCGGCACCCTCCCCGTCGGCGGCCGAACTCCCGTCCTCCGAGGGGGACTTGCCGCCCTCCGCGCCGGGGACGCTGCCGGGCTCGACAGGGCTCTCCTCCCCCTCGGTCCCGTACAGCAGCGTGGACCCGTCCGGGGTGTACGTCACCGACTCGCCCTGCCCCTGGAGCGGCACGCTCAGCCTGCCCTGTCGCTTCGGCTTCCCGTCGTTCCACTCGTACGCGATCCCGCCGAAGTAGCCGCGTACGGCGAGCTGTCGGCCGTCCGGGGAGAAAGCGGCGTCGGTGGTCCACAGGTCGATGGGGGCGATGGGCTTGAAGACGTTCGTGCCGGAGGCGGAGAGCTGCGCCGGACCGTCGTACAGGTGCCCGCCGTCCTCGTGCTTGTCGATGATGTAAACGCGCCCGGTCTTGGGGTGCACGACGAGCGACTCGGCGTCGCGGGGGCCGTCGGAGTACTTCACCACGTACTGCGTGGCCCGGATCGTCTGGTCTTTGAGCTGCTTGGGCTCGGGCAGGCGATAGACCCACACATAGGACCACTCCACACCGTCGTTGTCGCCGATGTCGCCGACGTAGATCTCGTTGTCCGGGCCGATGGAGATGGCCTCGATGTCGCGCGGGGTTCCCACGCCGGTCATGGTGATCGTCGCGACGGTGTCGCCGGTCTTGCTGTCGATGGCGTAGAGGTAGGCGCCCTCGTCCTGGTCGTTGTGGGTCCAGTAGATGCCCTTGTGCCGGTGGGAGGCGGCGAGGCCGCTGGACTCGGTGATCCCCGGGTCCTTGATCGTGAACCCGTCCGAACCGTCGTCGCCGTCGGCGGCGACGGCGGCGACGGCGGCGACGGCGGCGACGGGCGCGCCGAGCACGAGGAAGAGCAGAGCTAAGGCGAGGAACGACAGCGAACGGCGCATGCCCCCAAGCGTGCCATCCCCGCCGCGCGTTCACGCAGGGTGTTCATCTTCACACCGCGGATCGCGCTTTGATCAAAGATCCGGCAGGGATCTCACGCCGTGGTCGAGGATGATGAGCGGATGCTCAGGTTCATGCCCGTAGGCGACTCCCAGACCATCGGCAGCGCGGGCGAACACACATGGCGTTACCGGATGTGGCAGCACCTGCGCGCGACGTACGGCGGCCCGTTCCGCATCGTCGGCCCACGCGAGACGCTCTACGACAAGGCGACGGACACCGCCGACTCGTACGAGTACGCCGACCCGGACTTCCCCCGTGCCCACCTGGCGGGCTGGGGCGAGGGCTGGCGCCACATGACCCCGCTGATCGCCGAGGCGGTACGCACGCAACGGGCGGACGTCCTGCTGGTCTCGCTGGGCCTGATCGACCTGGGCTTCTACACGGACGCGGACCAGACGGCGGCCAACGCACGCCTCTTCATCGCCGAGGCCCGCTCGGCCAACCCCCGTGTGGGAATGGTCTTCCTGCCGGTGATCCCGAATGTGCGGGCGGAGTCGGACGTGGCCTTCGCCACGGAGGTAGCCCACTTCAACACGCTCTTGGCGAAGGCGGTGGCGGACCTGGACGAGCCGGCGTCCCCGCTCCTGCTGGCCTCCGCCCCGGAGTCGTACGGCATCAACCTGGACACGGACGACGGCACGCACCCGAACGCGAGCGGCGAGCACAAGATCGCGGGGGCGTTCGCGGAGGCGATGTACCAGGCGTGGGACTTGGGCGAGCCGTACGAGGCTGAAACCGCCTGACCGCATCACGGCGTGTCCAGTTCACCGTGCCTATCTCGGACGTGCGTATCGACTTCCCGGGGTACCAGACGCCTTCTGCCCCGACGTGGCGAAGCTGCGTGACGGAGACGATGGTCGCCTTCGGCGCAGACGTCGACCTCACCGTCGCGGGCCTCGACCTCCACCTCGCGACGGCCGAGTTCCCCCGCGACTGACGGTCTGCGCATGGGTGGCCACCGCTCTCCGGCCATCGGCCGATGCTGCGGCGGCCACCCCCGGCAGCCGGACTACGGCATCACCACGCGAACGCCTCCGGAGACGGCCCGGGCCCCGGGAAGATCTCGTCGAGGCCGGTCAGCAGTTCCTCGCTCAGCTCCAGCTCGACGGCACGCAGGGCGGAGTCGAGCTGTTCGGCCGTGCGCGGGCCGACGATCGGGCCCGTCACGCCCGGGCGGGTGAGCAACCAGGCGAGGCCGGCCTCTCCCGGTTCGATGCCGTGCTTGTCGAGCAGGTCCTCGTACGCCTGGATCTGCGCGCGCATGGCGGTGTTGGCGAGGGCGTCGGCGGCTCGGCCGCTTGCGCGTCGGCCTCCCTCGACCTCCTTCTTGATGACGCCGCCGAGCAGACCGCCGTGCAGCGGGGACCAGGGGATGACACCCAGGCCGTAGTCCTGCGCGGCGGGGATGACCTCCATCTCGGCGCGGCGCTCGGCGAGGTTGTAGAGGCACTGCTCGCTGACGAGGCCGATCGTGCCGTGGCGGCGGGCGGCGATCTCGTTGGCCTGGGCGATCTTGTAGCCGGGGAAGTTGGAGGACCCTACGTAAAGGATCTTCCCCTGCTGGACGAGGGTGTCGATCGCCTGCCAGATCTCCTCGAAGGGAGTGCGGCGGTCGATGTGATGGAACTGGTAGAGGTCGATGTAATCGGTCTGCAGCCGCTTGAGCGAAGCGTCCACCGCGCGCCGGATGTTGAGCGCGGAGAGCTTGTCGTGGTTGGGCCAGGGGCTGGCGCCGTCCGCGGCCATGTTGCCGTAGACCTTGGTGGCCAGGACCACCTTGTCGCGGCGGTCACCCCCCTTCGCGAACCAGTTCCCGATAATCGTTTCCGTACGGCCCTTGTTCTCGCCCCACCCGTAGACATTGGCCGTGTCGAAGAAGTTCAGACCCGCGTCCAGTGCGGCGTCCATGATGGCGTGACTGTCGGGTTCATCGGTCTGCGGGCCGAAGTTCATGGTGCCGAGAACGAGTCGGCTGACCTTGAGTCCGGTACGTCCGAGCTGCGTGTACTTCATGAGGCAACAGCCAACGCCCTGGAGTCCACTCGAAGCAAGGGCGTCCGTCCCCCGGCCACGTCACCGAACCCGACTGTGCATCGGTGCGCCCCCGCCGCCGCCGACTGTGCACCAACTCCTCGGCTCACCCGGCCGGTTGTGCACGCGTGACGGTCACCCGGCGGACCTGTGCAGCGCGCGGTAGCCCAGACGGCTCGACCGCGCGGTTACCGCCGATGCGGCGGCCGCGCGGCACCGCTCGCTGCCGCTTGCCGAGTCGGCTACCGGCCGCCGAGCGCCGATGCCAGCGCCACCACCACGAACATCAGCACCAGTACGCCGGCCATGATCCGGTTACGTGTCTTCGGGTCCACGTGGTCGAGCGTAACCGGACGGCCTCAGTCGCCCGAGCCGAGGGCCCAGCGGGCGAGCGTCTCGTAGCGGGGGCGTTCGCCCGGTACGCCCGACCTGGGAAGGTTGCTGCGGACCAGGCACAGCTCGGCCACGGTCCACGAGCGCCCGGCGAAGTCGTTCAGCAGGGCGGTGTACGGCGCGAAGTCCGCAGGGCCCCGGCTCCGGGCGACAGTGAGGTGCGGATGGTAGCGGCGGTGCTCCTCCATCGGGACGCCCGCCTTGCGCGCCGCCGCCTCCGAGCGCTCGGCGAGCAGCCGCATCGTACGGACGTCGCCGGTCGCGCCGACCCATAGCGCCCGGCGCCCGAAGTGGCCCCCGGCCCGCAGTTCCAGCGCGAATGGATCCATCCGGTGTGCCGCCCGCTCAAGCCTCGCCGACAGATCCGGTACGAGTGCGTCGTCGACCTCGCCGTAGAACGCGAGCGTGAAGTGCCAGCCGGGGCGGCCCGTCCAGCGCAGGCCTTCGGCACCCGGCAGCTTCCCCAGCTCGTCGACGACCACGGCGAGTTCGGCGGTCACATCCTCCGGCGGCAGCACGGCGGCGAAGAGTCTCATGGAGCCAGTCTCCCCGCTGTGCGCCTTCGCGCCGGAGCGTGACCCGGTCACCGTGCGTATCGTTGTACCGCGCGGCTGCACTCGACCGAGCGGCAGCCGGGGAGGAGCGCCACGATGACCGTCCTTGAAGACAGGATCGCGATGGCTGAAGACAGTGGCGAACTCACGCTCGACGCGATGTTCGAGTGGCTGGAGAAGATGCCCGTCCCCGAGGGATACAAGGTTGAGATCGTCGGGGGGAACATCTTCATGTCGCCGCAGCGCCGCACGCACTGGCGGATCATCTTCAACATCCTCAAGCAGCTGTGGGCCCGGTATCCGGAGGAGTGCCTGATGTCCGACGTCCGCATCGACTTCCCCGGACATCTCAACGGGTTCGCATCTGACGTGGCGGCCCTCGCGGAGGGTTTCGAGCCGGACGACAGGGGCCGCTTGCGGTATCAGGACGTCGAGTTCGTCGCCGAGGTGATCTCCAAGGACACCCGCCGCAACGACTACGAGCCGAAGAAGGCCGCGTACGCCGCCGCCGAGGTGCCGGTGTATCTGATCGTGGACCCGTACACCGGACGGTGGCACCTGCACACGCTGCCGAAGGACGGCGAGTACCGGGTCGAGGCCAGCCTCGACTTCGGCGACGAGATCGACCTGACCGGGACGGCCGTCGGTCTCGTCCTCAAGACCGACGAGTTCCCCCGCGACTGAGGCCGGGCCCCGGCCTGCACAACGCGATCGTCCGGCCTACGCCACCGTCGCCAGCTCCCGCTTCTCCTCCCGCGGCACGAAGCGGATCCGCGGATGACCGTGGTGCCAGCCCACCGACAGCCGCAGGCCGCCGACGCGGGCGAGGACCAAGCCGACCGTCGCCGCCGCGAGCAGCGAGATCAGGCCGCCGAACGCAAAGCCGATGCGGACGCCGAACGTGTCGGTGATCCAGCCGACGATGGGCGCCCCCAGCGGCGTACCGCCGACGAAGACCATCATGAACAGGCTCATGACGCGGCCGCGCATGGCCGGGTCGGTGGCCATCTGGACGCTGGCGTTGGCGGTGGTGTTCACGGTCAGGGCCGCCATGCCGGTGGGAATCATGAGCAGGGCGAAGAGCCAGTACGACGGGGACAGCGCCGCCGCGATCTCCAGTACGCCGAACAGCAGGGCCGCGCCCACCAGGATCCGCAGCCGCACCGAGCCGCGGCGGGCGGTGAGCAGTGCTCCGGCGACCGAACCGACCGCCATGAGTGTGTTGAGGAAGCCGTAGGTACCGGCGCCCGCGTGGTAGACCTCGTCGGCGAACGCGGTGAGCCAGATGGGGAAGTTGAAACCGAAGGTGCCGACGAACCCGATGAGCACGATCGGCCAGATCAGTTCGGGCCGGGAGGCCACATAGTGCAGGCCCTCGCGCAGCTGGCCCTTGCCGCGCGGCATCCGCTCCACCTTGTGCAGCTCGCCCGTGCGCATCAGGAGTAGGCCGGTGATGGGGGCGAGGAAGGCGAGGCCGTTGATCAGGAAGGCCCAGCCGCTGCCGACCGTCGAGATCAGGACGCCCGCGACGGCGGGGCCGATGAGGCGGGCGGAGTGGAAGTTGGCCGAGTTGAGGCTGACGGCGTTGCGTACCTGGTCGGGGCCGACCATCTCGGAGACGAAGGTCTGCCGGGTCGGGTTGTCGACGACGGTGACCATGCCGAGCAGGAACGCGATCAGATACACGTGCCAGACCTGCACCTGGCCGCTGAGCGTGAGCACGGCGAGCGCGAGACCGCACAGGCCCAGCGCGCCCTGGGTGAAGAACAGCATGCGGCGCTTGGGGTAGCGGTCGGCGATGACTCCGCCGTACAGGCCGAAGAGCAGCATCGGCAGGAACTGCAGCGCGGTCGTGATGCCGACCGCGGCCGAGGAGCCGGTCAGGCTCAGCACCAGCCAGTCCTGGGTGATGCGGGACATCCAGGTGCCGGTGTTGGAGACGATGGCTCCACTGGCGAAGAGCCGGTAGTTCCGGATGCGCAGTGAGCTGAAGGTCGACGACTTGGCCGACTGGGCGGTTGCGGTGACGGCGGCGGGGGAATCGGGGGTGTTCGGTCCGGGGGCGGAGGTTGCTCCGGGTCCCGTACTCAACAGGGTTCGCCTCCTTTGACTAGGGGTGCGGCCCGCAGTGCCTCGGTTGAGGGTGGTGGTGGGAGACGGGCGGGCTTTCGACTACAGGGGCTGCGCACGGCTGTGCGGTACGGCCCCGTACGGCTACAGGTGCGCCAGCTTCTCCAGGACGGGAGCGGCCTCGCGGAGCTTGGCCCACTCGTCCTCGTCGAGCCCGTCGACCAGTCCGGCCAGCCACACGTTCCGCTTGCGGCGGCTCTCCTCGAGCATCGCCTCGGCGCGCTCGGTCTGCGTGACGACCTTCTGGCGCCGGTCGTCGGGATGCGGCTCCAGCCTGACCAGTCCCTTGGCTTCGAGCAAGGCGACGATGCGGGTCATCGAGGGCGGCTGCACATGTTCCTTGCGGGCGAGCTCGCCCGGCGTGGCGGTGCCGCATCGGGCCAGGGTGCCGAGTACCGACATCTCGGTCGGGCTCAGCGACTCGTCGACCCGCTGGTGCTTGAGTCGGCGCGACAGACGCATCACGGCGGATCGCAGGGAGTTCACGGCGGCAACGTCGTCGCCATGGGTGAGGTCAGGCATGTTGTTTAGCGTAACTCATTACCCTCGCTAAATACCACCCGGACGGCTGCCCCCTATGCCCGTGACCCCGGACACTGAACCCTGCCGTCACCCATATGAGTGAGCTCGCGCCGAAAAATGACCCGCGGCACGGCCGACGGCGGCAACCCTCGTACGCATGGGGACCAGCGTGCTCAGTCTGCGGATGGACAGGGAGCTGCTCGAACGGCTCCGGGACCGTGCGGCGAAACGGGGAATGAGCGTCCAGGACTATGTCGTCCAGATGCTCGTCCGCGATGACTTCGACGCGCGGTTCCAGACCTCGGTCGAGGAGACGGAGAGGTTCTACGGGGTTACGTGACGGCCCTACGGGGTTACGCAACGGTCCTACGGGGTTACGCAACGGTCCTACGGGGTTACGTGACGGTCCTCCGCCGCGGTGGCGGTGGAATCGGCGCCCGCATCGGCAGCGGCATCCGCCTGGGCTCCCGCGTCGGCAGCGGCATCCGTCCGGGCATCGGCGTCAGTATGGGCCTCGGCCTCGGCCGCCGCGCGCTTGATCGCCGCGTCCCGCCTGCGTACGTACCAGATGCCGATGAACCCGAGTCCCCCGCCGGCCAGGCACGTCCACAGCCACCACAGATACCCGCGGTCGTCGAACCAGCCGTAGAAGGGAAGCTGCGCCAGGAAGAGGACGAACCAGAGGACCGTGCCACCCGTGATGGTGGCGACAACGGGCCCCTCAAGGGGTTCCGGTGCCTCGTGCCTGGGTGTCCACTTCGCCATGGGGACAGCTTACGGGGGTTACGGGGTGATCCCCGGGCCCTGGGCGCCCCGTACAACTACGGCATCATTTCCCCGCGTTCCCGTCCTCCCCTGGTCGGATCTTTGCCGCTCTGGGCGTGTGGCGCCCCAGATCCCCCCGTACCGTCGTCTGCATGACGCACATCGACGCGGGCGCCGAACTCGATCCCGTGCACCCTGTGCCGGCTCCCCTCCCCCGGGCAAGAGGCCTGACCGCCGCCGAGGTCGCCGAGCGGGTGGCCCGGGGCGAGGTCAACGACGTCCCCGTGCGCAGCAGCCGCTCCACGGTCGACATCGTCCGCGCGAACGTCTTCACCCGCTTCAACGCGATCATCGGCGTCCTCTGGGTGATCATGCTGTTCGTCGCACCGATCCAGGACAGCCTGTTCGGCTTTGTGATCCTCGCGAACACGGGCATCGGCATCATCCAGGAGTGGCGCGCGAAGAAGACCCTGGACTCGCTCGCGGTGATCGGCGAGGCACGGCCGACCGTACGCAGGGACGGAGCCGCGGTGGAGGTCAGCACCTCCGCGATCGTGCTCGGGGACCTGATCGAGATCGGGCCCGGCGACAAGATCGTCGTGGACGGCGAGTGCGTCGAGACCGACAGCCTGGAGATCGACGAGTCGCTGCTCACCGGTGAGGCGGACCCGGTCGTCAAGCAGCCCGGCGACCAGGTCATGTCGGGCAGCTTCGTGGTGGCGGGCGGCGGCGCGTTCACCGCCACGAAGGTGGGGCGCGAGGCATACGCGGCGCAGCTCGCCGAGGAGGCGAGCCGGTTCACGCTGGTCCACTCCGAGCTGCGTTCCGGTATCTCCACGATCCTCAAATACGTGACGTGGATGATGGTCCCGACCGCGATCGGCCTCATCATCAGCCAGCTCGTCGTCAAGGACAACGACTTCAAGGACTCGGTCGCGCGGACCGTCGGCGGCATCGTCCCGATGGTCCCCGAGGGCCTTGTGCTGCTGACGTCGGTGGCCTTCGCGATCGGCGTCATCCGGCTCGGCCGCAAGCAGTGCCTCGTGCAGGAACTCCCCGCCATCGAGGGTCTCGCCCGCGTCGACACCGTCTGCCTCGACAAGACGGGCACGCTGACCGAGGGCGGCATGGACGTCCGCGAGCTGCGTGCGCTGGACGGCAACGACGAGACGTACGTACGCACCGTCCTCGGCGCGCTCGGGGACTCCGACCCGCGGCCGAACGCGTCCTTGCAGGCGATCATCGACACCTACCCGAACGGCGCGGACTGGCGCTGCCTTCAGGCGCTGCCGTTTTCCTCGGCACGCAAATACAGCGGGGCGTCCTTCAGCGAGGGCGACGGCGAGTCGAGTACGTGGCTGCTCGGGGCGCCCGACGTACTGCTGCCCGACGGGGACCCGGCGCTCACCGAGACCGAGCGGCTCAACGAGGAGGGGCTGCGGGTGCTGCTGCTGGCCCGGGCCGGGCGCGAGCTGGACGATCCCTCGGTCGCCGAGGGCGCCGAGCCCACCGCCCTGGTCGTCCTGGAGCAGCGGCTGCGGCCTGACGCCGCGGACACGCTGCGGTACTTCGACGAGCAGAACGTACGGGCCAAGGTCATCTCCGGCGACAACGCGGTGTCCGTTGGCGCGGTGGCCGGAAAGCTGGGGCTCACGGGGAACGTCGTGGACGCGCGCCGGCTGCCCGCCCAGCAGGACGAGATGGCCGGGGCGCTGGACTCGGGCACCGTCTTCGGGCGGGTCACCCCGCAGCAGAAGCGGGACATGGTGGGCGCGCTCCAGTCGCGCGGGCACACCGTCGCCATGACCGGCGACGGTGTGAACGACGTGCTCGCCCTCAAGGACGCCGACATCGGCGTCTCCATGGGGTCCGGGTCGGAGGCCACGCGGGCCGTGGCGCAGATCGTGCTGCTCAACAACAGTTTCGCGACGCTTCCGTCCGTGGTCGCGGAGGGGCGGCGGGTGATCGGCAACATCACCCGGGTCGCGACGCTGTTCCTCGTCAAGACGGTGTACTCCGTACTGCTGGCGATCATGGTGGTGATCTCGCAGGTCGAGTATCCGTTCCTGCCCCGGCATCTGACGCTGCTGTCGACCCTGACGATCGGGGTGCCGGCGTTCTTTCTCGCGCTCGCGCCCAACAAGGAGCGGGCTCGGCCGCACTTTGTGCGGCGGGTGATGCGGTATGCGATTCCCGGTGGTGCGGTTGCTGCGTTTGCCACCTTCGCCACGTATCTGGTTGCTCGGGGGTACTACAGCGGGCCCGGCTCGCTGGACGCGGAGACCAGCGCGGCGACGCTCACCCTCTTCCTGATCTCCATGTGGGTGCTGGCGATCATCGCTCGGCCGTATACGTGGTGGCGGGTGGGGTTGGTTGTGGCTATGGGGGCCGGGTTTCTGCTGGTGCTTGTTGTGCCTTGGTTGCAGGACTTCTTTGCGCTGAAGCTGGTGGGGGCGCCCATGCCGTGGACTGCCGTCGGGATCGCGGTGGTTGCGGCGGCCACGCTGGAGTTCTTGTGGAGGTTGGTGGATCGGCGGTTCCCGGCGTAGGGGGTTCTTCCCCAGTCCCGCCCCTCACCGTAACTGGGGGCTGCCGCCCCAAGACCCCCGCCAGGGGTGGGGGTGACACGTCGTGTCGCGGCTGCGGGTGCGTCGTGGCTTGTCGCGCCCCGCGGCGGAGCCGCATCTGTCACAGCCCTCACGCCCCTAGCGGGGCGGCCGCTCCCCCTAGTCGAACCAGCGGTCCCTCGCCAGCTCCTCCGTCCTTGACGGGTCCTCCAGTAGTGCCGCCACCTCGAAGCGGCGGGGCCATTGGCCGGCCGCCCAGGCCAGGCCTGCTGCTACGCCCTCCAGGGTGGACGCGTGGAGGACGCCGTCTCGGGTGCGGCGCCAGTCCAGTTCCGTGTCGGCCACGAAGAGTTCCTCGTGTTCGATGTACGTCGTGGGGGTGGTGGGGCCCAGGAGGACCCGGACCGCGTCCGGGACCTCGCGTTCTACGCCCTCGGACGTCACCTCGCCCGTGACCGACTCGCTCAAGCGGCGGACCTGGAACAGTTCGGCCAGGTCGGCGGCCTGTGACGGGCGTACGGGGAGCAGGGGGACGCCAGCCGTGAACGGGAGCAGGTCCGGGGAGTCCACTACCACCGCGTCGGCCGCGTCCACGACCACGATCTCGCCGTCCCGAACCGCCCGGAGGTCGTCCGGGAGCGTCACCTGCTCGGGGTCCAGATCCGCCAACGCACCGTAGAGCGCGTGCAGTTGGGGCGACGAAACCTCGCGGTCCGGGTCGGCCAGGCGGTCCAGGAGTTCGGCTGCGCCGCCCGGTTCGCCGAGCAGAGCGGCCACCGATGTGCGGACGCCCAGCGCCCGTAGAACCTGCTCGTCCTCGAAGCCGGTTGCGTCGGCGGCGTCGTACAAGCCGTGGAGAAGCGGGTCTCCGCCCGCCGCTCGCAGGCCTGCCGGGCGGCGGCCGCCGAGGACCGGGTGGCCGCGCAGCCACCATGCCGTGTACGGGCGGACGATCTCGTGTGTGCCGTCCGGGAGCAGGACGCGTACCGGCTGGGTGAGGGCGTCGCGCAGGGGCGGGCGGGAGAGCAGGACGAGAGCCTGCGGCCAGCGGTCGTCGTCCACCAGGTCGAGATCCCGTACGGCGGTGATCTCCGTGGCGACCGGGGGCACGGGTGTGTCGGGCAGCCGGTCGAGCACGTCCTCGCACCAGACGTCCACGGCGTCCAGCAGGCCGACGTCGTCGGGTTCGGCGTAGTCGCTCTCGCGGGGTTCGAGTTCGTCGGGGTCGAGGACGACATCGGTGGCGCGTACGAGGGTGAAGTTGGCCAGCACGCCGCAGGCGGCCAGCGGCTGCTCGCCCCAGCGGTCGGCCAACTCGGCGTCCACGGAAGCCAGTTCATCCTCGCGCATCACCTGGGCGAAGGGGCTGCCGGGGAGGACGAGTTCGCCGGCCTGGGCCAGTTCGCCCTCGTCGTCGGGGAGGGCGAGGGCGCCCAGCCAGGGTTCGTCGCCGGGTTCGAGGCCCGCGTCGCGTACGAGGGCGAGGACGGTGTCCGCGAGTTCCTCGGCGTCCGGGGCGTCCTCGTCCCAGCCGGCGTCGTCGTCGAGGGAGGCGGCGACGGCGGCGCGTACCTGCGGGGTGGTGAGGATGGCGCGCGGGGTGGCAGGCAGGGCGCCGAGCTTCTCCAGGAGAGGGTGGGCGGCGTCCTGGTGGGCGACCTTGAGGCCCAGGCGGGCGAGGATCTCGGAGGTGGCCGCCCAGGTGTCGTGGGGGGTGGGGCCGTCGGGGAGGGGCACGAGGATGTGGCGGGGACCGATCGTCGTACGTCCGTCGGCGAGCGGCACGGGCAGTCCCGAGAGCCGGTCCGGGTCGACCCCGGCGAGGCTGTCGTACAGCCGCCGCCACCAGCCCGGTTCCTTCTCCAGGCCCGCGAGCCGGTCGATCGCCTCGGTCAGCGGTACGCGGGCGACGCCCAGCGTCCGCAGCTCCACCCGCCGTTCGAGCCCGGCGGGGAGGAGGCTGGGCAGCACCTCGGCGAGTACGCGTACCGTCTCGGCGCCCGCCGACTCGACGACCTCGGCGTCGCGGGGCCGGAGCGCTTCTGGCAGGTCGGTGTCCTCCGCGGCCGGGGTGACCGCCGGGGGCAGGAAGGCGGTACGGGGCAGCCGGTCCAGGATCGCCTGACGCAGCGCACCGTCCAGCTCGCCCTTGCCGAGCGGACCCGGCACCAGGTCGATGATCCCGGCCGATACCGGCCGCCAGTCGGCGAGTAGTTCGGCGTACGCGTCCGCCGCCCGCTGCACGAGGAAGTCGGTCAGCGGGCCGGGGGCGGCATGGCGGCGGGTCGTGTCGAGGGGGAACGAGGCGATGAGCAGCGCGGGCACACCGAGGGCTTCGTCGCTGGGCGTGGGCGCGTGGACGACGGGGCTGGTGCGGGGGCGGGCCGGGGCGCCGTCCGCGTCGACGGGTACGGCCCAGGTGACCGACCACTGCGGGCGCAGCCGCTCCTCGACGGGTCGGTCGGCGAGCAGGGCCGCTTCGAGAGGGCCGTACGCCGAGACGGTGCGCCAGCGCGTCGTACCGTCCCGCGAGTCCTCGACCGTGACGATGCCGCCTTCGCTGTGCCGCCGCAGCGTCCGTACGCCCTCGTCCCCCTCACCGGTCTCCACGACGACCTCCTCCAGGCCGGGCAGGGCGAGGAGCAGGGCGTCGTCGACCGAGTCGAGGAGGCGTTCGGTGAGGTCCTGGGCTGCCGCGTCGCGCAGCGGGAGGATCACGACGGTGTCGTACGGGTCCGGAGCGGTGCCCTCGGCGGCGAACGGCAGCCTCAGCAGGGGCACATGGCCGTCGCGGCGGCGGATCTCGTCGCCCAGTCCCGGCGTGTGGCGGGCGGTGTCCATGGCGAGTTCGCGAGCCTCGGCGAGGGACCAGCGGGCGCCGCCGTGCCGGCCGACGATGGCGGGCTCGTCGGTCACCGCGAGCACGGCGGCGAAGCCGACGCCGTAGCGGCCGACCGTGCCTTCGTGGTCCTCGCGCTTGGCGGAGGCACGGAGGGTGGACAGTGACTCGACGCCGGCCTCGTCGAGAGGGGCGCCGGTATTGGCGGCGACGAGGACACCGCCGCGGAGGGTGAGCCGGAGGCGGCCCGGTACGCCGGCGCGGGCCGCGGCGTCGGCGGCGTTCTGGGCCAGCTCGACGACGAGTCGGTCGCGGTAGCCGCCGAGGGCCAGGTCCTCCTCGGCGTTCGCGTCCTCCCGGAACCGCGCCGGGCTGGCCGCCCAGGCGTCCAACACCCCACGCCGCAGCCGCCCCGTCCCGAACGGGTCCGCGCCCTCGGCCGCCGGCCGCACGAACTTGGTCACGGTTCAGTCTCCTTCTTCGGGGGGTGCGGCCGGGGGTGGTGCCTTCGGTCGCGGCACCGAAGGTACCGGTTGCCTCCGGCGGTCGAGCGGTTTGGGTTCGTTGTCGGGTGCGGGTTCGTCGTGGCATGACTGACGGCTCCGGGAGCGCCCCTTTCAGGGGCGCGCGGCTGTACCGCGATGGCGCGACCAGCCACGACGGACTGGCAGCCGCGACACGACAGTCACCGTCGCCAGGGGGAGGGGGAGGGGGTGGGGGTGGGGGTGGGGAAAGGAACCCCCCGCCAACAGATCCCGGTGGTCAGGAGTGACCCAGTTCCGCCGACGACTCGTCCGAGGAGACCGGCACGGACCCCGAGTCCGGTGACGGACGAAGGGGGAACGGGTCGACCCGCGTCTCGTCGATCACCGGCGGAGCCGGCCGCGGAGGCGCAGGCATGACCGCCGCCTCCGAGTGCCCCCCACACCCGTACGCCAGAGACACCACACGCCCGTCCGCCGGCGAGAACTCATTGCCGCAGACACCGAACGCCTGCCCGAGCGACCCACCGATGGGATACAGGAAACCGCAGCTCACACACGAGGCCGGCGCCGCCTGAGCCATCGCGGTCTTGGAACCGTGCGTGTCCTCCCAGCGATCGGCCGCGGTGTGCAGGCCGTACCGGGACAGCACACGGGCCCGCCGCAGCCCCAGCTCCTCCGCGACGGCGGCGATCGAACCACGCGAGGGCACGACGGGCAGCGTCGCCGGCGCCCCGGCCGTCACCTCCAGGTCCTCCGCCTCGACGAGCTCGGCCATCTCCTCGGAGACGGGCGAGTTCGGCGCGGGCTCGTCCTCGCCGGTGAAACCGGGCTCAAGACGGAGATCCTCCGCGTCCGTGGGGAGCAGATCCCCCGGCCCCATGTCCCCGGGCCGCAGCCGCTCACTCCACGGCACCCACTCGGGAGCGAGCAGCGCGTCAGGGCCGGGCAGCAGCACCGTCTCGTCGAGCGTGACGAGCTTGGCCCGCGAGGCCCGCGCGACGGTCACCGCCCAGCGCCACCCGCGATAGCCGGGCTCCTTGCACTCGAAGAAGTGCGTAACGACGCGGTCCCCTTCGGAGACGAGCCCGGAGTGCTCCCCGACGACACCGGGCGCGGCGGTCTCCTCGGCGGCAGCCCTGGCGAGGTCGACGGCCTCCGCGCACAGACGGTCGGGGGTGCGGCTTCGCGTTGTCGCGCTCACAGGTATCGCTTCTCTCCTACGCCGTCTCACGAGTGCGCCATCCCTCGCCGGGGGTGCGGACGGAGCGGCTGGGGGCACCTCCCAGACCCTTCAGGCACCGGGGGAGGGCCGCGTCGACGTCCGCGCCCGATCGCACTCGGGCGCACCTACACCATCCATTCTGCGGGATGGCCGTCAGGCGCGCGGCCGAGAACCACCGTCGCGGGGCGCGCTACGCACGCTACCCTCTCGCCGCCGCCGGGCACACACCGAGTCGGCAGCCGTTGCCGGAGCGTGCCGTTGTTCCGCACTCCGCGCCGGCTTCCCGGGCCGGCCCCACCGGGCCACTCGGCCGGTCCACTCGGCCCTCATACGCGCGGTAACGCACTATCACCGCCCAACAAGGGGCACTATGACGGAGTGGCAAGCGCGAAGTCGTCCCAAGGTGCCGCCGGACTCAGTGGAGGCCGTACTGCGGGAAATGGCGGGATGAGCGGAGCGGGCCCGGTGCGCGGGGCTCTCCGTTCCGTCGGGCGTGCCCTCCACCTGCCGTTCACGGGGACGGCTCGGGGCATCCGGAAAGCGACGCACGCGCACGGAGCGGGCGAATCAGGGCTCGGCAAGCTGATCGAGCTGCACGGGGTGAACGGCGCCGGGGACATGATGATCACCGTGGCGCTCGCCTCGACGGTCTTCTTCTCGGTCCCGACGGACGAGGCCCGTGGCCGAGTGGCCCTGTACCTCGCGATCACGATGGCTCCGTTCACGCTGCTCGCCCCGATCATCGGCCCTCTCCTGGACCGCCTCCCGCACGGCCGGCGCGCCGCGATGGCGGGCGCGTTCATGGCGCGCGCGTTCATGGCCCTGCTGCTCTCGGGCGCGGTCGTCACAGGCAGCATCGAGCTGTACCCGGCCGCCCTCGGCGTCCTGGTGGCGTCGAAGGCGTACGGCGTCGTCAGAAGCGCGGTCGTGCCACGGCTGCTGCCGCCCAACTTCTCGCTGGTGAAGGCGAACTCACGGGTCACGCTGGGCGGGCTGCTCGCCACAGGGGTGGCGGCGCCGATCGGGGCGGGGCTTCAGGCGCTGGGGCCGCGCTATCCGCTGTACGGGGCGTTCGTGATCTTCGTGGCGGGTACGTTCCTGTCGTTCTCGCTGCCGTCCAAGGTCGACTCGGCGAAGGGCGAGGACAAGGCGCTGCTGGCGGCGGACGAGCAGCATCTGCACGGGCCGCACCTGAAGCCACCACAGCGCCCGGGGCTGCGTACGGTCGGACCCGCGGTCACCCACGCGCTCGCCGCGAACGCGGCCTTGCGCGGACTCTCCGGGTTCCTGATCTTCTTCCTGGCGTTCCTCCTGCGCGAGCATCCCCTCGGGGGCCAGAGCGCGGCCGTCTCGCTGGGCATCGTGGGCGTCGCGGCGGGAGTGGGCAACGCGCTCGGCACGGCGGTCGGGGCGGCCCTGAGGTCGCGGGCCCCGGAGGTGATCATCGTGACGGTGATCGCGGTCGTGCTCGGGGTGGCCATCACGGCGGCGGTGTTCTTCGGGGCGGTCGTGGTGGCGGTGCTCGGGGCGTTCGCCGGCTTCGCGCAGGCCCTGTCCAAGCTGTCGCTGGACGCCCTGATCCAACGCGACGTGCCCGAACTGGTCCGTACATCGGCCTTCGCACGCTCGGAAACGCTGCTGCAGATGTCCTGGGTGGTCGGCGGCGCGATCGGCATCGCGCTGCCCCTCAACGGCACCCTCGGCATGTCGATGGCCACCGCCATCGTCGCCGCCGGCTGGCTCACCACGGTCCGCGGACTGCTGAGCGCGGCGCGGCACCGCGGGGACCGCCCGCGTGCCCGGGTGGCCTGACCCAGTTGGCGGGGGCACCCCCCACGCCAGATAGCCTGCCCCCATGACCTCCCTGCCCCGCGGCAGTGCCGCTACTGGACACGGCCACGTTCGCCGTCGTCGCGCCGTCACCGCCGTCGGCGCTGTCTGTGCCGGACTTCTCGTCCTGGCCGCCTGTGAAAAGCCGACGCCGATGGCGACCGTCACGGTCGGCAAGACCTCGAAGAGCGCCGAGGCCGAGTGCTACAAGGACGGCGAGACCATCGCCCGTGCCGAGGCCACCAAGTGCACCCAGGAGAAGGCCGGGGACACGCTCCGGGTGCCGCAGGGCGAGACGCTGCGCATCGGCGTGGACCCGGAGATCGCGGACGAGGGCTGGTCCCTGTGGATCAACGGCCAGCAGGTCATCTCGCCCCTCAAGAAGACGTACTACGCCTTCCAGGGCGTCGACCTCTTCGCCGACCAGCAGGGCACGCAGGCGCCCGACGAACTGAACATCAGCGTCGTCCAGCAGTCCGGTGACGACATCCAGGGCGTGTGGAACTTCAAGCTCGAGAACGCGGACGCCTGAGGCGCTCGGCCCACTGCCCATGCGCATCCTCGTAGCCACCGCGGTCCTGGTTGAACGGGACGCGGTGGCTTCGGCGTTTGCACAGCCCGCTCCTTACGACCTGCTCGTCGCAGGCGTGGGCTCGGCGGCAGCCGCCGCGTCGACCGCGACCGCCCTCACCACCGCCGCGCTGGCCGGGACCCCGTACGACCTCGTCGTCTCCGCAGGCATCGGTGGCGGCTTCCAGCCCGAGGCGCCCCTGGGATCCCTGGTCCTCGCCGACGAGATCACCGTCGCGGACCTCGGCGCCGAGACCGCGGACGGGTTCGTCCCGGTCACCGAGCTCGGCTTCGGGTCCGTCAGCCACCGACCGCCGGAATCACTCGTAGGAGAAGTCGCGGCCGTCACGGGAGCCCGTACCGGCACCGTCCTCACCGTCAACACAGTGACCGGAAGCGCCGAGCGGGCCGCCGAGTTGCTGCGCCGTCATCCGGGAGCGCTGGCCGAGGCGATGGAGGGGTTCGGGGTCGCCGAGGCGGCTGCCGCGCACGGTGTGCCCGTGCTGGAGCTGCGCGCCGTGTCCAACCCCGTCGGCCCCCGCGACCGCGCCGCCTGGCGCATCGGCGACGCGCTGGCGGCGCTCACGGAGGCGTTCGGGAAGCTCCCGCCCGTACTGGAGAGTTGGTACCCACATGACCGTTGAGCAGCCTGTGCAGATCGCCTACTCCCCCTGCCCCAACGACACCTTCGTCTTCGACGCCTGGGCCCACGGACGGATCCCCGGAGCACCCGCTCTCGAAGTGACCTTCGCGGACATCGACATCACCAACGGCATGGCCGAGCGCGGCGAGCTGGATGTGCTGAAGGTGTCGTACGCCGTGCTGCCGTACGTCCTCGACGAGTACGCCCTGCTGCCCTGCGGGGGCGCGCTGGGCCGAGGCTGCGGGCCGCTGGTGCTGTCGCGGGAGGCGGGCGTCGACCTGACAGGCCGTACGGTCGCGGTGCCCAGCGAGAGGTCGACGGCCTATCTGCTGTTCCGCCTGTGGGCGGCCGACACTCTCCCGGAGGGCGTCGGCGAGATCGTGGTGATGCCCTTCCACGAGATCATGCCCGCCGTACGGGACGGGAGGGTCGACGCCGGGCTCGTCATCCACGAGGCGCGGTTCACGTACCAGAAGTACGGGCTGCACAAGCTCGCGGACATGGGCGAGCACTGGGAGGACACCACCGGGCTGCCGATCCCACTGGGCGCGATCATCGCCAAGCGGTCGCTGGGCGCGGACGCACTGCGGCTGCTCGCCGACTCGATCCGTACGTCCGTCCGCGCCGCCTGGGACGACCCGGAGGCCTCCCGTCCGTACGTCCTGGAGCACGCCCAGGAGATGGACCCGGCGGTCGCGGACCAGCACATCGGGCTGTACGTCAACGAGTTCACGGCGAGCCTCGGCGAGGACGGCTACGCGGCGGTCCGGGGGCTGCTCACCCGCGCGGCGGCGGAGGGACTGGTTCCACCCCTCGCCGCCGACGCGCTGGCGTTTCCGTAGGAGCCTCGCAGGGGCTTTTACACGTCCAGTTGATCCGCCACCGCCCGCAGCAGGCCTGCGATCTTCTTGCCGGAGGCCTTGTCCGGATAGCGGCCCTTTTCGAGCATGGGCGTGATGTTTTCGAGCAGCGTGGTCAGGTCCTGGACGATCGACGCGAGTTCGTCCGGCTTGCGGCGCTGGGCTGCCGCCACCGAGGGGGTCGGGTCCAGGAGGGTCACCGAGAGTGCCTGGTCGCCGCGCTGGCCTGCCACGACGCCGAACTCCACGCGCTGGCCCGGCTTGAGAGCATCGACTCCGGCGGGCAGGACCGAGGAATGGACGAAGACGTCGCCGCCGTCGTCGCGGGAGAGAAAGCCGAAGCCCTTCTCGCTGTTGAACCACTTGACCTTGCCGGTAGGCACGTCTGTCCTCGTCCTCGTACTCGTCGGATGGTGCTCTGGCTGAATGATGAACGGCTCGGGAAAACTGCTCTGGATAGCATTACAGCGGGTCGTGCCCGACCCGCCGGTACCAAGGCTAATGGTCCGGCGGCGGCTGACAAGACGTCCCCGGATTGTTCCTTCGCGCAGGGAACTACCCTGGTCGAGTGCGTGACAAAACCCAAGCGAATTCCGCCGAACCCGGTGACCGACTGGTCCGTACCGGCGGCATCGTCTTCTTTGTAGGGGCCGTGGCCACTCTGGTCACCGTGGCCCCGCTGCTGCTCGGCAAGTCGCCCTTCCCGGCGTACATGTTCGGCCTGAGCATGCTGATGGGCGTGGGCTTCCTGATCGCGGCAGCGGGTGTGCTCCGAACGATGGCGGCGCAGCGCCGCCGGGCGCGCTCCGTGCAGTAAGGGGCCTAGGAGCGGTACCGGTCCAGCCACTCGGGGAACGCCGTCAGGTCCGCGAGTACGACATCCGCACCGGCCGTGCGCAGTTCCTCCGCGTCACACGGCCCGGTGGCCACCGCGACGGACAGCGCGTCGGCGATCCGCGCACCCCGTACGTCACCGGTGTGGTCGCCGACGTAGACACCCGCCCCGTACTCGCGCAGCGCCTCCGCCTTGCGCTCGGCCCACAGGTCGCCGATGACGGCGTCGGCGGCGATGCCGAGGTGCTTCAGGTGCAGCTTGGCGTTGGGTTCGTACTTGGCGGTCACGACGACCGCGCGCCCGCCCGCGTCCTGCACGGCCGCGATCGCCTCGTGGGCGCCGGCCATCGCGGGCGTCGCGGCTATGGCGTGTGTGGGGTACATCTCACGGTAGACGTCTGCCATGGCCGCGACCTGGTCGCCCGGGAACCAGTTGACCAGCTCCTCCTCCAGCGGCGGACCGAGCCGGGTGATGGCCAGATCGGCGTCGATGTACGTCCCCGTCCGTTCGGAGAGCGCCAGGTAGCAGGCGTGGATGCCGGGGCGGGAGTCGATGAGGGTCATATCGAGGTCGAAGCCGACGGTCAGCACCGGAGAAGTCATATGGGCCATTGTGCCCAGGGGGTCGTACGGCCGGCGCCCGACCGCCTGGCCCTCACAGCCGCCCCATACACTCAGCGAAGCCTTACCAAACTCTTTAACCACCGTTCCCCCTCGCGGAGTCACCGGGCCATGGCAGTCAGACGCGCACTCGCGATGGCCGCCGCCCTCGTGGCTCTGCTGCTCGCGGTGTTGTTCAGCCTGGCCGTGGGCGCCCGTGCGATCGCGCCGACCGCGGTTCTCGACGCGCTGCTGAACGGCGGTCACAGTGACGCGGCCGAGGTCGTACGGGGTCTGAGGGTGCCCCGTACGCTCATCGGCCTGATGGTCGGCGCGGGTCTCGCGCTGGCCGGAGCCGTGCTCCAGGGCATCACCCGCAATCCGATCGCCGACCCCGGCATCCTCGGCATCAGCCAGGGCGCGTCGGTGGGCGTGGTGCTGGCGATCGCGTTCGCGGGCATCCACACGCTCACCGGATATGTGTGGTTCGCCTTCGCGGGGGCGGGGATCGCGTCGGTGGTGGTGTACGCGATCGCGTCGAGCGGGCGGGGCGGGGCGACGCCGGTCAAGCTGGCGCTCGGCGGCGCGGCCGTGAACGCGCTTCTCGTGTCCGTCACGACCGCCGTGCTCACCACCAAGGCCTCCGCGCTGGACGAGTTCCGCTTCTGGCAGGTGGGCGCGCTGGCCGGGCGGGACGCGGAGATCGTCGGGCAGGTGTGGCCGTTCCTGCTCGTCGGGTTCGTACTGGTGCTCTCCGTGGCCCGCGGCCTGGACGCGCTCGCGCTCGGCGAGGATGTGGCGAAGGGGCTCGGGCAGCGGGTCGCGACGGTACGGGTCGTCGGCGGGCTCGGAGCGACGATCCTCACCGGCGTCGGGGTCGCCGCGGCGGGGCCGCTCGCCTTCATCGGGCTCGCGGTGCCGCACGTCGCCCGCGCGATCGTGGGGCCCGCGCACCGCTGGGTGCTGCCTCTCTCCGCTCTCCTCGGGCCGACGATGTTGCTCGTCTCGGACACGGTCGGCCGGATCGTGTTCCCGCCGAGCGAGGTTCCGGCCGGCGTGATGACGGCGCTGATCGGGGTGCCGTTCCTGGTGGGGCTCGTACGCAGGAAGGCGGTGTCGGTGTGACGGCGGCGCCAACGGCGATGACGAAGACGGCAGTTGCGGCAGCCGGATACACGGTGTTCCACGCCCGGCGGTTCACGGTCCTGCTGCACCGGCGGGCGGTCGCGGTGGCCGCGGGTCTGGCCGTGCTGCTGGCCGCGGCCTGTCTCGCGTACCTCTGCGTCGGCGAAGCCTTTGTGGCGCCCGGCGAGGTCCTGAAGGTCCTGGCGGGCCGGCCGTCTTCGAACGAACTCGTCGTCGGGACGCTGCGCGCACCCCGGCTCGTCGTCGGGCTGCTCGTCGGCGCCGCCTTCGGGGTGGCGGGCGGGCTGATCCAGACCGTGGCCCGCAATCCCCTCGCCAGCCCGGACATCATCGGCATCAGCCAGGGCGCGAGCGCGCTGACGGTGGGCGCGATGACGTTCGGCGTGACGTCGTACGCGGTCCTGCCGTATCTGTCGGTCGTCGGCGGCATCCTCGCGGCGGCACTCGTGTACGCCTTCGCCTGGCGCGGCGGTCTGCACGCCACCCGGTTCGTCCTGATCGGCATCGGGTTCGCGATCGCCCTGCGCTCGCTCACGACGCTCTTCATGACGAAGGGCGACTATCTGGTCGCCCAGCAGGCGCAGATCTGGATGACGGGTTCGCTGAACGGCCGCGGCTGGGCGGAGGCGGCGCCCCTCGGCTGGACGCTGCTGATCCTCCTGCCGGCGGTGGGGTGGGCGGCCTGGGCGCAGCGGATGGTCGGGCTGGGCGACGACACGGCGACCGCCCTCGGCGTACGTCTGAACCAGGTACGCCTCGGACTCGTCGTGATCAGCGTCGTACTCGCCTCGGTGGCGACGGGCGCGGCGGGGCCGGTCGACTTCGTGGCGCTGCTGGCACCGCAGATCGCCCGCCGGATGACGCGCACCGCGCAGATTCCGCTCGTCTGCTCGGCACTGCTCGGCGCCGTCATCGTCGTACTCGCGGATCTGCTGGCGCGGCGACTGTTCTCGCCGACGGAGGTACCGGTGGGGGTGCTGACGGCGGCGGTCGGAGCGCCGTATCTGATCTGGCTGCTCGTCCGGAGCCGTGCGGTGCGGTCTGACGTCGGGGCGTGAGTCGGCCGTTCCGACGTACCCCTACGACCGTTGCCGCCGTGACCTCCACACCAGGTAGATCGCCGAGGCGACGGCCGCGCCCTTGAGGACCCAGGGCCAGGTCTCGGCGATCGCGTCGCTCATCTGACCCTTGTCGATGGGGTCGCCCCAGCGCCCGGCCGTCCGCCCCCACAGCCAGGTGATGCCCGCGGCGGCCACCAGACCGGGCACCCCCAGTACCGCGAACTTCGACTCGGCCGGAGTCAGACGCCGCGACAGGTAGGCGATGAGCCAGCCGAGGGCGAGGACGACGAGGTTGCCGATGACGGCACCGGCGACGAGGAGCGCGGCGGCGAGCAGGAGAAGGGGGCTGGTGAGGCCGCCTCCGGTATGGGGGCGGGGGCGGGCCGAGGGGAGGAAACGGTGCCGCTTCTTCGCCGTACCAGCTGGCTCTGCGGGCTCGGCCACCTCGACCGGGACCGGCTGTTTGACCGGCTTCTTGGGCTCGGCAGGCTTCTTGGACGCGGCTTCGTCGGTGTCCGAGGGCGGTGGCTTGAGCAGCTCGGGGATCTCCACGCCGCCCGTGAACCCCGGCACACTGTCCGTCAGCCCGAACGGACTCCGGTCCACCCGCCACCAGTCGGGCTGCCCGGACCCGAGCTCCTCCGTACTCGCGAGGTGCGGCGGAGAAGGGACGTCACCGGAAATCGTCGGTACGTCACCGGCCGCGGCCGGCTCCCCGGAACGGGGCCGTGGGACGAGGCGCCGCAGCCCCTTTGAGCGCTCCTCGGCTTCCTCGGCACGCTGGACGGGGACGACGGCCTCGGGCTTCCGTCCCCCGTCCTCGCTTTCCTCGCTGCCGGTGCCCGCCGCGGCGACGACCTCCTCCGGGGTGCCGAGGCGCGCGAGGATGCGGCGCACGGAAGCCGGGCTGTCGGTCGCCTTGGACCGGCGCCGGTCGATCTCGCCGCGCAACTCGGTCACGAGCCGCATGCGCGTGCCCGACGGCAGCTGTCGGCTCTGGGCCAGGTCGCCGACCCGGCTCAGGTAGTCGAATACGAGCTTGTCGCTCTCGATCCCCACGAAGTCCCTCCGGGGGCGGCAGTGTTGGCGTGGTCCTCAGCCCCTTCTTCCGACCGTATCGTGCGGGGTGCCTACGGGGGGTGGGGCGTTGGGGTGGCGTCTGGCGGTGCGGGTCGAGTGTGGCTGGTCCCACCCGCAGCCGCGACACGACGTGTGCCCCCACCCCCTGGCGGGGGCCTGGGGGCGGCAGCCCCGGTTTCGGGAAGGGGCGGGGCTGGAGAAAGGAACCCTCCGCCAACAGACCCCGCCGATCAGGAGTGACGCCACCCCCACGAACCCAACCCGCCCAACCGCCGGAGGCAACCCGCTACCGTGGGCAGGATGAGCGTCAACCACCGGACCCCCGAGGAGCCCGCGCCCCCCGCGGCAGCGGCAGCGGCACCGCCTCGCTCGCTCGCAGAGCAACTGCGGGCCCGCGACGACGCCTCCCTCGCCGCTCTCCTCCAGGCCCGGCCCGACCTCATCACCCCCGTCCCCACCGACCTCACCCAGCTCGCCACCCGCGCAGGGACCCGCGCGTCCGTGGTCCGCGCCCTGGAGCACCTGGACCGGTTCGCCCTGCAGACGGCGGAGGCCCTGGCCGTGGCCCCGGACCCGGCGGCGTACGACACGCTCCTGGCGCTCCTGGCCGGCGACGAGGGCGACCCGGAGGTCACCGGCGCCCTCCCGCGCGCCCTGGCGACACTTCGCGAGCAGGCGCTGGTGTGGGGCGGGGACGACCGGCTGCGTCTGGTGCGTACGGCTCGCGAACTGCTCGCGCCGTCGCCGCAGCACCCGTCGCCGACGGGGCTCGGCCCCACGGTCGCGGAGGCGACGGCGGGCATGTCACCGGGCCGTATCCAGGAGATCCTGGCGACGGCCGGGCTGGCCACGACGCACGACGCGGTCTCGGCGGTGGCGTCGCTGACCGAGCTGTTCACCGACCGCCCCCGGATGCGGGCCCTGCTCGACGGAGCCCCGGCCGACTCCCTGGAGGTGCTGTCGCGGCTGGTCTGGGGCCCGCCGTACGGGCAGGTCACAGCCGACCCGGCGCCCCGCCTGCGCTGGCTCCTCGACCGCGGACTGCTGCTGCCGACGGCACCCGGCACGGTCGTACTCCCCCGCGAGGTCGCCCTGCATCTGAGGGCGGGCCGCGCACACCAGAAAACGGAGCCGCTCCCTCCGGCCGTGGAGCCCACCGTCACGCATCGTCCACAGGTTGTGGACGCGACGGCGGCAGGCCAGGCGTACACAGCGCTCGCGACCGTCGAGGAACTGCTGAAGGACTGGGACGAGGGCGGCCCGGCCGTCCTGCGTGCGGGCGGCCTGAGCGTACGGGACCTCAAACGCACCGCGGTGGCCCTGGACGTACCGGAGCCGATCGCGGCCTTCTGGGTCGAACTCGCCTACGCGGCGGGCCTGCTGGCCTCGGACGACGAGGCCGACGAGCAGTACGCCGCGACCCCCGCGTACGACGCGTGGCTGGAGCTGCCCGCGGCCGAGCGCTGGACACGGCTGGCCATCGCCTGGCTGACCGCGACCCGCACCCCGGGCCTGGTCGGCGGCCGGGACGCCAAGGACCGTACGCTCTCGGCGCTGGGCCCGGGCCTCGACCGCTCCGCCGCGCCCGAGGTCCGCCACCGCGTCCTGGCCCTGCTCGCCGCCCTCCCCGAGGGCGGCTCGGCCGCCGCCGACTCCCTGATCGCCCGCCTCCACTGGGAACGCCCGCTGCGCAACCCCGAGTCCCAGGCCCGTACGGACGATCTGCGCGCCCGCCTCGCCCGATGGGCCCTGTCCGAGGCGGAGTTGCTCGGGATCACGGGCCGGGGAGCGCTGTCCACACACGGCCGGGCCCTGCTCGCGACACCGCCCGAGGCACCCCTCACGGGAGCCGAACTCGCCGCGGCCGCCTCCCGCGCCGGCCGCGTCCTCGCCCCCCTGCTTCCCGCACCCCTCGGCCACGTCCTGCTCCAGGCCGACCTCACCGCGGTCGCCCCGGGCCCGCTGGAGCGCCCGCTGGCGGACATGCTCGGGGTGCTCGCGGACGTGGAGTCGAAGGGCGGGGCGACGGTGTACCGGTTCACGCCGGGTTCCGTACGGCGGGCCCTTGACGCGGGCCGTTCCGCCTCCGACCTGCACGCTTTCCTCGCCGCGCACTCGAGTACGCCGGTGCCGCAGCCCCTCGCGTACCTGATCGACGACGTCGCCCGCAGGCACGGCCATCTGCGGATCGGCGCCGCGTCGGCGTACGTCCGCTGCGACGACGACGCCCTGCTGAACGAGATCCTCGCCGACAAGCGCTCCGCCGACCTGCGGCTGCGCCGACTCGCCCCCACGGTGCTGGCCGCACAGACCGACCCGGCCACCCTTCTCGAGGGCCTGCGCGCGATGGGCTTCGCGCCCGCCGCCGAGTCGGCGGAGGGCGACGTACTGATCGCGCGCGCCCACGCGCACCGCACCCCGCCGCGCACCGCCCCCGAGCCCGTACCCGAAGGCCCGCCGACCCCCGACGCCACCCTGCTGACCGCCGCGATCCGCGCCATCCGCGCCGGCGACCTGGCTTCCACGGCTCCCCGCAAGGCCGCCGCCCCGGCCGCGAACGGTTCCCTCCCCCGCACCACCTCCGCCGAGACCCTCGCCACCATTCAGGCCGCCGTCCTCACCGGCGAGCCCCTGTGGATCGGCTACGTCAACGCCGAGGGCTCCGCCAGCCAGCGCGTCATCGCCCCGATCCGCGTCGAGGGCGGCTTCGTGACGGCGTACGACCACACGGCGGACGAGGTCCGCACGTATCCGCTGCACCGCATCACAGGTGTGGCGGAGCTGGCCGACGACCCTGCGTAAGCCTTCTCCGGACTTCACCGAGGTGACTTGGCCAGTCATCTCCCGTCACCCCTGCGGGCGTACGCGCTGGATCATGCACGCCATGCCGGGAGCTTCGCTCCCTTGAGGGACATCCGGACACGTCCCGCATCGCGACGCGAGTCGGCGGGCAGCCACAGGGTGTCCTGATCAAGACCGCACCGCCCGGCTGAAGTTCGGGCGACTACAGCAGAAAGGAAGTCCGTCCATGCGCGTTGCGCGTCGCTTCGCCACCGTTCTGACCGCCTCCGTCGTGATGATCGGCGCTTTCGCCACCCAAGCTGCCGCCGTTGGCATCGATGTCGCCGGGTTGGTCATCGAAACTCCGCCGATCTGATCCACCCCCGCACACCCCGCGGGCCGGACTCGGCGCACCGAGTCCGGCCCGTCCCCGCCTGAGTTACCCGACCGGGCTTCCGACCGTGTTTCCGAAAGGCCTCAAAGTAGTCATGCGTTCTCGTGCTGTCGCCACCACCACCCTGCTCGCCGCGGTCGCCCTCGTCGGCGTACTCGCCTCTCAGGCCCAGGCCTCGCCCGCACTGCCGCTGCCTCTGCCGGCCCCCGCGGCCGAGTCCCTCGTCACGGAAGGGCTCACCGTAGAGGGGCCGCTGGTCAACAACGTCAGTCTGCCCACGATGAAATAGCCCGCCGCATGCGGTAGCTGTCCCCGTCGATCCGGACGATCTCCGAGTGGTGCGCGAGACGGTCGACCAGGGCGGGGGCGGCGCCGCCGAAGATCTCCTCCCACCGGCCGAGGGGGCGGTCGCTGGTCACGATCAGCGAAGCCCGCTCATAGCGGTGGGCGACGACTTGGAAGAGCAGATGGGCGGTGGCCGCGTCGAAGGGGGCGTAGCCGACCTCGTCGATGATCAGCAGAGGGTACGCGTCGAGGACGGCAAGTTCCTCGGCGAGCCGCCCGCCGTCCCGTGCCGCGATCAGCCGGTACGCCCACTCCGCGGCGGTCGCGAACAGCACCCCGTGCCCCGCCTGGCAGGCCCGCACGCCGAGCCCGACGGCGAGATGCGTCTTGCCGGTGCCGGGAGGCCCGACGAACACCACGTTCCCGCGGGCGGTGACGAAGTCCAGCTTGCCGAGGCGGGCGACGGTCTCGCGGTCGAAGGACCTCGGGTGACGCTCGTCGAACTCCTCCAGCAGCTTCCGGGAGGGGAAACCGGCGTCCCGGATACGGGTCTCGGTCCCGGGGACGGTCACAGGGCGTTCGTACGACGCGGAGGGCTCGGCGGAGGAGGGAAACGCCGAGTGGACGGTCGGCCGGGCGGCCGACCGGTCAGCCGACTGGGCCGGGATCAAGACGGGTGAAGTCGAGGCGGGTGAAGTCGAGACGGGCGTGGGCATCGGCTCCGGCTGGGGCTTGGTCTTCGGCTCAGGCTCGGGCTCGGGCTCGGGCTCCGGGGAAGCGTGGACCTCGGGCACATCGTGACCCGCGTGGGCAGCAACCGCCCCGGCCGCTCCCGCCCCGGACATGTACCAGAGGATCGCCGCCGAGACGATGAACGCCATGTGGATCACCGTTCCCCACATCAGCGAGTGGCGGGAGGTGTGGTGCACGTCCACGAACATCTGGAGCAGGTGGACGGAGGAGATGCCCACGATGGCGGTGGCGAGCTTCACCTTCAGCACGTTGGCGTTGACGTGCGAGAGCCACTCGGGCTGGTCGCGGTGGCCCTGGAGTCCGATACGCGAGACGAAGGTCTCGTAGCCACCGACGATCACCATGATCAGCAGGTTGGCGATCATCACGACATCGACGAGCTTGAGCACGGCGAGCATGACGTACGTCTCGGTCGCCTGCCCGCCCACGATCTGGAGGATTAAATTCCGCAGCTCGCTGAAGAACTTGTAGACGTACACGGCCTGGGCGGCCACCAGGCCGAAGTACAACGGCGCTTGGAGCCATCTGGTGGCGAACAGGGCGTAGCCGAGCGTCGTGGTGGGAGGGGATGCGGTGGGCCTCAGAGGCCGCCTGCGAGTTACCTGCACGGTCCGCCATTCTTCGGAACCGAAGCCGCAAATCAGAATTCCCACCACTCATTGGAATGAAAAGACATCCAATAGGACAGGAAGTGGGGGATGTAGGGCAGCGGCCTGTTACGTCCGCGGACCGGACGCGACCAGGGAGCGCCGGACGCGGGCGTCCACCCCGTCCACGACCGCAGACGCCGATGATCAGGCACACTGGACGTTTGGCCGACCGGAAAGGGTGCCTCGTGTGAATGGTCCACTTATTGTCCAGAGCGACAAGACTCTGCTGCTCGAGGTCGATCACGAGCAGGCGGACGACTGTCGTCGGGCCATCGCGCCGTTCGCGGAGCTGGAGCGGGCGCCCGAGCACATCCACACGTATCGGGTGACGCCGCTGGGACTGTGGAACGCGCGGGCCGCCGGGCATGACGCCGAGCAGGTCGTGGACGCGTTGGTGCAGTTCAGCCGGTATCCGGTGCCGCATGCGCTGCTGGTCGACATCGCGGAGACGATGGACCGGTACGGGCGGCTGACCCTGTCCAAGCACCCGGCCCACGGGCTGGTGCTGACGACGACCGACCGGCCCGTACTCGAGGAGATCCTTCGCTCGAAGCGGGTCATGCCGCTCGTGGGCGCCCGGATCGACCCGGACACCGTGGCCGTGCACCCCTCCGAGCGCGGGCAGATCAAGCAGACGCTGCTGAAGCTGGGCTGGCCGGCCGAGGACCTCGCCGGATACGTCGACGGCGAGGCCCATCCGATCGAGCTGGCCGAGGACGGCTGGGCGCTGCGGCCGTACCAGAAGCAGGCCGTGGAGAACTTCTGGCACGGCGGCTCGGGGGTTGTCGTACTCCCCTGTGGCGCCGGGAAGACGCTGGTCGGCGCCGGTTCGATGGCTCAGGCGAAGGCCACCACCCTCATCCTCGTCACCAACACCGTCTCCGCGCGTCAGTGGAAGCACGAGCTGGTACGGCGTACGTCGCTGACGGAGGAGGAGATCGGGGAGTACAGCGGTACGAGGAAGGAGATCCGGCCGGTCACCATCGCCACGTACCAGGTGCTGACGACGAAGCGGAAGGGCATCTATCCGCATCTGGAGCTGTTCGACTCCCGTGACTGGGGGCTGATCATCTACGACGAGGTGCACCTGCTGCCGGCTCCCGTCTTCAAATTCACGGCGGATCTGCAGGCGCGCCGTCGGCTCGGCCTGACGGCGACGCTCGTACGGGAGGACGGACGCGAGTCGGACGTGTTCTCGCTCATCGGCCCGAAGCGTTTCGACGCGCCCTGGAAGGAGATCGAGGCGCAGGGCTATATCGCGCCCGCGGACTGCGTCGAGGTCCGGGTGAATCTGACGGACGCCGAGCGGCTGGCGTACGCGACGGCCGAGACCGAGGAGAAGTACCGCTTCTGCGCGACCACCGAGACCAAGCGGAAGGTCACGGAGGCGCTGGTACGTCGCTTCGCGGGGCAGCAGACGCTCGTCATCGGCCAGTACATCGACCAGCTCGACGAGTTGGGCGAGCATCTGGACGCGCCGGTCATCAAGGGCGAGACCAGCAACGCTCAGCGGGAGAAGCTCTTCGAGGCGTTCCGGCAGGGTGAGATCGGCGTGCTGGTCGTGTCGAAGGTCGCGAACTTCTCGATCGACCTGCCGGAGGCGACGGTCGCGATCCAGGTCTCGGGAACGTTCGGCTCCCGACAGGAGGAGGCGCAGCGTCTCGGTCGTGTACTGCGTCCGAAGGCGGACGGACACCAGGCGCACTTCTACTCGGTGGTCGCTCGCGACACGCTTGACCAGGACTTCGCCGCTCATCGGCAGCGGTTTCTGGCGGAGCAGGGGTATGCGTACCGGATCGTGGACGCGGACGAGTTGCTGACGGAGAGCTGAGCCGGGAGGAAGAGGGCTCCGGCGGAACCAGGCTCACCGCCGGCGGCGTACGCCCGCTTCCTCGCCGTACTCCCCGAGCACGATCACACCGAAGGCGGCGGTCGCGAAGACCTTGACGGCGTGCAGGGCGTCGCCGAGGAGATGGCGGTGGTGACGGTCGTCGAGGGCGGTCGCACCGGCCGGCGGACCGTGCCGGGCGGGCCCGGAAGCTGGGGTGAAGGTCGCTGCACTCATGTTTCCATGATGCGATTCGGCCATTCAGGTGACATCGGCCCAAGGGCCCAACCTTCGCGACCTCCGCATACGCCTCTGGGCCTACCCGTCCCCCTAGGGACCCACTAGGGGGAGTACCCGCCAGGGAGTACCGCAGGAGGAGGGGCCGCGCAATAAATCATTGGCCCCGTCATCCGCCCCTGCCCTAAGATCTCCGCTCTTGCCCGCCTCCCCCGTGGATGGCTGCCGTCCGGACGGAAACCGGCCGGTCCCGCCCCGCCGTAAGAAACGCACAGGCACGTACGCACTCGTACGGCGACGAGGCACACCCACGCAGCAGATCGCCACGCAGCCGAACCCCTGCATGGCCCCTGACCACGCCCGGAGGCACCCGCCGTGTCCACCCCGCCCGCCGACCCTCTCGACCCCGTCGACCCCCACGACCCGCTCTCCCGCGAGCGCGCCCACCTCGCCGGTTCCCGTGCCGCCCTCCGCGCCATGCGCGAGGACGTCGAGTCGCTCGACATCCGGGACGTCACCGCGAACTGGGTCAACACGGAAGCCCTCACCCACCAGATCGACGAGCGCATCAGGTCCCTCGCGGACCTCGCCCACACCCCGCTGTTCTTCGGCCGCCTCGACTACCTGCACGAGCCGGGCGCCGAACAGGCGGAGGGAGCGGAAGAGTCAAAGAGCCGCGAAGCGCCTTCCTTGCAAGGGCGGCGGTGGGAGACGGGCGGGCGCTTCTACATCGGGCGCCGCCACGTCCACGACGCCGACGGCGATCCCATGGTCATCGACTGGCGCGCCCCGGTCTCGCAGCCGTTCTACCGGGCCTCCCGGAAGGACCCGATGGACATCGCGCTGCGCCGTCGCTTCGGGTACACGGGCGGCGACCTCACCGCGTACGAGGACGAACACCTCACCGACCCCACCGCAGTGACATTTTCCGGCTCCGCCGGGGGCGCCGTCACCAGCAGGCTCCTCCAGCAGGAGATCGAGCGCCCGCGCGTCGGCCCGATGCGCGACATCGTGGCGACGATCCAGCCCGAGCAGGACGAGATCGTACGCAGCGGACTGGGCGGCACCGTGTGCGTGCAGGGCGGTCCGGGCACCGGAAAGACGGCGGTGGGCCTGCACCGGGTCGCGTATCTCCTCTACGCCCACCGCGAGCGGCTCGCCCGCACCGGCACCCTCGTCATCGGCCCCAACCGTTCCTTCCTCCACTACATCGAGCAAGTACTCCCCGCGCTGGGCGAGTTGGAGGTCAGGCAATCGACGGTCGACGACCTCGTCGCGCACGTCGAGGTACGCGGCACGGACGACGCACCGACCGCCCTCGTCAAGGGCGACGTCCGCATGGCCGAGGTCCTGCGCCGCGCCGTGCGCTCGCACGTCACGATGCCGACCGAGCCGGTCGTCGTCGTACGCGGCTCACGACGCTGGCGCGTCCCGGCGTACGAACTCGAGGAGATCGTCCAGGAGTTGCTCGACCGCGACATCCGCTACGGCGCCGCCCGCGAGGCCCTGCCACAGCGCATCGCCCACGCCGTGCTCGTCCAGATGGAGCGGTCCGGCGAGGCCCCGGACGACCGCGTGCAGGACGCCGTGGCCCGCAACTCCGCCGTGAAGGCGGCGGTGAAGGCGATCTGGCCGCCGGTCGACCCGGCCCGGCTGGTGCTGCGCCTGCTCTCCGACGCCGACTTCCTCGCCGTACACGCGGACGGTGTCCTCACCGAGGACGAACAGAAGGCCATCCTGTGGGCCAGGCCCGCACGGTCGCCGAAGTCCGCCAAGTGGTCCGCCGCGGACGCCGTGCTGATCGACGAGGCCACGGATCTCGTCCAGCGCACGCATTCGCTCGGGCATGTGGTGCTCGACGAGGCGCAGGACCTCTCCCCCATGCAGTACCGGGCGGTGGGCCGGCGCTGCACGACGGGTTCGGCGACCGTGCTCGGCGATCTGGCGCAGGGCACCACGCCCTGGGCGACGCGCAGTTGGGGCGAGGCCCTGGCCCACCTGGGCAAGCAGCAGGCGGTCGTCGAGGAACTGACGGCCGGCTTCCGCGTCCCGACGGACGTCATCACGTACGCGTCCAGGCTCCTCCCGCACATCGCGCCCGGGCTCACTCCGGTGACCTCGGTCCGCGAGAATCCGGGTTTCTTCGAGGTACGTACATCTGCCGGCGACGCCGAAGTGGTGGACGCCTGCGAGGAGTTGCTGCATCAGGAGGGCTCGGTCGGCCTGATCGCGGCCGATGCCCGCATCCCGGCACTGGCCGAGGCGCTGACGGCGATGGGGATCACGTATCTCGGCCCGGGCGAGGAGACGACGTACGAGACCCGTCTCACCCTCGTCCCGGCCTCGCTCGCCAAGGGCCTGGAGTACGACTACGTGGTCCTGGACGAGCCCCGTGCCATCGTCGACGCCGAGCCGGACGAACGCACCGGCCTGCGCCGCCTGTACGTCACCCTGACCCGAGCCGTCTCGGGCCTGATCGTGACGCATTCGGCACCGCTGCCGCCCCAACTGGCCTGATCCACAGGTCGGTTCACGGGTCAGTTCACCGAGGGCAGCCGCCAGTACTGCCGTTTGTCCTTGTCGCGCACGACGACGCCGAGTTTCGACAGCTCCTTGCGCAGCTCCCGCGCGTCCTCGGCGTCGCCCTGCTTCTTGAGCGCCTTCTCGCGGGCCATGAACAGGGCGTTCGCCCCTTCGGGCAGGCCCGGGGTGTCCGGGACCCAGCGCCGGAACTCGGCCAGGTGCGGGTCGGCGTCCGCCCAGGTGTAGCCGTGCTCGGTGAAGGCGTCGGCGAGGCGCCGCTTGTCCAGGCCGCAGTCCTCCCGGGCGAGTTCCTCGCTGTGGTGGCCGAGCAGCACGAGCTGTTTGCCGTCCGGGAAGGCCAGGCGGATCTTGTCCCGCGCGAACTCCTCGGACTCGTCCCGGATGGTGAGCACCACATGGCGGTCGCAGACGCGGACGGACAGCGACTCGTGCAGCAGGACGAAGGACGCGAAGAGGCCCAGCAGTGCGCCGACGGCCACCGCGCCGATGGTCACCCATGGCTCGGGGACCGAGTCCAACAGCTTCGCCGGGCCCTTGAAAGGCGCCCAGCGCAGGGTCACGAGCCACCCGGCGAGCAGCCTGACCAGCTCACCGACCACGGCTCCGGCCACGACGCAGAGGGCCAGGACGCCCCAGGTCGACTCGGCGAGCACGGTGGGCTGGTCGGCCCGGGCGGTCCCGTCGGCCCGGCCTGGCTGGTCGGCCCGGTCCTTCCGGCCTGCCCGTGCGTCCGGCTCCTTCTGCATATCCACGCTCATGCGCCCTCCACCCGTTTTCTGCCGCGCAGCCCTCAGTGTGGTGAGCGACGAAACATCCGTCATCAGCCGATGGTCTACGGCACTGCCACTTTGGTATGCGGCTTCCGGTGAGCGCCTTGAGTCGTCCGCCCGCGACGGCTACTCGTCCATCGCCGCCCGCCACTCGCGTACAGCGGCGGAGGAGACGGGCTGCGCCCACCCGCCGGGCCGCGCCGCCCCGCCGATGTGGAAGGCGTCCACTCCGGCGGCCCGCAGCCGGGGTAGGTGGTCGAGCCGGAGCCCCCCGCCCACCATGAGCCGCTGCTCATAGCCCGGCTCCCCGCGCCGCGCCGCCTCGGCGAGCAGCGTGGCGAGGCCGTCGTCGACACCGGCCGCCGAGCCCGCCGAGAGGTACGTGTCGAGCCCGGGCAGATCCGCGAGCTGCTTGCGCAGGGCGTCGCGGTCCGCCGCCCGGTCGATCGCGCGGTGGAACGTCCAGCGGCAGCCGTCCAGTTCGGCGACGATCCGTTCCACCGCGGACACGTCCACGCCGCCGCCCTCGTCCAGGAACCCGAGCACGAACTCGTCGGCCCCCGCACCCCGCAACTCCCGCGCGGCGCGCACCAGTTCCTCGATGTCACCGGCGGCGAACCCGTCCCCCAGCCGCAGCATCACGCGCAGCGAGATGTCGACGGCGGCCCGGATCTCCGCGAAGGTCCCGACCGACGGGGTGAGCCCGTCGGCCGCCATGTCGGTGACCAGTTCGAGGCGGTCCGCGCCCCCGGCCCGGGCGGCGACCGCGTCCTCGGCGTCGAGGGCGATCACCTCCAGGACTGCACGCTTGCTCATCAGGACCTCTTCCCTTGTGAGGCTCGACGACTAGGACAGCTACAGGTCTAGTCCAATTCAAGGGTACGCGGTGGAGAGGAACAATGGCCCCATGGCCGACTCCGAAGCCCTGCGCACACGCTGGCTCCACACCCTGCAAAGGGCCCGCACCACCAGCACCCCCGACCCCGCCCCGTACGCCGACGACCTCCTGACCCGCTGGTCCGAACCGCAGCGCCGGTACCACACGCTCGATCACCTCACGGCGGTCGTGGACCACATCGACGTACTGGAGCAGTACGCGGACGACCCGGACCTGGTGCGCCTCGCCGCGTGGTTCCACGACGCGGTCTACCTCCCCGACCGCTCCGAGAACGAGGAACGCTCCGCGCGCCTGGCCGAACGCGCCCTGACCGAAGCCGGCCTCCCGCCGGAGAAGACGGCCGAGGTCGCCCGCCTGGTCCGCCTCACGGTCACCCACGACCCGTCGGACGACGACCTCAACGGCCAGGTGCTCTGCGACGCCGACCTGGCGATCCTGGCCGCGCCCCCGAAGACGTACGCCGTCTATACGGCCGCCATCCGCGAGGAGTACGCCTTCGTCCCCTCCGAAGCCTTCCGCGAGGGCCGTGCCGCGGTGCTGCGTCAGCTCCTCGCCCTCCCCCACCTCTTCCGCACGCCGTACGGGGCGGCGGAATGGGAGGCGACGGCGCGCTACAACATCGGCGCCGAGCTGGAGCTGCTGGCCGGTTAGCCACCGTCCGGTTGGCTGCTGCTCGGTTATTCGGTGCCGTTCCGCGAGCCGAGCACCTATCGTCGCCCCCATGCGAGACATGGGCGGGGAGCAGATAGCGGAAGCCGTCGCGGGTTCCGTGGCGGTGTTGCGGGCGGCGGCCGGGGAGCGGGACTGGGGCGTCAAGGCGGGCCGCCTCGACTGGAGTTGCCGCAGGACGGCGGAGCACATCGCGTCGGATCTCATCGCGTACGCGGGGCAGTTGGCGGGCCGCCCCACCGACCGATACGTACCGTTCCGCATCGACTGCACCGAGTGCGAGAGCCCCCACGACGTCCTGGACGTCATCGAGGCGACCGGCGCCCTGCTCGCCGCAGCCGTCCGCACCGCGCCGCGCGAGGCGCGGGCCTTCCACCCGTACCCCTTCCGCAGCGCGAACCGCGAGGGCTTCGCCGCGATGGGCATCGCCGAGGTGCTCCTGCACACGCATGACATCGCCGAGGGGCTGGGGATCGCGTACGAGCCTCCGGCCGACCTCTGCGAGGACGTACTCACCCGGATCTTCCCGCACGTCCAGCCAGGACCCGACCACTGGCGCACCCTCCTGTGGGCGACCGGCCGCGGCGAACTGCCCGGCCGCGCGCCGGTCACCGAGTGGCGCTGGAACAACAACCTCGTCATCCCCGCCGAACGGCTCACCCTGCAAGGGATCACGCCCGCTGCCGCCGCCGATCTGCAGATCGGCGGCACGGGCGGCTTCGAGTGGATCGAGGGCGGCCCCTGCGAGGGCACGGACGTCGCCGCCGGGCTGGTCGTGAAGGCGTACGAGACGGGGACGCATCGCCCGGAGTGGGGCGTGTTCATCCTGGTGCGCACGTCGGACGGCCGCGCCATCGGCGGCATGGGCTTCCACAGCACCCCCGACGACGAGGGCCGCGTCGAGATCGGCTACGACCTGGCCGAACCGGCCCGCGGCAACGGCTACGCCACGGAGGCGCTGCGCGCACTGTCCGCGTGGGCGCTGGCACGCGACGACGTGAAGCTGCTGTTCGCGACGATCGACCGCGCCAACACCCCTTCCCAGGGTGTGGTGTCGCGTGCGGGCTTCACGCGTGTGCGGGAGGACGGGGAGCGGTACGTGTACGAGCTCCGCGCCGGCGATCCGGCCTAAGTACGTGGCTGCGTACCTCTCTTGGGCCTGCGCAGCCCCGCCCCGTAGAGCAGCCGCACCACTTCGCGGCTGCTGACCTCGACCGCTCCGGCGCGCACGACGTCCGCGTACCGATGCGACGGAATGTCGTAGTGGTCCCGCTCGAAGGCCCGGCGCGGGACGCCCAGCTCCGCGGCGAACAGGTGCAGTTCGTCGAACGAGACGTCGCTGATCAGATGCGACCACATGTGACCGTGGCCCGGCCAGTCGGGCGGATCGATGTAGACCGTCACGAGGCGCGCGCCCCGCCGGGACCACCAGGACCACCGGTGGCCGAGCCGAGCGAGCCCACCGCCGAGACCTTCACGCCCGCCTTGTGGCACACCCAGTGCGGATCGGGCCCGAGTTCAGGTTCGACATCGAGGGCGTGCGGGTCGCCGGCGCCGCAGACCGGGCACAGCGGCCACCGCCCGTACCGTTCGAGCAACGAGTCCTGCACGTCCTGGGCAACCAGCCCCGCCACATACTCCACACCCTCCGGCCACTGCTCCACCCACCATCGCCGCTGCACCACAGACGCCTCGACAAGCGAAACGACATCGGCGTCGGCGACATCGCCCGCGACGAGATCGGCGATCACGAGCGCACGAGCGGCATGCAGTGCCTGTTCCATCGGGCTGACGGGGTGTGGGAAGGCGGGCTGTTCCATACGCCCATTGTGCGCCTACGGCACAAGCGACTGCGCGCAGTCAGGGGCGTGATGGGAGCGAGCAGCCACATCGGACCCGCAGACGAAAGCGCCTCCGAGCCACCCCTTGACCCTCCAGTCCACCGAAAATACCTTTCAGAGGTGACCCCGAACGTGAAGGAAATTTTCGCCGGCGAGACGCCACCGGCACCGGCAGCCCTCGCGGCCAAAGTGCGCACGCTCGCCCCGTCGATGACCCGATCCATGCAGCGGGTCGCCGAAACCGTGGCCGGCGACCCCGCAGGCTGCGCGGCCCTCACAGTCACCGGCCTGGCGGAGCGAACCGGCACCAGCGAGGCCACAGTCGTCCGCACCGCCCGCCTCCTCGGCTACCCCGGCTACCGCGACCTGCGCCTGGCCCTCGCCGGCCTCGCCGCCCACCAGCAGTCAGGCCGCGCCCCCGCCGTCACGGCCGACATCGCAGTCGACGACCCGATCGCCGACGTCGTGGCGAAACTGGCGTACGACGAGCAGCAGACCCTCGCCGACACCGCGGCCGGCCTGGACACGGTCCAGCTCGGCGCGGCGGTCTCCGCGCTCGCGGCGGCCGGCCGTATCGACGTCTACGGAGTCGGCGCCTCCGGCCTGGTCGCCCAGGACCTCCACCAGAAGCTCCTGCGGATAGGCCTCATAGCCCACGCGTTCAGCGACCCGCACCTCGCGGTCACCAACGCCGTGCAGCTGCGCGCCAAGGACGTGGCGATCGCGATCACCCACTCCGGTTCGACCGGCGACGTCATCGAGCCGCTACGGGTCGCCTTCGAGCGGGGCGCCACGACGGTCGCGATCACCGGCCGCCCGGACGGCCCGGTCTCGCAGTACGCCGACCACGTCCTCACCACGTCCACGGCCCGTGAGAGCGAGTTGCGACCGGCCGCCATGTCGTCCCGTACGAGCCAACTGCTGGTCGTGGACTGCCTGTTCATAGGAGTGGCCCAGCGGACGTACGAGACGGCGGCGCCCGCGCTGGCCGCCTCCTACGAGGCGCTCGCGCACCGCCACAGCCCGCGCGGCTCCCAGCGCTGAGCCCATGGCTCGCGTACAAGTGCTCGCGTACGAGTAAAGAAAGCCAGCACCGGAACGAACACCGGAAAGAGCCGACCCACATGACCTCCCCCGCCGACGCCTCCTCCGACCGCCAAGCCAACTCCACCTCCGACTTCCGTGACGTACGGGATGAGTTGGAGACCCTGACCACCGAGGCGTTCCGTCCCGAGCTTGCCCGGATCGATCAGTTGCCCACCCTTGAGATCGCGAAGATCATGAACGGCGAGGACACGACCGTACCGACCGCCGTCGCCGCGCAGCTCCCGCGTATCGCCGCCGCGATCGACGCCATCGCGGACCGTATGGCGCGCGGCGGACGCCTGGTCTACGCGGGCGCGGGCACCGCGGGCCGCCTCGGCGTCCTCGACGCGTCCGAGTGCCCGCCCACCTTCAACACGGACCCCTCCGAGGTCGTCGGCCTGATCGCGGGCGGCCCGAGCGCCACGGTCAACTCCATCGAAGGCGCCGAGGACTCCAAGGAGCTGGCGGCCGAGGACCTGGCCGCGTTGGGCATCACCGCCGACGACGCGGTGGTCGGTGTCTCGGCCTCCGGCCGGACCCCGTACGCGATCGGCGCGGTGGAACACGCGCGGGCACTCGGCGCCCTGACCATCGGCCTGTCCTGCAACGCGGACAGCGCGCTCGCGGCGGCGGCCGAGCACGGCATCGAGGTGGTCGTGGGTCCCGAGTTGCTGACCGGCTCGACGCGCCTGAAGGCGGGTACGGCCCAGAAGCTGGTCCTCAACCTGCTGTCGACGATCACGATGATCCGCCTCGGCAAGACGTACGGGAACCTGATGGTCGACGTGCGAGCCTCGAACGACAAGCTCCGAGCCCGTTCACGCCGTATCGTCGCGCTGGCCACGGGTGCGCCGGACGACCAGATCGAGGCGGCCCTGAGCGCGGTCGACGGCGAGACGAAGAACGCGATCCTCGTCCTCCTCGCCGACGTCGACGCCGCGACCGCCGCCCGCCTGCTCACCGAGGCGAACGGCCACCTCCGGGCGGCTCTTCAGGCGGCCCTCGCAAGCGACTGAGCTCCGCCTGATCCGCCTGCCCCCGGGCTCCTGGGGTGTTTGTCAGTGGCGCATGTGATTCTTGGGGGCGTCGGCAGCACGGCTCCCGGGAGGGGACGACCACCATGAACCACGCACAGCTGAACGCTCTGGGCCGCGCCCTGCGGCTTCTCGGCGAGCACGGCGAGGCACTGGGCTCGGACACACCCGACGCGAAGCTGCACGAGGTCAAGGCGGACCTGAAGCGCGCGCTGGACCTCCTGGAGGAAACGGTCACCACGGCGGCCCCCACCACGCGCTGCGCCGAGCACCCCACAGGCCCGGTCGACGAGGACGCCCCCGACCTGTGCCTGCTCTGCGAGACCCGCCGCCGCATCGCACGCCGCTCGAAGGTCAACGACTCGTTCTCCCAGGGCCGTCCGACCACCCCGGACGAGACGCTCGAGCGCACGAAGTCCCGCTACGGCGTACGGGGCGACCGCCCCCAGCCCCAGCAGCGCTGGCTCCCCGAGATGTGGACCGGCCAGGTCTGGCAGCTCTGCGGCACACCCCGCCGCGACAAGCAGGAGGCGGAGCAGTACCTTGCCGCCCAGCGCCGCAGCCCCCACCCCGGCATGGCCTACCGCCTGGTCCACGAGTTCACGGACTACGAGGTTCTACGCATCTGGGGCGAACCGCGCAAGGTCGACATCGAGCCCATGGGCAACCTCTAGGAGCGCCGCACTCCCGCTTGTAACGCTTTTCGTGCCTCGGCCCAAGAACAGGTGAAGCCAGGGTCCGACGAGAGGGAGTGGCCAGTGGATGGCGCGGAACGGTTACGGGGTGGGCCCGCTGCGGCGGTACGTGATCCGCAGCTCTTCGAGGAGTTCTACCGGCGCCACGTGGACGCGGTGATGCGTTTCGTGGCCCGGCGAGTCGACGACCCGCACACCGCGGCCGACCTCACGGCGGAGATCTTCCTCGCCGTCCTCGACTCGGCCCACACCTACCGGCCGGGCCTCGGCAGCGAGACGGCCTGGCTGTACGGCATCGCGCGCAACGTCGTGTCGTCGGAGCGCCGCCGGGTGGCCCGGGAGACCGCACGCGATCTGCGCTTGTCCGGGCGGCGGCTGCTGGAGGCCGACGACATCGCCCGCATCGAGGACCGGCTCGACGCGGAGAGCCCGGGGCGACGCGCCCTGTCCGCACTCGCGAGGCTTCCCGAGGGCGAGCGGGCCGTCATGGAGCTGATCGCGGTCGACCAGCTCACGGTCACAGAGGCGGCGGCCGCGCTGGGCATCCGCCAGGTCACGGCGCGGGTCCGACTCCACAGGGCGCGCAAGGCGCTGCGTGCGGAGGCGGACTCCACGACCGCGCAGGCGCCGGACGCCTCACTGGTGTACGTCGTAGGGGGAGAGGCATGAGCACGAGGCCGACGTTCGAGGACCGACTGCTGGACGAGCTGAAGAGGGAGATCGAACTCCGCGAGCCCGAGCCGAACCCTTCCGCGCGCCGTCTGTTCACGCCTCGCCGGATCGCCCTCGCCGCGGCTGCCTGTGCGCTGGCCGGGCTCGCCGTCGTGTTCGTGCCCGGTTCGGCGGCCGACTCGAAGGCGTACGCGGTGGAGCGCAACGGCGACGGAAGTGTCACGCTCACCGTCAAGGACCACCGGGGCATCGACATCGACGCTCAGCAGGAACTCGCAGGGGAACTGCGGCCGTGGGGCGTCAAGGTGGCCGTGGCCCTGGAGAATGTCGATCGCGGTGACACCTGCACGTCGTGGGGTGACGATGCCGTCCTCGAGCTTCGGGCGGTCACCAAGCAGGGCATCCCTGTCCCCGTCCGTAGCTCGTCAGTCACCCTGCACCGGGGCAGCACGCTGGTCCTCGCGAACAAGGCGTTGACCAAGGACGAGGTCAAGTCCCACATGGTCAAGTCCTGCGTCCCGGTGAAGCCCACCCCTTCGGACGACTGACCGCTCGATCCCAGGGATGGAATCCTCATCGTCACGGCTGGGCCGGCTGGACGCCCTGCGCGGCATCGCCGCCCTCGTCGTGGTCTTCGACCACGCGTCGTACACCTTCATGCCGGAGTTCCGCCGGGAGTTGATGCCGGAGTTCAACACCAGCCGCTACGGCATCATGGTGTTCTTCCTCGTCAGCGGCTACATCATCCCCGCGTCGCTCGAACGCCGGGGCTGCGTCCGGACGTTCTGGATCGGACGGGTCTTCCGCATCTACCCGCTGGCGGCGGCTGTCGTCACCACGATCCTCGTCCTCAACCTGACGGGCATCGCGGAGATGCGCGACTTCGCCGGACAGAGCGCTGCCACAGCGGCCGTTGCCCACGTCACCCTGTTCCAAGAGCTGCTGGGGACGCCCAATCTCCTCCTCGTCCTGTGGACGCTCTCGTACGAGATGGCCTTCTACCTGCTGGTCGTCGCGCTCTTCACGGTCCGTCGGCACCAGCGGTCGGCAGCGGTCGCCATCACCCTGGCCGTGCTCGCCGCCGTAAGCGTGACGGCAGGAGCGGCGCTGCCGGTCTCCGCCCTCTCCGGCGCGATCGGCACCGGCCGGCTGATCGCACTCGCCTCGATCGCCATGGTGGTCGCCATTGGCTGTGCGAGCGCCGGGTCACGGGTGCTTCGCGTGTTCGGGGGTGTGCTGGGCGGAGTACTGGCGCTCGTCCTGGTTTCTTTCAACGGCACGGTCCCCATGTGGGAGGGCCTGGTGATCCTCGCCGTGATGTTCCTCGGCACCGCCGTCCACAGAGCCGAGCGCGGTCAAATCACGTGGCGGTACGCGGCCTGCACGATTGCCGTGGTGCTGACCTGCGCCGTGGGGAGTGCGTACAGGCACGGCGACGGACCCCATTCCACACGACGCGGCTGGATCGTGGCCTTCCTGCTGGCCGTACTCACCTTCGGCGTCGGACTGGCGTTGCGCCACCGCCGAATACCGCGCTGGCTGACCGGACTGGGAACGATCAGCTACTCCGTCTACCTGGTACATCCGGTGCTGCTGACGGTGATCGACGGCACGCTCGGCCGGTGGCGGCGGGACAACCCAGTCCTCTCGGTGGCGTTCTTCGCAGTACTGCTACCGCTGTGCGTGCTGACCCACCGTTACATCGAAGCGCCGAGCCAGAGATGGGGCAGGAAGCTGGCCCGCCGCGTGGAGCCACCGTAACGAGAGCCCACGCAGCACCCAGCCGACCGCTATCAGCGCTTCTGGCGGGCAGTCCCACTCGCGCCCGCCGCCCACGGGCCGCAGCTGTACGTAACCGCCCTCGCGCCCCATGACCTCACCGACCCGCCCGCCCCGCACATCAACGGCGTACGACCGGCGGGTCCCGCCACTCACGGCTGACCGCCCGCCCCGCGCAGCACGGCGGCGAGCCGCTCCGCCGTACGCACATTGCAGCGCCCCAGCCTTCGTGGAAGCACCGGACATGGGCAAACTGCTGGACGACCCCGCCACGGTCGCCCGCCACACGCTGATGTTCAACCTCCTCCAAGCTGCGGCGCTTTCTCCACACGACTCCCTGGCCTTGATCGAATCGGTGGCGCAGGATTACGAGCATGGACACGAGCATCCGTGAGTACGACCTGAGCACTGCCACCTGGTACAAGTCCAGCTACAGCGGCGGCGAGGGCGGCAACTGCCTGGAAGTCGCCCGCTGGCGCAAGTCGACGTACAGCGGCGGCCAGGGCGGCGACTGCCTGGAGGTCGCCGACGGCCACCCCGCTGTCGTCCCCGTCCGCGACTCCAAGAACCCCCACGGCCCGAAGCTCGCGTTCCGGGCCGAGGCGTGGTCGGCGTTCGTCGAGGACCTCAAGCGCGGCTGAGTGCCCTCAGCTCGCGGATGATGCGGTTCAGGTCGGCCGGAGCCGCCGCAAGGCGGACCGGTCTGCCCGCGTCGTCGAGTTCGGCGACGTGCCAGCTTCTGGAAATCATGTCGCCGTCCTCGCCCCGGGCGCGCCGCACGTTCTTGACGGTGAGCCGCTCCACCGGGATCGGTTTCGCCGAGAACCTGCCCGGGCCGGAGTGGGGCGTCACCGCGGGCGGGCCGCCGCCGAGGACGATGTGAGTGCCGAAGTCGTGCGGGTTGTAGTCCGTGTGATCCAGAAAGCGGGCGGACAAGAACACATCCTTTTCCATCCCCGTCCCCTTCGCGGCGGACTCCTCGCTCGTTCCGGCCTCCCCTGGCGTACGGACGCGGGTGGCGCGCCAGGCCCAGATGAAGAGGCCCAGCGTGGCCAGTGAGCCCGCAGCCGCCCACTTGATCGCCACGGGCGAGGTGAGCAGGGTCGTGGGGTAGAGGTAGCAGAGCGGCAGCAGCCACAGGGCGGTGCCGACGAGCACGCCCACGAACGGAAGTGCCGACGGCAGGACCTCGTCGTCGGGCAGCCGGCGCCCGCGCAGGCGCACCAGCAGCCGGGCGCCGGGGTAGCCCGCACCGAGGGCGCACAGGGCCGCGATGACGGCCACCTCCCCAGGCGGGTTGATGTGCTCGCGCCACACGTAACGCTCTCCGGCGACCTCCCTCACCTGGCCACGCCAGACGGTCAGTTCGACGCTGTCGCCGGGCTGGAACGCCTCGGCTGCCTCTTCAGCGACCGAGAGACGCTCCAGCGGCCGGTTGTCGGCGAAGTACAGCCAACTGCTCTGCCTCGGCCCGCCGGCCTCGGTCTTCGCGATCACGGCCGACAGGGTGCTCAGGCACTCACGGCGCTCCGTGGCAGGCGTCTCGGCGGTGCACGGAGTAGCCGACTTCCACGCCTGCTGCACCGAAGCGGCGTGCGGCACGAACGCCGCGGCCACGACCGCGCCCGCGAGCAGCAGCAGCGCGCACAGACTCAGCACCCAGGCCCGGCCGTACCCGGCGCTGCGGCGCGAGATGACGGGGACATGGCTCGACTGCGGGGTTCCGTAACGGCGGTGGAGCGCGCGGAGCGCGTCCAGCTTCGCTTCGAAGTCCGGCTCGAAGTCGGCCGAGCCGCTGTACGGCAGGGGCAGTGTCCATTTGCGCCCGTCGCGCAGTGCCACGTTGACCCTACGGAACTCACCGTTCCGGTGGACTTGCAGGAGTACGCGCAGGTCGGCGACATCGGACCACGGCACGTCCCGGTGGCGCAGCAGCGTCCGGGAGTGCAGGCCATACGCGTCGGCGCGCACCCGGACGGCGACCGCACGGAAGATCACTGCCCCGACATCCGTCATATGCGGAACCCTGCCATCGCCCGCACCGCAAAAGCTTGTGCAGTGTCCGGCAGTTTCCTGCCCACCAACGTTGCCGAAGCTCAAGCCCTCAGCTCCGAGCCCTCTTTGCAAGGAATGGGTAGAGGGCCTCAACCCGCCCTATCACCGGCGTGTTGACTGGACGCATTCGGCTTGCCACGCAAAGTCACGAGAGGCTAGCGTGCCCGCATAACGAACAACCCCCGCCAGGTGCGGTAACACCTGCGGGGGTTTGACCTACGAGGTCGGACTCATCGATCCCATGGCTGACGCCAAGCCTAGTGCTGCCTTCCTCCCCGCGCACGCACTCCCCCACTCGATGGCAAACCCGGGTTACGGAAAACGCGAGGCACCCGACCAACTCCCCCGCACCGCCCACGACTTCGCCCACCACCCACCTCGCGAAGCCGCCATCGCCGCGTACATCGACCGACTCCCGGGCGGGCGCCGACATCTCCGTAAAGACGCTGGCCAAGCAGCTGCCGTACGGCCAGTGCGCCCTCCGCGCGCCGAGGCCGCCGACCCGCTCGGCAGAGCGTTTCTTTCACGGGCATGCCAAATACCTCTGTGCTTGCGGCGACTCGTGGACGAGTCATGGACGTCTTCGGGAATGGTCGGCGCTCAGCACCGCGGAGCAGTCCGGAGCGCGATCGGACGTCGTGTCGCCTGAACTTCCGGTTCCAGCCCCCGCTGCGGTGGCTCGCCGAACCGTTGCTGCGTCGCCCGTTCACCGCCGAAGCCGAGGAGGAGATGCGGCTGGCCAAGGAGTACATCCGGCGGCAGAAGGAGACGTCCTGAGGGCAGGGGAAGGGGAGTTCCGAACCGACCAGCCAACCGGCTCGGCTCGGCTCGGCTCGGCTCAGCTCAGCGATCCCAGCGACGCCACGTCGTACGGCGCCAGCTCACCGAAGCGGCCCTCAAGCACCTTCGCCGCCCACTGAGGGTCCTGGAGCAGGGCGCGCCCGACGGCGACGAGGTCGAACTCCTCGGCCTCCAGACGGTCCAGCAGATCGTCGAGGCCCCTGACCGTCGAGCCCTCACCGGCGAACGCCCGGACGAAGTCGCCGTCGAGGCCGACCGAGCCGACGGTGATGGCGGGCTTGCCGGTGAGCCTCTTCGTCCAGCCCGCCAGGTTCAGGTCCGAGCCGTCGAACTCCGGCAGCCAGTAGCGGCGCGTGGAGGCGTGGAAGGCGTCCACGCCTGCCTCGGCCAGCGGGGTCAGGAGGGCCTGAAGTTCCGACGGGGAGTGAGCGAGACGGGCGTCGAACGCCCCCGACTTCCACTGCGAGTAGCGGAAGATCACCGGGAAGGTGGGCGACACCGCCGCGCGTACCGCCGCCACGATCTCCGCTGCGAACCTCGTACGGGCCACCAGGTCGCCGCCGTACTCGTCGGCACGGCGGTTGGTGTCGGACCACAGGAACTGGTCGATCAAGTAGCCGTGCGCGCCGTGCAGTTCGACTCCGTCGAAGCCGATCCGCTCGGCGGCGGCAGCGGCTTCGGCGAAGGCCGCGATGACGTCGTCCAGGTCGGCCGGGGTCATGGACTTGCCCATGCCCTCGGTGCCGTCGAGGCGGATGCCGGACGGGCCGATGGCCGGGGCGTCCGCGAACGGGGGTTCACCGGCGGACCGCACCATGCCGATGTGCCACAGCTGCGGCACGATCGTCCCGCCCGCCGCGTGCACGGCCTCGGCGACCTTCGCCCACCCGGCCAGCTGCTCGTCGCCGTGAAAGCGCGGGACGGTGTCGCTCCGCCCGGCCGACTCATGACCGACGTACGTCCCCTCGGTGACGATCAGACCGACACCGGCGGCGGCCCGGCGCGCGTAGTACGAGGCCACGTCCTCGCCCGGGATACCGCCCGGCGAGAACTCCCGGGTCATGGGCGCCATCGCGATCCGGTTCGGGACGGTGAGGCCGTTCAGGGAAACGGGCCGGGACAGAATCTGGGCCGCGCGGGAGGCGGAGGCGGTCGCAGTCACGTGTGGGACTCCTCGGAGGGGTCGGGCAGACATCGAGCAGGCACGGCATTCCGAACGGTATGTGCATACGCATCTACCGCACGTACGCGTCAACTACCCACCCACCACCGGCATTCCGCCGTGCCACTCCATCCCCTGTGATCCCGGCCACGTCCACGACACACGCACCCCAGGACACCCCCGGATACGCCCGAGGGCGGCACCCCTGCGAACAGGGATGCCGCCCTCGGTACTGGACTGGGGGTCCCCCCTGCTCGAGCGAAGCCGAGAGCTTGGGGGAGGGTCCGCCCCGGCGAAAGAACCGGATCAGAAGTCCATGTCACCGCCCGGCATGCCGCCGCCGGCGCCGGCGCCGGCCGCGGCCTTCTCCGGCTTGTCGGCGATGACGGCCTCGGTGGTGAGGAACAGCGCGGCGATGGACGCGGCGTTCTGCAGCGCGGAACGCGTGACCTTCGCCGGGTCGATGATGCCCTCGGCGATCATGTCGACGTACTCGCCGGTCGCGGCGTTCAGACCGTGGCCGACCTGAAGGTTGCGGACCTTCTCCACGACGACGCCGCCTTCGAGACCACCGTTGACGGCGATCTGCTTGAGCGGGGCCTCCAGGGCGAGCTTCACGGCGTTGGCGCCGGTCGCCTCGTCACCCTCGAGCTCCAGCTTCTCGAAGACCGTGGTGGCCTGGAGCAGGGCCACGCCACCACCGGCGACGATGCCCTCCTCGACGGCAGCCTTCGCGTTGCGAACGGCGTCCTCGATGCGGTGCTTGCGCTCCTTGAGCTCGACCTCGGTGGCGGCACCGGCCTTGATGACGGCCACGCCGCCGGCCAGCTTCGCCAGGCGCTCCTGGAGCTTCTCGCGGTCGTAGTCCGAGTCGGAGTTCTCGATCTCGGCGCGGATCTGGTTGACCCGGCCGCCGACCTGCTCGGTGTCGCCGGCACCGTCGACGATCGTGGTCTCGTCCTTGGTGATGACGACCTTGCGGGCGCGGCCCAGGAGGTCCAGGGTCGCGTTCTCCAGCTTGAGGCCGACCTCCTCGGAGATGACTTCGCCGCCCGTGAGGATGGCGATGTCGCCGAGCATGGCCTTACGGCGGTCACCGAAGCCCGGAGCCTTGACGGCGACGGACTTGAAGGTGCCGCGGATCTTGTTGACGACCAGGGTCGACAGGGCCTCGCCCTCGACGTCCTCGGCGATGATCAGCAGCGGCTTGCCGGACTGCATGACCTTCTCGAGGAGCGGCAGCAGGTCCTTGACGGCGCTGATCTTCGAGTTGGCGATCAGGATGTACGGGTCGTCGAGGACGGCCTCCATACGCTCCATGTCGGTGGCGAAGTACGCCGAGATGTAGCCCTTGTCGAAGCGCATACCCTCGGTGAGCTCCAGCTCCAGACCGAAGGTCTGGGACTCCTCGACGGTGATGACGCCTTCCTTGCCGACCTTGTCCATGGCCTCGGCGATGAGCTCGCCGATCTGGGTGTCGGCGGCGGAGATGGAGGCGGTCGAAGCGATCTGCTCCTTGGTCTCCACGTCCTTGGCCTGGTCGAGCAGGGCACCGGAGACCGCCTCGACGGCCTTCTCGATACCGCGCTTCAGAGCCATGGGGTTGGCACCGGCGGCGACGTTGCGGAGGCCTTCCTTGACCAGCGCCTGGGCCAGGACGGTCGCGGTCGTCGTGCCGTCACCGGCTACGTCGTCCGTCTTCTTCGCGACTTCCTTGACCAGCTCGGCGCCGATCTTCTCGTACGGGTCCTCGAGTTCGATCTCCTTGGCGATGGAAACACCATCGTTGGTGATCGTGGGGGCGCCCCACTTCTTCTCGAGGACGACGTTACGGCCCTTGGGGCCGAGGGTGACCTTGACGGCGTCGGCGAGCTGGTTCATCCCGCGCTCGAGGCCGCGCCGCGCCTCCTCGTCGAACGCGATGATCTTGGCCATGTGAAGTGGTCCTCCCGGACTGGGGTGGATTGCTCCGGACCGCGCTGGCGCCCGCGACGGACGGCCTGCCTGCCCCGTGGTTCCTTGCCCCACTTGGCCTGCGGGCCTCACCGACCCGGTCCTCGTTGTCACTCTCACCTTCAGAGTGCTAACGCCAATGATTAGCACTCGGGGTGGTCGAGTGCAAGCGGCTGCCACAGTGCGGGCGGGGTGCCGACAGACATGCCGAAGGGCCCGTACCCCTTGAGGTACGAGCCCTTCGGAAGAAGAACGTGTCGCTGCAGATCAGTCGGCGCGTGCTTCAGCCGGCCACGCGGACCATGTCCGCCTGCGGCCCCTTCTGGCCCTGCGAGATCTCGAACTCAACTCGCTGACCCTCTTCCAGGGTGCGGTAGCCGTCCATCTGAATCGCGCTGTAGTGGACGAATACATCCGCACCACCGTCGACCGCGATGAAGCCGTACCCCTTCTCCGCGTTGAACCACTTGACGGTGCCCTGAGCCATGCCTAACTCCCCTATTACTGGCCCTTGCACAGATCCACACTTCGCGGATCCGGGTCAGACCTCACCCCCCAACGGTTGGGGGTGTGCGCCGGAACGCGTCGACCGCGGCTGAATGTATCTGCCCAACTGCCGTCTGCAACAGGTCAATCGGACGAGAAATCTGGGCATGGCCGATCCGGAATGTACGGAGAATTCACCCTAGAGGGGGGCAAGTCGGGCTCCATAAAAGGAGCAAAAGACGCAAAAGACCCACACACTTTGGCTACTTCTTATCGGGCATCCGACAGGAATGCACATGCATTCGGCCCGGGGGAGCACCAAGTTCCCCAACTGTACCGCGCTCAACCATACAGAATTGCCCCCTCCGTTTAACTCACGGAGGGGGCAATTCGATGAACTCTCAGTGACCTGCATTACCGACGGTAACGATCAGCCTCCGGCACTGTACCGGATGGTCAGCCTCCGGCGACGGCCGGAATGATCGAGACGCCGGCCCCTTCGGGCGTCGCCGTCTCCAGCCCCTGCTCGAACCGCACATCGTCATCGTTCACGTACACGTTGACGAACCGACGCAGCTTGCCCTGATCGTCCAGGACACGCGCAGCGATACCGGTGTGGTTCTTCTCCAGGTCGGCGATGACCTCGGCGAGGGTCGCCCCTTCAGCGGCGACCTCGGCCTGACCGCCGGTGTAGGTGCGAAGGATGGTGGGGATGCGAACGTTGACGCTCATCGGGTTATGACCTCCGGTCAGATTTGGAGCGCCCCGCCAGGGGCGCGGGGGGAGTGACATTTGCGGCTCCGCCGCGATGGGGGTCCCCCGCTCGAGCGAAGTCGAGAGTGGGGGAGCGACCAGCCCCACCGGCCTGCAGCCTGAATACAGCCCTTCCCGCGAAGCGCTACGCGAGGCCGGCCTCTCGGAACGACTCCAGGCTGGGTCGGATCGTGGCGGTGAGCCCGGTCCCGGCCACCGCATCCAACGTCTTGAGACCGTCGCCCGTGTTCAGGACGACAGTCGTGAGGCTCGGATCCAGCACACCGTTCTCGATCAGCTTGCGCGCAACCCCCACCGTCACACCACCGGCGGTCTCCGCAAAGATGCCCTCGGTCCGCGCCAGCAACTTGATCGCGTCCACGATCTGCTCATCGTTGACGTCCTCGACCGCGCCACCCGTACGCCGCGCGATGTCCAGCACGTACGGACCATCGGCGGGGTTACCGATCGCGAGCGACTTCGCGATCGTGTTCGGCTTCTGCGGCCGTACGACGTCATGGCCCGCCTTGTAGGCGACGGACACCGGCGAGCACCCCTCGGCCTGGGCGCCGAAGATCTTGTACGGCTTGTCCTCCACGAGCCCGAGCTTGATGAGCTCCTGCAGACCCTTGTCGATCTTCGTGAGCTGCGAGCCGGAGGCGATGGGCACCACCAGCTGGTCGGGGAGCTGCCAGCCGAGCTGCTCGCAGATCTCGTACGCGAGGGTCTTGGAGCCCTCGGCGTAGTACGGGCGCAGGTTGACGTTGACGAAGCCCCAGCCCTCGCCGGCCGGGTCGCCGATCAGCTCGGAGCAGAAGCGGTTCACGTCGTCGTAGTTGCCCTCGATGCCGACGAGCTCTCCGCCGTACACCGCGGCCATGACGACCTTGCCCTGCTCCAGGTCGTGCGGGATGAACACGCAGGAACGGAAGCCGGCGCGGGCGGCGGCGGCGCCGACGGCACCGGCGAGGTTGCCCGTCGAGGAGCAGGAGAGGGTCGTGAAGCCGAAGACGCGGGCGGCCTCCAGAGCCTGGGCGACGACGCGGTCCTTGAAGGAGTGCGTCGGGTTGCCGGAGTCGTCCTTCACGAAGAGCTTGCCGGTGTCGACGCCCAACTCGCGTGCGAGGTTGTCGGCCTTGACGAGCTGCGTCCAGCCGGGGTTGATGTTCGGCTTGGTGGCCACGTCCGCGGGGACGGGCAGGAGAGGCGCGTACCGCCAGATGTTCGCGGGGCCCGCCTCGATGCGCTTACGGAGTTCCTCGGTGTCATCCACCGAGTTGACTGAGAAGTCGTACGCGATCTCCAGCGGGCCGAAACACTCCTCGCAGGCGAAGACGGGGCCGAGCGGGACGCGGTGCCCGCATTCGCGGCAGGAGAGCGCGGCGGCGGGGCCTAGGTCTACGGAGGGGGTGTCCACGGAGTTCGTGGGGGCCGCCGAGTCGGCGGAGGTTTCAGCGTTCGTGGTGCTTGCAACTGTCTGCGCAGCCATGTGAGGCGAGGCCCTTTCTCCTCATCTTCCTCACGACGCATCTCGCCGTGAGACGGATTTGGCACCTTCACTAGCCGGGAGCCTCGCGGAATCGATCATCTTCGATCGGTACGAGAACCGGCTGGAGGGTTGCCGGGGCTTCAACGGGCCGTATCCCTCTGCCCCTCTGGATGAGCGCTATTCGGTTGTGTGTATGTGGTTGTCGGCTCAACGACCCGCGACATGCGATGGTCATCAGCGTTGTTCAAGACTGTAACCGAAGGCCTGGATCGTGGTGAGACCAGTCCGAACCGCGAGATGACAGTCACACGAGCTGCTGCCCCAGCGGGCACTCGCGAACCCGGTCCAATGTCAAGGGAGAGCCGCACGTGCTGGAAGACGTCGAGCGCTGGCTGAACACGCGCTCCTGGTCCGTTGGCGACCGCCCGCTGAAGAAGCTCATCGCCGCGAAGCGCGCGGCCAACTCCACGGTGAGCGTCGTACTGCCCGCGCTCAACGAGGAGGAGACCGTCGGCGAGATCGTCGCCGTGATCCGCCGTGAGCTGATGACCAAGAAGGTCCCCCTCGTCGACGAGATCGTCGTGATCGACTCGGGCTCGACCGACCGTACCTCCGAGGTCGCCGCCGACGCGGGGGCCCGGGTCGTGCACAGGGACGAGATACTCCCGCGCATGCCGGCCGTCCCCGGCAAGGGCGAGGTCCTGTGGCGCTCGCTGCTGGTCACGAGCGGCGACATCATCGCCTTCGTCGACGCGGACCTGAAGGAGTTCTCCGCGGACTTCGTCTCGGGGATCGTCGGTCCGCTGCTCACCGAACCGGGCGTGGACCTCGTCAAGGCGATGTACGACCGCCCGCTGAACCTGCCGGGCGACCCCACCTCCGGCAGGACCGCCGCAGGTCAGGGCGGCCGCGTGACGGAACTGATGGCCCGCCCGATCCTGAACATGCACTGGCCGCAACTGGCCGGCTTCGTGCAGCCGCTCGGCGGGGAGTACGCGGCCCGCCGCTCCCTCCTGGAACAGCTGCCCTTCCCCGTCGGATACGGCGTCGAGCTGGGCATGCTGGTCGACGCCCTGCACCTGGTGGGCCTGGACGCCCTCGCCCAGGTGGACGTAGGCGTCCGCAAGCACCGCCACCAGGACGGTCAGGCGCTGGGCCGCATGGCCGCCGCGATCTACCGCACGGCCCAGCTGCGACTGGCCCGCGGGCATCTGGTCCGGCCTCGGATCACGCAGTTCGAACGCGTCGAGCGCGGCTTCGCACCGCGTACGCACTCCGTGGACACGGAGGAACGACCGCCGATGGCGGAGATCGAGGAGTACGCGACTCGAAAGGCCGCCTGACGACAGCGCCCCTGAAAGGGGGCCGCAGGCCCCCTTTCAGGGGCGCGGGGCTGTGCCATGAGCGGCTCCGCCGGGGGCGCGACCAGCCACAACGCCCGCAGCCGCCGAACGACACCCCGTCCCGGGCTCTCAGGCGCTCTCACGCTTGTATACGGCTGAGGCGCACGTTTGAGCGAGACGACGCTGGGCTAAGTTGAGCCGTATGGCATCAACGCAGGCCCAGATCCTCGTCGCCTCCAACAGAGGCCCGATCTCGTACGCCCTGGACGAGGCCGGAACACTCACCGCCAAGCGAGGCGGAGGCGGACTGGTCTCCGGCCTCTCCGCGATCGGGCCGGAGGCGGACGCGCTCTGGGTCTGCTCGGCCCTCGGCGACGGCGACCGGGAGGCGGTACGGCGCGGAGTCGGCGAGTCCGGCGTACGGATGCTGGACATCGACGCCGACGTGCACGAAGACGCGTACAACGGCGTAGCCAACTCCGTGCTGTGGTTCGTGAGCCACATGCTGTACCAGACGCCCCTGGAGCCGGCCTTCGACGCGGAGTTCCGCAGGCAGTGGGCATCCTTCGAGGCGTACAACCGGGCCTTCGCCGAGGCCCTGGCCGAGGAGGCGGCACAGGGCGCCGCCGTGCTCGTGCAGGACTACCACCTGACGCTGGCGCCCCGCATGCTGCGCGAACTGCGCCCCGACCTGCGGATCGGTCACTTCTCGCACACACCGTGGGCTCCGCCGGAGTACTTCCGGCTGCTGCCCGACGACATCGCCGCGCAGTTGCTCGGCGGGATCCTGGGCGCCGACCGGGCCGCGTTCCTGACCCAGCGGTGGGCGGACGCGTTCACCGACTGCTGTCATGCCGTGCTGGGGCCCGGCATTCCGTCGGGAACTCGGATCGGTGTGCACGGGCTCGGTGCGGACGGGGACTTCCTCCGGAAGCGGTCCCATGAGGCCGACGTGGACGAACGCATGGTTTCGCTGCGCGAGCAGATCGGCGAGGGCCGCAAGGCGATCGTGCGGGTGGACCGGACGGAGCTGTCGAAGAACATCGTGCGGGGGCTGCTTGCGTTCCGGCAGTTCCTTGAGGACCAGCCGTCGTGGCGTGAGCGCGTCGTGCACGTGGCCCTCGCGTATCCCTCGCGGCAGGACCTGGCCGTGTACCGCGACTACATGACCGAGGTGCAACGGCTCGCGGACGAGATCAACTCCCAGTACGGGACGCCTGGCTGGACCCCGGTCGTGCTCCACCTGAAGGACGACTTCGCCCGCTCGCTCGCCGCATACCGGCTGGCCGACGTGGCCCTCGTCAACCCCATCCGCGACGGGATGAACCTCGTCGCCAAGGAGGTGCCGGTCGTCTCCGACGCGGGGTGCGCGCTGGTGCTCTCGCGGGAGGCGGGGGCGTACGAGGAGCTGGGCGAGGACGCGATTGTGGTGAACCCGTACGACGTTTCGGACACCGCCCGCGCCCTGCATGAGGCGTTGTCGATGCCGCTGGACGAGCGGGCGGAGCGCACCAAGCGGCTGGCCGCCGCGGCTACCGCGCTTCCACCGGCCCAGTGGTTCTTGGACCAACTGGACGCGCTGCGCGCTGCGAGTTAGCTCCACTGGTGAGGCGGGTTGAACGCCGCGGGTTCGTCGTGGCTGGTCGCGCCCCGCGGCGAAGCCGCATATGTCACAGCCCCGCGCCCCTATAGGGGCGCCGCATGCCGACCGTGCGTGGACAGTGCTGTCAAGCCGCGCCTGCCTCGGCTGTGACCGTTACCTGCCCCAGCAGGTCCTCGTACGCCCGACGGTCGAACTCGCCCGCCGCAGGCGCCAGTACGGTCGCCGTCGACAACGCGACCGCGCGGGCCAGCTGTGCCGTCCACGGCAACTTCTCCACCAGGCCCGACAGCAGGCCCGCGACCGCCGAGTCGCCCGCGCCCGTCGGGTTGCCGTCGACCGGGGCCGACGGGGTCGCTCGCCAGTGGCCCTCCGCGTTCAGGGCCAGGAGGCCCTTCGGGCCCAGGGAGGCGATTACCGTGTGGGCGCCTCGGCGGCGGGCGTCCCGCGTGGCCTGGAGGGGCTCGTGGGAGCCGGTGAGTTCGGCCAGTTCGTCGGTGTTCGGTTTGACGAGGTCGGGGCGGGCGGCGACGCCTCGGCGCAGGGGTTCGCCGCTGGTGTCGAGGAGGACCGGGACCGACATGGACCGAGCCGCGCGGACCAGTTGGGCGTACGCGCCTACCGGGACGCCGGGCGGGAGGCTGCCGCACAGGGCTACCGCGGAGGCGGCGGGCAGCACGTCCTCGTACGCGTCTTGGAACGCGCGCCACTCCGCGGGGGAGACGAGCGGGCCCGGCTCGTTGAGTTGAGTCGTGTCACCGGTCGTCGTGTCGACCACCGCGATCGTGCGGCGGGTCGGGCCCGCCACCGGGACCAGCGCGTCCACGACCCCCGGTGTGGACGTGAGCTGGTCCTTCAGGGCCCGCCCGGTCTCCCCGCCCACGAAACCCGTCGCGGTCACCTCGTGGCCGAGTGCCGCCAGCACCCGGGCCACGTTCAGGCCCTTGCCGCCGGGGCGTTCGGTCACCTCGGTGACGCGGTGCGAGGTGTGCGGGCGCAGGGACGGTACGTGGTAGGTGATGTCGAGAGCGGTGTTCAGCGTGACCGTGAGGATCACCTGGGCCGACCTCCCCCGAGTGCGTGCTTCCCTTGTCCGGATGACCGATCATGCCAGGGTGACGGCGGTCGGCCCAGTTCCGCAGGCCAGCCGCCCGACTCAACAAACGGCAGAATCAGCCCAGTTGGGGCTCAACCACCCATTCCCCCCGGCGCATCACACCCTTGATGGCGAAGTCCGCGTCCAGGATCACCAGGTCCGCGTCCTTTCCCGGTTCCAGCGAGCCCACCCGGTCGTGCAGGCCGAGCAGCCTGGCCGGGGTGGCGGAGATGGCGGCGACCACGTCCTCGACGGGCAGCCGGTCCACGGTGACGGCCCGCTTGAAGGCACGGTCGAGGGTCAGGGTCGAGCCCGCGATCGAGCCGCCCTCCACCAGTCGCGCCACACCCTCGCTCACCTCGACCTCCAGTGGGCCGAGCAGATAACGGCCGTCGCCGAAACCGGCCGCGTCCATCGCGTCCGTGATGAACGCCACCCGGCCCGCGCCCGCGTGATGGAACGCCAGCTGGAGGGACGCCGGATGCAGATGCGTACCGTCATTGATCAGCTCGACCGTGATCCGCTCGTCCTCCAGGAGCGCGGCGATCGGGCCCGGAGTGCGGTGACCGAGGACGGGCATCGCGTTGTAGAGGTGCGTCGCCACGGTGGCGCCCGCCTCGATGGCCTCCACCGTCTGCTCGTACGTCGCGTCCGTGTGCCCGATCGCCGCGATCACCCCGTGCTCCGCGAGGAGGCGTACGGAGTCGACGCCGCCCGGCAGTTCCGTGGCGAGCGTCACCATCTTGGCCTGACCCCGGGCCGCGTCGATCAGCTTGCGCACCTCCGCCGGGTCCGGGTGGCGCAGCAGCTCCTCGGAGTGCGCGCCCTTGCGGCACGGAGAGATGAACGGTCCCTCGAAGTGGATGCCCGCGATGTCGCCCTGCTCGGCCAGCTCGGAGAGCAGCCCGGCGCGTTGGGCTAGTGCGTCCATGTCGCCGGTGACGGTCGACGCGACGGTCGTCGTGGTGCCGTGCAGGCGGTGCGTGTGGACGCCTTTGAGGATGTCGTCGACCGTCCCGGAGGTGAAGGACGCGCCTCCGCCGCCGTGGTTGTGGATGTCGACGAAACCCGGCACCAGCCAGTGGCCGGTCAGGTCGAGTACGTCGGCGTCCGAGGGAACGCTCCCGGCGATACGCGTACCGTCGACGATCACGCGTCCGCCGTCCACGATCCCGGTGGGCAGTACCACCTGGGCACCGGCGAGCACTTTGCTAGTGGCCATCAGGTGGTTACCTCCGAGGGGGCAGTAGGTGTGGTGGCCAGCAGGTCCCAGGCCAGCAGCCCGGCGCCCAGGCAGCCGGCCGTGTCCCCGAGCGCCGCCGGGACGATCGCGGGCAGCTTCTGGAAGGTCACCCGGCGCTCGACCGCCGCCCGTAGCGGTGTGAACAAGGTTTCCCTCGACTCGGCCAGGCCGCCACCGATGATCAGTGTGCGCGGGTCCAGCAGGGTGAGCGCGGTGACGAGGCCGTCCGCGAGCGCGTCCACCGCTTCCTGCCAGACCGCGAGCGCCCGGGGGTCCCCGGACTCCACGGCCTTCGCGCAGTCGGCCGCGTCCGCCTGGGCATCACCGGACGTCTCGGCCCAGGCCGCGCTCACCGCCGACGCGGAAGCGAACCGCTCCAGGCAGCCGCGCTGCCCGCAGGGACACAGGGTGCCCCCGGGCCGTACGACGATGTGGCCGATCTCGCCCGCGAAGCCGTGCGCGCCCGCCTCCACCCGGCCGTCGATACCGATCGCGCCCGCGATCCCGGTTCCGAGCGGCACGAACAGGAACCGGTCGGCTCCCCGCCCCGCCCCGAGCCGCCCCTCGGCGAGGCCGCCGGTGCGCACATCGTGGCCGAGGGCGACCGGGACGCCGTACAGCCGCTCGCCGAGCAGATCCCGCAGGGGTACGTCACGCCAGCCGAGGTTGGCCGCGTACACCGCGAGACCCCGCTCGGCGTCCACGATGCCGGGGACGGCGATGCCGGCGGCGGACGCGGGCTCGCCGAAGTGACGCTCGCCGTGCGCGCGTAGATCGGCCGCGAAGCCGAGGATCGACTCCACGACGGCGTCGGGGCCGCGCTCCCGGCCCGTTGCGCGGCGGGCCTGGTGCAGCAGTGCGCCGTCCGCCCCCACGAGGGCGGCCTTCATCCCGGTGCCGCCCACATCGAGGGCGATGACGTGTCTCACGGAATACAGTCTCGCCCCTTACCCCACGAGAGGTCTAGTCCACTCGGGTATTGTAGACCTTGGCATTCCGGTTATCCGGCTTCAACTTCCGCGACGAGTACGACAGATGGGGAAAACAGCGGTGCGGCGACGAGTGACAGGTTTCATTTCGATGGTGTCCGCAATGGGCATGACGGCGGCACTCGGCGGCTGCTCCGGCGACACCGCGGCCACCCCGAACACCACGCTCAAGCTGGTGGCCGCCGACTACGGCGACTCCGAGGCGAACAGCTCCCAGAAGTACTGGGACAAGCTGGTCAAGGAATACGAGAAAAAGAACCCCGGCATAGAAGTCGACGTCAGCGTCTACTCCTGGAACGAGGTCGACGCCAAGGTCAAACAGATGGTCGCCGACGGGGAGGCGCCCGATATGGCGCAGATCGGCGCGTACGCCGACTACGCCGCGAAGGGGCAGCTGTACGAGGTCAACGAACTGCTCTCGATACCCGTCCAGGCCGACTTCGTCTCGAGACTCGCCGAGGCGGGCGAGGTGGGCCGGGTGCAGTACGGCATGCCGTTCGCCTCCTCGACGCGGCTGCTGTTCTACAACAAGGAGCTCTTCGACGAGGCCGGCCTCACCCCGCCGCAGAGCTGGAGTGAACTGGCCGCCGCTGCCAGCGCTCTGAAGTCCCGCGGTGTCGAGACGCCGTACGCGCTGCCCCTCGGACCCGAGGAGGCCCAGGCCGAGACCCTGATGTGGCTGCTGAGCGGCGGCGACGGGTACACCGGCACCGTGGGCTCGTACGGCCTCGACTCCGACGAGAACATCTCGACCTTCAACTGGCTCAAGAACGACCTGGTGGGCAAGGGCCTCACCGGGCCGACGCCGCCCGGCAAGCTCAACCGTGCCGACGCCTTCGAGGCGTTCACGCGCGGCGAGGTCGGGATGCTGAACGGTCACCCCTCGCTGATGCAGGCCGCCGAGAAGAAGGGCGTGGACTACGGCATGGTGCCGATGCCCGGCATCAACGGCAGGGCCAAGGCCACGATGGGTGTCGCCGACTGGATGATGGCGTTCAAGGAGAACGGCAACGGCGAGGAGATCGGTGAGTTCCTCGACTTCGTCTACAGCGAGAAGAACGTGCTCGAGTTCTCCCACGAGTACAACCTGCTGCCCGTGACCACGTCCGCCTCCGAGTCGATGGCCGAGGACAAGAACGACAAGGATCTCGACCCGTTCCTGTCCGAGCTTGAGAACGCCGAGCTGTATCCCGTCGCCAAGACGTCCTGGGCGCAGGTCAGCGCCGACATCAAGCAGCAGATCGGCAAGGCGGTGGGGCCGAATGCGCGGCCTGCTGCGGTTCTCGAGTCGCTGCAGCGGTCGGCCTCGGCGGCCGACGGCGCGGAGTAGCTCCGCTGGTTTTGCGCGGTGCCCAATGGCTTGGTGCTCGGTGCTCGGTGCTCGATGTCGTTTGGCGGGTGCGGGGTTTGTTGTGGCCGGTCACACAGTTCCCCGCGCCCCTAGGAGGCCTGCCGCCTCCATAGGAGCTGCGGCCCCTCGGGGCGGGGCAGGCTGACTGAGCCGGGTATACCGTGCGAGGCATGGCAGAAGAGCTCACCCCGCTGGAGCGTGACGTACTCGCACTGGAGCGGCGTGGCTGGGCTTCGCCCGGGGCCAAGGAGCGGGCCATACGGGAGGAGTTGGGAATGGGGCCGGTTCGGTACTACCAGTTGCTGAATGCCCTGCTCGATGCGCCGCGCGCTCTGGCCCATGACCCGGTGACCGTGAACCGGCTGCGTCGAATACGGGACGCTCGCCGGGCCGAGCGCTGACAGATCGCTGACGGATAGGGTCGCCGTATGGGCAGCCAAGCGGACCCCTCAAAGACCCCGACGCCATTGCCGACTCCTGCGACGCCGGCCGGACGTGACGGCCTCGACGCCATCCTCGCGCGACCAGAACGGACCGTACTCGCCTTCGACTTCGACGGCACCCTCGCCCCGATCGTCCCCGACCCCGAGCAGGCCCGCGCCCACCCCGACGCGGTGCCGGCGCTCGCCGGCCTCGCCCCGAAGGTCGCCTCCGTCGCCGTCGTCACCGGCCGCCCGGCCGATGTCGCGGTCCGCCACGGCGGCTTCGCGGACGTACCCGGCCTTGAACACCTGGTCGTCCTCGGCCACTACGGCGCCGAACGCTGGGACGCGGTCACCGGCACCGTCACGGCGCCCCCGCCCCACCCCGGCGTCGCCGCCGTCCGCGCCGAACTGCCCGGCGTCCTCGACCGTTCCGGCGCCTGGCAGGGCACCTGGATCGAGGAGAAGGGCCGCGCCGTCGCCGTCCACACCCGCCGCGCCTCGGACCCACAGACCGCCTTCGACGCCCTGCGCGAACCCCTCACCGACCTTGCCACCCGCCACGGCCTGGTCGTCGAACCGGGCCGTCTGGTCCTGGAGCTGCGCCCGCCGGGCATGGACAAGGGCGTAGCGCTCCGCGAGTACGTACGAGAGATCGACGCCGGGGCGGTGGCATATGCCGGCGACGACTTGGGCGACCTCCCCGCGTTCGCCGCGGTCGAGGAACTCCGCTCGAACGGCGTTCCCGGCCTGCTGGTGTGCAGCGGCAGCAACGAGGTGACGGAGCTGGAGAAGCGGGCGGACCTGGTGGTGGACGGCCCGGCGGGTGTCGTACGCCTGATGAGGGCGCTGACGGCATCGCTCGGCTGACCCCGCTCAGCCACTCGTTGTTGGTCCTGGTGGCTCGGCCACAATCCGGTTGTCCTTCCGCCTCAAGATCGGGAAGATGACGGACGACCGATCACGATCAACAAGGGGGAGCAACTCACCATGAGATTGCGCCTGTTCGCACTGGCCGGCGTCGCGCTTGCCGCCACGCTGCCGCTCACCACCGCCCAGTCGGCAACCGCCGCGACGAGGTGCGCGAGCGGATACGTCTGCACATGGACGAAGACCAACTTCGGCGGAGTGAAGCACTCGTACAACAAGTCGAACGGGTGTTACCCGCGCAGCGGCCGCTCGGTGTCCAACCAGACCGGCAAGCTCATCACGGTCTACAAGGACGCGTCCTGCTACGGCGCCCACTTCGACATCAAGACGGGTCACTACTCGGACAACACTCCCTGGCCGGTGAAGAGCATGGCCGTCTGGGGATGACGGTGACGCGCCCCGGGCCGTGACGCGGGGCGGGGAACCACAACAAACCGGGGTTCAAGACAGTTGGGGGGCCGCCGCTACCGGCGGCCCCCAACTGTGTCCGTTCCAGGAGGCTGTAGTGCTGACTCTTGAGCTCGCTACTACTTGAGCTCGCTCAGCGACAGCTGGTCGAGCACCGCGTCGCACTGGTTGCCCTCGGCGCAGGCGATCTCGATGACATTGGAGCCCTTGGTCAGGTTGACCGGGGCCCAGGTGGTCTGCCAGCCCTTCTCCCAGTCACCCTTCGGGGCCTGCTTCTCACCGATGAAGTTCTTCATGTTCAGCGGCGAGGTGTTCGCCTTGCCGTTGACCACGACGGTCGCGTTGGCGTCGACACCGGGGATGCCGTAGCGCACGTCCAGCCGGTAGGAGCCGGCCTTCTCGATGTCCTTGACGGTCCACACGACCTTGGCGCCGACCTTGTTGAAGCCCGTCACATAGACACCGCCGCCCGCCTTGGCGCCGTCGAACTGGGTGTCGATGGTCGTGCCGCCCTCCAGACGCAGGGCCTTCGCGTCGATCTTCGGCAGCTTCACATCCTCGTCCTGAGCAGGCTTCGAAGCCGACGCGCTCGGCTCGGTGCTCTGCCCCGCCGTCGGGGCCGGACCCGCCTCGTTGTCGCCGGAGTCCTCGTCGCCGTTGCCGCTGAGCATCGCGACGCCGATGCCGATCACGACGGCCGCGACCACGGCGATCGCACCGATCAGGAGACCCTTGGTGTTCGGACCACGGCCACGGCCGCCACCGCTACCGGCACCGCCGCTGCCCGGCAGGGGCGTACGGGTCGTGGACGCGCCGCCGGGGAACGTCTCCGGGGCCTGGTAGTGGGACTGACCGTACGTGCCCTGACCTTGCTGTGCCGGAGCCTGCGCGTACTGCGCGGTCGGGGCTGTCTGGGAAGCCTGGTGGGCCTGCTGGCCGTACTTGCGCTCGCCGACCGCCCGCACCCGGTTGACCGAACCGGGGTAGCCATAGCCGCCGCCTCCGTCGGGCGGCGTGGCTCCGGCGGCCTGACCGTCGGCGTACAGATAGCCGAACGGGTCGTCGTCCTCGGGCGTGCTCGCGCCGTTGTTGCCGGGCGTCATCCCTTGGTGCTCCTAGCGGGTGCGGGTCCAGATGCGATAGGTGAGTAGAAGGGCGAGCCTACCCGCTCCACAGGGCCCAAACGGGTGAATCAGCTCGCACACACCCACTGACCTGCGGCTCAGCCCGCACGCCGATGTGCTTTGGGACGAGACCGTTTCTCTACGTACATCCGCTCGTCAGCGGACTTCAACACTTCGTCCGCAGTCATCCCGCAATGTGCCCATCCGATGCCGAAGCTCGCACCGACCCGCATCGCGCGGCCGTCGACCCGGATCGGCTGGATGATCTCGTTGCGCAGCCGGACCGCGAGGTCCTGCGCGTCGGCTCGGCCGAGCCCGTCGGCGAGGACCACGAACTCGTCGCCGCCGAGCCGCGCGACCGTGTCCCCGTCCCGTACACCGCTGCCCAGCCGCCGCGCCACCTCGATCAGCACGGCGTCGCCGGCGTTGTGTCCGAAGCGGTCGTTGATCGACTTGAAGCCGTCGAGGTCGCAGAAGAGCACCGCGAGCCCCTTCGTGCCGTCGTCCGTCTCGCCCTGCGGGGCGACGGTGTGCACGTGATGGTCGTACGCGTCGAAGGCCTCGGGACCCGGCCGGAAGTCGAAACCGTGCCCGTCCGCGTCGTACGCGGGCACCAAGTCGCGCTCCCCGTACTCACCGTGCTGCGCATAGGCCGCGTCCAGCGTGTCCACCGGGCTGGGGGCCACGGACGCGGGGCGGCTGCACAGCCGGGCGGAGAGCCGGGCACGCAGTTCGGCGGAGTTCGGCAGTCCGGTGAGCGAGTCGTGCGAGGCGCGGTGGGCGAGCTGGAGCTCGCGGCGCTTGCGCTCCTCGATGTCCTCGACGTGGGTGAGCAGGAAGCGCGGCCCGTCGGTGGCGTCCGCGACCACGCTGTTGCGCAGGGACACCCAGACGTACGTCCCGTCGCGGCGCCCGAGCCGCAGTTCGGCGCGCCCGCCCTCCGCGGACGTGCGCAGCAGGGTGCCGATGTCCTCCGGGTGGACGAGGTCGGAGAAGGAGTAGCGGCGCATCGCGGATGCGGGGCGGCCGAGGAGGCGGCACAGCGCGTCGTTGGTCCGCAGGATGCGCCCGTGCTGGTCGCCGCCCATTTCGGCGATGGCCATGCCGGAGGGGGCGTACTCGAAGGCCTGGCGGAAGCTCTCCTCGCTGGCACGCAAGGCCTGCTGCTCCCGCTCCAAGCGGACGAGGGCGCGCTGCATGTTGGCCCTGAGCCGGGCGTTGCTGATCGCGATGGCGGCCTGGAACGCGTACATCTGCAGGGCCTCGCGCCCCCAGGCGCCGGGAAGCCGTCCGTTGCGCGGGCGGTCGACGGAGAGCACGCCGATCAGCTCACCGCAGGCGCCACCGGGCACGCCCGGCGTGTACATGGGCGCGAAGAGGCGGTCGGAGGGGTGCCACTCGTCCTCGAAGCGGGGCGCGGGGCCGTCGGTGTACCACTGGGGAACGTCGTCGTCGTCGAGGACCCAGCCCTCGGTGTGGGGTATGAAACGCAGGTCGCCCCAGGCCTCGCCCATGCTCAGCCGGCGCTCCCAGGAGGCACGGGAGCCGACGCGGCCGGTGATGAGCGCCTCGGCGGCGGAGTTGCCCGCGAAGGCGGCGACGACGAGGTCCCCGTCGGGGCGTACGAGATTGACGGCGGCGATTTCGTAACCCAGGCCCGTCACGACTCCGTCGGCGACGGTCTGCAGCGTGTCGGCCAGGCTGCGTGCCGTGTTCATGTCGGCCATGACCTGATGCAGCTGCCGCAGGGTCGCAAGACGGACGTACGGCTCCGACTCGGTCTCCATGCTCGCTCTCCCCGAGACCTCGACAGCAACTCCAGAGTTGTCCGGGCTTCTCGCCTGTCTTCTCGTCTGTACTGATCGACTACCGACTGTTGACTGGTCGCTTCCTGATCGCCTGGCCGATCCCTGGATCGCCTATCGATTACAGCGTCCCCGCCACTGAATCACAGCGCGCTGCCCACTCGGTACACAGGGTCAACAAAATATGGCCCTTGTGAGTCAAGTCACAGCCAAAGATGAGCAGTTGAGTAAAGTTTCTGCTTTTTCACCGTGCGTTTACCGAACGCGAATAAGTGGAGCCTGTGAGGTTACCGCACCAGGGACGATCGCCGGCCGGACGTCGGGGGCCGGACATAGGTCGGACTTCGGTGGCCGGACATCGGTCGGACATCGGTCGGACGGCGGTCCTAGGACCCGGCTCGGGCGCTGGTCCGATGCACGGACCGGAGGGAGGAGATTAGCGTCTTGTGCGTGCTGACGACTCCTCCTGCCCCACGCGCGCCCCTGACCCCCACCGCCGCCGGGCATGCTGATGGGGTGAGTGACGAAGAGTTCCGCGCCGCCATGTCCCGGCTGGCCGCGGGCGTGGTGCTGGTGACCGCGCACGAGCCCGCGCTGGATCCCGAAGGGCCGGGCGGTGAGGACGTCGGGATGACGGCTACCGCCTTCATGTCCGTGTCCCTGGACCCGCCCCTGGTCCTGGTCAGCCTGCGCGACGGCTCACGCATGGACGACCTGCTCGCCGAGCAGCCCCTGTGGGCGGTCTCGGTCCTCTCCGAGAGCCAACGCCATATCGCGGGCCGCTTCGCCATGAAGGGCCGTATCTCCGACCGCCTCCTCTTCGAGGACATTCCGTACGTACGCGGAGAGGCCTCCGGGGCGCTCCTCGTGGGCGGCGCCCTGGCGACCCTGGAGTGCAGGACCGAGCAGCGGGTGCCCGCGGGCGATCACACGCTGGTGATCGGGCGGGTGCTGACGGCGTCGGTGCCGAGTGCGGACGGGGGGCCGTTGGCGTACTTCAAGGGGCGGTACCGGCAGTTGGGGTGACTGAACCGGAGAAATCCGATCGCTCACGGTCCCGCCAGATCGCATGCGGTCCCGCCAGATCGCATGCGGTCCCGCGAGAGTCGCTTACGGTCCCCAATCGCGCCCGGAGCGACCGCGCTTGGTGTCGGACCGCTGCTTCTTCTGCCGCAGCCGGCGTTCGTTGATGCCACGGGGGATGCGGGTGGGCCGGCGGGGCTTGGGCGGCGGGGCGGTGGCTTCCGCGAGCAGGGCGGCGAGGCGGACGGCGGCTGTCTCGCGGTTGCGCCACTGGGAACGGTGTTCGGAGGCTCGTACGCTGATGACTCCGTCGACGAGCTTCGGGGCGAGCCGTTCGAGGGCGCGGGCCTTCCACACCTCGGGCAGGGCCTCCGTCTTCGCGAGGTCGAACCGCAGCTCCACCTGCGAGTCGCTCGTGTTGACATGCTGGCCACCGGGCCCCGAGGAGCGCGAGAAACGCCACGCCAGCTCGGCCTCGGGGAGCGAGACGGAGCCGCGGATGACGTAGGGACCAGGCATGGCTCCATGGTCGCGCGTGTGTCCGGTCCACGTCACGCGCTTTTTCCAGGGCCCTGGGCCTCTCGGGTAAAGAAAGTAAAGTGGGCGGAACCTGGGGGACCCCCCGCGACGTTCATAGAAGTGACGGTAGCTTCGTCCCCGTACGAAGCACTGAGTTCAACGCACCGCACTTGTCGTACGTCAACGAGGGAAGGACTCCCAACAATGGCTGTAAGCCTGTCCAAGGGTGGCAACGTCTCGCTCACCAAGGAGGCTCCGGGCCTGACCGCTGTCACCGTGGGCCTCGGCTGGGACGTCCGCACCACCACCGGTACCGACTTCGACCTGGACGCCTCCGCCATCGCGGTCAACCCCGAGGGCAAGGTCTACTCCGACGGTCACTTCGTCTTCTTCAACAACAAGCAGACCCCGGACCAGACCATCGTCCACACCGGCGACAACCGCACCGGCGAGGGCGCGGGCGACGACGAGGCGATCAACGTCAACCTAGCGGGCCTCCCCGCCGATGTCGACAAGATCGTCTTCCCGGTCTCCATCTACGACGCCGAGACCCGCTCCCAGAACTTCGGCCAGGTCCGCAACGCCTACATCCGCATCATCAACCAGGCCGGCGGCACGGAGATCGCCCGCTACGACCTCTCGGAAGACGCCGCCACGGAGACCGCCATGGTCTTCGGCGAGCTCTACCGCAACGGCGCCGAGTGGAAGTTCCGCGCGGTGGGCCAGGGCTACGCCTCGGGCCTCGTGGGGATCGCCCAGGACTTCGGCGTGAGCGTCTGAGGTTCGCCTGCCTGCTGACAGAGCCCCTGGCCGTGCGAGTACGGCTGGGGGCTCTGGCGCCTCAACTGGCTTTCCCTGTCCAGCCCGAGCCGAGCAGCAGCGCCAGCAGCACACGGCCCGCGAGGGCTTCGGGCCACGCCCGGTCGAGGTAGAAGCCCAGCGATACATCGCCACCCCAACTCGGCTGGTCCGCAGCAGAGTTCACGAGTAGCGCGAGACGCGCGGTATCACACTCGGCGGCCACCGGTCCGACGCGTCCGACGCCTTCAGTGCCACGCTCCCGACAGGTGCCGGGTGACGACGGCACTGAGCGCGCGCACGCCCCGTGTCGAGCCAGGGTTGATACCCGTGAGCTCGCGGACCCGGCGCAGGCGGTAGTCCAGGGTGCGGGTGTGGACGTTGAGCGCGGTCGCCGTGGCACCGCGGTGCATGTCGTGGCGGTAGTACGCGTCGAGGGTGGCGAGGAGGTCGGGGCCGGTCTCCAGACGACGGGTCATCGTGCGGAGCCAGTCGTCGACGAACGGCACGTCCGCGACGGCGAGTTCGACGAACACATCTGCCAGGGTGTACGGCCGCAGGCGGGCGGACGCCCGGCACAGCGGGGCTGCTCGACTGATCCGCCGGGAGCGGTCCAGAGCGTCGGCCAGTTCCGGCAGCGGTGCGGTGGCCGTGCCGACGGCGCAGGGGCGGCCGAGGGCGCGGGCGAAGTCCCGTACGAGATCCGGCAGGTGGTCGGGAGTGAGGTCCGGCAAGAGGTCGGGAACAACGTGCGGCGGTGCATCTTCCGCTGCCGCGGCGCCGGAGGACAGAGGAAACAGGGCGATCAGCTCACCGCTCCCGTCGCCGCCCTCCGGTCCCCACATGACCGGCGCCCGGTGGCTCTTCACCAGCATCCCGATCTCGTTTTCCAGAAAAGGATCGATGGTGGGCCGATCCGGAAGCCGGAACACCGTCACCGCGCAGTGATCCGGCAGTTCCATGTCGACGGCCTCGGCGAGTTCTGCCGAAATCGGATCTGCGTTCAGCAATGACCGGGCCAGCAGGGCGACCTGCTCGGTATAAGGAATTCGGCGGCGCAGTACGCGCACGAATCCCTGGCGGTAGGCACCGATGCCGCGTTCGCCCTGCGGGGCGAACCAGGTCATCATGCGCATGAGTTCGTCGACACTGCCGCCGCGCTGGGCCTCGCTCGCCTCGTTGATCTCACGCAGCATGAGCTCGGTGTGCACGCGCAGCACCCGCTGGCGCGCGTCGAGCGACATCCCGGCACCTGCCCGCAGCTCGCCCATCGACGCGATGTAGCCGAGATCGTCTCCGCTCAACTCACTGTTGTCCGGCGACAGTTCGACGGTACGACGCCGGAGCCACATCGAGTGTTCCAGCGTCTCGGCCCATGCCCGGGGGTCCCTGTCCAGGAACCCGAACTCCGGGATCTCACGTGTGTATGTCTCGACCTCACGGCGGGCGTTGGTCGACGCCTGCCGGGCCAGCTCGGCGAAGAGGTTCCCCATGAACGCGAGCATGTCATTCAGGACGAACGGCCGACAGACGAGATCCGGACGGCGTTCATCACTCCGCACAAAACGGCGGCAAGTATACCGACAGGGCTTTTGTCACAGTGCGCAAAATTCCCGGATCGGGGCGTTCTCGTCAACACTTCCGCTTGTGGAGGAGGTGTGAAGCGTCCTTAATGAGAACCGCGTACACGCCCGTAGGGGGAACGCCGACGGAATCATTTCGGCGACTCCGGCATGACTGCGGTAATCAGTACGGGCGGGAGCAGGGGAATTCTCAGCCAGGCGCCTCACATGGCGCTCGCCCATACGGGAGGGAAACTTCGATGAAAACAGGCACGAGAAAGAGAATCATGGCGGCAGTCGCGGTCGTGGTCACGTCGACGGCGCTCATGCTGGGCACACCGGGCACCGGCTCGGCCGCCGCCACCGCCGCCACGCCCAGCCTGCGCGCGTTCGGGATCACCGGCGACGGCACCCTGATGGCCACGTTCACCACCGACCGGCCGCAGGTGCTCGACTGGGTCAGGGCCGTCACCGGCCTCAGCGGCGACACCGGTCTGATCGGGATCGACTTCCGGGTGCAGGACGGCCTGATGTACGGCGTCGGCAACAAGGGCGGCATCTACACGATCAAACTCCCGTCGGGCACCATGGACGTCGTGGTCACCAAGGTGTCCCAGCTCCAGTACGCGCTGAACGGCGCGAACTTCGGCGTGGACTTCAACCCGGCGGCCGACCGCCTGCGCGTGATCAGCGACAACGGCCAGAACCTGCGGCACAACCTCAACGACCACAGCACCATCCAGGACCTGAACCTCACCACCCCGCCGATCGAGGGCACGACCAAGGGTGTCTCGGCCGCCGCCTACACGAACAACGACCTCAACGCGTCCACCGCGACCACACTGGTCGACATCAACACGACCAGCGACCAGGTCGTCCTCCAGTCCCCGGCGAACAACGGCACGCTCGCCCCGACCGGCAGCCTCGGCATCAACGCCGGAATCAACGCCGGCATGGACATCTACAGCACCCTGTCCGGCGGGAAGACGGTCGACAACGCCGCCTTCGCCTCCCTCGCCCCGTCCGGCGCCGGCACCCCCTCGCTGTACAGCATCAACGTCTTCACCGGCCAGGCCACATCCATCGGCCAGTTCCCGCTGAACATCACGGACCTCGCCATCTCCCTCACCGGATCCTGATCCCCGGCCGTATCCGGCCCTCGCCGCGGCCCGGCCACCGCCGGACCGCGGCGAACCGCGCCACCGTCGACGGCTGGTTTCACGCATGAGACCGACGCAGAACTAAAGCGGACTTTGCGTTTTCTGCGCCTCAGGCCGTGGCTGCGCCCAGCGGCGCGACTCGGACGCGGCGAGATGGCTGGAGACGTGACCGCCCCACCAAGCCGGCGTGGACACGAACAGTAGGGCCCCGGGCGTGCGCCCGGGGCCGTCGCGGTCTCTCCGTACCGGATCTCGTACTCGTCCTTGCCTGGCCGCGGTGCGACCGGGTCCCCCTTCTTCGGGCTCACTCGCCGGGAACCTCCGGGGGCTCAACGGGGCCGAGATCCTCGCCGGCCGGAGTGGTGAGCTCGCGGTGCAGATGCTTGTCGGCATGGATGAGTGCGGTCGACTTCCATGCGGCGATGACCGGGGCGAGCAGGCTGATGTTGTCGAGGTCGACAGCTGCGCGCGCGGTTTCTACGAAGTCGACAAGGAACTCACGGACGGCTGCTTCGGGCAGGAACCTCACCCAGGGGAAAGCCTCCGGGAAGACGCGCGTGAGGATCTTCACCGCCTGCGGGTCGCTCTTCATCATGGCAACGAAGATGCGGGTGGTGGAGTCGACGACGTGCACAGCGTCTTCGGCCTGAGCCGCGGTGGTGAGGTAGAGGTCTTCGTCGTCTCGGCGGTGCAGGCGTATACCTCTGCTCGTGCTCCCCTGCATGCGGGCGACGGTGTCCTTGGGCTTCTGGATCAACTCCGAGAAGTTCGCTTCAACCGGCGTGGTGGTCATGACTTCAAAGGTACTTCAGAAGTCTGGCCAACGCCAGACAGTGTGCCGAGGCCGGTGTGGCACGGCGAAGGGCCCCAAGCGCAGTTCGCCGGACGTGCAGGCCGTGCCGGAACGGCGGACACGTCTGGTTCAGATTCGGCCCGGCATGACGCGCCCTCGGGCTCCAGCCACTCCAGGTGGTACTCGAAGAGCGACCAGGTCAGCTCGAACTGCCGGCGCAGCAGCTCACATCGGGATACGTTCTCGGTCGCACCCGGCCACGATCGACCAGGACAGGTTCTAACCTGCGGGCATGTCCCTCGAACCGCGCACCCCACGTCCGGCCGCCCGTATCGCCGTACTCGACCCGGAGGCCTCCGTCTTCCTCTTCCGGTACGACAACGATGAGGTCGGCATCCACTGGGCCATGCCCGGCGGCGGTCTCGAACCCGGCGAGAGCCCACGCGAGGGCGCCCTGCGGGAACTCCGCGAGGAGACCGGCTGGACCGACATCACCCCCGGGCCCCTGCTGTGCACCTGGGAGCACGACTTCACGCGCATGGATGTCCCCGTCCGTCAGCACGAGCACATCTACGTGGCGTACGGGCCGCGCCGCGAGCCGGACGGCGGCGACCACTTCCGCGCCTTGCGCAGCGAGGAGGGCATGCTGGGCTGGAAGTGGTGGACCCGGAAGGAGTTGGCCGACGCAGCGGAGTCCGTGTGGCCGCCTGAACTACCGTGGCTGCTCGCGGAGTTGGACGGGCTGGACGGGCGTGAGGCGTGACGAACGGGGTCGCAGGGGCGGAGCCCTGACGCGGTGCGCTCAGGCCTGGTCCGGCTTTCCTTTCCCGTACAGCCAGTCGTCCCAGATCGCGCTGAAGTCCTTGTCCGGTGCCTGCTGTTCCACGTACGCCGTGAAGTCGGATGTGTTCGCGTTGCCGTGGCGGTGGGTGGTCGGCCAGCCCCGGAGGATGTCGTGGAAGGTGGCGTCGCCGGTCGTTTCGCGGATCTTGTGGAGGACCATGGCGCCGCGCTGGTAGACGGGGTCGTCGGAGATGTGCGCGGCGCTCGTCGGGCTCGCGGGCGGGAAGGACCACAGGTCCTCGTAGGTGTCCTCGCCGTGGTCGTACAGCGCGTCGAAGGTTTCCTGTGCCGTGTCGCCGCCGTGGTCCTCCTGCCAGAGCCACTCCGCGTACGTCGCGAAGCCCTCGTTGAGCCACATGTCGCGCCAGGTCGCGGGGGTGACGGAGTTGCCGTACCACTGGTGGGCCAGTTCGTGGACGAGGAGGGCGGTGTCGGGGACGCCGGGGAAGACGGGGCGGGTCTGGGTCTCCAGGGCGTAGCCCGCGTCGTTCGCGCGGTCGACGATCGCGCCGGTGGAGGAGAAGGGGTACGGGCCGAAGTTCCGCTCCGTCCACCGCATGATCTCGGGGATACGGGCGAGGACCTTGGCGCTCGCCTTCGACTGGTCGGGGTCGACGGCCACGTACACCGGCAGGCCGTTCGCGGTCTTCGAGCGGCGCGTGTCGTACTCGCCGATCGCGACCGTCGTCACATACGACGCCATCGGCTCCCCGACGTGCCAGGCGAACACCGAACGGCCCTGCTTCGTCTCCTCGCGCCTCAACTCGCCGTTGGACACCGCCTTCAGGCCCTCGGGAACGGTGACCGTGATGTCGTACGTGGCCTTGTCGCTCGGGTGGTGGTTGCCGGGGAACCAGGCCATCGAGCCGGTGGGCTCGCCGAGTGCGAGGGCGCCGTCCGCCGTTCTCAGCCAGCCCTCCCGTGAACCGTCCGGGTCGGTGATCGTGTCGGGGGTGCCGGAGTAGTGGACGGTGGTGCGGAAGGTTTTCTTCCTGTCGAGGTCGTCGGGCGGGTGGATGGTCAGCTCGTGGTCGCCACTGTGGTGGAAGCGGGCGGGCGCGTCGTCCACTTCGGCCGCGGAGACCTTCATGCCCTTGAGGTCGAGGTTGAACTCGCTGAGGTTCTGCTTCGCCCGCGCGTCGATCTCCGCGGTTCCCGTCAGGCGGCGCGAGGTGGGGTCGTATGCGAGGGTCAGGGCGTAGTGGGTGACGTCGTAGCCGCCGTTGCCCGCCTTCGGGAAGTACGGGTCCCTTACGCCGGGGGCGCCGGTCGTGTCCCGCGCGTTGCCGGCGTCGCACGCGGTCAGGGTGAGCGCGAGGGCCAGGGTGGACGCGACGGCCGGTACGAATCGGGCAGGGCGGGGCACATTCGCGATCCTAGAGGGATCGGGGCGGAGGGGCAGGGCCGAGACCGGGGCTGGGATCGGGGCTGGGATCGGGGCACGTCAGGGCCCCACGCGAGCGTGACACCATCACATACGTGCTCGACATCGGCTACGCCCTCTCCTCCCGTTTCCCGGATCCTCCACAGACCGACTACCGCCGCGCGGACGTCCGCGCCCTGCGGCACGATCTGTTCTGCGGCGACGTCTATCTCGCCGACACCAAGGCGGACCGGGAACTGTCCACAGCCTGGGGATGGGTGCCGGTGCTCGACTTCGCGTGGGCGCTGTGCGACATCGTGGAGCGGATCGACCGGGATCCGGCGGGCTCGCGGGCCTCGCGCCCGCAGCGGGCCGAGCTGGACTTCACCGAGTCGACCGACCGGATGCTCTTCGAGCGGCGCTTCGGGTGGGTGGACATCGAAGCCGACTGGATGCCGGTGGAGGAGCCTGCGCTGACTTTTTCGCATGCCGAACTCCGGCGCGAGGCGCGGGACTTCTTGCACGACCTGATCGCCGACCTGTGCGATATGCATGACGAGCTCGCGGAGAACCCGGCGATCTGGACCCTCCAAGCCCGTTTCCCGAGGGTGCGCTGAACGGGGTGGGGTGCGCGTCATGACCAACTGCCGCTGGTGGCCAGCACTGCCGCGAGGCCCTCTTGCAGATCCTTGACGAAATACTCGGGAACCTCCAGCGACGGGAAATGTCCCCCGGTTTCGGGCGACCTCCATCGGACGATCTGTCGGTACCGCTCCTGTGCCCAGGCGCGCGGACACTTCTCGATGTCGCGGGGATACATACTGATTGCTGACGGGACGTCGACCCGAAGTTCGGGGTCGAGCGAGTTGTGGCTTTCGTAGTAGATGCGGGCTGACGATGCGCCGGTCCTGGTCAGCCAATACAGGGTGACGTTGTCAAGGACGCTGTCTCTGGAGATCGTCTCGAACGGGCTGTCTTCGGTATCCGTCCACTCAGCGAACTTGTCAAGGATCCAGGCGAGAAGACCGACTGGTGAGTCGACGAGCGAGTAGCCGATGGTCTGCGGTCGGGTCGCCTGCTGCTTCGCGTACGCCGCGTGGTGGCGCCAGAAATCGCGGGTTTCCTCGGTCCATTTGCGCTCGGCCGCCGTCAGCCCGTCCGTTGTCAACCCGGGCGGTGCCTGCGCGAGCGTTGTGTGGATGCCGAGAACGTGCTCCGGGAACCTGCCGCCGAGGATCGCGGTGATCACACCTCCCCAGTCGCCGCCGTGGGCTGCGAACTTGCTGTAGCCGAGCCTTCCCATCAGTTTCACCCAGGCGGCCGCGATCTTTTCGGTTCCCCACCCGGTGGTGGCCGGCTTGTCGCTGTAACCAAAACCTGGCAGCGACGGGACTACGACGTGGAACGCTGGTGCGTCTGCGTTTTTCGGATCTGCCAGTTCGTCTATTACATGGGTGAACTCGGCAATGCTGCCTGGCCAGCCGTGCGTCAAGATCAGAGGAGTGGCGTCTGCGCGGGTGGATCGGCGGTGCAGGAAGTGGATTCCCAGATCGTCAATGGTCGTGCGGAACTGGCCGATCTGGTTGAGGCGCGTTTCGAACGACCGCCAGTTGTACCCGGTGCGCCAGTAGTTCACGACGTCCACGAGGTCGGTGAGAGGAACGCCCTGATCCCATCGGCGCGGGTCGGGCGCGGCGCGATGGACCGTCTCAGCTTCCGGCAGCCGTGCTGCGGCCAGTCGCGCGCGCAGGTCGTCGAGGTCAGTGTCGGTTGCGTGGGCTTCGAATGCTTGCACGTCGCTGGTTTGACGGCTCATGAGATGCCCCCGCCGGGGTGAGCTGACGTGGTGACAACGCCACGATCAATGGCGGCCGCAGCGTCGGTGACGCACCAGGGTGTGGACATGAGACCTCCTGGTCATCGGTGGAACCGGCTCGGGATCTGTCGGAACCGGCTAAGACGGTTCTAGCAGGCCTCGATGTCGGCGTGCAACCAGCTAAGGTGGTTCCATGAGTGCTCGGTTCCCTGACTTCCGTCTCGGCAAGGTGCTGGCGACCAGCTTCACGGGAACCCTGTCGGAGCGTCAGGGCGACCCAGTGGAGCGCATCCCCACGCCGAACCGACTCGTCGACTGGCTGGCGGTGAGTGGCCTCGCCGTGGAGTCCTGCACCACCGCCCAGCTCGAACGCGCTTGGGAGCTGAGGGAATCAATCCACGCCGCCGCGACAGCGGCCGCGCGCCGAGACCCTCTCCCTGTGTCTGCTGTCCAGGTCATCAATGAATGCAGCACTCAGGGCCGGGCCGCGGCTATCTTGACGCCCGAGGGCAATCGGCAATGGCGACTCGGCTCGGCTTCCTCCGTGGAGGATGCCCTAGGCGTTATCGCCGCCGACGCGATCAGCATCCTCGCGGGCGAACGAGACGGAAAATTGGCCTTGTGCGCATCGCCAACCTGCCAAGCCGCCTTCTTCGACACCAGCCAAAGTCGCACCCGCAAATGGTGCGAGATGAACACGTGCGGGAATCGCCAGAAGAAGGCGCGCTTCAATGCCTCCAAGCACGAAAACGCGGGGTAGAGATCAGAACCGAGAACACGTCCTAGCGGCGCAAGGTGGTCTCCCGCTCCAGATGCGACAGCTTCTCGGGATTGCGCACGGCGTAGAGCCCGGTGATGAGGCCGTCGTCGATGCGCATCGCCATGACGGTGTCGATCTCGCCGCCCAGCCGGACGATCAGCGCCGGGTCGCCGTTGACCTGTGTCGGCTGCAGCGACATCGCGGCGGCGATCCTGCCCAGCACGTGGGCCACCTGGTCGGCCCCCACGACGGGCGCCAGTGCGGCCTGCACGACTCCGCCGCCGTCGGTCAGCAGGACGACGTCCGGCGCGAGGATGTCGAGCAGGCGTTGCAGGTCGCCCGTTTCGACCGCCCGCTGGAACGCCTCGACGGTGCGGCGAGTCTCGGCAGCGGACGTGACCCCTCGCGGTCGGCGCGCGGCGACATGGGCCCGTGCCCGGTGGGCGATCTGACGGACCGCGGCCGGGCTCTTGTCGATGGCCTCGGCGATCTCGTCGTACCCGAGGTCGAACACGTCGCGCAGTACGAACACCGCCCGTTCGGTCGGGGTGAGGGTCTCCAGGACCAGCAGCATCGCCATCGAGACGCTGTCGGCCAACTCGACGTCCTCGGCCACGTCGGGCGCGGTCAGCAGCGGCTCGGGCAGCCAGGGGCCGACGTAGGACTCCTTGCGCCGGCCGAGCGTACGCAGATGGCTGAGCGCCTGCCGGGTGGTGATCCGGACCAGGTACGCACGCTGGTCCCGCACGGTGTCGAGCTCGACGCCCACCCACCGCAACCAGGTCTCCTGCAGGACGTCCTCGGCGTCCGCGGCCGAACCGAGCATCTCGTAGGCGACGGTGAACAACAGGTTGCGGTGGGCGACGAACGTCTGGGTGCTGTCCATGCGGTCGCCACGAGCGACCGGCTCGGATGTGTCCCTTGTCCGGTCGCTCATAGTTCGGTCGTCCATGGCCGGCTCCTGCCCGTTCGCTCTCGACTGCGCCGTACACCAGACGCCGGCCCTCACTGCTTTGTGACAGCCACCATCGGTGACGCACGCCACATCACCGTGCCGTCACAAGGATCGGGCCGTCGGCATCTTGTGCTCGTCCAGTGCAGGAGCACGCAACTCCACGAGTGAGGACGACGTCATGGAACCCCGTTTCAACCTGTTCGACAGCCCGACCGCCGCGAAGGTCGCCAAGCGGTTCTACAACACATCGTTGGCCCTGGAGGGGTCGACGCTGCCGAAGGCCCTGCGGGAACTGGTGGAGCTGCGGGTCAGCCAGATCAACGGCTGCGGTTTCTGCGTCGACGTGCACACGAAGGAGGCCGTGGCCGCCGGTGAGACCGCGCTGCGGCTCAACCTGGTCGCCGCCTGGCGGCACAGCACGGTGTTCACCGAGGCCGAGCGGGCCGCACTGGCGCTCGCCGAGGAAGGCACCCGGCTCAGCGACCACGGCGTGTCCGACGAGACCTGGGCCGAGGTGCGCAAGCACTTCGACGATGACCAGGTCGGTGCGCTGGTCTGCCTGGTCTCCCTGATCAACGCTGCCACCCGGATGAACGTGATCGTGCACAACCCGGGGGGCTCGTACGAGCCCGGCATGTTCGCCAGTACGTCGAGTACGTCGAGCTGACCGGCAGGCGAAACGCGGCCCGTCCCAGGATCGTTCGATCCGGGCCGGGCCCGCGCATGCCACGGACGACACGGCTTCGCACACCCACCCACGAACCGAACGCAGCCGCTCAACCCTCGGCGACCACCCGAACCCCCATCTCCGCCGCCAACACCGGCGCCAGATCCAGCAGTTGCGCCGGACTGATCACCGCCCCCGCCAAGCGGTCGACCCCTCGCGCGATGTCCACCTCGGCCGCCCCCCGAAGGTCCACGTCCGTCAGCGTCGCCGCGCTGAAGTCCACCCTCTTCAGTGCGCAGTCGACGAACTCCACCCGTTCGAGCTGTGCGCCCCCGAAGTCCGGCTCCACCAGCACGCAGCCCTCGAAGACGACGTCCCGGAGCCGGCCCTTGCGCAGGTTCAGGTAGTCGATCTTGCCGCCGCGGATCAGTACCCGTTCCATTACGGCACCGTGCAGTTGGACGCCGCCCAGTCGCGCGTCCACCAGCTCCACATCACGGAGGGTGACCTCGGCCAGATCGGTGCCGACGCCCCGTATCCCCGTGAGGACGGAGTCCATCACGCGGGCGTGGCGCAGCCGGGTCTCGTCCAGTGCGCACCCTGTCAGCGCGCAGTCCATGAAGCGGGCGCCCGCGCCGTCCTGCCCGGCGAAGTCCGCCTCCCGGAACTCCAGGCCGTCATAGTCCCCGTCGGGCTCCAGCTCGCCGCCTCCGTACGGCACAAGCGGCGGTAGCCGCACCTCGGGACGCCGTGCCCTCTTGACCGCCGTCTTCTCATCCGTCGCCCGCCTCACCATGCGCCCCATCCTGCACCCCACCACTGACAAACCCCTTGACCTGCGTAAACGCCCGCGATGTCACACATCGGGCCCCTCAACGAGTCATACCTACGAGCTACGCACCCGCGCGCACCCACACGCACGCACCGGACCAGTAGGGAGACCCCCAGCCATGCACCGCATCACCGTCGTCGGCGGCGGCTTCGCCGGCCTGACCGCGGCCATCACCGCCGCCGAGGCGGGCGCCAAGGTCACCGTTCACGAGGCCCACCACACCCTCGGCGGCCGCGCCCGCACCGCGGAGGGGCCGTACAAGACGAACGAAGGCCCGCACGCCCTCTACAAGGGAGGCCCCCACTGGACCTGGCTCAAACAACGCGGCCTGATCGGCGAACTCGCCCCGCTCCCACCCCTGGAAGCGGCCCGACTGCGCCTCCGCCACAAGGGCACCCTCCGCCGCACCCCGCCCTTCTCGATGCTCAAGCTGCTCCGCCGTACGGCCCAACAGGCGCCCGTAGACGTCGACTTCAGGACGTGGGCCACCGGCATCGCCGGAGAAGAGGGTGCGAACGCAGCCGCGTACTACTCCGCCGTCGCCCTCTTCCACCACGACCCGGGCGCCCTCTCCGCCGCCTTCGTGCAGGAACGGCTACGGCGCGCCACGAAGCTGCCCCCGGAGGCGCACTACCCGCGCGGCGGCTGGGCCGGCGTCATCGACCGCATGGCGGCCCGCGCCTGGAACCTGGGCGTGCGCATGGAGACCCTCTCCCGCGTCGACAGCCTCGACGAGCACGGCAGGCACGGGCCCGTCATCGTCGCCACCTCCCTCGACGCCGCCCGCCGTCTCCTCCGCGACGAGTCGCTGAGCTGGACGAGCGGTCGTACGGCGCTGATCGATCTGGCCGTACGGACCCGCCGGGGCGACGCGTTCGCCGTGTCCGACCTGGACGCGGCGGGCTGGATCGAGCGGTTCACCGCCCAGGACCGTACGCTCGCCCCGGCCGGCGAACAGCTCATCCAGGGGCAGATCCCGATCGCGCCCCACGAGCCGCGGGCCGTCGGCATCGCCCGCGCCGAGGAACTTCTCGACCTCGCCTTCCCGGGCTGGCGCGAGCGCGTGACCTGGCGCAGCGAGACCATCGCCAAAGGACGTACCGGCGCCGTGGACTTCCCCGGCACCAGCTGGCGCGACCGTCCCGCCGTCGACCGCGGCGACGGCGTCTACCTCGCGGGCGACCAGGTCGCGGCGCCCGGCGTGCTCTCCGAAGTGTCCTTCAACAGCGCCCTGACGGCCGTGTCCCTCGCCTTCGACATCCCGCGCAGGGCAGGGCTTGACCTCAAGCAAGCTTGAGGTCCGAGGGTGGAGGGCACGAGCACCACAGCTCACGAACCCGAGGAGCCCTTCATGCACGCCATCCGCCTGCACACCTTCGGCCCGGCCGAGAACCTCACGTATGAGCCGGTCGAGGACCCTGCACCGGGCCCCGGCCAGGTCCGTATCGCCGTCGCCGCGGCAGGCGTCCACCTCCTCGACACCGCGATCCGCGAGGGCATGCAGGGGCCACTGCCTGAGCTGCCCGCCCTGCCCACCATCCCCGGTCGCGAAGTCGCCGGCACCGTCGAATCCCTCGGCGAGGGCGTCGCGGGGCTCTGGCTGGGCAAGCGGGTCGTGGTGCATCTGGGCTTCGCCCTGGGGGTCCCCCCAGGCTCTTCAAGCACTGGGGGAGGATACGCCGAACTGGCGGTCGCCGACACCGACCGCCTCCATGAGATCCCGGAGAACCTGGACTTCGCGCAGGCCGTCGCCATGATCGGCACGGGGCGTACGACGATGGGGATCCTCCGGTTCGCAGAGCTCGGCCCCTCCTCCGTGGCCGTGATCCCGGCCGCCGCGGGCGGCATCGGCACCCTCCTCGTGCAGTACGCCAAGCACGCCGGCGCCACCGTGATCGGCCTCGCCGGCGGCCCGGAGAAGGTGGCCCGCGTCGAGAAGAACGGCGCCGATCTCGCGGTCGACTACAAGGACCCGGAGTGGCCCGACCAGGTCAAGTACTTCCTCTGGGGCCGCAAAGCCACGGTGGTCTTCGACGGCGTAGGAGGCGAGGTGGCCCGTACCGCCGTCGGCTTCCTCGGCCCCGGCGGCAAGCACATCGTCTTCGGCTGGTCCGGCGAGGGCCTGCACGACGGCAGCCCGCTCGTCGTCGAGGGCGTGTCCGAGCAGGTCCTCGGCCCGGTGATGATGCAGAAGGCGGGCGGCCCCAACCCCGTACGCACCCTGGAGCTCCGCGCCCTCGCCGAGGCCGCCGCCGGCCGCCTCACCCCGGCCGTCCAGCGCTTCCCCCTCGCCGAGGCGGCAGCCGCCCACCGCGCGCTGGAGAACCGGGGGACGATCGGCAAGGTGGTCCTGGAGCCGTGAAGTAACCGATCCCACTTCGGACTCCGGAGGAGACACCCACGGCCCTCAGAAGCTAACGTCCCGCGCATGAGCAGCACGGAGAGCGTGGGCGGCACGGAGCACACGGGCAGCACGGCCGGACACGGCGCCCGCACCGTCATCAACGGCGGCATATCGTTCTGGTACGCACAACAGGGCCTCCCCGCGCCCCGCGAACCCCTCCCCTCGGACGCCGCCGCGGACGTCGTCATCGTCGGCGGCGGCCTCACCGGCCTGTGGACCGCGTACTACCTGAAGAAGGCCGCCCCCTTCCTCCGTATCACCGTCCTTGAACAGAAGTTCTGCGGCTACGGCGCCTCCGGTCGCAACGGCGGCTGGCTCTACAACGGCGTCGCAGGACGCGACCGCCACGCGCGCGTGCACGGCCACGAGGCCGCCGTACGCCTCCAGAAGGCGATGAACGAGACGGTGGCGGAGGTCGTCCGGGTCGCCGAGGTGGAGGGCGTCGACGCGGACATCCACCAGGGAGGCGTACTCGAAGTCGCCTGCACCCCGGCCCAGTTGGCCCGCCTCAAGGCCTTCCACGAGGCAGAGCTCTCGTTCGGCGAGAAGGACCGCGAGCTGTACGGCGCCCGCGAGACCGCCGAGCGCGTTCGCGTCGCCGACGCCGTCGGCTCCACCTGGACGCCGCACGGCGCCCGGCTGAACCCCGTCAAACTCGTCCAGGGACTCGCGAAGGCCGTCGAAGCGCTCGGCGTCACCATTCACGAGTCGACCCCGGTCACCGAGATCCGGCCGAAGCACGCGGTCACTCCGTACGGCACCGTCCGCGCGCCCTACGTCCTGCGCTGCACCGAAGGCTTCACCGCCTCGTTGAAGGGCCACAGACGCACCTGGCTCCCCATGAACTCGTCGATGATCGCCACCGAACCGCTCACCGCCGAGCAGTGGGAGTCGGTGGGCTGGGAGGGCCGCGAAACCCTCGGCGACATGGCCCACGCGTACATGTACGCCCAGCGCACCGCCGACGGCCGTATCGCGCTCGGAGGCCGCGGCGTCCCGTACCGCTTCGGCTCCCGCACGGACAACGACGGCCGCACGCAGCCGGCGACCATCGAGGCGCTACGGGCGCTCCTCCTTCGCCTCTTCCCGCAGCTCACCGGCGTCGAGGTCGCACACGCCTGGTCCGGCGTCCTCGGCGTGCCCCGCGACTGGTGCGCCACCGTCACCCTCGACCGTTCCACCGGGCTCGGCTGGGCCGGCGGCTATGTCGGCTCCGGAGTCGCCACCACCAACCTCGCGGCCCGTACCCTGTGCGACCTGATCCAGCAGGACTCCGGGCAGTCCGGCGCGACCGAGCTGACAGCCCTGCCCTGGGTCGGTCACAAGGTCCGCAAGTGGGAACCCGAGCCATTGCGCTGGATCGGGGTACACGGCATGTACGCGACGTATCGAGCCGCCGACCGTCGCGAACGTGGCACGCAGGCCGCGCAGTCGTCCCGGCTGGCACGTATCGCCGACCGGGTCGCGGGCCGCTGAGGCAAGGGGCACACATGGACACCACCGTCATCGACACCGTCCGCTACACCGCCGACGGCCAGCTCCTCGACATCCACCACGGCGCCGATCCCGACGCGCCCACCGTGCTTCTCTGGCACGGCCGCGGTCCCGCCGAACGCGACGTCCTCGGCGCCCTCGCCTCCACCGTCGCCCGCCTCGGCCCCACCGTGATCGTCCCCGACTGGCGGCCCGACGCCCCCGACGGCGGACGGCCTCAACTGGCGGCCTCTCTTCGCTACACCTGGGATTACGTACCGGACCCGGCCCGTGTCGTCCTCGTCGGCTGGTCCCTCGGCGGCCGGGCCGCCATGGCCACCGCGCTCCAGCCCCACCCCCCGGAGGACTGGCGCCCGGCAGCGGTCGTCGGCATCGCCGCCCGCTACAACCAGCCCGAACCCCTCCTCGGCCTCCCCTCCCCCATGGCCGTCTGCGCCACCGCGCCGCCCCTGCCGATCCACCTGGTCCACGGCACGGCCGACAGGGTCTGCGACTTCAACAACGCCCTCGAGTTCCAGTCGGTCCTCGCCGACTGCGGCCGTCCGGCTCCGCTCACCGAACTCACCACCGACCATGCGGGCGCGGTCATGGCCGAGTACGCCCCGGAACTGGGCCGCTGCCGCCCCGTCCACGGCGGCACTCCGTACGAGGAAGGCCTCCGCACCGCCCGCGTCATCGCGTCGGCGGCGGGGCTGAAGGTGCCCGAGCTCGCCAGCCCCGACAGAAGGGCCCAGGTCAACGGCTGACGGTGACCTGGGCCAACGGCCCATCGTCGGATGGCGTCACGTCACTGAGTCACTTCGCGGCGATGCCCTCCATGCCGGCCTCCTCGAAGACCGGCAGGTCCTCGGCGGTCGTTACCTTCGTGAGCGCGCCGTTCTTCTCGACACGGAAGCCGTCGACGGTGCCGGAGACCGCGTTCTGCACGTAGACGAACTTCTCGTCCTCGGTCACGGCGAGGTCGATCACGCCCTGCGAGTTGGCGGAGGGCGGGGTGGCGATGCCCACGTCGTTGGTCAGGGCCAGCTCGCCGTTCTTGGCCATGCGGTAGCCGCTGACCGTGGAGTTCCCGGTGTTGCCGCCGTAGAAGTAGTTACCGGCGCGCACGAGCCAGCACAGCGTCTCCTGACCGTTGGTGAGCGGCTCCTGCAGGACCTTCAGCTTGCCGTTGCGCTTCACCTTGTACGCGGTGACCGTCGACTTCTCCGCCTCCGCGACCAGCATCCGCTTCCCCGACTTGTCGAAGCTGATCGCGAACGGGACACCGCCCGCGGACTTGTTGACGACAGGCTCGTCGACGGCCGGCAGCCCGTTCTTCTTCATCGGGAACACCTCGAGGGTGTTGGCGGCCTTGGTGGTGACCACCAGGTTGCGGCCGTCCGGAGTGAATTCGACCTCACCGGGCGAGGTGTCGAACCGCGGCACATCCTCGTTGTCCAGCCCCAGCGAACGGTGCGAACCCTTCAGCGGCTTGAGCCCCTTCTTGGTGATCTTGAAGCCCTGGATGCTGCCATGACCGCCCGCGTTCATCACGTAGGCGACCTTCCCGCGCACCGCGATGCTCGCCGGGAACTCCCCGCCCGAGTCCACCTGCTTCGGACTCTTCAACTCCGTCCCCTCGACCCGGAACGACGTCACCGTGCCACTGCCCGCATTGACGGCAAGGAGCATCCCCGACGCGTCGTCGTAGACGAGCGAGCCCTGCGAGGCGAGCGAATCGGTGGGCGCGTCGACCTGGTCACCGCCCTTGCCGCCGGTCGCGAACTCCCCCGCCGGCGACAACTTGCCGTCATCACCCCGGGCGAACACATGAATCGTGTTCCCGGCCAGCTCGTTGCCCTGCACGAACACGGCCTGATCGGCTCCGGCGGACGTGGTGCGGGCGTACTGCCCCGCATTGGCGACGGACACCGCCGCCGTCACCGCCCCCACCGAGGCGAGCACCCCGGCCCCGATCACGACCCGCCGCGACTTGGACTTCGCCCTGTGCCCGCTCTGGTGCCCACTGCGACGGCCATTCCTGTCGTACGTGCTCACGCCCGGCTCCTCGGTCTCTCGTCCCCCACGTCCGCGCCCTGCGAACAGCACCAGAGTGACCAGTGGGGACAGCGAGACGGCCCGGAATGGGGCCTGCGTCAGGGTCTCGTAAGCGGTGCGCAAGGATCTCGTAAGAAGTCCCGAGAAGTCCCGTAAGAAAGAGAAACCCGGCTCGGAGACGCACGGAGCCGGGTTCCGGTCGAGCCCGGCGGGGCCCGAAACGCGTCAGCACTTCCAGGTCGCCCAGTACCACTGCCCCTTCATCGTGCCGTCCGACAGGGTCACCGGCGTCTTGATGTGGACGGGCGGCTTCGCCGGCGCTTCCGCCCTCGGTGGCGCCGCGACCAGCTTCGAGATGCTCATCTTCGCGCGGGCGGGGCAGGGCGTGTTCGGTGCGCTGCTCGCCCCGGCCGCCCTGGCCCTGCTGACCACGACGTTCACGGACGCCAAGGAACGGGCCAAGGCCTTCGGCGTCTACGGTGCCATCGCCGGCGCCGGCGGCGCCATCGGCCTGCTCCTCGGCGGCCTGCTCACCGAGTACTTCGACTGGCGCTGGACCCTCTACGTCAACCTCGTCGTCGCCGTCGTCGCCTTCATCGGTGGCGCCTTCCTGCTCAAGCGCACCATCCGCGACAAGACCGCCACCCTCGACATCCCCGGCGCCCTCCTCGTCGGCGGCGGCCTGTTCAGTCTGGTCTACGGCTTCTCCAACGCCGAGAGCCACGACCGGAGCCCCCCGCAAACCTGGGGCTGGCTGGTCGCCGGAGCCGTGCTGCTCGCCGCGTTCACCTGGTGGCAGACCCGCTCCACCCACCCCCTGCTCCCCCTGCGGGTCCTGCTCGACCGCAACCGCGGCGCCTCCTTCGTCTCCGTACTGATCAGCGGCGCCGGTATGTTCGGTGTCTTCCTCTTCCTCACGTACTACCTGCAGCAGAGCCTGGGCTACACCCCGTCGAGACCGGCCTCGCCTTCCTGCCCATGACCGCAACGCTCATGGTTGGCGCCACCCTCGCCACCAGCGTGCTGATCCCCCGCCTCGGCCCCAAGCCGGTCGTCCCGCTCGGCATGGGCCTTGCCGCCGCCGGCATGGTCTGGCTGACCGGCCTCGACCTCAGCAGCAGCTACACCACCGGCGTCCTGCCGCCGCTGCTGGTGGCGGGCATCGGCCTCGGCCTGGTGATAGCCCCGGCCATGAGCCTGGCCGTCGCCGGCGTGGACGTGGAGCACTCCGGTGTCGCCTCCGCCACCGTCAATGCGATGCAGCAGGTCGGCGGCTCGATCGGCACGGCCCTGCTCAACACCCTCGCCACCAGCGCCGCGACCGACCACCTCGTCGCAAAGACCCCAGGGACCCTGCCGTCCAGGCCCAGGCCGGCCTGGAGGCCTACTCCACCGCCCACTGGTGGTCGGCAGTCTTCTTCGCCGTCGGCCTGGTCATCAGCGTGATCCTCTACCGACGCGGTGTACCCGCCACCGACCCCGACGCGGCGCCCGTCGTTCACATGTGATCCGCAGCAGCTGTCTCGGCCGTGCCAGCTGGGTACATGGAGCGCTTGGTGCTACCGGCACTGTCGATGCCGCTGTTCAGTAGATGTCGGCGCCACCGGTGAGGGCTGGGGCAGCCAAGGCCCCGGCTATGTGACGCGTCACGCCCGAGCATGCGAAAGGCCAGGTCAATGAGTGTCTGACCTGGCCCTTTCGGAGCCCCCTGTCGGAGTCGAACCGACGACCTCGAGATTACAAGTCACGCGCTCTAGCCATCTGAGCTAAGGGGGCACCACGCACTACAACGCCGTACGCGAAGGCGGGTCCACTGTACACAGAGCCCGTTTCCCCAAGCCACGAAGTTACCCGTTCCACGCGATCCAAGAACGGCGCGCAACCATCCGTGCACCCGTTCGTCGCTCGGTCTGACGTGCTGTTCGGCGGCCATCGATGCGTCTGCCAACACGCAGCACCCGCCACACGGTTGGCCCACCACCCACGCGTACGCACCCTCCCGGCCACCCGAGCGGGACAGCTGCGGAACCGGCCATGGCATGGTCGGGCGGCTCGCCGGCCGGGGCCCTCTCCAAGGGCACCGGCCGCGTGCTGATGCGCGGTCTGGAGCCTGAAGGCGATCGCGTCGATCACCTCCCGGGGCTCTCGCCGGCGACTACCCGCTGCGGCGTCCGGTCCGGGAGCAGCGGCTCGATTCGCGCCCACTGCTCAGCTGCCAAGCTCAACCGGGCCAACGACCGGCGGGCCAGAACGAACCCACCCAGGAGATGGTCACGGGTTCCAGAAGACGCTGGTGAACGCGCGGTCGAAGCGCCGCTCGGCCAGGTCCTCACGCTGTATCACCCAGTGGACGAACATCCGGCGCGAACAGCCCCTCCGGTCACGGAAGTACCGGCGTACGCGGAGTCGGACGATGCCCCGGCAAGAGTCCCGATGATCAAGGCGGCCTCCTTCCTACTGCTCACCCAGAGCGGTGGCGCGTTGGTCCACCTCCACTTCCGAGCGCCCTACGCCGATGAATCGTGTGGGCCGGAAGGCCCGGAGGAGGTCCTGCTCCTGGTCGGTTGTGATCTCGGTCGCGGCCAGGCGTCCCAGAATCGGCGCCAGGGTGATCCCGCTGTGCGAGACGAGGCAGTAGACGCGCGATTGCGCGGAGGCGTAGCCGGCGACGGTGTGGCCGTCCGCGGGCAGTGACCGGAAGCCGACACGCAGGTCGATCTCCAGTGCCTGGCTCGGGTCGGCCAGCAGTGCGGAGAACCGCCGAGCGAGGATCGTTGCAAGGTGCCCGTCCGCGGACGGAGGGTCTGCCGGATCGACGTGGGCGTTCAGGTCAAGAGCCTGCAGGACGGTATGCCCGCCGACGGCAGGGCGGAGGTTGAGGCCGGGACTGTGGATCACACAGCGCAGGTCGAGGTGCGGGGACCTGGCATACCCGAGCAGTCCGACGGTCTGCGATCCGCGACCGGTATCCGTCACCATGGGAACGTCGATCCCGGCCCGTGCGGCGAGCCGTTCCGTCCAGCGGCCCGCCGCCAGGACGACTCGATCGCCCGTGAAGACTTCGCCTCCGGCCAGGGTGACGGACACGCCGTCCGGCCGATCATCGATGGCCACGACCTCGCCGGACACGCACTTGGCTCGGTGCTGCTCGGCGTCCGCCAAAAGGCTGTTCACGAGGAGATCCGGCAGGACGTATCCCTCGCTGGGGAAGTGCGCGATGGACGTGGTGGTCGCCGGTATCCGGAGGCCGCCCGCGATCCTCGTTGCTTCCTCAGGCATGACCCAGTGAGCGGGGTAGCCGAGGGACTGCAGCCGTTCCACGTTGTCGGCGAGTAATTGTTGGCTGGAGGAGTCCGCCCACTGCAGCGCTCCGCTGAGGAAGTACGACGGCGCTCCCCGCAGTTGCTCGGCGAGCCTGGCGTGCTCCTCCATCCCCGCGAGGTTCAGTCGGTGGTAGGCCGGGTCGTGCTTCCGGCTCGAGTTGGTCCAGGCGAAGGTGGTCGACGTCGTACCGGTGCCGGCTCCCCACTGATCCAGCAGGAGAACGTCTCCGCCGGCGACGGCAAGGTGCCTCGCGACGCTGACTCCCAGCACGCCGGCACCGATGATGATGACCTTCATCGTTGGCACATTCCTTTCTGGCGGAGACAGGCTTCTCACATGGCGGAGACGGGAAGCTCCAGGAAGAACTCGGCGGTTCCCGGCCGAACGAGGGTCGTGACCACCTCGACGGTGCTTCCGTCGTCGACCCGCAACTCCCTGCGCCTCATCAGCGCAGGCGTTCCGATCTCGCTGTGCAGCAACGTGGCGTCGTGCTCGTCGAGGGTCACCGGGTCGAGGTAGAGCCGGATCGAGTCGATCGGCACTCCCCTGCGCTGCAGATACGGCAGGGTCACGAGGTCTTCGAGGTTCTCGTTCAGCAAGTCGGGGGCAACGGCGAAGAGAACGACGTGCCGCTCGACAGACTGTGGCACCTCGCGCACGTCCAGCTTGCGGCGGACCAGCTCCACCACGGCCGTGTCGGTTGAGGCGCCGGGGAGGGTCAGGATGGCGTCGGTGGCCCTGACGATCCGCGCGGAGACAACTTCATGTCTGCCGGGTACGCCCTTTGTGGCTGCCGCAGGCGTGACGAAGTTGAGCAGATTGATCTGCCGCGTCACGTCCGCGACAAACGTTCCGTGACGCCGCCGGCGGATCGCCAGTCCGGCCTCGGCCAGGTCGTTGAGGACCCGCTGGGCTGTGGCCCGACTGACGCCGTACTGGGCAGAGAGGTCCATCTCCGTCGGCAGTCGTGCGCCAGGCGGCAGGTCCCCGGCCTGGATCCTCGCCTCGATCTCTCGCCTGATCTGTACGTAAAGTGGCACAGTCACAATTAGACCGTACTTTCAGTCAATTGACCGGTCAATAGCGCGGGCGCGACTCCACTCACCACCGTGGTGTTGACCGCTGCATACATCCCGAAGTCATCGCGGTCGGCGATCACCAACCGCGACATGGCCGCCGCATCCGAGATGCGATTAGCCGACGAACGACACTTGTGCAGGGTCTGCGAGCGCGGTCAGAACCAGTGCAGGCAGTGCGGGGAGCGCTCGGCGCGGAAGAGTGCGTCAGCGAGGGTGGCTGCGCCTGGGCGGTGGGCCCGGATGTGTCCGGCACGCACGAGCGTGCTCGGGGCAGTGCCGCCGAGGTAGACGGAGCCCAGGTCGCTGATGTCCAGGGACAGGTCGGGCTTCCGGTCCGTCGGGACGCAGTCGGCCTTGCCGTCCCGGATGGTCAGCAGGTAGCGGTCGTGTTCGCCGAGGAACGGGTCGTCGATGTCGAGGACGAGCTCGCCGTCCATGAACCAGCCGCGCGCGGTCAGCGCACGTGGGACGTCCAGCAGCCGCACCCAGAGCCAGTCCATGTCGCCGCTCACCTCGCCGGCGCGGAAGTCCGCGAGCTGCCAGCGCAGCGGGTGCTGGGGCGGGACGTGATTGAACACGACCTGAGAGACCAGGTCGTGACCGAGCACGAACCGGGCCAGGGCTGTGAAGACGGCGTCGTCGGCGGCGATGGTCTCGTCGACCGTCAAGGTGGCGGGCTCGCCGATCGAGTAGCTGGCGTACCCGTCCGGGACGCCGTCGGCGTCCCGGTGGACGGCGACGTAGCGCGGCGCCGGCGAGATCGGGGGCTGCCCCGCGCGCAAGGCCCACCAGCGGTGCGGCCGGGACAGCGCGCCGGGCTGGGCGCGGCGATACCGGTCGTAGACCTCTTCCAGGATCTCGCCACACTCGGCACGACGCAGAACCTCGACCGAGCCGTTGTCCGGGCCGGACGCTGGCGTGTTGGCCGTTCCGTGCGCCCGGGGGAGGGCGAGGGCGCCCCGGTGGCGCTGCACCGTCAGCCGCTGCGTGTAGGTCGCCGGTCCGTAGCCGAACCTGCCGTAGATCGGGGCCTCAGAGGCCAGCAGCACGGAAAGGAACTCCCCGCGGGCCCGCAGCTCGGCGAGCTGATGCCGCATCATCGCGGTGAGCACGCCCTGGCGCCGGTGCGAGGGCAGGACGCCGACGGCGGTCACCCCGGGAGCCGGGACGAGGGTTTCACCGGGCAGGGTGAGCTCGAAGGAGTGCGTGGCGGCGGTGCCGACGGGCCGCCCGTCCGCCGTCAGGGCGAGCATGCAGCGGTCCATTTCGAGCGCCGACCACCAGAGCCCGCCGCCCTCGATCGGGGTTTCCGGGAAGCGCCCGAACGCGGCATGGACTGTGTCGACGAAGACGTCGAGATCCTTGTCGGTCGTGGGACGGATCTCCATTACTGCTGCTGCCTCCTCGGGATACCGCCACCACGACTCGTGGTGTCCGGCCACAGTGCAGCGTTGCCCCCGTGGCAAGGGCAAGCGAATTACGGCCCCGGACATCCTCGATGAACCACCACCGACGTCGCACCGTACGGGCCGTCGGGCGGAAGGCATGTGGAGCCCACGTGGGACCTGGCGCCGCACAGCTCACCAGGGCTGTGTGCGGTCGGCAGCGGGCGACGAAGCAGGGAGCCCAGAGCAAGGCCAAAAGGCCGTGGCTCTGGCCTTGATCGAGACATGGCCCGAAGGGGAATGCTCCGCACCTCGAAAATTTCCGCGAAGTTCACAGCTCCCCGACTACTGACAGAACAGGCAAACGCCGGGTACCGTCCTGAGCCAGTCCGCCTTGCGTGGACTACACCACAACGGAATCACCCGTAGTGGCACCACCTTCCACAACGGATCGTCCGGCACGTTCCTGCCGGTAGAAGGGGGCCCATCACCATGGCCACTGTCTCGTTCGACAAGGCGACCCGGATTTACCCGGGTTCCGAGAAGCCCGCCGTCGACGGTCTCGAAATCGAGATCGAAGACGGCGAATTCCTTGTTCTGGTCGGTCCGTCCGGCTGCGGCAAGTCCACCTCGCTCCGGATGCTCGCGGGGCTCGAGGACGTGAACGCCGGCTCCATCCGTATCGGTGACCGCGACGTCACGCACCTGCCGCCCAAGGACCGGGACATCGCCATGGTGTTCCAGAACTACGCGCTGTACCCGCACATGACGGTCGCCGACAACATGGGCTTCGCGCTCAAGATCGCGGGCGTCAACAAGGCCGAGATCCGCCAGAAGGTGGAGGACGCGGCGAAGATCCTGGACCTCACCGACTACCTGGCCCGCAAGCCGAAGGCGCTCTCTGGTGGTCAGCGGCAGCGTGTCGCGATGGGCCGTGCCATCGTGCGTGAGCCGCAGGTGTTCCTCATGGACGAGCCGCTGTCGAACCTCGACGCCAAGCTGCGTGTGTCCACCCGTACGCAGATCGCGAGCCTCCAGCGCCGCCTCGGCATCACCACCGTGTACGTCACCCACGACCAGGTCGAGGCCATGACGATGGGTGACCGGGTGGCCGTGCTGAAGGACGGTCTGCTCCAGCAGGTCGACTCGCCGCGCAACATGTACGACCGCCCGGCGAACCTGTTCGTCGCCGGGTTCATCGGCTCGCCGGCCATGAACCTCGTCGAGGTCCCGATCACGGACGGCGGCGTGAAGTTCGGCAACAGCGTGGTGCCGGTCAACCGGGAGGCCCTGTCGGCCGCCTCCGACCGTGGCGACCGCACCGTCACGGTCGGCGTCCGCCCGGAGCACTTCGACATCGTCGAGCAGAACGGCGGCGCCGCGAAGGCCCTGACCAAGGAGACCGAGGACGCCCCGGCGGGCCTCGCCGTCTCGGTGAACGTGGTCGAGGAGCTGGGCGCCGACGGTTACGTCTACGGCAGCGCCAAGGTCGGCGACGAGCTCAAGGACCTGGTCGTCCGCGTCAGCGGCCGCGCGGTCCCGGAGAAGGGCGCCACGCTGCACGTCGTGCCGCGGCCGGGCGAGACCCACGTGTTCTCGACGTCCACGGGTGAGCGTCTCTCCGACTGAGGCACGCGCACTGAAGACACCCGTACCGGGTGAATTCACCCACGTTGACGGAAGGGGCCCCGCAGCTTGCTGCGGGGCCCTTTTTCTTGTCGACAAATACCCCGGCAGACCGGTCATTTCGACCCGCCTACGTCAACCTCGCACCCGAATGTGAGCACCGGCCGTCGCTCGAACTGATTACCAAATGTCGCCAAATCATTACCCCGCGCTACCCTCACTCGCGTGAAGCACTCCACTAACCCCTCGACGCGACACGGCCGTCGCCCCGCCGACCGCCCGACGCGGCACGGCCGCGGTCCGGCCCGCCGGATCGGCCGTACTCTCGCCCTCGTTCTGCCCGTCGTCCTGGTGCTCTCCGGGACTCTCGCGGTCGCCCGGGTCCCCTGGTCGGGGAGCGACTCCTCGGCCTCGGTGCTCGCCGCCTCCGCCGAGAACACGTCCTCGCGCCCCGCCTCCCGCGCCCCGCAGGACGTGCTGCGCGACAAGCTCCTGCTCGAACTCCAGGAGAAGGACGCGGGGGTGGCGCTCACCCATCTCCAGGAGGCGGTGAACGGCCGCCCGTCGCTCGCCAGGCACTGCGCCTCCATCGCCCGCGCGCTGGGCCGTGCCGCCGTCGTCAAGTACGGCGCGTCCCGCGCCCAGTCGTTCTCCCGCCCCGTCTGCGACACGTCCTTCGCCACGGGCGTCGCCGGCGGGCACGGCTGACGGGCGGCCGGCTGACGGGCCGGGTGACACGGTCCGACGCCGACACAAGCCCCGGGCGGGGCGCGACGTACAGTGCGGTTCATGAAGCATCCGAACGCCGCGTCGCGCCCCGTTCAAGCCGTTGTCCTGGCCGGTGGCCAGGGCTCCCGGCTGCGTCCCTACACCGACGACCGGCCCAAGCCGATGGTCGAGATCCCCGGCACCGGGACTCCGATCATCGGCCATCAGCTGGCCTGGCTCGCCGAGGAGGGCGTGACGGACGTGGTCGTCTCGTGCGGCCATCTCGCCGAGGTCCTCCAGCAGTGGCTGGAGTCGGCCGAACTCCCCGTCCGCGTCACCACCGTGGTCGAGAAGGAGCCCCTGGGCCGCGGCGGCGGCCTCAAGTTCGCCGCCCGGCACCTGCCCCACCCCGATCAGCCCTGGTACGCGACGAACGGTGACATCTGGACCCGTTTCTCGCTGCGCGACATGGCTGACTTCCACACCGAGCGCGACGCGGTGGCAACCCTCGCGCTGGCCCGCCCCCGCATCCCGTGGGGCGCCGTCGAGACCGACAACTTCGGTCGCATCACGGACTTCATCGAGTCCCCGCCGACGTCGTACGAGATCAACGCGGGCGTCTACGTCTTCTCCCCCGAGTTCACCGACATGCTGCCCGACCTCGGCGACCACGAGCGCACCACGTTCCCGCGACTGGCCCGCGAGCGCCGCCTGTTCGGCTGCCCGATCCCGCAGGGCGCGTACTGGCGCGCCATCGACACCGCGAAGGACCTCACGGAGGCGGCGAAGGAACTGGCGGCACTGGGGCGTTGAGCCTCGCGGCTGTACGTACGTCATCGGGGCCCCGCACTGTGAAAGTGCGGGGCCCCGACCGGGTACCGGCGAAAAGGCCGTTACTCGAACTGCTACCCGAGCAGACCGCCCACGAGGCTGCCCTCGTCCGAGCCGCCGCCACCACCACCGGAACCACCGGAACCGCCACCCGAGCCGTTGCCCGAGTCGCTGCCGCCGCCGGTGCCTCCGGGGGAGCCCGTCCCTCCCGTGGCGGCGCCGCCCGAGGAGGACGGGCCCGCACTGGTGCTGGGCGCCTCGGCGGGTGGTGCCGTCTGCTGGGCGGGCGGGACCTGGCCCGTGCCCTGGGTTTCGCTGGGCCGGTCGGCGCCCGCGGTGGCCGACTCGCGGGAGGCGCCCGGCGTGTTGGTGGCGTCCTTCTCGGAGGGGCTGGCCGAAGTCGTGCCCTGGGTGGGCGAGTCGGCGGCCGAGGGGCTCTCCGAGCGGCGGTCGTTGCCGGACTCCTCGGGGAGCGGGGAGCCGGGAAGTTCGTTCCGCGGGGCCTCGCCGGGGCCGGGGACGACCACGCGGTCGGCGTCGCGGACGGCGCCGCCGAGCATGGAGCCGACGAGCAGGGTGAGCCCGACGACGAGGGTGCTGACGAGGGCGCCGCGGCGCAGGACGTAGCGGCGCAGGTCCCAGATGTCGGCGCGCGGCCCGAGCCTGCGCCAGGCGCCGCCCGCGAGGCGGCCGTCGACGGAGTAGACGGGGGCGCCCGCGACGATCAGCGGGGTCCAGGCGGCGAGGTAGATGATGTCGGTCACGTCGTAGGCGGGGACGCTCTTCCAGCTGACGGTGATCAGAAGCGCGGCCGACATCAGCGCGCCGACGGCGGCGGCGGCCCGCTGCCACAGGCCGAGGACGGTGAGGACGCCGACGATGACCTGGAAGAAGGCGATGAGGAGTCCGGAGCCGACGGGGTGTTCGAGGGCGAACTGCCGTAGCGGCTCGGCGGCTTCCCAGGGTTGGAGGGTGTTGAGCCACTTGACCATGGAGCCGCGCTTGCCGCCGTCGAAGTAGTGCGGGTCGCAGAGCTTGCCCATGCCGGCGTAGATGGAGATGAAGCCGAGAATGAGGCGCAGCGGGAGCAGGACGACGCCGAGGTTCATCCGGCGGCCGGGGTAGTACGCGTGCCGTACCGGGTCGGCGTGGCGCCCGCGCCGACCGTCCTCGTCGATCTCGTAGTCGTACTCGTCGGCCTCGAACTCGCCCTCCTCGTACGGGTGCTCGCCGTACTCCTCGTCCGCGCTGCCCGAGGTGCGCATCTGCGGAAGGATGGGGGCCTGGCGCGTCTGGGGGATACGAGGGCCGCCGATGGTGGGGGTCGCGACGGTGGCGTCGGGGTCGGTGTCGTATCCGCCATGGCCGCCGTATCCGGAGCCGCTGTAGCCGCTGTCGTCGAGGCGCGGGATGACCTGAGTCGCCCCGGCCTCGCCCGTCGGGTCCTCGGCGCCGTGGTGCACGGTGGTGCTCCGCGCGGCCTGCAGCAGCCGGGTGGCGCCGGTGTCGTCGGGTGCGGACCTCCCGCTCCAGACGACAGGGGCGCGGCGGCGGGTGCCGGCGACGGGCCTGCGCGAAGGGTCGGCGGAACTCAAGTGGCGTGCGACGCGCGGGGACTGCGTACGGGAGCCGGTGCCCAGCTGCACGCGGAAGCTCGCATGATTGACGATGACCTGCGCCGGATCGCTCGGCACCTTCACCATGCTCAGCGCGGGAGCATCGTCGAAGCCCGACGTGCGGTCCCCCGTGGGTGTGCGGGGTGTTCTGGTGTCCACACTCATCTAACCGAGTGACGTGTCGTTAGGACACTGCCTTGACCGTCCCGATCTGTCCGGACTCCGTCAAGATCACCCCGCCCACCGTCAGGCCCGGCGCCGAGCCGCCTCGGCCCCTCCTGATTGCCGCCCTCGCACGCTACGCGGCTTCGGACGGCTGCGCCGGACTCCGTCCGTCGGGCTCCGCCTGCCTCTCCTGCTGCCGTCAGGCTCGCCGTCGAGCCGCCTCGTACAGCACGACGCCCGCCGCCACACCCGCGTTCAGCGACTCGGCGCCGCCCGGCATCGGGATCCGTACGCGGAAGTCGCAGGTCTCGCCGACCAGCCGTGACAGGCCCTTGCCCTCACTGCCGACGACGATGACGACGGGTCCTTCGAGCGCCGCCAGCTCCCCGATCTCGCCGTCGCCGTCGGCGGCCAGGCCGACGACGATGATGCCCGCCTTCTTGTACGCCTCCAGGGTGCGCGTCAGGTTGGTGGCGCGGGCGACGGGCGTACGGGCGGCGGTGCCGGCGGAGGTCTTCCAGGCGCCGGCGGTCATGCCGGCGGCGCGGCGCTCGGGGACGACGACGCCGTGGCCGCCGAAGGCTGAGACGGAGCGGACGACGGCGCCGAGGTTGCGCGGGTCGGTCACGCCGTCGAGCGCGACGATCAGCGGGTCCTCGCCCGCGTCGTACGCGGCGGCGGCGAGGTCCTCGGGGTGCGCGTACTCGTACGGCGGGATCTGCAGGACGAGGCCCTGGTGGTTGAGGCCGTTGGTCATGCGGTCGAGTTCGGGGCGGGGAGCCTCCATGAGGTGGATGCCGCCGCGCTCGCCGACGAGCTGGAGCGCCTCGCGCACCCGCTCGTCGTTGTCGATGAACTGCTGGACGTACAGCGTGTTCGCGGGCACGCCCTCGCGCAGCGCCTCGACGACGGGGTTGCGGCCGACGACGAGTTCGGAGGTGGACTTGGCGCCGCGGCCCTTGGGGCCGGGGCGGCGTGCGGTCTGCTTCGCCTTGACGGTGGCGACGCGGTTCTTCTTGTGCCCCTTGCGCATCTCGGCGGGCGGGGTGGGGCCCTTGCCTTCCAGGCCCCTGCGTCGCTGGCCGCCACTGCCGACCTGCGCGCCCTTCTTGCCGGACATGCGGCGGTTGTTTGCGGCCATGACCTACCTGTCTGTGGGAAAGCGTGCGTGTGTACGTCTCTGAATGCGTTGTGCGTCTATGAAGTGTGCCGCCCGGAAGGCCGGGCGGCACAATCGATCAAGGAAGCCGCCGAAGGGATCAGCGCGGGCCGAGTGTCCAGCGGGGCCCCTGGGGACCGTCCTCGATGACGAGGCCGGACTGGTTGAGCTGGTCACGGATGGCATCGGCGGTGGTCCAGTCCTTGCGGGCGCGGGCCGCCTGGCGCTGGTCGAGGACCATGCGTACGAGACTGTCGACGACCCCGCGCAGATCCTCGCCCTGGTCGCTCTCGCCGGCCCACTGCGCGTCGAGCGGGTCGAGGCCGAGGACGCCGAGCATGGCGCGCACCTCGGCGAGCCGGGCGACGGCCGCGTCCTTGTCGTCTGCTGCGAGTGCGCTGTTGCCCTGCCGGACCGTGGTGTGCACGACGGCGAGGGCCTGTGGCACTCCCAGGTCGTCGTCCATGGCCTCGGCGAAGGCGGGCGGCACGTCGGCCGCGGGCTCGACCGGCTTCCCCGCCAGCTCCATGACCCGCTGGATGAAGCCCTCGATGCGGGCGAACGCCGACTCGGCCTCGCGCAGGGCCTCTTCGCTGTACTCGATGGTGGAGCGGTAGTGCGGGGTGCCCAGGTAGTAGCGCAGCACGATGGGCCGCCAGTGCTTGACCATCTCGCCGACCAGCACGGAGTTGCCGAGCGACTTGGACATCTTCTCGCCGCTCATGGTGACCCAGGCGTTGTGCACCCAGTACTTGGCGAACTCGTCGCCGTAGGCCTTGGCCTGGGCGATCTCGTTCTCGTGGTGCGGGAAGATCAGGTCCAGGCCGCCGCCGTGGATGTCGAAGGCCGAGCCCAGGTACCTGTGAGCCATCGCCGAGCACTCCAGGTGCCAGCCGGGGCGGCCGCGGCCCCACGGCGTCTCCCAGTCCGGCTCGCCGGGCTTGGTGGCCTTCCACATGGCGAAGTCGCGCGGATCCCGCTTGCCCGTGATGCCCTCTTCGGCGGGCTGTCGCATCTCGTCCAGGTCCTGCTTGGACAGCTCCAGGTACGAGGGCCAGGAGCGGACGTCGAAATAGACGCTGCCGTCGGCCTCGTACGCGTGCCCGCGTTCGATGAGCGTGCGCATCATCTCGACCATCTCGGTCACGTGGCCGGTGGCACGCGGCTCGTACGTCGGCGGTAGGCACCCGAGGGCGGTGTAGGCGTCGTCGAACGCCCGCTCGTTCTCGTAGCCGATGGACCACCATGGGCGGTTCTGCTCGGCCGCCTTCCAGATGATCTTGTCGTCGATGTCGGTGACGTTCCGGATGAACGTGACGTCGTAGCCGCGGAATTCGAACCAGCGGCGCATGATGTCGAAGTTCAGCCCCGACCTGATGTGCCCGATGTGCGGGGCGGCCTGCACGGTGGCACCACACAGGTAGATCGAGACACAGCCCGCTGAGAGCGGGACGAAGTCACGGATCTGCCGGGCGCTGGTGTCGTACAGGCGAATAGTCACGGGTCCAAGGGTAGTGGGTGTCCATCCGGGGGTTTATGCGGATGCCTCCGGCGGTTGGACGGATTGGGTTCGTGGTTCGGTGCGGGTTCGTTGTGGCTGGTGAGCATGGTGGCTGACGGCTCCGGGAGCGCCCCTTCAGGGGATCAGCCCCGTTTCGGAAGGGACGGGGCTGGGGAAGGAACACGCCCGGCTCAGCCAGTGCTCACGACCAGCGCCGTAGCGACCGCCAGCAACCCCTCGTCGCGCCCCGGGAACCCAAGTCCGTCCGTCGTGGCGCCCGAGACCGAAACGGGCGCCCCCACCGCATCGGAGAGCAACTTCTGCGCCTCATCGCGGCGTTTGCCGATCTTGGGCCGAGGCCCGACGACCTGAACGGCAACGTTGCCGATGTGGAAGCCGGCGTCGCGGACGATACGCGCCGCCTCTGTGAGCAGAGTGATCCCGGACGCCCCGGACCACTCAGGCCGCCCGGTCCCGAAGTGAGCCCCGAGATCACCGAGTCCGGCGGCGGAGAAGAGTGCGTTGCAGGCGGCATGCGCGACGACATCCGCGTCGGAGTGCCCGGCAAGGCCGGGGCCCTCCCCCTCCCACTTCAGCCCGGCGCACCACAGCTCCCGCCCCTCCTCGAAGGCGTGAACGTCGGTACCGATCCCGACCTGCGGCAACAAGAAGGGCGGGGACGCCTCAGAAGCCATCGTTCGCCCTCCGCCGCGCCAGTACCGCCTCGGCCAGCACCAGATCGAGCGGCCTGGTGACCTTGAACGCCTCCTCGTGCCCCGGCACGACCACGACGGGCTCGCCCAGCTGCTCGACCATGCTCGCGTCGTCGGTGACCCCGTTCCTGACGGTTTCGTGGGCACGCAGGAGGGTGTCCCGGTCAAAGCCCTGCGGAGTCTGTACGGCCCGTAGCCGCCCCCGCTCGGGAGTGGCGACGACCGGCTCGGGCGAGCCGCCGGTACGCGGCTCGACTTCCTTGACGGTGTCCGCAAGAGGCAGCGCCGGTACGACGGCGGGGGCCCCGTCCCGTACCGCCTCGATGACCGCGTCGACGGTGTCTACGGGCACCAGCGGCCGGGCAGCGTCGTGCACGAGCACGATGTCGATGCCGGGCGGCAGCACATCGAGGCCCAGCTTCACGGACTCCTGCCGGGTGTCACCACCGGGCACGACGAGGAAGTCGGTGCGCTCGGGCAGAGAATGCGTGTCCAGGAGCGACTTGACCTCGGCGGCACCGTCGGGCGGCGCCACGACGACGACCAGCGAGACGGCACGCGACGCGGCCATCGCGCGTACCGCGTGAATGAGCATGGGAGTGCCGTTCAGCGCGCGCAGCGCTTTGGGGGCGCCCGGCCCGAGGCGCACGCCTCGGCCCGCGGCCGGAATCACGGCCGCGGTACCGGCCCCGGAACGGCGTGAATCGTCAGACATCGGTTCCTGTCGGGTGTGTGTGCGTGCGGGTGTGTACGGGTTGTACGACCAGGTCCTGTCGTCGATCCGGCGTCCACCGGACGTCAATCCATTGCGCACCGGACGCCGTTCGGCGCGTCCGGGTTGACCCGCCGGTTGACGTCGGTTTGACGACCGGGCCCGTATGGGTATGGCCTCAGCGTGCCGGGCGCGACGCCTTGACCGGGGACCCTTCCGTGACATCTGGTCGAGCCAGCTGCCCGGGCCCGGCACGCCAAGTATCGGTGGCCGGAAATTCATTACCCAGCCGCTGACGTACGGTCGTACGGTGTTCTGGGTACGAGCATGCCGCAGCGCCCGGCGACAGAACTTACGTCATCGGGCACCGCGGCATTTCAATTGCGTACGCCGGACCGCTCGTTTCGCCTCTGGTCGGGAAGCGATCAGAGAGTGACGTGCGTCAGGACGCGAGGACCTCGTCGAGCAGGGCCTCGGCCTTGTCCTCGTTCGTGTTCTCCGCGAGGGCGAGCTCGCTCACCAGGATCTGCCGAGCCTTGGCGAGCATGCGCTTCTCGCCGGCGGAGAGTCCACGCTCGCGCTCACGACGCCACAGGTCACGGACGACTTCCGCGACCTTGATGACATCACCGGAGGCGAGCTTCTCGAGATTTGCCTTGTAACGGCGCGACCAGTTCGTGGGCTCCTCGGCATACGGCGCGCGCAGCACTTCGAAGACCCGGTCCAGCCCATCCTGACCGACCACATCACGTACGCCGACGAACTCCGCATTGTCCGCTGGCACACGCACCGTCAGGTCGCCCTGGGCGACCTTCAGCACCAAGTAGGTCTTGTCCACGCCTTTGATCTGGCGAGTTTCGATGGCCTCGATCAGCGCGGCCCCGTGATGGGGATAGACCACGGTGTCGCCAACCTTGAACGTCATGTGACAGGTACCCCTTCCGTGGCTATCCAGAGTAACACGAGAACCGCATCTTCTGAATGGCGTTTTCGCAGGTCAGGGCACATCTCGGGGCTTGACAACAACGACAGGAACGTGCTGCGAGGGGGCGAGACCAGGGGGTATTCGCAGGTCGGAGCGGTTCCTCGGGGGAGGTGAAACCCGCCCGTTACAAGCCTTCGAAGGCCTACTCGCGTGGCCGAACGTCCAGATTTGTCGGGTTCGGATGACGAGGCTTGCGCTACTCCGTTCGGTGACCGGGGGCGGGTACGAGACGAATCCGGAATTGATCACGCCAGGCCGAAGATCAATTCTCTTGCGCACTCCCGATCGCATTCCTTATGGGAAATGTTGTCAATGTGGCTTGCGTTACCAGGCCGTACTCACGTGCTCTTTGTGTGCAGAGTGATGTCGCACGACTTGAGGGGCGCGCCGCTCGGCGCGATGGTCACAGCGACGCCAGGAGAACCGTAGAGGCGGGTCGGGTGCGGGGGCTCGGTGGTGGATCGGTAACCTGAGCCGCTGACAGACCTTAGGGCGGCTTTACAAGTACGCCGCCCTGCTCCGCCCACGTTCAAGGAGTTGCCGCCGCCGTGAGCAGCAGCCTTCGACGCGGCGCCCTCGCCGCCGCCGCCATCGCGTTCTCGATCGCCTCGCTCGCCGCGTGCGGCGCCGGAAGCAACGCCCAGTCGCTGGAGATCAAGCCGGACAACGCGGCGACCAGCGTCGGCGACATCCAGATCCAGAACGCCGTGGTGATCACCCAGCCCGACCCCGAGTCGACGGGTCCGACCGCGATCTCCGCGACCCTGTTCAACAACGGCAACAGCGACGAGACGCTGGAGTCGATCCGCCTGGCCGGCATCGAGGACCCGGTCACGCTCAGGCCCGCCGAGGGTTCCGGCCCGATCACGGTGCCGGCCGACGGCTCGGTGATCCTCGGTGGCAAGAACAACGCCTCCGCCGTACTGAACGGCAGCCGCGAGGCCCTGGAGGACGGTGACGCGCAGCAGGTCACCTTCACCTTCAGCGAGACGGGCCAGGTGAAGCTGCGGGCGTTCGTCGTCCCGGCCGAGGGCTACTACGCCGAGTGGGGCCCGTCCGAGACTCCCCAGGCGCCTGGTTCCGAGGGCTCCGGGAGCCCCAGTCCCACCGGGGCTCCGGCCTCTCCGTCACAGTCGGCCTCAGGCACGCCGACCGAGCCGGGTTCCGGTGAGGGCGGCGCCGACGGGGCCGGGCAGGGCCCCACGGACGCGGCCTCGCAGAGCGCGCCCACGGGTTCCGAGGCCGGCGAGGACGCGGCCGCGGAGGACTGAGCGGCGTACAGCTGCGGAATTCTCGTACGTACGAAGGGCGGGACCCCCTCCTGGGATCCCGCCCTTCGTCGTGAATGCGCGAGAGGTTCGGTTTACGGCTCGAACTTGTACCCGAGGCCTCTGACCGTCACCAGGTACCGGGGCGCGCCGGGGTCCGGTTCGATCTTGGCGCGGAGTCGCTTGACGTGGACGTCGAGGGTCTTGGTGTCGCCCACGTAGTCGGCGCCCCAGACTCGGTCGATGAGCTGCATACGGGTCAGGACGCGGCCCGCGTTGCGCAGCAGCATCTCCAGGAGGTCGAACTCCTTGAGGGGGAGGTCGACCTTGGAGCCGGAGACGGTGACCACGTGGCGGTCGACGTCCATGCGGACCGGGCCGGCCTCCAGTGCGGCGGGGGTGACCTCCTCGGGCTCCCCGCGGCGGCGGAGTACGGCGCGGATGCGGGCGACGAGCTCGCGCGAGGAGAAGGGCTTGGTCACATAGTCGTCGGCTCCTATTTCCAGGCCGACGACCTTGTCGATCTCGCTGTCCTTGGCGGTGACCATGATCACCGGGACGTTCGAGCGGCTGCGCAGCTGGCGGCACACCTCGGTGCCGGGCAATCCGGGCAGCATCAGATCGAGCAGGACGAGATCGGCGCCGTTGCGCTCGAACTCGTCGAGGCCATCGGGCCCGGTGGTCGCGATGGCGACCTCGAAGCCCTCCTTGCGGAGCATGTAGGACAGGGCGTCGCTGAAGGACTCCTCGTCCTCGACGACGAGCACTCGGGTCACGGAAGGACCTCCGGGGCAGAAAGCGATTCGTACGGGGATGTTGTGGGGGATGTGACGGTGGTCGTTCCGTCGGGCGGCCCGGCGTCGACGTCGTCGGCGAGTCCGGATTTGTGGTCGGTCGCGCGGTCGCGGGCCACGCCCGCCTCCGGCAGCCGGAGGGTGAAGGTGGAGCCCTGACCCTCGGAGCTCCACACCGTGACCTCCCCGCCGTGCGAGGCGGCCACGTGCTTGACGATCGCCAGGCCCAGCCCCGTACCCCCGGTGTGGCGGGAGCGGGCCGGGTCGACGCGGTAGAAGCGCTCGAAGACGCGCTCGCGGTCCTTCTCGGAGATGCCGATGCCCTGGTCGGTGACGGCGACCTCGATGAGGTCTCCGCCCGGTGCGGGGACCCGGCGCGCGGCGATTCCCACGCGCGTACGGGCGGGCGAGTAGTTCACGGCGTTCTCGACGAGGTTGCCGAGGGCGGCGGCCAGCTGGCCGCGGTTGCCCCAGATCTGCAGGTCGGCGGTTCCGTCCGCCCGTCGCCCACCACCCTCATCCGAGGTACCTACGGGCCCGCCCCCCACATTGGCGGCCATGGTGATCTGCTTGGTGCCGGCCTGGTGGCGGCAGCGGTCGATGGCCTCGGCGACGAGTTCGTCCACGCGTACGGGCTCGGCGTCCTCGAGGGGATCGTCGTTCTGGACCCGGGAGAGGTCGATGAGTTCCTGGACGAGGTTGGTGAGGCGGGTGGCCTCGATCTGCATGCGTCCGGCGAAGCGTTCCACGGCCTCCGGGTCGTCGGAGGCGCCCATGACCGCCTCGGAGAGGAGGCTGAGCGCGCCGACGGGGGTCTTGAGTTCGTGGCTGACGTTGGCGACGAAGTCGCGCCGTACGGCCTCGATGCGGCGGGCCTCGGTGAGGTCCTCGACGAGGAGGAGTACGAGGCGGGAGCCCAGCGGGGCGACGCGGGCGGACACGGCGAGGGCTTCCCCACGGCCGGTGCCGCGGCGTGGCAGGTCCAGCTCGACCTGCCGTATCTCGCCGTCGCGCCGGGTGTCGCGGGCCATCTGCAGCATGGGCTCGACGGCGAGTTTGCCGCCGCGTACGAGACCGAGGGCGTATGCGGCGGAGCTTGCCTTGACCACGGCGTCGGCCTCGTCGAGCACGACGGCGGAGGAGCGAAGTACGGACAGGACCGTGTCGACTCCCGGCGGAAGCACCGGGTCCGTGTGCAACGAGGTGCGCGTCGGCCGCTTCTGCTCCCGCTCGCTCCAGCGGAACGCCAGCATGGCGATGACGCCGGTGAGCACACCGGCGATCGCTGCCGCTGCGGCGACCGCCGCGTTCACGTCCATGGCTCCAGGTTAGGCATGACGTACGCCCCCCTTACAGCGCCCAGAGTGCCAGCTCGAACACTCGTCGCCCAGAGTTCACCGTGGGGACCGTGCTGGTTCACTTGCCCCGAGCGACTTCAGAGGAAGGCATACCGGCAGGGAGGGGCCATGTCGCCCACAGTTCACCTGGGTGATAGGGATGGTTCATTTGAGGTGGCGGAAACGGACGCGTTCAGGCCGGACCGTGGGAGCGTGGGGTACGCGAGCCCCTCGGACATCCCGCAGGGGAATCGTGCATGGGGAACCGTGTACGGGGATCCGTGTACGGGAGCCGGAAGCAGACGTAAGAGAGGGACATCCTGATGCGCGACGCGTACCACGAGGAACTTGACTCGATCGGCGAGGGCCTGGTCGAGATGGCCCGGCTCGTCGGGTCGGCGATCGGGCGCGCCACGACGGCGATCCTCGACTCCGATCTGAAGCTGGCGGAGACCGTGATCGCGGGCGACCAGAAGGTCGACGATCTCCAGCACGAGCTCGAGGCACGGGCGATAGCCCTGCTGGCACGGCAGCAGCCGGTGGCGACGGACCTGCGGATCGTGGTCACGTCGCTGAGGATGAGCGCGGACCTCGAACGCTCCGGTGACCTCGCCCAGCATGTCGCGAAGCTCGCCCGCCTCCGCTTCCCGGAGCGCGCGGTCCCGCACGACCTGCACGCCACGATCCTGGAGATGGGCCAGCTCGCACAGCGCCTGATGGCGAAGGCGGCGGAGGTCATCGTCACGAAGGACGTCGACCTCGCGCTCCAGCTGGAGCAGGACGACGACGCGATGGACACGTTGCACCGCGCCCTCTTCCAGCACCTCATGGACGACCGCTGGAAGCACGGCATCGAGACGGCCGTCGACGTCACTCTGCTGGGCCGCTACTACGAGCGCTTCGCGGACCATGCGGTGTCGGTGGCGAACCGGGTGGTGTACCTGGTGACGGGGGAGCACGCGGACGAGATTCAGTCTGCGACGGGGGTTGAGGGGGCGTAAGCGCTCCGCTGCGGGGCGTACGGGTCGGGTTGCGAGGGCGTGCAGATCCGCTGCAAGGGCGTGCGGGGCTGTTGCACGGGCGTGCGGGCTTCGTGGCCGGTGCCCGGGAGCCTCCGTGCGCCGTTGCCGCGCCGGACGGTGGGGGCCTGCAATGGGCGTAGGCACCAAGCCTTCGAGGAGGGACCATGGCCGAATCCCCCACCACCCCCGACCCCACCCGGGATCGCGAGACCGAGCAGCCCGCCGAGATCGTCAGCCTCCCGCTCGTCGCCGCCTGCGGCTGCGGGGCGGGCTGCAAGTGCGGCTGCCAGTCGGGCAGTCCTTGCCAGTGCGGTTGAGTTCGTAGGGCTTGTAGGTCCTGCTAGGGCTTGTAGGGCTTGTGCGACGGCTCGGGGCCCGAGTCGTCGCACACCCCGCGTCGTATGAGCCGCTGTGAGCGGTCGCCCGCGCGGCCATACGGGCGCAGCATGGAGGAGAGGGGGCCGGCGAACTCGTAGACGCAAGGAGGTGCGAGGCCATGGCTCACTTCATGGACGTCCACCGCGGAATGCAGGGCATCACGGCTGAACAACTGAGGCAGGCCCACCAGGCGGACCTGGCCATAGAGCAGGAAGAGAACGTGCACTTCGAGAAGGCGTGGGCAGACCCCGAGTCCGGCACGGTCTACTGCCTGTCCGAGGCCCCCACTGCCGAAGCCGTCCAACGCATCCACGAACGCACCGGCCACAAGGCCGACGAGGTCCATCCGGTGCCGCTGGAGGTGTGAGGGGGGAGAACGGCCCTCCCGGGGTGCTGCTACCTGCACCCTCGATCCGGCAGAGCACTCCATGGTTCCGGCAAGCGGGCGACGGCATGGTTGAACCCATCGAATCCAAGAGGTTCACAGCTCCCCAGCCGGAAGGAACTCCCATGAACTCGCTGCTGTCCACAAAGACAAGCACCGCTCAGGACGCCCTGCCCGAGACCCCCCGCGAGAGCGACCTCACCGCGCTGCTCGCAGCCTGGGAACTGGCCCACCCCACGGCCACCGACCCCGAGTGGCGGCACCTCCTGGAGGAGATGGCCCACCCCCACACAACCCAGGCGTTCCACCGCCTGGCCACGACCGCAGCTTGAGTCCATACGTCCGGCGGGGCACCGCCCAGGCCGACATCAAGTGTTGCTGTGGCTCGAACGCAAGAGGCCCCGGAGCAGTCCAGGGGCCTCTCAGCTGAACGAGGCTGTACGAGGTCCAAACGCCTGCGAGCCGGTTTCCGGTGTGCTGAGGTTCCATGCCGTCACCTCCGCTGGAGAATCCAGCAAGTTACTAACATTGATGTTGGTAACATCGTTGTTAGTAACTCTGAATCTCCTTGAGTGTGGCGACGTATGGAGGACACCGCCGTGGGCGATTTCGTGGGCAGGACGCGCGAACTCATCCCGCCGGCGAGGGTGGCGTCCCGATCGACCCGACCCTGATCGCCGACAACCAGAACATGTACCTGTTCTTCGCCGGTGACAACGGCAAGATCTACCGGGCGAGCATGCCGATCGGGAACTTCCCCAGCAGCTTCGGCTCGTCGTACACGACGATCATGAGCGACACGGAGAAGAACCTGTTCGAGGCGCCGGAGGTCTACAAGGTCCAGGGCCAGAACCAGTACCTCATGATCGTTGAGGCTCGGGGTGCGACTGAGCAGCGCTTCTTCCGCTCGTTCACGGCCTCCAGCCTGAACGGTTCGTGGACCCCGCAGGCCGCCACCGAAAGCAACCCCTTCGCGGGCAAGGCCAACAGCGGTGCCACCTGGACCAACGACATCAGCGGTGACCTGGTCCGCAACAACCCCGACCAGACCATGACCATCGACCCCTGCAACCTGCAGTTCCTCTACCAGGGCCACTCCCCCAACACAGCGCCGGGCACCCCCTACCTGCAACTGCCGTACCGGCCGGGCCTCCTCACCCTGCAGCGCTGACCCGCCCCCTCCACGGTGATCGCGATGTGGTGCGGTCCGCCGACGCGTAGACGAGCGGTTTACGGCGTGGGCAGCTCCACCTGCTGACCGATACTCACCGCCTTGAGGAACCCCAGCCGCGCGTCGGCTGGGGTTCCTCTCGTTCAGCTCTTCTTACTTCTTCTTGCCCTGGTTCTTGACCGCCTCGATCGCCGCCGCGGCGGCCTCCGGGTCGAGGTACGTGCCGCCCGGGTTCACCGGCTTGAAGTCGGCGTCGAGTTCGTACGCGAGCGGGATGCCCGTCGGGATGTTCAGGCCCGCGATGTCCGCGTCCGAGATGCCGTCGAGGTGCTTGACGAGGGCGCGGAGGGAGTTGCCGTGGGCCGCCACCAGGACCGTGCGGCCGGTGAGGAGGTCGGGGACGATGCCGTCGAACCAGTACGGGAGCATGCGGACGACGACGTCCTTGAGGCACTCCGTCTGCGGGCGCAGCTCCGGCGGGAGCGTGGCGTAGCGCGGGTCGGAGAACTGGGAGTACTCGGCGTCGCGGTCCAGCGGCGGCGGGGGCGTGTCGTAAGAGCGACGCCACAGCATGAACTGGTCCTCGCCGAACTCGGCGAGCGTCTGTGCCTTGTCCTTGCCCTGGAGCGCGCCGTAGTGGCGCTCGTTCAGGCGCCAGGTGCGGTGGACAGGGATCCACAGGCGGTCTGCGGCCTCCAGCGCGAGCTGCGCGGTGCGGATGGCGCGCTTCTGGAGGGAGGTGTGTACGACGTCGGGCAGCAGGCCGGCGTCCTTGAGCAGCTCACCGCCACGGACTGCCTCCTTCTCACCCTTCTCGTTGAGGTTGACGTCCACCCAGCCGGTGAACAGGTTCTTCGCGTTCCATTCGCTCTCGCCGTGGCGGAGGAGGATCAGCTTGTACGGTGCGTCGGCCATGCCCCGAGCGTAATAGACGCCCTGAAGCCGTCGTGTGGCTGCCCGGCAGGCGGACAGTCGACTGCGTTCGCCAATTCGGTGGCCGGGCGGAGCGGCGCACTCGTAAGGTACATAAAGAGCCTAAGCCGCTTACATCCGGGGGATTCCGATGTCACGCGCCGCCATGAAACGCGCCGTCCGCGAATCCGTCTCCGGATTACCCCGCGCGTTCTGGTGGCTGTGGCTCAGCACGCTCGTCAATCGGCTCGGGGCCTTCGTCGCCACCTTCATGGCTCTGTATCTCACCCTCGACCGCGGCTACTCCGCCTCGTACGCCGGTCTCGTCGTCGCTCTCCACGGACTCGGCGGGGTCGTCTCCTCCATCGGCGCGGGGGTGATGACCGACCGGCTCGGGCGGCGGCCCACCCTTCTCGTCGCCCAGTCGTCGACGGCCGCGAGCGTCGCGCTGCTCGGCTTTGTGCATCACCCGGTCGCGATGGCCGCCGTCGCCTTCCTGGTCGGCGCGACCAGTAGCGCCTCCCGGCCCGCCGTGCAGGCGATGGTGGCCGACATCGTCCCGCCCGAGGACCGGGTGCGGGCCCTGTCCTTGAACTACTGGGCGATCAACCTCGGGTTCGCGATCTCGTCGATGGCCGCCGGGTTCGTCGCCGAGTACAGCTATCTCGCCGGGTTCCTGATCGAGGCCGGGATGACGCTCGTCTGCGCGATCGTCGTCTTCGCCAAGTTGCCCGAGTCCAGACCCGTACGTACGGAGAAGGAGAAGGCGGCTGGGGACGTGAGCCTCGGGACCGTTCTGCGCGACGGCCGGTTCATGGGCATGGTCGGGCTGTTCTTCCTGGTCGCGCTGATCTTCCAGCAGGGCATGGTGGGGCTGCCGGTGGCGATGGGCCAAGCGGGGTTCGCGCCCGCCGACTACGGCATGGCGATCGCCATCAACGGTGTACTGATCGTCGTCCTCCAGATCCCCGTCACCCGCTTCCTCGAACAACGGGATGCGGGGCGGCTGCTCGTCATCTCGTCCCTCCTCGCGGGGTACGGCTTCGGCCTCACCGCCTTCGCCGGGTCCGTCGGCGCCATCGCGCTCACCGTGTGCGTCTGGTCTCTCGCCGAGATCGTCATCGCCCCCGTCCAGATGGGCCTCGTCGTCCGCCTCTCCCCGCTGCACGGCCGGGGCCGCTACCAGGGCGTCTACGCATCGGCCTGGCCGGTGGCCAGCCTCGTCGCGCCGTTGATGGCGGGCGGAATCATCGACGGGTTCGGGACGGAGTGGCTGTGGGGGACGTGCGCGGTGGTGGGGACGGTGGCGGGTCTCGGGTACTGGGTGCTGATGCGCCGGTTGCCGGAGGAGGAGCCGGCGACGGGGTCCGCCGCCTCGCCCGCGAAGCCGGGGGTCAGTGCGGCGTGAGGCGCTGAGAGCGTACGACCATGGGGCGCCCGTACGTCGGCAGGGTCACCCCGCGGGTCAGACCACGGTCAAGTGTGCTGTGCCGTGGGGCAGCCAGGTGAAAGCCTTGCCACGCTCGGCGGAAGCGGCGGACCCCAGCTTCGCGGTGAGGGCTTCGGGGCCCTCCCGGAAGTGCTGCCAGCCTTCGTAGTGGACCGGATGGACGGTGTGGGGGCGGATGGTGTCACACAGGGCCAAGGCGTCGGCGGCGGTCATGGTGTAGCGGGCGGGGCCGGTGAGGGGGAAGCGGACGCCGCCCAGGTGCAGCAGCACGGTTCCGGGGCGCAGGGCTGCGGCTGCCTTGCGGACGGCGGGGTACAGGACCGTATCGCCGGTGATCCACACCGACCCGTGGTGCTGTCCGGGCCAGGTAAGGGCGAATCCGACGACGGCTCCGGCGACGGGGCGGCTGAAGGGCGGGCCGTGACGGCAGGGAGTGGCGGTGACATCGATGGGCGGGTGGTCCGGCGCCTCCAGCCGGGTGGTGTGTCCGGCCCTCAGTCCCCGTACGGCCCCCGGTCCTTGTCCGGCTCTCATCCCCCGTACGGCGCCGCTCAGCCTGCGTGCTCCCGCCCGGGTGGTCACCACGGTGCCCGCACCGGCGATCATGGCTCGTCCGGCGTCGTCGAGGTTGTCGGCGTGGTGGTCGTGGGTGAGCAGTACCGCGTCGACCGGTCCGACGTCGTCGGGAAGCAGGGCGGGGCCGGTGAGTTTGCGGGAGGACGTGCCCCAGCCGAACGCGTACGTGCGGCCGGGTGGATCGAACGTCGGGTCGGTCAGCAGCCGCCAGCCGGCGAACTCGATGAGGACGGTGGGACCGCCGATGTGAGTGAACCGGACTTCCGTCATGGGCTCCGCCTCCTGTGGCTTGAGCGCTCTGGGCCCCTCCCGCCGCCGACTCCGGGCGGACCGGCCGGCCCCGAGTGGCCCGTCCGGAGTCGGCCGGTGTGTGTCAGGAGTGATCGAGGGCCCAGCTCAGGGCATGGTCGGCGATCTCCTCCCAGCCCTTCTGGGCGGGCATCAGGTGGGATCGGCCGGCGTACTCGACGACCTCGGTGACGGCGTTCGACTTGTAGTGCTTGGCATTTGACCGCTGGACCTTCGGCGGCATCAGATGGTCGTTCTCACCCGCGATGAACAGCAGCGGCGCCCGGCTGTCGTTGTGGTAGTTCACATACGTGTCGTCGTGGCCGGGGTGGATGTTGGCCAGCACGCTGCCCCAGAAGACGTGCCCGGACGCGGGGATGTGGTAGCGCTCGTACAGCGCACGGGCCTCGTCCTCGGGGAACGTGTTCGTGAAGGCGTACCGCCACTGGTCGAAGGTGAGCCCGACCGCCTTGTGCCGGTTGGCGGGGTTCTTCAGCACGGGGAACGTCGCCTTCAGCTGGGACAGCGGGACCGTGGTCACGCCTTCGGTGGGCGCGGAGTTCATGGCCACGCCCGCGCTGCCGTATCCGTGGTCCAGCAGGATCTGGGTGAACACCCCGCCGGCGGAGTGACCCATGATGATCGGCTTGGTGTCGAGGCCGTCGATCAGCTTCTCCAGGGACGCGACGACCGCCGGGACGGAGAGTTCCTCGATGGGGGTGGGGTCGGCGTTGAGGGCCTCAACCTCCACCTCGAATCCGGGGTAGGCGGGGGCCAGCACCCTGAAGCCCTGGGACTGGTAGCGGGTGATCCAGTGCTCCCAACTGCGCGGGGTCACCCAGAAACCGTGGATCAGGACGATGGTGTCGGGTTTCATGAGCCTTCGCTCCTTCAACGGGTCAGCGGGTCAGCGCTTCGCCGGGTCAACGGGTCGCGGCGTAGGCCGCGTTGATGATGCGGGCGGCGGCCTCCGGGTGGGACGTCATGACCACGTGCGAGGACCGGATCTCGGTCACCTTGCTGCCGGCGCGCTTGGCCATGAACCGCTGGGCGGCGGGCGGGATGACCTTGGGGATCAGGAGGCCAGGAAGGCGAGCAGGTCGGCGTTGAACTCGTCCTTGAACTCGCCCACCAGTCCGTGCGGTGCGCCCGGATAGACCTTCAGCCTCGCGTCCTTGACGATCTTGGCCGACTCCAGGCCGCCGGCCACGATCGGGACGATCTGGTCGTCGTCGCCGTGCGCGATCAGCGTGGGTACGTCGAAGCGCTTGAGGTCCTCGGTGAAGTCGGTCTCGGAGAACGCACGGATGCAGTCCAGGGCGCCCTTGAGCCCGACCTGCATGCTCCACATCCAGAACGAGTCGCGCAGGCCCTGCGAGACCACCGCCCCGGGCCGGTTGAAACCGAAGAAGGGCAGGCTGAGTTCGGCGTAGAACTGCGATCGGTCGGCTGTCACTCCCGCGCGGATTTCGTCGAACGCCTCGATCGGCAGCCCCTGGGGATTGGCGTCCGTCTTGAGCATGAGGGGCGGGACCGCGCCCAGCAGGACGGCTTTGGCGACCCGGGCGGTGCCGTGCCGGCCGATGTAGCGGGTCACCTCACCGCCGCCGGTCGAGTGTCCGACCAGTACGACGTCGTGCAGGTCGAGGGTCTCGATCAGCTGGGCGAGATCGTCGGCGTACGTGTCCATGTCGTTGCCGTGCCACGGCTGCGCCGACCGGCCATGGCCGCGCCGGTCGTGGGCGATCGCGCGGTAGCCGTGGGAGGCGACCAGGTGCAGCTGGTCGTCCCAGGTGTCGGCGTTGAGCGGCCAGCCGTGACTGAACACGACCGGCTGCCCGCTTCCCCAGTCCTTGTAGAAGATCTCCGTGCCGTCGTTCGTGGAGACGAAGCCCATGGCAAATGCTCCCAACTTCGGGGGATCTGTGACTGGGGCGATCCTGTCAGCGCCGCGGGCGCGGGTGTTTGCCGTGCACGCCGCGTTCTGTTCCCTGCCTGCCACGCCATGTCTGCCACCCCACATGGGGCTGACGGATTCGAGGATCCGCACATTCCGCCCACAAGCAGGGGAGAGATGTGGAGAATTCGAGGAGACGGCCCGGCAGCGCAGATGTCGCTGCGGCTGACCTGGGGGGATCATGCTGGTCCTGGACACGACGCAGTTACCGGCCGCCGACCGGATCGACGCCTTTCACGCCGTCGCCGTCGGGGAGAGCGGCAGTTGCTCGGTCGAGCACGAGCATCCCGAGGCCGGCGTCTGGAAGAAACTGGAGGTCTGGGCTTTCGGCCCGTTGACCCTGTTCGCCACGCGCGGGTCGGGAATGCGAATCTGGCGCACCCCCCGGCACGCCCGGTTCGACTCCCTGAACACCGTCTCGATCATCACCCAGAGCCAGGGCACGGGCGCCTTCACCTGGAACGGCCACCAGCAGCGCGTCGGCCGCGACGCCCTGGCGCTGGCCCACAAGACCGCCGGTTATGAGTACGAGTGGTCCGGCAGCGGGCTGTCCGTCGCGTTCATGGTCGACGCCGACCGCCTCGGCCTGCCCGAACGACTGGTCCGCGCCGCGATCCCCCTCCTGCCCCACAGCCGGATCGGACCGTTGCTCCTCCAGCACATCCGCGGCCTGCACCACGACGCCGACCGGCTGAGCACCGAACCCGGAGCCGAGGCCCTCGCTTCCGCCACCCTTGAACTCACCCGCGCTGTCATCGCGTCGGTGGCCGCCGACGAACGCACCCGCCGTTCAGTCGCGGAGGACACCCTCCTCACCCGCGTCCTCGCCTACATCCGCGCCCATCTGACCGATCCCGGCCTCACCCCTCAGCGCATCGCCGGTGCCCACAACATCTCCGTACGGACCCTCTACCGGCTGTGCGAGGACGGCGGCCTCAGCCTGGAGAAATGGATCATCCGCCGTCGTCTCGAAGGCACGCGCCGAGACCTGGCCTCGCCCGAGCACGCCCACCGCACGATCGGCGCCATCGCCCGCTCCTGGGGCTTCACCAACCCGTCCTACTTCTCGCGCCGCTTCCACCAGACCTACGGCGCCACGCCCCGCGAATGGCGGCAACTCGCTCCCCATAGGCCCGCTCCCCCAGCCCCCGACGAGCCCTAGAGCAGCCCTGGCCGCCCGGTGCCCGGGACCCGTCACCGCCCCAACCCCCCATATTCAGGGGCTGCTGGACACCGGGTTGCGCCGGCTCGTCGGCGCACGGGACGAGGGGAAGGACCAGGGCTCATGGTCACTGAAGCGCCGGCGCGTATGCCGTTGAAGGTCAAGATCGCCGTGGTGACGGTGTGGATTCAGGCTGTCCTCAATGGCCTCGGCGGGTTCTTCATCCTGGTCGAGGTGAACGACCGGCTCGACCACAACCAGGAAGTCGACGGTCTGATGCGGCCGTTGGCATACGCCTCCATCATCCTGGCGCTCGTACTGTTCACCTGCGCCGTGCTGGCGCGGAAGCGGTACGGCTGGGTGCGTAACACCGTGCTCGTCATCGAGGCGTTCGCGGTGCTCAGCGGACTGATCGGGCTGGCCGCCTCGGGCGGCGCCCCCTCCTTCGCCGCCGGCATTGCCTTCGCCATCGCGATCGCGTCCGGGTTCACCGGCGAGGGAGGGAAGTGGTTCGACCGCTGAGGGCCAGGATCGTCGCCAGGACCTCAGGGATGCATCCGCGCCCCCTTCACCACCTTGTCCACCCCGTTGCGCGGCCCGTACACCGCGAGGCCCACCAGGTCCAACTCCCCCGCGGCGACGGCCCGTACGGCCGCGCGGTTGTCCCGGTCATTGCCCGTGGTGAACAGGTCGGACGTGAAGACCGAACGGGGCAGGGCGCGGGCGAGGGCGCGGCTGTGGGCTGCGGTCAGCGTCTCCTTGGAGGCTTCGAAGATCATCACGGGCTGGCGGATCATCGGGAGGTACGGGGTTCCGTCGGCGTCCTCGTACGGCTCCCCGATCACCTCGGGCAGCTCTGTTCCCAGGCCGCTGACCAGGAAGGCGGTCACATTCAGCCGCTGCCAGGACTCCAGGTCGTCCCTCAGCAGTACGGCGATCTTGGTCTCAAAGCGGTTGTCCATGGGACGAGACTGACGGCTGTCGTACGCCACGGTCTTGTACGTTTCTTGCATGGTGCCCCGGCAGGAAGTGTCCGCCTGGCGCCCGCATGTCCCGGGTGTCGTGGAGGTCTTCCACGCCCACTTCACCGAGTACGCGTACCCCATGCACGTACACGACGCGTGGACCCTGCTGATCGTCGACGACGGCGCCGTACGCTACGACCTCGACCGGCACGAGCACGGCACCCCGCACGACACGGTCACCCTGCTCCCGCCGCATGTGCCGCACAACGGCTCCCCCGCGACCCCGCACGGCTTCCGCAAGCGCGTCATCTACCTGGACGCGACCCAGCTCGACGAGAGCTTCATCGGCCCGGCGGTGGACGGCCCGGACCTGGCGGACCCCGTACTGCGCACCCGAGTCGGCCAACTGCACTCGGCCCTCCGGCATCCCGGTGACGAACTGGAGGCCGCGAGCCGGCTCGCGCTCATCGGCGAGCGGCTGCGCGGGCACTTGCGGCCCAGGCTGACCGGGGAACGGCCGCCGCCGGACCACGGCGTCGCGCACACCTTGCGCGAACTCCTCGACGCCCGCCTTGTTCCGGGCATAGCCCTGGACGAGGCCGCGCGGCTCGTGCATGCCCATCCAGCTCATCTGGTACGGGCGTTCAGCGCGGCCTTCGGTATCGCCCCGCACCAGTACCTGATGTCCCGCCGGGTCGACCGCGCACGCCGGCTGCTCCTCGTCGGTCACCCTCCGAGCGAGGTGGCGACCGCGACCGGCTTCTACGACCAGTCCCATCTGACGCGGCATTTCAAGCGGTTGGTGGGTGTGACCCCGGGCCGGTACGCGCGTACTGCCTGATGTGGACCAGGCGTCAGTCGCCGCGCGGCTTCGTGAGATGCGCGAACGCGTCCAGGTTGCGCGTCGATTCGCCGCGCGACACCCGCCAGGCGTACTCCTTGCGGATCGCGGACGCGAAACCGAGCTCCAGGAGTGTGTTGAAACTGCCGTCGGCGGCCTCCAGGACCGAGCCGAGCAGCCGGTCGATCTCCTCGGATGTGACGGCGGCCAGCGAGAGTTTGCCGGTCACGTAGACGTCGCCGAGCGGGTCGACGGCGTAACTGACGCCATAGAGCTTGAGGTTGCGCTCCAGGAGCCAGCGGTGGACGCCGGACTCGTTCTCGTCGGGGTGCCGGATGACGAAGGCGTTGAGGGAGAGGGAGTGTCTGCCGACGATCAGTGAGACCGTCGTGGACAGCTTGCGGGTGCCGGGGAGCTTCACCACGTAATTGCCGGGTTCGGGGCTCTCCCACTCAAGTTCGGCGTCCTTGAGGACGCCCTCGACGACCTGTGCGGCCTGCCGTACGTCAGCCATGGTGGGAGCGTACGCGACGGCGATGGTCGTGGACCGCCGCCGTGTAGACGTCCGCCGTGGCCGAGGCCGCGGTGTTCCAGCCGAAGGACTTGGCGTGCCAGGCGGCGGCCTCGCCCATCCGCTCCGGGAGCGCGGGGTTGTCGGCGAAATCGCGCAGCACGCGCGCGTAGTCGACGGGATCGTGGCCGGGGACCAAAAAGCCCGTCTCCTTGTTGCGCACGGCGACGGGGAGTCCGCCCACCGCGGCCGCGAGCACCGGAGTGCCGGTCGCCTGCGCCTCTATGGCGACGAGCCCGAACGACTCACTGTAGGAGGGCATCACCAGAACGGACGCGGCCCGGAACCAGTCCGCGAGCTTGTCCTGGCCGACGGGCGGGCGGAACCAGACGACGTCGGCTATGCCCAGGCGGGCGGCGAGTTTCTGCAGGCCCTCGGGCTTGGCGAGGCCGCTGCCGCTCGGACCGCCCACTACAGGCACGACGAGTTTCGAGCGGAGCTCTGGGCGTTCCTCAAGGAGTACGGCTACCGCGCGCAGCAGTACGTCAGGGGCCTTCAGGGGCTGGATGCGGCCCGCGAAAAGGGGGATCAGGGCGTCCTGCGGGAGGCCGAGGCGGGCGCGCGCGGCGGCGCGGCCGTCGGCGGGGCGGAAGCGGTCGAGGTTCACGCCGGGGTGGACGACCGCGACCTTGCCGGGGTCGGCGTCGTAGTGGTGTACGAGCTCGACGGCCTCTTCGGAGGTGTTGGCGATGAGGCGGTCGGCTGCGCGGACGATCTGGGTCTCGCCGATGACACGACCGGTTGGCTCGGGGGTGTCGCCCTCGGCCAGGGCGGCGTTCTTGACCTTCGCCATGGTGTGCATCGCGTGCACCAGGGGGGCGCCCCAGCGTTCGGCCGCCAGCCAGCCGACGTGACCGGAGAGCCAGTAGTGCGAGTGCACCAGGTCGTAGTAGCCGGGGCGGTGGCCGGCCCAGGCCTGCATCACGCCATGCGTGAAGGCGCACAGCTGGGCAGGCAGGTCCTCTTTGGCGAGGCCTTCGTAGGGGCCGGCGTCGACGTGGCGCACGAGGACGCCGGGCGCGAGTTCCACCGTGGGCGGCAGGCCTCCGGTGGTCGCGCGCGTGAAGATCTCGACCTCGATGTTGATCGCGGCGAGGCGCTGGGCCAGCTCCACGATGTAGACGTTCATGCCGCCGGCGTCGCCCGTGCCGGGCTGGTGCAGTGGCGAGGTGTGCACGGAGAGCATCGCGACGCGGCGTGGCCTGCGGTGCAGCCTGAGCCTCGAGGGTGCCGCCGGGGAGCGGCGCCCGAGCCTGCTCACGTACTGGCTCACGTGGCGTTCCTCCTTGCTGCGGGCATGCCGGACCGGAGGACCTGGAGTGCCCTCCAATGCCGGAACACCGGAGCGCCCTGCTCCATTTCCTCTTTACCGAATCATTGCCGAATCTCGCTCAACCGTTCGAGGCTGCTGTGCGTAGAGGGGACAGCAGCTGCACCAGGGGCTCGCTGTCGGAGCCGCCCCCTACCCTCGAACGCATGACATCCCGCGCAGCGGCCCTCCCCCACTCTCGGCTTCGCTCGAGCGGGAGGACCCCCATCCTGGGAACAGTGACGCGCGGGACCACCAACCCCAACCGGCTGCGGCGCATGGACCGCTGGATCGCCGCGGTGCACGGCGCCGAACTGCGCCGGGCCGGCGACGCGGTGGCGGTCGATCTCGGTTACGGAGCCGCACCCTGGACCCCGGTGGAGCTCCTCCAGCGGCTGCGCACCGTTGCTCCACGCGTGCGCGTGGTCGGGGTCGAGATCGATCCGGCTCGCGTGGCGGCGGCACGGCCGTACGAGCGCGAGGGGCTCGCCTTCCGGCACGGCGGCTTCGAGATCCCGCTCCCGGAGCGGCCCTCGCTGATCCGCGCGGCGAATGTGTTGCGCCAGTACGAGGAGGCGGAGGTGGCCGAGGTCTGGGCACGGCTGTGCGCCCGCCTCGCGCCGGCGTGCGCCAACTCTCGCGGGGGGCTCCTCGTCGAGGGCACCTGCGACGAGATCGGCCGACGGCACGTCTGGGTCGCGCTCGGCGCCGAGGGCCCGCGCACCGTCACGTTCGCCACCCGCCTCGGTTCCCTGGACCGCCCCTCCGACCTCGCCGAACGCCTCCCCAAGGCGCTCATCCACCGCAACGTCCCCGGCGAACCGGTGCACGCCTTCCTGCGCGACTTCGACCGCGCCTGGGCGGCAGCGGCGCCCTACGCCTCGTACGGCGTCCGGCAGCGCTGGATACGCGCCGTACGCGACCTGACGGCCGACTGGCCGGTCACGGACGGGGTGACGCGCTGGCGGCAGGGAGAAGTGACCGTGCGGTGGGGGGCGTTGGCGCCACGCGGGTAACCGCCGCTGCCATCCCGCGCCCGTGCCCGTGCCGTGATCGGCATGCGGCGATGCGGCGATGGAACGATCTCCGTGAGTTGTTCGTCACATGGGCGGGGAGATCATCGTCGAGTGGGCAGTGACCCGAGGGGAGTTGCAGAGCGCGCAGTGCCCTGAGGGGAGTTGGGGGAGTTCGCGACTGCCTCTGTCGGATTGCGGGACGCCGTGGCACCATCCCCCGAGGCATCCGTAAGTTACTGACGGTAAATCAGTTTGGGAGCGGAGTATGGGAGCGGGCAAGCGGAGCCTGACCACGGTGACCATGGCCCTGGCCTGCGCGGCGGCCATCCTGGCCGCGCCCGGGGTGGCGTACGCGAATCCGACACCGAGCCCGACGCCAACACCGACGCCGTCCTCAAATCCCGCGAGCACCAAGGACCTTGAGGCGATCCGCAAGAAGCTGGACAAGCTCTACCACGACGCGGCGGTCGCCACGGACGCGTACAACGCGGCGGAGGAGAAGACCGAGAAGCAGTCCGCCCAGATCGTGGAGCTGGCCCGCGCGATCGTCGAGGGGCAGGAGAAGCTGGACAGGCTGAAGGACCGGGCGGGTGCGGCGGCCCGCGCCCAGTACCGCAGCGGCGGGCTGCCGCCCGAGGCACAGCTGATGCTCAGCGACGACCCGCAGGACTATCTGGACGGCGCGGGCCGGGCACGCCAGGGCGAGCAGGCGACCAAGGGCATGCTCGCCGAAATGGCCCGTACGCAGAAGGACTTGAAGCAGTACGCGAAGGACGCCTCCGCCCAGTGGAAGAAGCTGGAGGCCAACCGCAAGGCCAAGGCCGAGGCCAAGAAGCAGGTCACCAAGCAGATCGCCGCCGCCGAGAAACTCGAGTCAGAACTGGAGAAGGAAGAGAAGGAGAAGCTGGCCGAGCTGGAGCGGGAGGCCGCGGCCAAGGCGCAGACGGCTTGGCTGGACTCCGGTGTGCTCGAGGACGCCAAGGGCGAGGCGACAGCCGCGGGCAACAAGGCCGTGGAGTACGCGACGGAGCAGCTGGGCAAACCGTACGAATGGGGCGCCGAAGGGCCGAAGACGTACGACTGCTCCGGGCTGACCTCGCAGGCGTGGGCGTCGGCAGGCCAGGCCATCCCGCGCACCTCACAGGAGCAGTGGAAGCAGCTCGACCGCGTCGACATCAAGGACATGCGCCCGGGCGACCTCATCATCTACAACCCCGACGCCAGCCATGTCGCCGTGTACATAGGCGACGGCGCGATCATCCACGCCCCCCGGCCGGGGCGGACAGTGACGATCGCCGGCGCGGGCTCGATGCCGATCCTGGGGGTCGTACGTCCGACTGCCTGAGGGACATAGGGGATATGACGGAAGTGAGGATGCGGACGCCAACCCGCCGCACCCACACTCCCCAACTCCTCACGTGACGCACTCCACGTGACGTGCAGCACGTTCGGCGGCCCCAATCAACCCCGGCAACGTGACGTTCGTCATTACCGGGAGAGCCAATCGATGTCCAATTCCGTTAGGGGTTGCGGCATATGACGGGGGCCGTTTTGCGCACCGAGTGTTTTAGGCCATTCCGTTGTGGCGGCAGCGGACGCTATGGTCCCCGTCGGTGGGCGAGACCCCTTGTCGCACCGTGCCCTCGGGGGGAGGGAAGGAACCAAGACGATGCCCGTACCCGTACCGCGGCAGAGAGCGATCCCGGCCGTGGAAGGTGGTCAGGCTCGCGCCGCCTCCAAAGTCGGCGCAACGGCCGACACCGCGGCCGCACCAGGCGCCCCGGTCGGCCAGGTGCCACCCTCGGCAATGAGAGGCGTCGGCGACTTGGCCGGCAGCACCTCGCTCACGCTGCTCGTGATCGAGGACGACCCGGCCGGTTCGCTGAGCGTGCCGGAGCTGCTCGACTCGGCAGGCAAGCCGATCCGGGTCCGTGCCGCCCGCAATCTCACCGAGGCCGAGCGGCTGCTCACCGACGACGTCCACTGCATCCTGCTCGACCTCGCGCTGCCGGCGCCCGGTCGGGCCGGCGCGGGCGACGACGAGCTGGCCACGCTCAAGCACGTACTGCGGCTCGCGCCCCGGCACGCCGTCCTCGCGCTCACCGCGTCCGGGGACGCCGAGCGCGGCGCGGAGGCGGTGCGCGTCGGCGCCCAGGACTACCTCTTCCGCGATGAGCTGGACGGCCGGCTGCTCAGCCGCGCGATCCGGTACGCGGTGGAACGCAAACGGTCGGACACCGCCGAGCGGCGGCTCGCCGAGGGCCGGGTTCGCGCCCAGGAGAACCGCCGCCTGCACCGCGGCCTGCTGCCCACGCCCCTCCTGGAGGGCTCCTCGCTGCGGTTCGCCGCGCGCTACCGGCCCGGCCGCTCGCGGGCACTGCTCGGCGGCGACTTCTACGACACCGTGCGCACCCCGGACGGCACCGTGCACGCCATGATCGGCGACGTCTGCGGGCACGGCCCCGACGAGGCGGCGCTCGGCGTGGAGCTGCGCATCGCCTGGCGCGCGCTCACGCTGGCCGGTCTGTGCGGCGACGAACTGCTCGGCACGCTTCAGCAGGTCCTGGAGCATGAGCGCGACAGCGACGAGATCTTCGCGACGCTCTGCACGGTGGACATCGCACCGGACGGCCGCCGCGCCGGCCTGTGCCTGGCCGGACACCCCACCCCACTGATCGCCCGCGCCGGCCACGTCGCCGAAATGCTCCCGTACGAGAGCGGCGGCCCGGCCCTCGGCCTGCTGCCGAACGCCCGCTGGCCGCGCCGACAGGTGGAACTGGGTGGTGCGTGGAGCCTGATGCTCTACACGGACGGCCTGATAGAGGGACGGATCGGCGCGGGCAAGGAGCGGCTGGGCCAGGAGGGGATGGTCGACATGGTCCGCCGCCAGCTGGCACAGGGCCTGAGCGGCGAGGAACTCCTGAGAGCGGCCGTGAACGAGGTCCGGCACCTCAACGGCGGCGAGCTGACGGACGACGTGGCGGTACTGCTGCTGGAGCGCCTGCCGTAAACCCCGTACGCGTGCGTCAGCGTCCGCCGTTGTACGGCCCGTACGGACCGTCGCTGCTGCTGCCACCGCGACGGCCGCCGCCGCCCGAGACCTGCTTGAGCGCGGGGCGGACGTCCACGAAGAAGACGATCGTGGCGATGAGCCCGGCGATCTGCAGGAACAGGATCGGCACCAGCAGGTTCACGGCGACCGTGACGCCGAGAATGATCAGCCAGAACATCTTGTTCTTCTTGTCCGCGGCGACGTACGCGTCGTCGCGGGCCATCGCCGCCATCACCAGCGCCACCACGGCGAGCACCAGCATGCCGAGGAAGAGCAGCGACATGAAGCCGCCGAATGCCGTCATCAACACTGCGCCCACCACCCGAATCGAGTCGTCTCTACGCCGTCACCGTACCCGGAGAACGGGTCGGGGACTCCGATAGTGCCCGGAGTCCCCGACGGTTCTTGCTCTGGTGAATCTCTGTTTACGCCCTCCACGCCTGCTTACTTGGTGGGCGGCGTGGGCTTCTTGGCCGGAGCCTTGCGGGCGGCCGGGGCCTTCTTGGCCGGGGCCGTCTTCTTCGCCGCGGCGGGCTCGGACTTGGCCTCGGCGGGCTTCTCGTCCTTGGCCTCGGAAACCACAGCAGGCTCCGGCTTCGACTTCGGCTCGACGGCGACCGCCAGCTCCTCGATCTCCTCGGCGGCCTCGCCGCGCCAGGTCTTCACGGTCTGCTCGCCGTGCTCGGCGACCTTCTCGTAGGTCTCGCGCGCCTTCACGGCGTACTCGGCGGCCACGCCGACGCTGCGCAGGGCGAAGTCCTGAGCGGTCTCACCGATCTTCTTCAGGTCGGTGTCGAGCGTGCTGATGAACTCCGTGACCTTGCCCTGAAGGGTCTCCTGCGCCTCCTTGGCGCGGGTGGCGGCCTTCTCCTGGACGGCGTTCGGGTCGATGTGCCGGACGGACTCGATACGGGACGGGGCCTCGGTGCGGATCTGCTCCACGATGCTGGGCACCTTCTTGGCCTGCTGGAGGGCCAGGTCGGCGGTGCCGGCGGCGAAGTAGAGCGGGGTGGGGTCGCTGAAGGTCTTGCGCAGGTCGTCGGTGATGGCCATGGCTATGGTCCTCCGGAAAGCTGTGTGGGTGAGGGTTTTAGGCAGGTCTACGGGTCTGAGGGTCTACGTGTCGTTCTGCTCGGCCCCGCTGCCGTCGGCCGTGCGGGCCCTGTCAACGGCTGTGACCCGACCATCCGTTACGCCCTGAGGGTCCAGATCATCCTGAACGCCCTGGTTTTCCTCGACATCCTTGATCTCGAAGCCGTTCTCCTTGCGGAACGACTCGTAGATCTGGAGCAGCACCTGCTTCTGCCGCTCGCTGAGCGTCGGGTCGGCGATGATGACGGCTCGCGTCTCCACCTCGTCCCGGTCCCGCTCGGCGTCGAGGATCCCGGCGCGCACGTACAGCGTCTCCGCGGAGATCCGCAGGGCCTTGGCGACCTGCTGCAACACCTCCGCGCTCGGCTTGCGCAGCCCGCGCTCGATCTGGCTCAGATACGGATTGGACACCCCGGCGGCCTCGGCAAGCTGCCGCAGGCTCAACTGCGCATTGCGCCGCTGTTCCCGCAGGTACTCACCAAGATTGCCGACGTTGAGCGTTGCCATGCCCCCACTCTGCCCCAGCGGCGCTAACTATTGCAAGCGCCTGCTTGCAATAGTGCGCTACGCCACTGTGCGCCGCTTGTGTGACTCGCAGCGATAGTTGCCACTTCGCAGCGCTACTTGGCATCAGCCGGTCGAGGGTCTGGCTTGCTGACGCGTCTCGCTGAAGATGAGCCAGTCTCGGTCTATCTGAGTCATCGGGTCTTGCGTCCCAGTCGACCTGGGCCATCTACCGATCTGTCTCGCTCCTTGTGAGCCACTGCCGTGCCCGGCTTTCTATGGTCGTCGTACGTGGTCGGCGCCAGGCGGGGGTGGCCGGTGGAGACTGAGGGCTTCTCGCTGGAGTACGTCGATGGTCGTGGTGAGCTGTACAGCGGGCTGTTTGAGGCGATGTGGTCGACGCGTTTCGAGGCTGCCAGGCAGGTGCGGACGTTCCCGTCGTACCGGGGGCAGCGCAACTTTCCCGGCTGGTCCTGGGCTGCTACCAGTGGCGAGTTGGTGGGCTTCGAGTTGTGGGTGGAGCTCGGTCATCTGATGCGGCTGGACTCCGAGCCGGACGTGGGAGCCGTCGCGTCACAGCCGTGCCGAATTCATCCGGCGACTTCCCAGCGCGAGTTCCCTCCGCACCACCGCCAGCCGTGGTTCATCCATCAACTCCGCATGATCGCGGACACCATCGAGGCAGCGGCAGCCCCCAGGAATCGTGGTGACGGCAGTCTTGGCCTTGGCCTAGCTTGACCCGCATGACCTACCTGGACGGCGCCGAAGAAAGCGGCGTGACTCTCCGCTGCCTGGACAACCGCGCTGTCGGAATCCAGTTCAGCGATCGGTCTCTCGTTGATGCCGACTGCGCACACTACGCCGTCGAGCTCTGGGCGCCCGGCCTGAGCTCGCGCGTCGACGGGGTCGTGGCCTGGATCCGGGACGCCGACCTCGCGTCATTCCTGGACCGCCTCGCCGCGGACTTCCATGGTTGGGACGGTGCACGGACCTGGCACACCATCGACGAGGACCTGGCCCTATCGGCCGTGTTCCGCTCAGGCGGGCACGTCGGACTGACCTGGACGCTCCGTCCTTGGCGCACCTTTCCCGGGAGTTGGACCGCGTCGGTCACCATCTGGCTCGAGGCTGGCGAACAGCTCGCTGCCGCGGCATCGGACATCCGACACTTCCTGGAAGGGAATCCGTCGTGACGAGCGGCCTGCGCCTTGCCTGGCGCCTCGACGGACACGGCTGGGCTGACTGCACGGTCACAGACCGCCAGGCGGTCATCGTGCTCACCGCCTCCTACATCACGAGCGCGCCGGAAGAATTCCTGACCGCGCTGGCCCGGCTGATCGCCGGCGAGACGGAAACGCGAGCGCAGTTCGAGGCCGAGCCGACCGCCTATCGATGGATCTTCCATCGGGAAGACGAGCGCGTCTGGGTCCGGATCCTGGAGCTCCGGCATGGAAGCGACCATGACAACAAGGGCGCCGAAATCTGGTCGAGCCAATACGCCATCGACGAGCTGGCCCGCGCCGCAATCCGCTGCTTCGACGACGTCGCGCGCACCTACGGCCAGAGCGGCTACCGCGGCAAATGGGGCGAGCACTTTCCCCGCACCGAACTCGAAGCCCTCAGACATCTCTGGAACGACCATCAGCATCCGCACGGTGCATCGCAGGATCCGCGCCAGACCTGCGAAGGAGACCGATGAGACAGATCAAGGAAATGAGCGAGCGCGAGTACTTCGCCTGCGTCGGCCAGCGTCCCGGCATGTTCGTCGGCACAGCCTCGTCGTTCCACCAGCTGACCGCCTTCCTCACCGGATACGACCAGCACGCGATGCGCCACGGCGGACAGCGGCTCACAGGCTGGCACGAGTGGCTCATCGCCCGCCGCGGCCACAGCTGCAACCACGCCTGGCCCGGACAGGTCCTGCATATCGCGCTCCCAGAGGGCTGGAACAACATCGCCGACCTGCCGCCCGAGGACGAGAAGCACGCGATCAAGGTCCTGTTCCAGCTTCTCGACGAGTTCGCCGCCGAACGCGAGGCAAGTCCTGGCGCTCACAACTCAGATTGAGCGGGACGCCGGCCGCGCGTCCGTCTCGCTCAATCAGAACCACCGCTGGTCACGGCCCCGACATGGTTCACCTTCAGCGAGACGGGTCACTTGCCAGAGGAGGTAGTGCTCGGTGGCGTCTTCGCGTCGACGCCGCCGTCCGCCCCAAACGCAGAGGAGGGCATCCACCCTCGGCGGGCTGGAGTGGTCTGCGCAACTCCGGTCGGGGGTTCTTGCGTCCAGCGATGGCGTCAGCCTGATACGGATCTCAGGGGTTGAGGTGCGGAGGGACGATGCACTCGTCGAGCACGACGAGCACGCTCGCTACTGTCGGGCGGCGCAGGCTCAGGCGAGGGCAGCACCGAGCCGATAGCCCCGCAGGCTGTCGCACATCCATTCCGGATGCGGAATGACGTATGCCATCCGCAGCGTAGGTGTACTTTTCCGTAATGCGCAAACGGGCCAAAGAGGCCCTCTGTGTTGCCTGCAGGGAGACGTCAGAGGGCATCCGCAGAGGGCTGTGTAGTCGCTGCTACCAGAAGTACACACGTAAGGGGATCCCACTCCCGATGCCCAGCAATTCCGGCAATCAGAATTCACCCTTAAGCCTTTCAGTGATCGCTGATCACACACGACAACGGGATAGCGGGTGTCTCATCTGGCAAGGATCTTTGAATGAGGTGTTTTCATCCTGACGCGGCAGCGAGATGAAGGGCGAGGACAGCCTTGACGATCGCGGTGATGTGGTTGGTGCTGCAGCGCAGCTTGCGCAGGAGACGCCAGCCCTTGAGCGTGGCCATTGCCTGTTCGCCGACGCACCTGATCTTGGCGTGGGTGGTGTTGTGACGCCGTTGCCACCGCTTGAGGCGGCGCCCCTTGAACGGAACTCGGACGTTGCGGGCCGCGCCCTGATACGCCTTATCTGCGTAAGCCTTGAGGCCGACTTCGGCGAGGGCGTCGATGATGCCGTGCTCGCGGGCCGCCGTCAGGTCGTGTGTCGCGCCGGGTAGAGCGGGCGAGGCCCACAGCAGCCGGCCGAACGGATCGGTCAGCACCTGCACGTTCATGCCGTGGTGCCGCTTCTTGCCGGAGTAGTAGGGCCGGTCGGCGGCGATCCGGTCGATTGGCAGCACGGTGCCGTCCAGGATCACGTACGCCTTCGAACGGGCCGTCGCCATTGCCTCGTTGAGCATGGGCGCGAGCGCGGCCAGGACGTCGATCGCCTCGCGTATGTAGCGGTACACGGTGGCGATCCCGATACCGAACCCGGCCGCGAGCTGTGCGTAGGTGTCGCCGCACCGCAGGTGGGCCAGGGCGAGCAGGGCTTGACGACCGACCGTCAGCCGCCGCCACCGAGTGCCTATCTCCCGACGTCGTGCCGCCAGCTCCCGGCTCAGGTGACGCAGCTGCGCGGTGGACAGGTCGATGGCCGACGGGTAGACAAGCACACGGAGCTCCTGGAACGACGGTTGATCTTGGTCGACAACTCGTCTACCAGGAGCTTCGCCATTCCGCAGGCCCGTCCAACACCCAGTCGCCCTCGGGAGGTTGGAAGGGGCTCACTGCCTTGCTGAACTCCGCGCCTTCGAAGGCATCCCCCTACTGCAACTACACCGCGGTGCCGCAATCCGGCTGATCCAGATGCTCGATGACATCCCACACGCCCAGGCAGCAGCCTTCCTCGGCATCCCCTACCACCGCGGTCTGGTGAACGGAGCAGCCATCACAGCCTGGCTCCGGCGCACCGACAAAGCCCCGGAGTACTTCCAAGCCCTCTCCCGGATCGCCGACCGCCTCACGGCCTCTCTGCGCGTCGACTACCACCTTCGCCGGAATCGCCTGCGTGACTGGGCCATCCCCGAAGCCGACTGGATCCGCATCGTCGCCGAGGTCACCCGACAGCAAAGACCACAGCACCGGAAGCTCACCACCTGGCCCACCGTCACGACTGCCGCCGGCACCATCTACGTCTGGAGCCAGGTCACCAGAAGCGAGCGGGTCCTCCACCCACGACTACCGTCAGGAATTCGGCCGGCCACGGACAAGCCGCCCTCACCGGTTCGCATCGCCCGGATCATCAGCAACCCCGGCGCCCTTCGGAGCCCCTCGCCCAAGTTCGAGAACCTCAAGTCTGTACTCGACAGCTACTGCACCGACGTCATCGCCAAACTGGAAGCCTAGCCAGACGATCACCGCCACAGGCCCTCTCGCCCTGAGCGGCAGTTCAACCTCCCACCAGTCCAGGTACCTGACAACCTGCGACAGTTCGGGTTGACCATCGCGGATCACAGCAACTTGTTCACGAGCGACGCGTGCTGGCTGCCGGGATCGCCGGTGTGTACCCGGTCGACCAGCGATCCTGTTCAGGCGAGCAGGGAACCGCCGCGACGGGCGCGGCTGAATAGCAGCCGATAGGCCGCCAAGCCCAGCGCGAGCCAGCACAGCCCGGCGAGCACGGCATGGCCGGCCGCCCAGGCCGTCGGACCGAGCCCCGCGTCCGCGTCCAGCAGGAGCAGAGCGGACAGCCCGTGGGTCGCCGGGAGGGCCTGCGCGACGGCCTGGACCGGGCCCGGCCAGAAGTGCACTGGGGTAATCGCGCCGCAGAGCACGGTGGTGGCCATGTTGCCGAGTGAACTCAGCAGGTTGTTGGCCGTGGGCACGATGAGGGCGAGTGCACCGAGGACCATCGCCATGCAGTACGTGGCGAGCGTCGTCAGCAGTACGAGGAGCACGACCAGCGGCACCTGTAGAAGGGTCCAAGATGCCCCGAAGAACGGCGACATCGTGAGCAGCACGATCGAGCTGCTGGCCACCCCGGACAGTGGCCAGCACAGGCTGCGCCCCAGAAGGAAGCAGCCGGGCTCGGCCGGGGACGCGGCGAGCAGCGGCAGCGTGCCCAGCAGGATGTCGCGCACCATCGTGGAGGCGCCCTGCATCGCCTGGAGGACGCCGACCATCAGCGAGGCGCCCACCACCACGTGCACCACGTATGCGGAATCGCCGACGAGCGTGGCCAATTGGCTGAAGAACAGCACCTGGCACAGCAGCCGCACCAGCCAGCCGCCGAGCCACGTGCGCCAGGTGTAGTAGGCCCGGAAGTCCTCGACGGTCACCACGGTGCCCTGACGGACCGCGCCCGCGGCCGCGACGAGACGCCCCATCCCTCTTCCTTCTCTCTCCCGCTCTGTCCCCAGTCCCGGTCAGCCGTCGCCTGACAGCACGCCCAACTCCCGCGCCCTGCACAGGAACCGGGCCAGTGCCACCGCACCGGCAGCCAGCAGGAGAGCGCCGAGCAGAAGCACCATGCCCAGCCGTGGCACGGCGTGCGCCACCGGCGCCGGGTCCGTGGCGTCGCGCAGCAGCTCGGCCGCCCACGCCAGATAACTCAGCCGGCTCACCGCCTCCAGGGGGCCGGGCAGTTCGGAGGTGGGGACCACGACCCCGCTCAGCAGGAACACCGGGTAGACCATCGTGCTCCCCAGGACGTAGTCGCCCGGCCGGGTCACGAACAGTGCCGAGAGGGCCGTGGTGGCCGCCGCCGTGCCCGCCGCTGTCAGGATCAGGGCCGCCGCGAACACCAGCGGATGCGGCACCGGCATCCAGTAGCCGAAGACTCCGCCGGCCACCAGCACCGCCAGTGCGAACGCCGGAAGGGCCAGCAGCATCGCGCCGCATAGCCGGCCGAAGACCAGGAACGGGAAGGAGGCGGGGGTGGCGACCATGGTCTCCATCCGGCTGTCCTCCTTGTCCTCGGCGATGAGGTCGGTGGAGAAGATCAGCGCGCTGGTCCACATGGTCATCAGCGTGGGCGCGACGACGGCGTACGCGCTCAGGTCGTAGCGGCCGGTGAACTCCATCACCGACATCATCACCAGCGTCTGGAACGGCACGAGCATCAGCGACTGGTAAGTGTCCATCTCTCGCCGCATGGCCACCAGTTGGAAGTGCAGACCGGCCGCGAAGCCGGATGCCACCGCGCCGCGGCGAGCGGCCTGCACGGTCGCCGTCACCGGCCGACCGCCATGCCGCGACGGCCGATGAGGTGGAGATAGGCCTCCTCCAACGACGGCCGGGTACGCGCGATGTCCGTGACTCCCTCCTGGACAAGCAGCAGCATCGCGGCGCGCGTCGCGTCGGGGGTCACGGTCTCGATCCGGGTGAGGCCGGCGGTGTCGGTGGTGTCCCCCTCGACCACTGTCACCGCTGTCACGGCGGCCACACCAGGCAGCACCGCGACACGCTCCCGCAGCACGGCGGGCAGACCGCGGACGTCGAGGCGCTCGTGCGAGGAGACGAGTTCGCCGACCGCCTCCGGGCTCGCCGTCAGGGTCAGCTTCCCGTTGTCGAGGAACGAGACCCGGTCGCTGAGCGCGGCGGCCTCGGCCATGTCGTGCGTCGTCATCAGGACGGTGTGCCCGCCCGCCCGCAACTCCCGTACCAGCGCGCGGAAGTCGTGGGCGGCGACCGGGTCCATGCCCACGGTCGGCTCGTCCAGGATCAGCACGCCGGGCTCGCAGACCAGACCGCGCGCCAGGTGCAGGCGCTGCTTCATGCCGCGCGAGTACGTCTGCACCCGCTCGTCGCAGCGGTCGGACAGGCCCACCCGCTCCAGGAGTTCCGCGACCCGCGATCGGCGGGCGGTGCGGCGCAGCCCGTAGAGCTGGGCCCACAGTTCCAGGTTCTGCCGCCCGGTGAGCCGGGGGTACAGGCCGCGGTCCCCGCCGAAGACGATCCCGAGCAGCCGCTTGACCTCCGCTGCCTGACGTACGACGTCCCGCCCCTGGACGGCGACGCTGCCGGACGACGGCAGCAGCACCGTGGACAGAATCCGGCACAAGGTCGTCTTGCCCGCGCCGTTCGGGCCGAGCAGCCCGTGCACCTCGCCCTGCGGCACAGCCAGGCTCACCCGGTCAAGGGCACACAGATCCGGCCGGTCCTTGCGCGGATACCGCCGGGTCAACTCCCGGACCTCGATGGCGTTCCCGGTCACCGGCCCGCCCCGTGCGCGGCGAGGGGCAGGGTCAGCAGCATGACGTGGGACACGGGCCCATCCCCCGCCGGCCGCCACTGGCCGACCTGGCGGTAACCCCACGCGGCGTAGGCAGCGTGTGCCGGTGCCGCTTCCGGCTCGGGCCGCATCGCCAACGTGACGCGCTCGATGCCAAGGCCCTCCTGGAGGTGGGCGTGCAGCCGGGCCGCCACCCCCTGCCGCCGCCATGTGGCACGCACCGCGAGTTCGACGATGGCCAGGGTGCGCTCACCAGTCTCGGCCGCGAACTCCGCCGTCGTCTCCTCGTCCATCGCCTTCCACCAGCCGGTGTCCGGCGGCAGGGGGTAACCGAAGGCGTACCCGACGGGCAGGTCGCCGCAACGGGCCACGACGAGACGGGCCCGGGGAAGCCTGACCTCCTGCGCAAAGCGGTCCACGAAGTCGGCGATCTCCTTCGTGCCTTCGCAGTACGGCGGTTCGACCCAGATCTCCTTGTACATCGGCAGCACGACATCGAGCTGCACGGCGCACTCAAGACCCTCCCACCGCTCCACCGTGACCGGCGGGTTCCCCATCCGTTCCCTCCCGTCTGCCACCAGCCCAAGCCAGCGTTGGCTAGACCCTGTGCGGACCAACAGGGATGGACCTGCGGGACCGTTCGCCCACGCTGACGCCACCCTTCGAGGTGACGAGGCGACGGACCGACGTGCGCTCAGCGCCGCTCGGGCTGCCCTTTGCGGTGGCGGGGTGGCGCACGGGCCTGCGCTTCTCCGCGGTACCCCCACCGCCGACCTTCGCGGTGGCGGGGTGGCGCACGGGCCTGCGCTTCTCCGCGGTACCCCCACCGCCGACCTTCGCAGTGGCAGGGCGGAGAGCGGCGGTGCCCAGGGGGACGGGGGCCTTGGCACCCACCTCAGGGTCCATAAGAGCGATCATGTGTTCGATCCTTTCGACGTCGAGGCGAGTTCCGGTCCTGATGCGCGCGGGCAGCGAAGGGCCAGCCTCCCCGGACCTGATGGACGATAACGCGCCTCGGGCGATCGTTTGTCTCGTTCCGTGCGTCGCGCCTTTCGGCGACGGGGCACTCATCGTCCGGTGCTGGCACGCGGCCGAGAACCTCAAAAGTTATAGGGTGCCGGGCGTTGACAGGCTGCACGCCGAGGGTTACGAGGGCGTCGCTCGGCTGCCCTGCTCGTTGGCGAAGGTGATCGTCCTGTGCCTCGTCATTACTGGGGTCGGCTGCCTGGGATTCTCGGGCGAAGGTGATGTAGAGCGCCGTGATGGTGGCCAGGGGGATTCAGGTGTCGTGGTTGTCGAGGAAGTAGCGCCATATCTCGGTGGAGTCTGGCCCTTTGAGTAGTGGGTCTTGATCCGCCGGTGGTTGTCCTCGGTCATGAAGGCCGGAGCTGAGGGCTGCAGGCTGTTCTTGTTCCAGCGGGCGCTCTGTTTGATCATCCCGGTCATGTCGAAGACGTCGTCCCTCAGGGCGACGCGGCGCCGAAGTCGGAGGTCGACCTTCGTAGAGACAAGGATTGGCGCCGGTTCGGCGAAGAGACCTGGCGAGAACTCGTACCGTGGCTCCCGCCGGTCCCCTGCCCGCAGAGGCCGGAACTCGGAGACCGAAAACGCCAGATCGCATCCATCTACGTCTGGACGCGCATCACCGAGGGCGAGCACCTCTTCGCTCCCCGCCCCATCGAAGCCGCCCAGGCACCGGACATCCAGGGAGCCTGGCGACTTCGCCGGAACACGATCTGGCACCTGATGCAGAGGAGCCGTCCCCGCCCGAACTACACCGCCCTCAAAGCCGAACTTGACCCGCTGGCGGTCCACCTCGCCCGAATGATCGATACCGGCCAATACGCAGCCGCCGGTGTCAACCAGCTCGACCAAGTGTCATCTATCTAGAAAAGCCGCACCTCGGTTCCTTCGCCGCGCGGGGCCGCACCCCTCGCATATTCGAATTCTAGTTCGATAGTGTGGGGGAGAAGGAGGTGGGTGCGCCATGGGACGAGGACGGACGGCGGGCCGGGCGTCGACGGTGATGCACGTTCGCTGCGCCGCGACGGTGCCGGAGGAGGTCTACCGGCAGGTGCTGGAGGAGCTCGCCGCGCTGTCTGCGGTGGTGCAGGCGTTGCCACCGTCCGCGGCTCTGGTGGAGCTGAAGGGCGCGGTGCCGTACTACGGCGTGGACGCCCGCCGGCTGGGGGAGGTGCTGCGGGTCCGCACGGTCTCCCGCCTCGGCACCGACGTCCGGGTCGGCATCGGCCCCTCGATCACGGTCGCGGCCACCGCCTCCGCCCAGATCACCGGAAGGGGCGGCGTCCTCGCCGTCGCCCCCGAACACGTCACCGACTGGCTCGGACCGCTGCCCGTGGAGGCCCTGCACGGCATCGGCCCGCGCCAGGCGAAGGACCTGCGCGACTATGGCATCCACTGTGTCGGCCTGCTCGCCTCCGTCCCGCCCGCCACCGTGGAGCGCCTGCTCGGTGGGCGCGCGGGCCGGCTCGCCGCTGACCGGGCCCGCGGTATCGACCCCCGCCCGGTCACCCCGCGTGCTCAGCCCGCTTCCGCCACGGTCCGCTGCTCCTTCCCCCGGCATACCCTGGACGGCGCCGCCGTACGAGCCTCGCTACTGGATCTGGTCGTCCAGCTCGGGCACCTGCTGCGCCGGCGCGGGCAGGCAGCCCGCGCGCTGACGTTGAGCCTGCGCTTCGCCGGCGGGACTTCGTGGGACACCACCCGCCGACTGCCGGAGCCGTCCGCGCACGACGACGACCTGCGCACGCTCGCCTACCAGCTCATGGACGCCGCCAGCCTCCAGCGCGCCCGCCTGACCGGCCTCGTCCTCAAGGGCGAGGACCTCATCGGCGCCCGCCAAGTCGCCCAGCAGATCAGCCTGGACGGCGCCCGCGAGGACCGCCTGGTCGCCGAAGCGGCCATCGACCGTATCCGCGCCAAGTTCGGCCCCGGCGCGATCGGCCCCGCCGCCACCTTCCGCCGCGCCTCGTGACCCGCTGGTTGAAATCATCATCAAACCTTCAAAAGGCGTCTTAAAGGTCATCCGGGTAGCCTGGAAGAGAGGTTGGCAGCTACCCCATTCTTTAAAATCCCTGACCAGGTGATCAATATGGGCAACCCCAAAAATGTGGACGCCATGACCACGCGTGCTCGAAGCGCGGCGCAACGGGCACGCGCGGCGGCAGCAATCGAGAGACCTCCTGACGGACCAGTCGCTCAAGCGGCCCGGCGGGCTGCTCAGGCTGCAGCGGAAGCTGCTGCGGCCACCGATGCCGTCAATGCTCGGGTACGTGCTGGTGAGCTACCCGGCGGCGGACCGTGGGTCCATATTGCCGAGGATGCGGCTGCCGCAGCCGACGCAGCCGAAGAAGCCACGCGAATCGTTTGCGAAGCGAAGGGGAACCCCCCTCCATACATAGAGGCAACCAAAGTCGCAGAAGCAGCAGCCTCTTACGCGCACTACCTCGCCGGAACTGGGAGCGAGGGCTGGGCGAAGAAGGCGGAAGAATACGAGAAGCGCGCAAGCGAAACTTCCCGCGCTGCATTCGGGGAAGCCATCTTCCTGCTCTAGAGAATCCCCCGCGTGGTTTAAGTCCCGCAGTTGCGATCTGGACGTGGAAATCGAAAGCGCCTACAGGCTTCAAGGCTGGAGCAAGTCGTGTCTAGTGACGAGCCGCTCGCCATCGTCACTTTGGTGGCGTATAGGTCTGCACCGCCCGGGGCTCACATTGCGCAGAGCCAGGGTGAGGACTGCGTGTTGACGGCGAGAGAACTGATCGTACCCGGTGCGAGATATGAGCGCGTTCCCCTGTCCGATATCGGGGCGGTGCACCATGAGCACGATGTGTCAATCTTCATTGATGCCGTGAGTTACGGTTTTGGACTGGAATGCGAGTCGCAAGAAGTTCGCGATCAACTTGCCTTCTGCATCGCCTATGCAGCCAGGTGCAATCTATACGATACTGACGGACTTGTGGACATGAAGCAGCTTGAGAAGCGCTACCTCCGGTGACGGAAATCAGTGCAGAGGGCCATCAAGGAGTGACTGTTAATGAGCAGCGACGACTATGGATCCCTCTCGTGTGAAGAGCTCCGCAAGATATTGATCTTGGCGGATCATGAGCAAGATGCGGGAACTGTTCAGATAATCCTCAGAATATTGGCCAATCGTCACCAGCCGGTCAAGGAGGCGCTCGTAGACTGGGCGCAACAGGATCCGGCCACCAGCAAGTCCATAGCGGTCGTGGTAAATGAAGCGCTGAAAGGGCCGGTGAACTGTCATGAATGAGGATCTTGCCCCCAGCCCCACGCCCAGTCGAATCTGGTCCCGAGGCCAGAGCCCCTCGAAGACATGTGCCTGACCTCAGCCTGTTCCAGCGTTGGGAAAGCCCCGCCACGGGCAGAGGTCAGTACGACTGACACTCCTGTCGGCGGTGGCGATCACTCAAACCAGCGATGGCGCCACAGGTGTTGCACAAGATAGTGTCACCTACGCCCGTGCCGAGCTGCACAGACTCTTCTCGCGATGCCTCGCGCAACGCTTCGCCCCTCTGAGAAGCCGGGAAAGCCGTACGTTGTCGTCACGGCCCCAACAGTAGTTCGAACCGGCGGCCGCGCTGCCCTGTACGACGCCGGGGCGCTCGCCGCCGATCAGAGAACCCGGTCGCCCTGATCGTCACGATGACGGTTCATCCTCGTCCACGGCCTGGCCGGGCGTTCCGAGTAGTTGATCGATCCGGTACGCAAGGCCACGCCCAATGGCTTTCGAAACAGGAACGCCAATGTTCAGTAGGAGGGTCATCCCGCCCACGGCACACATGAATGTGATGGACGGGGGAGCTCCCAGGGACTCACTGATGGCTGCTGCTCCCGGAACCGCTGTTGCCTGCAGGAACTGCCCGAGCGCAGTCCATTGCGTTGGTGAGCTGCCGAAGGTCGGCACCGGCAACTGAACGACCGATGCGTAGGCCGCGTCAGCCAGATGCGCGTATTGCTTGTACCCGGCACGCCTGAACACCTCAGCCAGGCATTCCGACAAGACCTGGTCGAACGCCTTGCTCTTCCGTGAGTCGTAGTTGAAGAGCGGACTTCGGTCGACCTCTTGCCAGAAGAACTCCGCGGTATCGATCACGGCGAGTCGGGCGAGGACGGGAGGTAGCGGATCGGGATCGTGTTCTTCTACCTCCAAGACCACCTCGGTGGTGATCAGCCAGCTGCCGTCCTTCGTACGCATCGCGACCTCCCTTGCAGCACTCAGCATCCGAGATCACTCCAGCGTGTCTCCGAAGGCGCACGGGGCTCTCTCACATTGGCTCCATTCGCCGTATGGCATCGGCTCGGGCGACCGTTGGGACATCATCAGCGCTCCGCGGAACGGATACACCGGTCCTGTGCTGGCCGGTGTGGCGGCGGGTAGCTCTCAGGGATGGCGAAGAAGACGAAGAAGAGGCCGGGCTCGTCCACCGGGCTGGCGCGGGTGACGAAGCAGAAGGTGATCGATGGCTTACCCGGGCCGGGCGGTGTGCGGATCCGGTACGCGGTGCAGGAGGAGGCCGAGGTGGTCACCGCGTTGCTGAAGACGGCCGCCGACGACCTTGAGACCGGCCATCTCGAGGCGCTCGCCGAAGGGCGGTGCGGGACGTGGCTGCTGGATGGCCTCGCGGGGGCCCGTCTGGTCGAACCGCTCGTTCGTGCGGCAACGGCTGGCGACCTGCAGTCGGCGGCGGCCGCGATGTCGCTGCCGCTGGTCGCCCAGGACCGCGACGGGCACGTCGTCGGAGCTCTGCTGGGCGTCCCGTCCGGCACGGTCATCTCCACGGTTACCCAGCTGCCGGGCCACGACCAGCACGCCCTGCTGTCGATGCTCAAGTACGCGAAGATCAAAGCGGTTGCGGTGCGCGAGGACGCCCGCGGGCGCGGGATCGGGGCGGCGCTGCTCAAGCGGTGCGTACAGGTGTACTGGCAGCTGGATTTCATGCTGTTGTTCGGGGGGTTCGAGACGCCGCGCGATCTCGGTCCGTACTACACGCGGCAGGGCTTCACCGTGCTGCGGCCCGGGCAGACGATCGACGTCGGCACTTTGCTGGCCGGCGTGCCGATCCAGCTGGGTGCGGGGCCGGGCGAGACGCTGTTCTACCGGTGGCGCGGCCGCGTCAGGTGACTGTTGTGGCTCCTTCGTCGCGCAGCAGGTCGGGGCGGGCATCGGCCAGGGCGAAGGCCCGTCGAAGCCCGGCCACGAGCGCGGCCTCGATGCGGTAGCGCCGTGCCCGTTCGTCCCGCTGGAGCAGGGGATGCGCGCCGTCTGGGCCGACGCGGCGCTGCACCGCCTTGAAGCTGGTCAGCGTGCCGCCGATCTTTGACGGTGGGATCGGGTGCGTCGGGTGATCGGCGAAGTGCTGCTGGACATCCTCGTAGGAGGCGGCGCCGCCCAGCTCGGTGAGCCGGCGCAGGACCGCCCGGGCCCCAGGCACCAACGATGCGATCACGCCGAACAGCAGCCGGTCCGTCCAGCCGTCCCCGAGGTCGTCATCGGCGAGATCCTGCGGGCCGGGCCGGGGGTCCGCGGCCGGTGCGTCCGACCACGCGTCCGGAACGGCCGGCCGCAGCCTGTAGGCCGCCTGGACGGCGGCTATCGCCTGCTCGTAGGTGTCCGTCTCGGTGTCGATCGTCAGCCGCACGATGCCCCTTCCTGTGATCGCTGCCCCCATCCTTCCCGTCTCCCGGCGTCCTCTGTCCACAGGGGAACAGGCATTGCCTGGACAGATGATCGACAGCGACGACACGCAGCCGCCAGCCCGGCCCCGGCCCACGGTCAGGATCCTCGACGCACTGAAGCGCGCGGAGCGCGCCATCTTCACCCGTCCCGCGCCGAAATCCCCGCGAGCCCAGATGAAATTCCTTCGCACGCGCGCCAAAGGCTCCACGAAGGCCCTGGCCGCCGACCTGGGCGTCTCCCGCAGCACCGTGGAGCGCGCTCCTCTCCGGCGCCTCCAAGAGGCCGCAGAAGCGCCTCCAGGCGGCCCTGACGGAGGCCACCGAGGAACAGTGGCAACCCCAGGTCAAGGCCCAGGCGTGGCAACGTGCAGGCACCTCTGGAGGGCTCGTCATATCGTGCCGGGCGTACTGCGGGTTCACGGCGAACGGGTCCTCGGACGAGGGTCGAGTGAAGGACATCATCACCGCCGTATCGCCCTCCCACGCCGCCCAGATCCTTCAGCTGAAGGAGGCAGGAGCGACGGACGAGGATCTGCAACCACTGCTCGCGGAGGCCATCACGTGGTCCTATTTCCAGGAGGGCGGCACCACGCGGAAGGGCCTGCGCGCTGATTTCACGGACGTGGAATGGCTCGATATCTCGTTTTAGCAGCGTGGAATTCAGGACTGCTATAAACCTGTGTCAATGAGCCGAAGCACGGTAGTTGTCACATAGGCAGACTTGTTGTCACTGAGTCTGGACGCCGACGGCTCCGCGACAGCGGCACTGGTGTCCTGTCGCACTGAAGCTGTCCGATTCTCATTCGTTCTCGCTCGTACTGTCGGATACTCATCGCGTCGCGCGCCGAGTGGGAAGCCCGATCGAACACCAGGTCGGTTGAGAGCGGCGAGGGTCAACGTTCTCAACCGACTGGCAGCCCAGCAGGTCAGTAGCCCGCTGCCTGCCAAATGCACTGCGACAGGACGCTCCTGTTCCGCATCTGCACAGCCACCACCCGCCTCGCCCTGCCGGAGACGCCACTGGGCCTGATCCCCGACGCCGCCGGAACGCAGCGACTGACCGCGACTGCCAGTGCGTCCAGCGCACGCGGGGTCTCCCGGCCGAGTTGAGTGCCAAGGGCCCGTGTCAACGCAGGGACCTGTCGCTGCTGATGGGGAGGTACGAGCCCAGTCAAAGCCGGTCGAACTATCACTGTCGATGATGTGAATTACCGCCCGAGCGGGTGAGGCAGCGGCCAATCCTCGTACCGCAGGAGGGGGTGCTCGATACGAAGATCGCCAATTTGTATGTGATCTTCGAGGGGGAACCCGCTCGTGTGTCTGCCCCGCGCCGTTGGCGCTACCGCCGCCATTTTGATCGCTCCGGGTGCCGGGCATCCAGCCCTCAGCGACGCAGGGGGACTCTCGTGACTATCGGTTCTGCGCGCGATGGCCGTGATGCTTGCAAACCACGGGACGGTCGTGCACCGAGTCGCAGTGATGCGGTGCCGGGCCGATCGGAGGCGGGCGTGGGTGTCGGCAGAAGCGGGTTGCTGTGCTGGCTGGCCTATCGCAGTGTCAGGGCTCCGATGCGCACCGTGTGGGCGGCGGTGCTGTGCGCTGCGGTTGTGGTGTGTGTGGCGGCGCTTGGCACGACGGCTGCCCTGTCGACGGGGGGATTCAACTCCGTGGGAACGGAGTCCGCGCATGCTGATGCGATGTTGCGGAAGTTCAGGGGGGCTGATCCGGGGCTGGTACTGCGGGTCCGGTCGGAGGGATCGGTCGACTCGGCTCAGGCGCGTTCGGACGGGGTGGCGCTGGCACGGCGGGTTGCTGCTCAACCTGGGGTGGCCGCGGTGGAGGCGTATTGGACGTCGCGTTCGCCCGCGCTGCGAGCGCACGATGGACGGTCGGCGCTGATCGGTGTCGCGCTGAAGGGTGATGAGGCGGCGCAGGCGCGTGCCGCGTCGCGGCTCGTGCCCCGGGTGACGGGTCGGCAGGGGATGCTGCGGGTGTCGCCGGGCGGACGGGTCTGGGGCGGGATCCAGGCGGCAGGGCTGGGTGAGCGGGACCTGGTGCGGGCGGAATTGGTGATCGCGCCGGTCGTCTTCGTGTGCCTGGTCTTCGCTTTCGGGTCGTGGCTTGCGGCGCTTTTTCCGCTGCTGGTGGGGGCCTTGGCGGTGGCGGGGGCGTGGGCGTTCCTGCGCCTGTTGGGTGGTGTGATGGAGGTGTCGGCGATCTCGCTGAACATCGCGACTGCTCTGGGCTTCGGGCTGGCCGTGGACTATGCGTTGCTGGTGGTGACTCGCTTCCGTGAGGAAGGTGCGCGGGGGCTGGCGGTGTCGGATGCCGCGGTTGAGGCGGCCCGGACTGCGGGTCGCAGCGTGCTCGTGTCTGCCGGTGTCGTGGCACTGGCGTTCTTGGCGCTGTGGGTGTTCCCGTTCCCGTGGCTGCGGTCGATGGCCGTGGCGGGGATCGCGGTGGTGCTGCTGGCGGCGACGGCGAGTGTCGTCCTGCTGCCGGCGCTGCTGGCGATGCTGGGTTCCCGGATCGGGCACCGCCAAGCGGCGTCGAGTCCGGTCTGGCGGCGGCTCGCCCGGTGGGTGACCCGGGTGCCGTGGCCGTGGGCGGCTTGCTGCGCGGTGCTGATGGCCGCGCTGGTGTGGCCGTTCGGTGAGGCCCAGTGGGGGTTCGCCGACGAACGTGCGCTGCCCGCCGGTTCACAAGCCCGGGAGTTCACCGAACGGCTCCGCACCGATTTCCCTGTCCAGCCCGACCGCGATCTCATCTTCGTGCTGGTCCCGGTGCCCGATGACCGCGAGGTGGACGACTACGCGCGGCGCATCAGTGCGGTGCCCGGCGTCGTCGAGGTCACCGCCCCGACGGGCCGCTACCAGGACCGTCATCGCGCCGCATTCGTCAAGGCGGTGCCGGATGGGGCGAAGGCAGTGTGGCTGAAGGCGTCGACGGGGCTGGATCCGCAGTCGACGGCGGCCGCACGCCTGGTAGAGCGGGTGCGGGAGTTGCGCGCGCCCGGACCGCGCTGGGTGGGGGGTTCGCCTGCCCGGCACGTCGATGCGAAGACGGCTCTGGCCGATGGGGTGCCCTGGGCCGTACTGCTCATGGCGGTTACGACGCTCGCCGCGCTGCTGCTGTACACCCGGTCCGTGCTGATTCCGCTGAAGGCCGTCGCGATGGCCGCGCTGAGTCTGACGGCCAGCCTGGGCAGCATGGTCTACATCTTCCAGGAGGGCCATCTGCGGTGGCTGGTCGGCGACTTCACGACCACGGGCTTCCTGGACATGACGATTCCCCCGCTGCTGTGTACGATCGCGTTCGCGCTCTCGCTGGACTACGAGGTCTTTCTGCTGGCCCGGGTCAAGGAGCACTACGACGCCGGCGGGGATCACCGGGAGGCGATCGTCGAGGGCATCGCCCGCACGGGCCGGCTCATCACCGTGGCCGCCGGGGTCTTCGCCATCAGCATGGCCGGACTGGCGAGTTCCGCCATCACGACGCTGAAGATGATGGGCGTGGGACTGGGGGTGGCGGTCCTGATCGATGCCACGCTCGTGCGCGGCATCCTGGTGCCGGCCTTGATGCAGTTGACCGGGCGGGCCAACTGGTGGGCCCCGGCATGGGTCAAACGACCTGCCCCGCGGGGAGCGAACGCCCCGCAGCACGGGCAGGACATGGTGGCTGAGAGTCCCGCGGAGGCGTCTGCGGCTCACTGACGCTCTACGGTGCGGCGGTCAGTTGCTGTCGCGGCGGGTGAGCCACCTGGTGAGGAAGACGGCCAGTCCGGCGGTGGCCATTCCCGCGGCAGCGTCGAGGACGTAGTGGTAGCGGCAGTACACCACGGACACCGTGAGCAGCGCGGTGGCTGCGATCATCAGCCGTTTCGCAGGGCGCGGTACGGGGGCGGCCCGCACGCAGAGCGCCGCTGCCCAGGCGCCGGCGACGTGGGAGGAGGGAAAACAGGTGCCGGGCGGGTCGGCGCTTGCCATCAGTTGCGCCTGGAGGGGCTGGGCAAGGTAGCCGTGCAACTGATCGGGGGTGAACGCCGGGGCGAGCGCGGTGATGGGACCGGCGAGGGGCAGCAGCATGAAGCCGAGGAAGCACAGGTAGAGGGCAAGGCACAGAGCGAGGACGTAGCGGTGCAGGGCCTGGTGCATGCCTTTGGCTAGGAAGTAGGCCGGGGGCAGCACGAAGTACAGGTAGTAGGAGCTGTAGCTGAGGCTGAGGGCCTCGGTGAGGGGGCGGGAGGCGAGGGCGCCGAGCAGGAGGTTGGGGTAGGCATCGAACAGGTGCTGTTCCCAGGCCAGCATGACGTCGTCGAGCAGGCGGCCGTGCAGGGCGAGCGACTGAGGGCCGGACGCGGAGAACAGCAGCGGCGCACAGGCCAGCGGGTACAGCGCGCGCACGTTTGCCAGGGCTGGCGATGCCCAGTGGCGGTGTGCCGCCGCGCAGCCGAGGACGAAGCCGGCCAGGGTCGCGTAGGCCCCCGTCAGCCACGCGGCGTGCGGTACGGCCTCGCGGCCCAGGACCACCGCCGTGGCAGCGAGGAAGAGGTACCCGAGGGTTACTTTCTCGACGGCCCTCAGGAGGGGCCGGGCTGCCGGGTGGGGATGGGTTCGGCGGGCGATCGGCGGTGTGGTCCGAACGGGTGATAGCTGTGCGGGGAGAGAGGGCCCTCCGTGCAGTGTCCGGGCAGGCGCCGACGCGGGGTGAGGACCTCGATGCGTGGAGGGTTTCCGCTGATCAGATGTGGTCAAGGGACCTCGTATGTCCTTGCGTTGAGTGTCAGGTCTCCGGATAGGAGACACTCACAATTACAGCTTGTCATCACATGACTCCAATGGGCTACGGTTGCCGAGATCTTGGAGTGCATGCTGTGACAAGGGCAGGTAAGCGATGTCATATGTGAGTGGAGCGGCGGCTTCCTTGGTCGCCATCAACAGGGCCCGGGAAACCGGCGGTTATCCGTTTTTCCGTCGGATCACAGGGCAGCCGGCTCCGGGGGAGGTCTTCATCGAGGGCCTACGGGCGATCAATGCGGCCTCCGGTGACTATCTGGGCCTGGCGGCGGATCCACGGGTACGCGAGGCGGCCGCGGCCGCGGCGCGCGAGCTGGGCGCCTCCTGCTCCGGCTCACCCGTAGTGATCGGCACCTGGTCGGTGCACGCGCAACTGGCGGAGGAACTCGCCGACTTCCTGCACCGTCCGGCGGTGCTGCTGGCCACGACGGGGTTCCAGGCCAATCTCACCCTGGCCTGCCTCTTCGGTGAGGACCGTGCGGTCATCGCCGACCGGCACATCCATGCCTCTCTCGTCGATGCGTTGCGGCTCGGAGCCGCCAAGAACCGCCGGTTCCGGCACAACACGCCCCGCCACCTGGCGCGGCTGCTGGAGGAAGCGTCGGGACAGGGCCTGTCGCCGGTGGTGCTGACCGAGGGAGCGTTCTCGCTGGGCGGGGAGCTGGCCGTACTGCCGGAGATCGCTGATCTTGCCGGACGTCATAACGGCATGCTCATCGTCGACGGGGCTCACGACATCGGCATCCTGGGCCCATCGGGGCGCGGAGCCGGAGAGCACCTCGGCTGCGAGCAGAAGATCGACGTACTGTCCGGGACATTCTCCAAGGCGTTCGGCGCCGGCGGCGGATTCATCGCCGGTAGCACCGAACTCATCGAGCACTGCCGCGTGTTCGGGCAGGCCACCGTCTACTCGGCGTCCATGCCGCCACCGACCGCGGCGGCGGCGCTCACCGCGCTGCGCATCATCCGGGACGAGCCCGAACAGCGCGCCGTACTGGCACGCCTGGCGGACCGTCTGCACGACGGACTGGCCGAGCTGGGATACGCCCGTCCCCACTGGGCCAGCCCCATCGTCACACTCCCGGCCGGCGACGCCGACCAGTGCCTTCACACATGGCGGGCGATGCTGGAGGCCGGTGTGTTCACTGCGCCGTTCATGCCGCCGGCCGTCCCGCCGGGACAGTCCCTGCTGCGCCTGTCCGTCACCGCAGCCCACACCGAAGCACACATCGACCACATCCTGGAGATCGTGGGCCAACACCTGCCGGCCATCGACACCACTGGCGTGGCAGCGGGGCCGATCCCGTGTCCGGCCTGATGCACGCTCCCCGGCCCCCGCAAGGCGACGCCGACATCGTGACAGTCGGCAGCCGCGCCGACATGGATGACTTCATCAGGCTGCCCTACCAGCTGTACCGGGCGCACCCGCACTGGGTCGCCCCGCTGGAAGTGGAACGGCGGCAGTTCCTCAACCCGCGCCGCAACCCCTACCTGCGCCAGAGCGACGTGAGCTACTTCCTGGCTCGCCGCGGCCGAACACCAGTGGGCCGAGTCGCGGCCATCATCGGCCCGGACGGACCAGCCCGCCAACGCCAAGGCTACGTGGGCTTCTTCGAGTGCACCGAAGACCCTGCCGTGGCGCGCGCCCTGTGGGAGCAGGCAGTGGCCTGGCTGCGGGAGCGGGACGTGCAGACCGTGACGGGCCCGATGAACCCGAACATGCACCACGAGTGCGGACTGCTCGTCGACGGCTTCGACGACGCCCCCCGCATCGGCATGCCCTACACCCCTCCCTACTACCCGGACCTGTTCGCCGCGGGCGGCTTCACCCCGGTCAAGGAACTGCTGTCGTGGCGGCTGTCCCCGACCAGCCCCAGGCTCAAACGGTGGGCCCGTTACGGCGACATGCCTCGGCGCAAGGGCGGCCTGACGGTGCGAGCAGCAAACTGGCGCCGCTTCGGCAGCGAGTCCGATCTCGTGCGGGAGCTGTATCACGCGTGCTGGCAGGACAACTGGGGCTTCGCGCCGGCGACCGACGCGGAGTTCACCTACCTGGCTCGGCAGATACGGCTGCTCGCCCCCACCGGCGTCCGCATCGTCGAGCACGAGGGAACCCCCCTCGGCTTCAGCATCCTGCTGCCCGATTTCAACCAGGCCCTGGCGCGCGCCCGGGGACACCTGACCCGCTACGGCTGGCCGGTCGGAGCCTGGCGCGTGTGGCGGGGCCGGCACGCCATCACCCGGGGCCGCGTGATGGCCCTCGGAGTCCGCGAAGGCAGCCGTGCCCAAGGAGCCACGCTCGCCCTGGTCGCCGATGCAGCGGCCAGCGCCCTCATGCGCGGCTGGAACGAGATCGACGTGTCCTGGGTCCTGGAGGACAACCAGGCCGCCAACAAGCCGCTTGCCGCCGCCGGCGCCACGGTCCACAAACGCCACCGCCTGTACGCGCGCTGTGTCCGCCACAGCGAGCCGTGCTCATGCCTCGCTGCCCATGACCACCCCGCCCTGGAGGCCACCCATGCCGCTGACGTATGACGACGTCGTGTCGATCCTCGCCGACATCACGGGAATGGACGAGGACGAAATCACCCCGCAGACCACCTTGCTGGACGTAGAAATGGACTCCCTGCTCCTGGCCGAATTCGCCACCCAGCTCGCCGAGCGCCACGGCGTCGACCTGGCGGACAGTCTGGACATCACGCCCGAGACCACGATCGCCGACTTCGTACATGTACTGGCCGAGCAGTCCTCCAGCGCTGAGGCTGCTCCGTCCGTCCTGAGTGCGCTGTGACCCTCGACATCGCCGTCACCGGAATCGGGCTGATCACACCGGTCGGTGTCGGCTCCGACTCGACCTGGCGAGGCTTGTGTTCAGGGCGCTCCTTCACCGCTGCCCAGGATCCGCTCCTGACCGGGCTACCGGTGGACTTCTCCTGCCCCGTCCAGAACTTCGACGCATGCGATCACCTCCCGCGACGGACCGTGCGGCGCACCGACGCCTTCATCCACTTCGCGCTCGCCGCCGCCCAAGAAGCCGCCCAGGACGCCGGCCTCGCACCGGGATCCGCCGAGCCCACCCGCATCGGCGTCGTCCTCGGCGTCGCCTCCAACAGCCTCACGGGATACGGCAGGGTCTTCGAGCTCCTTCGAACCGGTGAACACCACCTGGTGTCCCCGCTGGTTGTGCCACGGAGCGTGCCCAGCATGGCAGCCGGAGAGGTAGCAGCTCACCTCGACTACCGAGGCCCCAACTTCACCGTCTCCAGCGCCTGTGCCTCAGGCGCTCATGCCATCGGTATCGCCCGCGATCTCATCCGCTCCGGCACCTGCGACATCGTGCTGGCCGGCGGTGCGGAATCCGGCCGCTCCCCCTTCAGCGCCATCAACTTCGCCCGTCTGGGTGCCCTGTCCACCCGCCGGCACGATCCGTCCGGGGCCTCCCGCCCCTTCGACCGCGACCGCGACGGCTTCGTCCTGAGTGAAGGCGCGGCAGTCCTGGTCCTCGAACGCGGTGACCACGCTCGCGCCCGCGGTGCCGCCCTCCACGGTGTCGTCGCCGGGTACGGCGCCTCCGCCGACGCCCACCACCCCGTCAACCCCCACCCCGACGGGCGCGGCCTGCAGCAGGCCATCAGGACAGCCCTGACCGATGCGGGCTTGACGCCCGCCGACCTCGATCATGTCAGTGCTCACGCAACCTCCACCCCGGCCGGAGACCTTGCCGAAGCCCGCGCCCTGAGCCACGTCTTCCCTTCCACGCCGCCGCCGGTCACGGCCCTGAAAAGCCTGCTCGGGCACGCACTGGGTGCGGCGCCGGCCATCCAGGCCGCCTGCGCCCTGCTGGCCCTGCGGCACCAGGCCATCCCACCCACAGCCAACCTCGACAACCAAGACGCCGCCATCGACCTCGACATCGTCCGCAAAACCCCGAGACCCGCGCGCCTGCGCACCGTTCTGAGTACCGCGTGCGGCTTCGGCGGAGCCAACGCCGCACTCATCCTGCGTGGAGTCTGACCTGCATCCGGTAGCACCGAAGCGAAGCAGAAACTTGTGTGGGGGCCTCCCCGGCCAACGGGGCGGCCCCCCACAGCGTTTCAGGCGGTAGTGCCGCCGAGGTAGGTACGGACGATGAACGGCTTCTCCCGCACAAGGTAGAAGACGTAGATCAGTACCTGGAACACGGCCACGCACACCAGCCCGGCCACCGACCGGTAGCACAGCGCCACGCCATAACCGTGCAGGTTACCCACCCCATACATCGGGTTGCGCAGCCAGCGGTACGGGCCGCGGACCACGAAGCCGTCCGTCACGCTAGCCCGCCCCAGGAACATGTCCCGGCAGTAGTAGGTGTTCAAGCCGGTCAGCCAGGTCGCCCACAGCTTCGTGCCGAAGCCCACGATGCCCAACACCACGCCCAGCACCACCCACAGACCATCGACGCCCACCTCGGGCAACTGGCCAGGGAAGGCTGCCATCAGCAACCCCTGGCACAAGCCTTGCTGCAGAAACAGCAGCCCCAGCACGAAGTCGAACCCTTCCACAGCCCGTGCCTCACCGACGGCATGGCTGAAGCGGCGGGCAACCGCCGTGTCCAGCACAGCGATCAGGCCGCCGTAATACAGGACCGCGATCACCACCGCATACCCGACCGCTGCCCATCGCACCGCACCGCTGCCTGCGGCGGCGCGGATCTGCTGCTCGGCGATGAAACCGGCAGCCACCACACACGCCCACACCGCAGTGCGCAGCACGCGGCGTCCGGGCTGGTCCAGGCGCAGCCCGGACATGCCGATGACCGCGACCCCCAGCTGCCCGAGCACTCTCCATGCCGCGTGGAGCGACGGCGAGCCAGCAGGTGCCGGGGCCAGCTCGGTGGTCTCAGCCATGAAGCATCTCCCTGAAAGCCTCTCGCAGCCCGTCCTCAAGCCCCACCCGGGCCCGGAACCCGAAATCCCTGTATGCGCGGTCCGCGCTGGCAGTCCACGAGCCGGTCACCGCCTCGCGCGCCTTGTCCCGGTTGAACACCGGTACCCCGCCCCGCAACCGCCCGGCCGCCTCACTCACCATCCCGGCCGCCCGGACCACAGCCGGCGACACGGGCAGCACCAACGGCCTGCCGCAGCCCAACAGCGCACCAGCCGTCCGCACCAAGTCAGCAAGGGTGTAATCAACCCCGTCGCACAGGTGATAGACACCGCCGTGGGACTCGCCCGGACCAGCGGTACGCCCATACAAGCCCGCGGCGATCAGCCCGTCGCACAGATCGTCCACGTGCAGCACCGAGTAGACGCAATCCGCCGGGCCGGGCCGCACCACCACCCGTGTACGGGCCATCGCGGCGAGACTCGGTACGAACGCCACATCGGACGGCCCGTACACGATCGGAGGGCGCACGATCACGGTCGGCACCTGCCCGGCGAACCGCCGTGCCGCCTGCTCCCCGGCCAGCTTGCTGACTCCGTACCACGACACCGGGCCGACCCGGTCCTCCTCACGCCGCGCCCGCCGCGGCGCGGGCGCGGGACCAGCCGCGGCCAGCGACGAACACGCCACCAGCCGCGGCGGCACATCCGAGGTAGCCAGCACGCCCGCCAGCACGCCCGTCGCCACGGTGTTGGCCAGTCGGAACTCGGCACGCGACGCAGCCCGCACCGCAGCCGCCAGATGAACCACCACATCCGCGCCCGAGATAGCCTCCAAGACCCCCGAACCGGTGAGCAGATCCACTACGGCGACGTCGACCGGACAACCGTCCAGCACCCGGCGATCGGACTGCGGCCGCACCAGCGCCGTCACCCGGCCACCGCCCTCAACAATCCGGCGGCACAAACGACGGCCCACGAACCCCGTGGCCCCCGTGACCACCACACGTATCCCGCTCACGTCCGGCGACACAAACGGCTGCTCTGCCTCACGAGGTGGGTTGATCGAAATCGTCACGCCTGCACGCTAGAGGGCACATCCCCCATTCAGCGCAACAAAGGCCGGTCAGACCCCGATCACCACCCAGACGAATGACCCTTCCCCGGGGCCCTCACCTGCGGGAACCCCAGCGCCCCGACAATGCGCGTTCGGTAGCCCACGGGCAGGCGGACAACATGATCAACGGTTTACCTCTTTGAGGTGATCCCACGCAGACGCCCCTGTCTCACAGCACGTGATCACGCGCATTCTGGCCGCCTGACATCCAAGAAGCCCTTGAGTTGTTTCGCGACCTATTTCTCACAGGAGTGATGCCGTGGCGGACCTGCCTGAAGACCGCCGGGATTTCGACTGGGGGGGCCTGCTTCGACGTCCTTTTTGAGGATCACGACGTGCTGATGCTGTTCGACAACACTCTCGACGGCATCGAGGACGCCGACAGCGACATCCATCAGTCCATGGGCATGGTCAACCTCGCACCGCACGCGTGGTTCGCCCCATTCGACCCCGAACAGGGCCGTGACCCCGATCGCGGCTTCCGCCGCCCCTGACCGCAGCCTGCCGTCGGATGCCCGGCGCGCGTGTCACGCCGATGCGGCGCCGGACGCGTCCACGGGAGGTGGCAGGGTGCGCAGGCGTTCGCGTAGATCGGCGACGTACTCGGCGGGGCGGGTGGCGAGCAGACCTTCCAGGCGCCCCAGACGGGTGCGGGCGGTGGCGCGCAGGCGGCTCGGCGGAACCCGGTCGAGGACGTCCAGGGCGCGTTGAGCGGCGTCGGACGGCGTCTCGGAGGCCTCGGCCTGGGCGAGGACGAGGGTAGCGGCAGCCCATCCGGGGGTGCCGGGGGTGCAGGCGGCCGCGGAGGCCTCGGCGCGGGCGCGGGCCTGTTCGGTGCGGCCCAGCGTGAGGTGCGCCTCGGCCTGGTGCAGGGCAAGTTCGGGTTCGTCGAAGCCAAAACGGCCCGGCGCTTGGCCGACCTCATCGGCTTCGAGTTCGGTGAGTGCCACGTCGAGGGCGGCGTTCGCTTCCCGGTCGCGGCCCTGTTGGGCGAGGGTGGGCAGCAGCGCCCACCTTTGACCCGCCCTTCCGCGAAGACGTCATCATCGTCCCGGGGCACCATCCCGCCTACGGCTGGCTCTGCAAGGTCGGGGGCTGCCAGAGGGCTTCGGACTCCGGCCGGGAGTTCTGCCAGGCTCACAAGCGGCAGTGGTTCGAGCTGCGGAACAAGGGCGGGAACGTCACCGAATTCCTTCACGTCGCCGAGCCCTTGAAGTCTGCCTACTCCTGGCACGTCACCCCGGACTGCCTGGTCTGCCCGGATATCCCCGCGTTCAGCGGCAACCAGCTGTGTTACCTCCACGAGCATCAGTGGGACCAGCGGCGCAGGGATCACGAAAAACGGACAGGCTACCCACTCGCCTTCGAGACGTGGCTGGTCGCCGCCAGGGCCTACCCCGCGCTCGGTGACTGCCGGGTTGCGGGCTGCGCCGAGCGTGCCGGCTCCCCGCTCTGCCTGTGCTATCGGCACGAGAGGCAGTACCGCCGTGATGGCCGGCCGGGCGGCGCCCGCATGGAGACGAACTGGTCCCGGATACTGGCGAAGGGCGGACAGCCGAAGCTCCTCTTCACCGACGAGGAACGGTTCCGCCGGTGGTGCACGCAGTGCGTGATTCGGCATCGCCGGGCGAACGGAAGGTTGTCCCTCAAGGGGCTTCGGCCCCTGGCCAAGGCGGAGATCCAGTGGGCTATGGTCCACCACGCCCAGGGGGCTGAGGAAGGAGCTTGCTGGCCGCTGCTCTGGGCCCAGGCCGCCGCCGACTCCTGCCGGGAACAGGACGTGAACACTCTGGTCGACCTCGACCTGGACCTGGACACGTGCCCTCAGCAGGGCCGGTATGTCGCCAAGGCGATGCTCAAGCACCTGCGGTTGATCTACTTCACCCGCGAGGACACCAAGGACGCCGGCTTCATCGAGACCGAACACTTCGGAGTCCGCTTCCCGCACACCGAGAGCCACATCGACCTCACTGAAATCTCCCAGCGGTGGCTCCGCGACCTGCTCTGGGACAACCTGGCAGCCGAGCTCACCGCCAAGCCGCCCCGCTCCCGCGGCCCCTTCGACTGTACCCCTCATCCACGCCAAGATGTTCCTCCTGGGCCATCTGTGGTGGCACGACGAGGACGGATCTCCAGCCGGCGTCGCCGACGTCACCGGCTTCACCCCCAAACGGCTGTGGCTGGGCAGCACCAACGGAACCGAGAGCTCACGGCTCGGTCTGGAGTTCGGCGTCTGGCTGGACGACCCCGATCTGCTCGCCGACGCAGAGCAGTTCTTGGTCAAGGTGATGCGGTCATCCGAGGGCATCGACCCAGACGACGACCTGTTCGAGCCCGAGTACGTCAGCGTCGGGTACGACGACGACGCCTTCTACGACGCGATGGGCAACGTCGACGACGCGTCCGAGGAAGACGACGAATGACCCCGGATCGCCCCCGGTACTCCGTGCCGTAGCCGGGCCACGCCCAGCAACGGCGTCACGCCGATGCGGCGCCCGACGCGTCAACGGGAGGCGGCAGGGCGCGCAGGCGTTCGCGCAGATCGGCCACGTACTCGGCGGGGCGGGCAGCGAGCAGGCCCTCCAGACGCCCAAGTCGGGTGCGGGCGGTGGCGCGCAGACGGCTCGGCGGAACCCGGTCGAGAACGTCCAGGGCACGCTGAGCAGCGTCGGACGGCATCTCGGGGGCCTCGGCCTGGGCGAGGACGAGTGTGGCGGCGGCCCATCCGGGGGTGCCGGCGGAGCGCGATGCCGTACGCGCGTACGCCCGCCGGGAGTGGCGGGCCCGCGAGGACCCCAAAAGGCAGTGACGGTGAGGAGCGACTAGGTGTGCCGTCTCGGACGTTGGTGCCACGGCTGTGTTCACTGGGCGGCCGGGTCAGCTTCCCTTCTCACCCCCACCCCAACCCTGGCCGCAGCGGGCTACGGTGAAGCGGACCGACCGAGGTGAGGGGGACATCCATGAAGCGCAATCCGTGCGTGGTGTGCGGCACCACCGTGGAATCCGTCGCGGCCGAGCCCCTATGTTCCCGCGCATGCAAGCGCGCCTGGTTACGGAAGTTCCCTGCCGACGACGGACCAGTGCAAGAGAACCCGGCTCGTTGCGAGTACTGCAGTGAGACGTTCGAGAGGCGCAGCAACCGCGGACGTCCCCAGCTGTACTGCACGCCCGCGTGCAAGCAACGGGCGTGGGAGCGTCGCCGGGCACAGGACATTCGCGCATGGAACAGGGTGCCCGCCGCAACAAAGGGGCTGCAGGGGCTTCACCGCGGATTCGCGCGCTACAACGTGACTGCGCCGGATGAGGAATTGGAGGAGTTAGAGAAGGCTCTCCTCGACACGCTCGTCGAGACGAGAAGGCTCTTGCGCTGGCGACGGGAGCATCGCCTCCGTGCCTGACCTCCGATTTACGTTGTGACGTAAAGCGCCGAGTGGGTGGTGCTCGCTTCGAGCGGCCCACAGCATCTTTTCAGCGCGTTCGCCCGGACCGCCCTCCTTAAGGAGAGGTCCGGGCTCATCCATGTGTGGATCCGGTGCCTTCTTTTGGGAGGGCACCGGCTCCTTGCCGTCCTGGCCGGAGCTTCCAGAGCCTGCCCGGCGTAACCGTCCAGAGTCCGGCGGACAGGCCCGAGCCGAAAGGCACATGGGATGAGCATGCACCTCGACCTGACAGGCATCGTCCTGCTCGTGGTCGGCCTCCTGGCGGCGTATACCGCTCACAAGTGGAAGGAAGTGATCGCGCCCGTCACCGTGGGGGCCATCGTGGTGACACTGCTGGTCCTGCTCACTCAACAGCCAGCGCCCGCCCCTCAAAAGTCCTGCCTGGCAACGGCCTCGGCCACTGCCAGCTGTCCCCCGCAAACCGCGCCCTAGATTTTCGGTTCCTCAAGACGTTGGGGCCGCGTCCTCATCGAGAGCCAGCAGCCGGGCGGCAAGGTCCACGTAGTCGCCAGCATCGCGCGGGCGATCGCTGGTGGCGCCGCTGGTGGCGCCACCAGCCTCATGAGATGGCACAGCTAGGCGTCGGCCTCTTCGTCGTTGGGGTGCTCGAGATCCTGGTTCAGCGCACGAAGCAGTGCCTGAGCGAGGAGGATCGCCGGCAGTACGAACTCCGGACGGTAGGTGTCGGGCGAGGCCTCGTGCGCTCCGAGGTGGCGGTTGAAGGTGTCCTGGGTGGCGCCTGGCCCGAAGGCGCTCCTCATGCCGGCCAGTACCAGGAAGTGCTTGAACTGCAGGAGAGTCAGGTCGCCCCAGTCGTCCGCGTCGTCCAGGGCGCTGCCGATGGTGCCGTGATGACTGCCCTTTGTGTACGTCACCTGGGGAAAGGAACGCCGGATCCAGGCGTTGCCGTGCCTCTTCATCGCGGTGTCGAGCACGTTGCCCGCCAGGGCCTGGGCGCCCTCGCTGAAGCCGGCCCGCGCGGTGCGGGTGGCAGCGCTCAGGATGGTGACCATGTCGGTGAGCTCGGGGTGGGTGACGATCTGGAGACTGGTGTCGACGTCGTCGAGCACGTCGTCGCGGCGTTCGGCCAGAAGGGCGTAGCGCTCCTCGCGGGTGCCGAGCGGGAGCAGGGCTTTGACGATCTCGGTGCGTGGTGCCCACGCGAGGGACAGGCCGTCGTCCTCGCCCAGGTCCAGGATCGTGTAGAGGTCCTCGGTGTCGAGGCCACTGAGGTTCGCGGGCAGGAAGAGGGCAGCCGTCTTCGCGAGTTGGTCCAGCAGTGTGCGCGGGAGCGACACGCTGCGCACGACGTCGTTGATGCGGGCGTGCCAGTCGTAGATGTCGCTCAGATCGCTCTGGAGCGCCAGCACGGGCGCGGAGATCGCCCGGCTCTGGCGCTGGGCGTCCAGAACAGCCTGGTAGACGGCGTTGCCCGGCCCCATGACGCTCTCGATAGTCCGGCGGGTGGACTCCATCATCCGGATCTGGCGGCGGGCCGGCTCAAGCATCTGGTCGATCGAGTTGAGCCAGGCCGAGGTCTCCCTGACCGACTTCATGAGACCGGACAGGCCGATGTTGGCGCCGCCGCTCTGCCGCGGCTCCGCTTCCTGATCGAAGTCTTCTTCGCCGTCTTCTGCGCCCGGCGTGTCCTCGTCGTTCATGCACCCATGATCCCGACTCCGTCACGGGCGGGCACGCGCATTTGTGGCCCGGTGCCGGCGGCAGCTGGACGTCCGCGCTGCTCGGCTCCCTCATCCTGGGGGCCTGCTACTTCGTGCTCTTCCTGATCAGCAAGGGTTTCGGGTTCGGCGACGTCAAGCTCGCCCTCGTCCTGGGCGCTGTCCTGGGCTGGTACGGCTGGGCGATCGTCCTGGTCGGTACGTTCGCTGGGTACCTGCTCGGCGCGCTGTACGGCATCGGCCTCATCCTCGCGGGCTGGGCCGACCGTACGAGCAGGATCCCGTTCGGCCCGTTCCTGCTCGCCGGGACACTGGCCGGCGTGCTCCTGGGCTCCCACGCCTCCTGAATCCGGGTACCCGGGCCGTACGGGCATCAGCGGCTATGCGGCCGGCTCCTCTCGCGTTGGGATGTCCGGGGTGACAACGGTCGAGCCGAGCGAAAGCCTCGCCAGCCGCTACTGTCTGGCGGCCTGACACCCCCGCGCCGAAACTGGTCACCGCAGGAGCCAGGTGGCACCGCCGCCAGCCACAGCGGTGGCGAGTGTGATCAGTCGGTGGGTGAAGTGGCAGATGGTCAGGTGTACTCCGCCGACGCGTAGTTCGAGGAACGGCTCACGCTGCTCAGTGGACGTCCGGGAGTCCTGGGACCGTTTCATCGGTCTGCCTTTTCTGGGCGGGTGTACGGAACGAGGGCCGTACACCGGGAGGCGGAACGGCACGGACGATATTGGCTGCTGCGGTTAGCCATGCAAGCGTGATTGACCTGCAGCTTCTCTTGAACGCGCGGCTGCGGCATGGGTGAGGCCAGCAGAGCAACCCGTTGCCGTTCCTCGCGGTACGTACGAGCGGGCCCGCCGCTCCGTAGACGGAGCGGCGGGCCCGCGGGGTATGTGATTGGGTCGCGGCGACGAGTCTCGAGTGTGATCGACCGGCTTCTTACACGTGGGTCTTCGCGTAGTCGATGAACGCCCTCCAGGCGGAGGGCGCCAGCGCGAGGGCAGGCCCCTGGGGGTTCTTGCTGTCGCGTACGGGCACCACGCCAAGGACCTGCGCCACTTCCACGCAGCTCTGGTCACCGCTGGAGTACGACGACTTGACCCAGTCGAAACCGGTCTTGGCGGCGTTCGGATAGGGCTTGCTCACGGGCGTTAGTCCATTTCCTGTATAGCGGCGCGAATGCGGGCGATGGATTCCTCAACAGGAAGGGCTTCCGAGTTGAGGCGACGGAACAGCGTGGTGAAGATTTCCACCTGCGCGGGTTCCTCGTAGTAGACGGTGTCGATGAGGCCGTCGGCGTACACGACGTCGGTCTCCGCGGGCTCCGGGAACGACAGGATGCCGAAGGGCCCGTGCAGGGCCGAGTTGATCGCCGCAGCGGACGGCAGCGTCTGGACCTGGATGTTGGTCTCGGAGGCCTGCGTGGCGAGGTAGTCGAGCTGCTCGCGCATGACGTCCGAGCCGCCCACGCGGTGCCGCAGGCTTGCCTCGGTGATGATGGACCACAGGCGGAGCGGAGCGCCGCGGGAGAAGACCTGCCTCCGTTGCCCGCGCACTTTGACCTGCTCCTGGACGTATTCGAAGTCGTCGGCCTTGTCGGGCCGTTGTTCCCGGATGACTGCTTCTGTGTACGCGGGTGTTTGGAGTAGTCCGGGGATCAGGCCGGTCTCCACGACATAGAGGTCGGAGGCGTCCCATTCGAGGGCGATGTAGTCGGCGTACGCCGACTTGAGGGTGTCCTCGTACTGGGACCACCAGCCGCGCTCGCGGCCGTGCCGGGCCAGCTCCTGGAGTCGGGCGCGCAGCGCCTGGTCGTCGACGCCGTAGAAGTCGAGGAGCACTCGCAGGTCGAGACGACGGACGCCCGACTGGGCTGCCTCGATGCGGCTCATCTTGGACTCGGCGCACTGGAGTTCCTCGGCGGCTTGGGCGAGGGTCTTGCCGGCCTTGGTACGGAGATCGCGCAGCATGCGGCCGAGCCGCCGCTGGCGCACGGTGGGGTTCTTGTTCACGGCCACAGCGAGCGTCCTCCCCATATTCGCTGCTGTCAGTGTGCCTGGCACGACAGTTCGCGACAAGCACGATGATCCCAACTCACAGTAGGGACTTGCACTTTGGGGTGTCGCAGCGCGATAGTGGGGGGCCTTGGCGACTCTCTGTGCAGAATTGATCACTTCGAGCTGCCTGCTTTTCCGAAGGTCACCGGAGCCATGGAGGCATCCGTATGCCGGAACCGCCCGAGCCGACTACAGACCGCTGCCGTTACCCCGCGCACCGCCGGCAGGTTGGGATCGCCCGCCGCCGCGCCGAGCGCGTGGTGGCTGGCTGGGGCCTGGACCAGGAGGTGGTGGACAACGTCACCTCCGTGCTGACCGAGCTCGTGACCAACGCGGTGATCCACGCTCGTACGCCCAAAGGCCGCGAAGTCGGTGTCACCCTGCGGCTGCTGGACAGTCTCGTCCGCATCGAAGTGCGTGACGCCGACTCGACACTCCTCGCCGCCACTTCCGAGCGGAGCGAGGACACGGCCCTGCAGCAGCTGCCCGACAACGGGCGGGGCCTGCTGCTCGTAGACCGGTTATGCCAGGGGCGCTGGGGGAGCGTGGAGGAGATCATCGGAAAGACGGTATGGGCGGAGATACCGCTGACGAAGGCTGCCGCGGGGCCCGTGCAGGAACCGTCGGCCGACCAGCCGGATGCCGGACTGTGTCAGCGAACGGGGGCGAAGTGAGTACGCAGCGTCCGTCCGACGTCGCCATCCGCGAATGGCTGGCACGCGCCCACCCGGAGCCTTCACAGCCGCGTGAGGAATGGACAACACAAGCCGTCGCGATCATGCCCGGATTCATCAGCACCGCCAGCAGCCTCCGCGGCCGCTCAACCTTCCACGAGGACCAGACAGATGACCACCGCGCTCTCCCCTAGCTCCGACGGCACGATCCTGCTCGCCGCCGTCGCCCCCGCCGTTCCCACGCCACCGGGGATCGGCGAGGAGACCGAGCGCCAACTCAACAGCGCCCGGCCGGCATCGGCGGCGCTAGTCGCGCCGCCGTACGACGTCGTCGGCACGGTCTGCGACAGCGCTCGCGTCGTCCTCTACACCGCCAACTCCGACTCGCAGATAGCGACGAAATCGCTGACAGCCCTGCGCGACTTCGCCCGCGCGCAGGGCTGGACGATCGTGCACGAGCTGTATGACCTGGCGCCGCTCGACACACCGCGCCGCCATCGTGCCGCTTGGTGCACCGTCGAACGAGCCCTGCACGCAGGCGAGGCCAACGGAGTCGTTGCCCCCGCCGAGCAGGAGATCGCCTGGAACCCCGGGGACCGCCCCGCATTGCGGGTGTGGCTGCTCGGCATACCGGCGTTCGCCGTGTTCCCGCAGGTCGGACAGCGACGCGCTGTGCACGAGCACAACGAGGCCGGCGCCGACACGGCGCCCTCCGCCGCCGGCGCGCCCGTCGACCGCGAGTGGTTCCGTTCGTACCGGCTCGACGACGTCGCAAGTCTGCGGCGGGTGCGGTCGGATGCCCTTACCTATCTGACCGTTCTGGGGTGGCCCGGGGACATCGTGACGGCGGTCGAAGTCCTCGCCCGGGTCGCCTGCAACGCCGTCGTCCACGCCCAGCCCACCGACGAGTCCGACGCCCACATGGACGTGCTCCTGGCCGTGACCGAGGACGACGAACTGCTCATCGACGTCCGGGACCCGTCTCCCGAGTTCCGGGACAGTGGGGCCGCCATCAACGGTGAGAAGGGGCGCGGCTTGCGGGAGGTTCGCCTGCTCGGGGCGGATGTGACTTGGAGCCTTGCCGAGGACGGCCGCAGCAAGACCGTCCGAGCCCGCCTGGTGCCGGGGGAGGTGCCCGTATGAACCGCACCCCATACCTCGATGCGACGGCGACGGCAGACACGACGGAAAAGCTGATCGAGGAGAACGCACCTGCTTGATCGGCTGACTCAATCCCCCGACCCCGCCGACCCGTTGTACCTCCCCGCGGGGCCAGCGGATGACCGCGCCGCCGCCATGCCCCCTTCCGCTGGCTGGCAGGCGGTGGCGCGGCCCCACACCCAGACCTCCCGTCCGACAGGACGGGCAGGCGGATCCGGTCCTCACCGGTCCGTGGCACCACCGGGCGCGAGCACCCGCTTGCGCCCGCCGTACAAACAGGAGGAAGGAGGAGAGCCGTGGAGCAGTCGAAGTCGGAAATCGCCGCGCAGGACAGCCCCTTGCGTGGGGAGCTGCGCGTCGCCGGGATCGTCGACCAGTCCAGCGCCGTACGCATCGAGGACGTCGAGGACGAAGGCCCCTGACCAGTCCCTGGTCGGGCAGCTGATCTGACACGTCAGCCCGGCCCGGTGGCGCCACCCGTGTGACGCCACCGGGCTCGGTGCCAGCACCACGGAAGTGCCCCTCGGAGCAACTGCGAGGGGCACTTCCCCTACAGCCCCGAACGGAAGCCCTTCATGATCCACGTATACGCCGGGCCCACCCTGCCCCGAGACGAACCGTTACTCAGCGACCCGTCCGTACGCCGTCTGCCGCCCGTACGCCACGGCGACCTGTTCGACGACACGATCGCCGACACCGACACGGTGGTCATCATCGACGGCCTCTACCACCAGGCGGCCGCCCTGCGGCACAAGGAAATCCTCGCCACCCTCGCACGGGGGATCCGCGTCCTGGGAGCCGCGAGCATCGGCGCCCTACGCGCCGCCGAACTGGACCGCTTCGGCATGCGCGGTATGGGCAGCATCTACCACCGCTACCGGACCGGCGAACTCACCGCCGACGACGAGGTCGCCGTCGGCCAGGAGCCGGACGACGACCGGCAGGCCCTGACGTGGCCGCTCGTCAACCTCCGCTACACCCTCGACCTCGCCGTACAGGACGGCGTCGTCTCCCGGGACACGGCCGCAGTGCTCCTCGACGAGTTCCGCAGCCTGTACTACCCGCACCGCACCCCGCCCGCCATCCGCGCCATCTGCTACCGCCACTACGCCACCGCCCTCACCACCTGGCTCCGCGAACGCCGCACGGCGGACCCTCACTTCGGCGACCTCAAGCGGCTCGACGCCCTCAAAGCCCTGCGCGCCGCGCTGTCCGGCATCGAGCCGGCGCCCCAGACACCGGCGGACGGCCTGCACTGGGACACGCCCTACTTTCGCCGCTGGAGCGCGCACTTCGCGACCGAACACGTCGACGGCCTGCAGCTGCCCACCGCGCTGCGTATCGCCTACCAGCAGATCTTCGACCCCAACTTCCCCCATGTGTGGCACGACCACCTTGACCACCTCTCGCGGCACCTTGACGGCGAGACGGGGATGCCGCTGGCCGAGCGCATGACCCGACTGACCGGCGAAGACCCCAGTCCGCCGCCCGTCCGCGCCGTCTTCCGGATTCCCGTCGACGTACGCGACGCGAACACCGTGAAGCGGTTGCTGGCGAACGAGAGCGCCCCCGACCGTACGTCGGTGGCCCGCTACCTCGCCGCGAACGCCGACGCCCGCCGGGCGATCCCGGGCTTCATGCCCGAAACCATCAAGGACGGCGAGGCCCGGCGCACCCTCCAGCAGCTGTGGCAGTGCCAGCCCTCCGGAGTGGAGGACGCGGCCGCCGCACGCGGATTCCGCAGCGCCGCGCACGCGGTCGAAAGCGTGAAGGTCTTCCTGGTCGGCTTCCTGGACGACCAGCCCCAGCCGTTCGAGCCCGCAACGGAGGCGACCACCGATGCCCGCTGACACGATCCGGCTGAACGGGACCGTACGGGCGGCCACCCCAGACGACACCTGGGCCGCCCTCGCCCCCCACCTGCCCCGCTACGGCATCATCCGCGTCGCCGATCTGACCGGCCTCGACCACCTCGGCCTGCCCGTGTGGACCGCGATCCGCCCTGCCGCCCACACCCTCGCGGCCTCCCAGGGAAAGGGAGCCACCGGCCGGCTCGCCGCGATCTCGGCCGCCGTGGAGGCGATAGAACTGTGGCACGCCGAACAGCCGTTACCGGTCGACCAGTACGGCGCCGCCCGGGATCTCAGCCTGCCCTATCCGCTGCTCTCCCTGCCCGTACGCGTCTCGCACACGGCTCTGGAGCGCCTCCCGCTGGAATGGACGGCCGGAACCGGGCTCACCACCGGCCGCCCCACTCTCGTCCCCACTGGCGTCATCTCCCGGGTACCCCGCCCCTGTGGACCCCCGACGTCCTGCGCGCCACCAGCACCGGCCTGGCCTGCGGCAACACACGCGACGAAGCGCTCCTGCACGCGATGTACGAGGTCATCGAACGCGACGTGCTGTACGCGGACGAGACCCTCGACGGCGCTCTGCGTCGCCTCGTCGACCCGGCCACCGTCGACGACCCGTATGCCCGCGCCCTCATCGACCGCCTGCAAGACCGGCGGGTCCTCCTCGAACTGGCCGCCGTGGAAGGCCAGTACGGGATCCCGGTGTGCCTGGCATACCTGTGGTCCGAGGATTACCCGGCCTGGTTCGCCGGCACCGGCTGCCACACCGACCCGGCCATCGCACTGACCCGGGCCATCACCGAGGCCGCGCAGTCGCGCCTCACCTGCATCGCGGGAACGCGCGACGACCTCGCCTCCCGCGATGAGGTCTTCGACACCAGCCAGCCCACCCCGCAGCCCAGGGCGGCCCTGAATCCCTGGCGCCACGCGGCGAACGGGCCCGAAATCAAGGAGGCCTTCGCCGACCAGGTCCCAGACATCGCCTCACGCATCCAGACCGTCACCGGCCACGAGCCGATCGCCGTGACCCTCTCCAGTCCGGACGACCCGCTCGCCGCCGTGAAGGTCATCGCTCCCGGCGCCCGCTCCCGCACCCGAAGGGCGGTTCCCCGATGACCGCCTTCACCGACCGCGAACGCGAACAGGCCGCGCACTACGACAACTTCCACGCCGCCCGCGCCGCCAGCTCCCTCGTCTCCCAGATGTACGCGCACGCGATGGGCGACGCCTACCCGGCCGAAGTCGCCCCCAACAGCTCCTGCGACTGGACGCTCCTGGGCACCCTGGTCGCCCGACTGCAACTGCGCCCCGGCCAGGTCCTCGCAGACCTCGGCTGCGGCACCGGCGGCGCCGGCCTGTGGCTGGCGCGCGCCCTGAACGTGGAACTCGTCGGCATCGACGTCTCCGCCACCGCCATCCGACTCGCCACCGAGCGCCGACACGACTTCGTCCCGGCCGACCGCGCACGGTTCACCGTCGGCAGCCTGGAGACCACCGGACTGCGAGACGCGCACGCTCACGGCCTGCTGTGCGTCGACGCCCTCTTCAACGCCAGTGATCGCGCCGCGGCGCTCAACGAGTTCCACCGCATCCTCACCCCCGGCGGCCGCGCCGTCATGACCCGCGTCCTGCCCGTCGCCGTCCGCCACACCCTCCGATCCCAGGCGCGCTCGGCCGGATTCACGGTCGAGCACATCGACAGGCGACGAAACGAACCGGACTTGTGGCGCCGCGTGTACCAACTCTGGATCGCCCACGAAGACGACCTGCGACGCGAACTCGGTCACGACCAAGCGGCCAACATGCTGGCTGAAGCGCACCGCATGCTGCCCCGCCTCGAGAACCGCCGCGCCGTCATCGTCACGCTGCGCCGGACCGCACCCAGCCCTCGGCCGCCCGCTAGGCTCGCCAGACACCACTGAAGGAGAAACAGCAGGATGAACCAGGTCGCCGTGCTGTCCGCCGGATCGTGGGGCACGACCATGGCGATGGTGATGGCCGACGCCGGCAACACCGTCACGCTGCACGCCCGCCGCCCCGAAATCGCCAACGCGATCAACAGCCACCACCACAACCCGGCCTACCTGCCCGACGTCGCTCTCCCCGCCTCGCTCCGCGCCACCACCGACCCACGCGAGGCCCTGGACGGCGCTGCCCACGTCATCGTCTCCATCCCCGCCCAGACCCTGCGCGCCAACCTGACCTCCTGGGCACCCCTCATCCCCGACGACGCCGTGGTCGTCAGCCTCATGAAGGGCATCGAGACCGACACCGGCCTACGAATGAGCCAAATCATCACCGAGGTCACCGGCATCCCCCAAGAGCGCGTCGCAGTCATCTCCGGCCCCAACCTCGCCCGCGAGATCGCTGTCAGAGAGGCCGCCGCTTCCGTCATCGCCTGCACCAACGAGGCCGCCGCCAAGACCCTCCCAGCCGCCTGCCTCACCCCGTACTTCCGGCCCTACACCGCCACCGACGTCATCGGCTGCGAACTCGGCGGCGCCGTGAAGAACGTCATAGCGCTCGCCATCGGCCTTGCCGGCGGCATGGGCCTCGGCGACAACGCCAAAGCCCTCCTCATCACCCGCGGCCTCGCCGAGACCACCCGCCTCGGCGAGCGCCTCGGTGCCGACCCGCTCACCTTCGCCGGCCTCTCCGGCGTCGGCGACCTCCACGCCACCTGTGCCTCCCCGCTGTCCCGCAACCGCACCTTCGGCGAACACTTGGGACAGGGCATGACCGTCGAGGAGGCCACCGCCGCCACCCGGCAGACGGCCGAGGGCGTCAAGTCATGCAAAGCCATCCTCGACCTGGCCCGCCGCAACGACGTCGAGATGCCCATCACCAAAGTGGTCGCCGCCGTCATTGACGGCCAACTCACCGTCCAGGACGCAGCGAACCGGCTCATGGCCCGCACCCCCAAACCCGAGCGCTACGGCAGCGATCACCTCTCCTGCTGCTTCGCGGCTGCAACGCGGTCGCGCTAGGTGCAATCTGGGGTAAAGGTGCTGCTCATCAGCAAGGGGGAGCGTGCCATGAGGAAGTACTCCGCCTGCTCGGTACGGCCGACACACTGGATCTTGGCGTGCTGCGTAACGATCGCTGTGCTCGCTGGATGTGGCAGTAACGAGAAGGGGAGTGAGTGGCAAAGGCAGCAGCAAGAGGCCCAATCGCCGCAGGAATCTCCTCAGGAATCGCCTTCTGCTCCCACCCTTACGCCGGGCAAGACCATCTCCGTGGTGATGAGCGCCAGTGCGTTGTTCGATGTCCCAGAGGGCACCGCGGACGTCACGCTGGCGAGCATGAGGACCGCCACCTCTGTCACTGACTCTGACACGGGTGCGTCTACCACGGCTGACCCCGGCGAGCAGTTCGTCTGCCTGGAGTTCAAGATCAAGAATACGGGTTCCACGGAGCTCGACACGTACCCCTTCTCCCAAGCCGATTGGATCGGCGAGGACGGCGAGGCGAAGAACCTCGACATCACGCTCGGGATCGAATGCGAAGACCTCGGACAGCGGGCCGACGACCTGGTCAACGCGCCGGATCCACAGCCCGGCCAGTTTGTACGAGGCACCACTGCCCTGAGCGTGCCCAACACCCAGCCCGGCAGGCTTGAGTTCTCCGACAGGGAAGGCGTGCCCCTCGCCTACGTCGAAACGCAGCGAACACGTTGATCTTGACAAGGGCTGACTGCCAGACCTGCACAAATACCTCTACCAGCGCACGAACGGAATGATCGGCAGCCTCTCGCACCTGATCCGGGCCGCAGCCATCTCCGCGATCCTTGACGGAAGCGAACGCATCACCCGCCGGCAGCTGAACTCCATCCACGTCGACTACGCCAGCGAGCGACAATTCCGGGGCGGGGACAGGGAAGCCGGATGAACCGACAAAGAGGGCCCGCGGTCGTCAAGTCGCTGCCGTTCAAGCCCGCCTTGCTGCGGCCACTGCCACACCCGGTCACGCCGTTCCCCAACGAAACCTTGATTTCCTACCGGCAGCGCCTCGCTACCGCGAACCAGCTGCCCGACTTCCGCACGGTCCGCACACCTTCGCGCTGGCTGCTCTGTCAGCTCGACGAGCTGGAGAAGCTGGAACTGCTCAGCGGTCACCCCCGCAAGGCACTCCTTTGGGCCATCCCAGAGCTTCGTCACTACGATCCGGGCATCGCACCGGAGCCTCAGGGACGCTCCAATCTTCTCATTCGTCGGGCTTGCGACCTTTGTGGTTGGCGGTCCGGGAGCAGTGGTGAGCCCATCTACGTGCACACACGCGGATTCCACGACAACGTCTGTATCCGACACCGACGCTGGCTGGCCTGCGGCAAGGTGAACCCCGAACGGCAGATCAGTCTGGAGAACGCTCCCGAAGTCGTCCGGGCCCAGATCGTTCTGAACCGGCTGGAGCTGAAATACAGAGGCCGTCCTTTTGGCCTATGTTATCAGCTCTGCGAACGCTTCTGGGGAGAGATAGACCACCGGGCGCTCGTCCGAAAGGACAGCGAAGGCACCTTCGAGCGAATCTACCGTCCAGACCCGGACGACCTCCCGAACCGGTTCGGCCCAGTCCAACGATTCCGGAGAGCCGCGGCCTATCCCCGCATCGCCCTGCTCACCCAGCTCGTCATGGCGCTGGCGCTGCAACCAGAACTCGACCGCAAAGCGAAGCAGATCACCGGCGGCACCTACGCCGCCTTCGAGGAGTCCTTCCATCTGGACTACAAGCCCCGCACCCTCACAGGACCGTGGATCCGCAGCAAGTTCAACTCGCTCATCGACGCCACGGCCAAGTACGTCGCACCCCGAACCTGAGCGAGGCAGATGACCCAACCTGTCTCAACGGTCCAGCAAGACGCCCAATGCCTCACGGAGATCAGCAGGTTCGCGATAGTGCACTCCGGTCATCCCGAGCCCGACCGCGGCTTCCACATTCTCAAGTCGGTCATCCACAAAGAGACATCGGTCCACGGCAACCCCCGCCTGGCCGGCCGCGATCTCATAAATCTTCCGGTCCGGCTTGGCCACCCTCACCCGAGCACTGCTGACGACGTGGTCGGCGAAATCCGCGAGCCCCAGCAACGCCAGATCGTCCTCCAGCTCCACCGTCGCATTGGTCACCAGCACCAAGGGCACATACGCCCGCGCCTGAACAAGCATGTCGACCACAACGCCGTCGGCCCTGAACGGCGCATTGGCGAGCGCGGTCGCCAGCTCACGCGCCTGGACCTCCGACACCTGACCGGCCAAGCCGACCACGATGGACTCCACCCACTGCCCCATGGTGATCTCACCGAGGAGCAGTGGGAGGTCTATCTCCGGAGCGAATGCCACCTTCTCGGTCGTTCCCTCCGCCAGCCCGGCACCACGCTCCAGGCTCGCCAGTTCCGTCGTGTCATAGAAGCGGATCACGTTGTCGAGGTCGCACAGCACGGCGTCGAAGGGCCTGCTGGAGATCTTGGAAGTCGTCACTGCCCTTGAATAGCACAGCGACCCTGCATCGATGCCTCTGATTGAGTGAGACAACTCAGCCCTCCGAATCTCGCTCAATCCGAGGCACCCCAGGTCAGAGCACCGCCCTGCCTCGGCTTCAGCGAGACGGGACACAGAAGTCGTTGACCCGTTCCGCCAATGAGTCTGTCTCGGTCCAGCTGAGCCATCTGATCGCGTGTCTCAGTCAGCCTTGGCCATTCGCTGATCTGTCACGCTCTTCCCGAGCCACCGCCAGGCCCGGCCGCCTACGGTCGCCGTACCAGGTCAGCGCCGAGTGGGGTGGCCTGGGGATGCGCCGGAACCCGCAGTAGCCACTTTTTTGTGGGTACTTGGCGGCGGGCGGTGGCCGGGCGACCCTGGTGAGGCCGGCCGGAGGTCCGCGGGATCCTGGTGAGACGTGGGGGGCGATGTGATGGGTCGGGAGGCTGACTGGGTCTCGGCGAGCTTCTCCAAGCGGCGGTGGCCCCAATCGGAGAGGGGAGCCAACGCCTCGGAGAGTTCCCGACCGAACGCGGTCAAGGAGTACACGGTCTTCAGTGGAAGTTCGTCGTGCACCTCCCGGTGCACCAGTCCGTCGGTCTCCATCTCGCGGAGCGCCTGAGTCAGCACCTTCTCACTGAGGCCCGGCAGTAGCCGACGGAGCTCGCCCGGACGGTGCGGACCGGTCGAGCAGTACTGGCGCGAGATCAGCATGGGCCTCGCCCAACACGCCATTCCGGTACGGCACTTCGTCCTCCACGCTGACCAGGACACCCTCCGCGGGCGCATCGAGGGGGACACCGTATCTTGGCCCCTCCTCGTTCCGCCTCAAACACCTCGCGCCCTACGCCGAGGCGGCCCGCACGTGGCTGCACGACGAGGCTGAGGTCGTCGACACCACGCACCTCACGCCCGCCCAGGCCGCCCTGCAGATCGCGGAGGCCGTCAAGAGTTGAGGTCCGCCCGTCACCGGAACCGCGGGTCTTCCTCAGCGACGGCCCAGGAGCTCGGCGATCCGTATGAACCCGTCAGTGCCGTGGCCCTGACCGACGGCTCGGCGGGCCAGACCTTCTGCCGCGCGCATCACGCCCGCGTCGATGCCGTGTGCCTCGGAGGTGTGGACGATATGGGCCATGGACGACACCGCTGAGGTAAGAAGCCGTATCTCAACCGAACCTGATCCCTTGATTTCTGCTGGTCAGGCATGGCTTCGCTCGGGTTGAGGGAGGCATGGCGACGTCTTGTGTCC
>NZ_JBIAHS010000010.1:0-64761 GCF_042870755.1 Streptomyces sp. NPDC006365
CACATTCAGTTCCGCCCCGACCTGATCGATGGCTGCCTCACCGGCACCGGACTCACGCTCACCCACCGACCGACAACAATCCGAAGACCTCAGTAATTACCCCCAGGGCGGACGCAGCCGCTCCCCCTCCAGGGGATGCCGGCCAGCGGGTGACGGTGCAACACCAGCCGGCTCGTCATCACAACGGCTCCTCGGGGTCTGAAGGAAGCCGCATCCGTACCGTTCCGGGATCGGCCTGCTAAAAGCCGAATACCTGAGTCCAGGTCCAGTCGTCGTCGACAACGCCCAGGCCCATGGTGGCCAGAGAACAGTTGAGAATGTTCTCCCGGTGGCCTTGAGAGTTCATCCACGAGTCCATCACGGCCTCTGGGGTGCTCTGTCCCCGAGCGATGTTCTCGGCTCCGGGCGACGGATGCCCTTGGGCGGCGGCCCGATCGACGAAACTGCGGCCGTCCAGACTGGTGTGGTCGAAATACTGGTTGGTCGACATGTCCTCGCTGTGCAGTTGAGCGGCACGTGCGAGGCGGTCATCGCGCTTCACGGGCTGGCAACCGGCCTTCTCCCGCTCCGTGTTGACGAGGGCCAGGACCTGAGCGGCCGGGGTGTCCGCGGGGGCGGCAGGGAGGGTGGCGGACGGACGGGGCTCGAGCGTCGCCGGTGCTGGCTTCGTGCGCGACGGTGTCGGCGTGGGTTTCGGGGACTTGGTGCTGGGCTTGGGTGAGGGGGACTTGCTGCGTGACGGGGACGGAGGTGCCGAGGGGGCCGGTGAAGCGGAGGGGGATGCCAGGGGCGTCTCCGACTGCGTGTCGGCGGCAGACCGGACCGTGTCATCCTCCCCATCCGACTGCAGCGTCAAGGTCGCGACGGTGCCTCCCGTTATCAACAGGGCAACCGCGACGGCTACGCCGGTGATGCGGCCTCGCTGCGGTATTCGCCTCCGTTGACGGTGGCCGTGCCGACCCCGAGGGTGTGCGGCGCGCACCGGCGCGAGTCCGGCCGTGGGATCCCCCGGTTCGGCTGTCGTGCCGGATTCCGGGTGGGCGCTTGCGTAGTCGTGATCTGCCGTGGCAGTGGGATGACCGCGGTCCGGGTACTCCGGCATACCGAAGGGTGTCGCCTCCGCCGCGGTTTCGGCGTCCTGGAAGGCGGTCAACCCGGCAAGACCCGTCAGCGCGGCAGCCACCGGCACCAGCCCCAGGCCCACCAACAGCCCCTCGGCCGGGACCAGCTCTGCCTGGTGACCCGAGCACAGGACACAGTCGCGTGCGTGCCGGGCGATGCGCTTGCGCCACAGCGGGGACGGGCGGCCGTCCCAGTTCCCGATCAGCTGGTCGAGGCGAGCACACGACGGCGTCGCGGACAGCGCGCGTACCACCAGACGGGCGGTCTCCAACTGAGCCTTCATCCGCTGCACCCGCACGGCCGTGTGCTGCTGCGACACCTCAAGCGCCGCGGACACCTCCGCCCGGCTCAGCTCGCCGACGGCCTCCAGCCACCACAGCGACAGCAGCATCCGGTCATCGTCATCCAGCCAGCGAGTGGCCTGCACCACCTCGCGCCGCTGGCCTTCCAGACCGAGGCGCACGATCGTCAGGTCCACGAAGTCCGCACCAGGGTCGGCCACGTCGTAGGCGTCCTGCAGTCCCGAGCCCGCCGGTGCCGCCTGCTGCCTGTATTGGTACGTGCGGATCTGGTTCATCGTGATGGCCACCAGCCACGACCGGAAGCTGCCCGGGTGATGCAGCGAGCCGAGGGCGCGCAGGGCGCGGATCATGGTCTCCTGCACGACGTCATCGACGTCGGCATGCCCGTTCAGCGCCCGCCCCACGATGTTGTACACCAGCGGCAGATACGCACCGACCAACTCGTCCTGCGCCCAGAGGGCGCCACGCTGCGCCGCCTCGACCACCGCGTACTCGTGCTCTCCCATTGCCGCCACGCCTGACCATCCCTTTCCGCTCCCCGCATTTTCGTCCGGTACAAGCGGAGACCTCTGGCCGGGGGTGTCATAACAGAAACTGGTCCCGATGAGCTCGGTCCGTCTCCTGGACGAACGTCAGGGGCCCACGAGCCGCGCCGCGGCCGGTAATGAGGTCAGGTCGGTGGTCCACCCGCTTCGGGCAGCGGGTCGAGGGCCATCCAATGGCGCCGCCGGGTGCGGGTGGTCGCGATCGACCCGCGGCCTCCCTCCGCTCCGTGGCCCCCCACTGAGCCCTTTCCAACCTGCTGGCTGTGACTGAGCGTCGTTGTGCGGGCGGTCGGCCACCACGCCCGGTCACATGTCCGGTAGAAGAAGCCAGACTTCGGAGAAGGCGAGGCCATGCTCGCGGGTCACCACCCCGCACGGGCAGCCCAGCGAGATCAGGCGCCAGTCGCAGGTCACCGCCCACGGGCCGGCCTTACCCCCGCACGCCGGACAGGCGACGGTCTCGGCCGTCCACACCCCGAAAGCGGGTCTGCCATAGCGACGGAAGTGGCCCGCGTAGCGGACCTGCCAGGGCTCGACCGGGGGCGTGAGCGGGACGGTCCCGGGCACGCTGGTCGAGGCCAACACGGCGAACAGTGCGATCAAATCGGGGAGCAGGGCTTCGCCAGCCGCTGTCGGTGGCACGGCCAGGCCGTCTGCCGTCCCCGCCGGGGTCCCGTATCTCGGGGCCGCCGCTGCGCCCGGTGGGTTCGGGGTGGCGTGCCAAGGCAGGAAAGCGCGGGCGACGGCGGCCAGGAGGGCGGCTGCGGGCGGGCTGACGGCGCCTGCGTCGAGGTGGTGGAGGGTAGTGCGCAGGAGGCGTTGGAGTCGCCGGTCCCGGTCCGTGGCCAGCGTCCGTGCGGTCGCTGCCCGCCGGGTGGGGAGTGGGGCCGCGAGGCGGTCCAGGACGGCCGCTGGCATCGATCAGGGGTAACGCGGCGGTGAGCGCCTGTTTGTGCGCGCGGCCCGACCGGGGCACGGTCCCTGCGGGGACAGGTTCGGTGCGCGCTGTGCGGACGGAAGATGCAGCCCGCCGCCACCCGCGACCGCGTCTACTACCGCTGCAGAGGAAGCTCGACGCGGTACCCGCCGTCACTCCGAAGATGGAGCCGCAGCTCACCGCCGAGCAGATCCAGGCGATTGCTGAGAGCCTCGGAGATATCGCACGGCGCATCCAAGCCGTCGACGCCGACAAGAAGGGCTCACTCTACGAAGCCCTGGGCATCACCATCAGCTACGAACACGCAACGAGGACCGCGACCGTAAGGTCGAGGCCCTCGCTTCCGTATCGTTATAGCGAGTGTCCGAGGGGGGACTTGAACCCCCACGCCCGATAAAGGGCACTAGCACCTCAAGCTAGCGCGTCTGCCATTCCGCCACCCGGACCAGGTGTCTGCCGCCTTGCGGGGAGTGTTCCGCGCGGCGACAGAGACAACAATACCAAGCTTTGGGACGTCGATTCACCTGCGTATCCGGGCCGCACAGGGGGCGAGAGGGCAAACCGGGGGAGGCACCATGAGTAGCCGGGCGGCCACAGCGCCGAGGAGTCGCAGCAGGCCGACGACGTGCGGAACTCCCCCGGTCACGCGTCACGCGGTCACACGGTCACGCGGTGTGACTCAGGGCATCAGGTGGTGGTCGGGGAAGTTGCCGGGCAGCCTCTCCCCCGCCGGGCCCTGGGTGACGGCGCGCACGAGCAGCTCGCCGCCCACAAAGGCGCCGTGCCACGACGCCCCGAAGCCGCCGAACAGCTCGTCCCGGTCGCCGCGGGAGCGTGGTTTCCCGTGGCCGACCTTGAACGCCCGGATCTGCGGGGCCAGCCGCTCGTACGTGGCCGGGTCGTCGGTCGATAGGGTGGCGACGAGGGCGCCGTTCGACGCGTTCATGGCAGCCAGCAGCTCGGCCTCGGTGTCGACCAGGACGATCGTGTCGACCGGGCCGAAGGGCTCCGCGTGGTGCAGCGGTGAGGACGGCGGCGGGTTCAGCAGCGTGACGGGCTGGACGTAGGCCGCCGTGTCCTGGCCGGGCAGGAAGCGCGCGTCGGTGAGCTTGCCGCGGTGCAACGGGACGGCGCCCCGGTCGATGGCCTCGGCGACCTGGTCGTGAAGCTCCTTCGCCTTGGCCGCGTTGATCACCGGCCCGAAGTCCAGCTGCGGATACGGGTCGTCGGGCTGCTCCACTGCTAGCGGGTGGCCGATCCGCAAGGTACGTACGGCCGGCAGGTACGCGGCGAGGAACTCGTCGAACAGTGAACGCTGAACGACGAAGCGCGGGTACGCCGTGCAGCGCTGCTTGCCGTAGTCGAAGAGCTTCGGAACGACCGCCGTGAGCGCGTCCCAGTCCGTGTAGTTCCAGATGCCCCAGGTGTTGAGTCCTTCCTGTTCGAGTACGTGTCGCTTGCCGAGGTCGGCGACGGCCGTGGCCACCGCGGCGCCCGTGTCGCGGCCGCCGACGAAGGAGACGCAGCCGATTTCGGGCGCGCGCACGAGCGCCTCCGACAGTTCGCCTCCGCTGCCGCTGACGAGGGTGACGGGAATCCCTTCGCGTGCGGCGAGCGCGCAGGCCAGGGTGAGACACGCGACGCCACCGTCGGTCGGGGTCTTGGCGATGACCGCGTTCCCTGCCAATGCCTGTACCAGTAGTGCGTGAACGAGCACGCTCATCGGGTAGTTCCAGCTCGCGATGTTGGACACGGGCCCGTCGAGCGGGGTCCGGTCCTCGAGCATGGGCTCGATTCCGTCGACGTACCAGCGCACGCCGTCGATGGCCCGGTCGACGTCCGCCTGCGCGAGCCGCCAGGGCTTGCCGATCTCCCACACCAGGAGGAGGGCGAGGAGTTCGCGGTGCTGGGTGAGGGCGTCGAGGGTGGCCGCGACGCGGGCGCGGCGTTCGTCCAGGGGTACGTGGCGCCAGGCGCGGTGCTGGTCGAGACAGGCGCGTACGGCCTGTCGGGCAGTGGCGGCGTCGAGGCGGGGCGGCCCGGCGATCGGGGCGCCGTCGACGGGACTGGTGGCGGGCAGGGCCCGGCCGTCCGCCTGCCAGGCGGCGTTCCAGAAGTTGAGGACACGGTCGTCCCGGAACGCCTCGGGGGCCACGGCCAGGCAACGCTGCCAGGCGTCGGTCCAGGACGTGCCTGATTTGAGGGTGAGGGTGGATGCCATGCGATTGCTCCGCTCTCGGTGCACAGTCGGGGGCGGGGGACATAACGGTGCGAGGTGACGTGACTTCGGAAAGTCACCTCTGCTCAACTATGAGTGACGGCACGCCTCCGCGGCCAGTACGGCGAGCACCAGTTGCGCCGTCTCAGTCGGCGTACCACCCACGCGGACCCCGGCCGCCTCCAGTGCCTCCTTCTTCGCCTGCGCCGTGCCGGACGAACCGGACACGATCGCGCCCGCGTGCCCCATCGTCTTGCCCTCCGGCGCGGTGAAGCCCGCTATATAGCCGACGACTGGCTTGGTGACGTGCTGTCGGATGTACGCGGCCGCTCGCTCCTCGGCGTCGCCGCCGATCTCCCCGATCAGCACGACGAGTTCGGTCTCGGGGTCCGCTTCGAAAGCCGCCAGGCAGTCGATGTGAGTCGTGCCGACCACAGGATCGCCGCCGATGCCCACGCAGGTCGAGAAGCCGATGTCGCGGAGTTCGTACATGAGTTGGTAGGTGAGCGTGCCCGACTTGGACACCAGGCCGATGCGGCCGGACTTGGTGATGTCGGCGGGGATGATGCCCGCGTTGGACTGTCCGGGGGTGATCAGGCCCGGACAGTTGGGGCCGATGATCCGGGTGCCCTTCGTCTTCGCGTACGTGGTGAAGGCGACCGAGTCGTGGACGGGGATGCCCTCCGTGATGACCACGGCGAGTCCGATGCCCGCGTCGGCGGCCTCCACAACTGCCGCTTTGGTGAAGGCGGGTGGGACGAAGACGACGGTGACGTCGGCACCCGTCGCCTCGATTCCTTCGCGTACGGAGCCGAAGACGGGTACGGCCCGGTCGTCGAAGTCGACGGTCTGCCCGGCCTTGCGGGGGTTGACGCCGCCGACGACGTCGGTGCCGGCCGCGAGCATGCGCCGGGTGTGCTTCATGCCCTCGCCGCCGGTCATGCCCTGGACGAGAACCTTGCTCTCCTTGGTGAGGTAGATGGCCATGTCCCGCTCCTTCAGCCGGCGTTGGCGAGTTCGGCGGCGCGGCGCGCGGCGCCGTCCATGGTGGTGGCCTGCTGGACCAGGGGATGCGCACGGTCGTCGAGGACGGCGCGACCGCGTCCAGCGTTGTTTCCGTCGAGGCGTACGACCAGTGGCTTGGTCAACTGGACGGCCTCCAGGGCCTGCACAATGCCGTCGGCGACCGCGTCGCAGGCGGTGATGCCGCCGAAGACGTTGACGAAGACGGATCTGACGGCCGGGTCGGAGAGGATGACGGAGAGGCCGTCGGCCATGATCTGTGCACTGGCCCCACCGCCTATGTCGAGGAAGTTGGCGGGGCGGGCACCACAGCCGGCGACCACGTCGAGAGTCGACATGACGAGGCCGGCGCCGTTGCCGATGATGCCGACCTCGCCATCCAGCTTCACGTAGTTCAGGCCCTTCGCGGCTGCCGCCGCCTCGAGCGCGTCGTCGTGCGCCGACTCCTGTTCACCCCAGCGGGCCTGCCGGAACCGGGCGTTGTCGTCGAGGGTGACCTTGCCGTCGAGCGCGAGGATCTGCCCTCGAGTGGTACGCACGAGAGGGTTGACCTCGACGAGTACGGCGTCCTCGCGGGTCAGCACCTCCCAGAGCCGTACGAGGACGTCGACGGTCTGCGGGGGCAGACCTGCTGTGTCGGCGATGTGCGTCGCCTTCGCCGCGGTGACGCCCTCCGCCGGGTCGATGGGGATGCGTGCCACGGCTTCCGGCCTGGTCGCGGCCACTTCCTCGATCTCCATGCCGCCCTCGGTCGAGGCGATCGCGAGGAAACGGCCGGCGGCACGATCGAGTACGTAACTGACGTAGAACTCGCTTTCGATGTCGACCGGTTGGGCCAGCATCACCTTGCCGACGGTGTGGCCCTTGATGTCCATGCCGAGGATCTGGCGTGCCGTCAGTTCGGCGGCGGCCGGGTCGGCGGCGAGCTTCACGCCGCCTGCCTTGCCGCGTCCGCCGGTCTTCACCTGCGCCTTGACGACGACGCGCCCGCCCAGCCTGCGGGCGATCTCGCGCGCCTCCTTGGACGAGTCGGTGACCTCGGCCCTCGGCACCAAGATGCCGTGTTCCTCGAAGAGTTGCCTTGCCTGGTGTTCGTACAGGTCCATTCCGGCTCCTGCCTCAAAAGTGCCGCACGCCCCCTGGACACCACCCACCGGATGCGGGATAACAAGCTTCATACAGTATTCGTCGACTGTATGCAATCAACCGCGACGGCAGCCATGAGCAGTGCGCGAACGGTGTCCGAACTGCACATTCGCGTGCCCGATCCCCTACGAAGGGACAGGACTTCGCCATGCCCGACGACAACAGCCAGAACCTCATCTCCGGTGGGCACTTGGTCGCCAAGGCACTCAAAGCCGAGGGTGTGGAGGTCATTTACACCCTGTGCGGCGGCCACATCATCGATATCTACGACGGCTGCGTCGACGAAGGCATAGAGGTCGTCGACGTACGCCACGAACAGGTCGCCGCCCACGCCGCCGACGGCTACGCGCGCATCACCGGCAAGCCCGGCTGCGCGGTCGTCACCGCGGGTCCCGGCACGACCGACGCCGTGACGGGTGTCGCCAACGCCTTCCGTGCGGAGTCCCCCATGCTGCTGATCGGCGGCCAAGGGGCGCACACACAGCACAAGATGGGGTCCCTTCAGGACCTGCCGCACGTCGACATGATGACGCCGATCACGAAGTTCGCGGCGACCGTGCCGGACACCGCACGCGCCGCCGACATGGTGTCCATGGCGTTCCGCGAGTGCTACCACGGCGCGCCCGGGCCCTCCTTCCTGGAGATCCCGCGCGATGTGCTCGACGCCAAGGTGCCGGCCGAGAAGGCCCGGGTCCCCGCCGCCGGCCACTACCGGGCCTCGACCCGCTCGGCCGGCGACCCCGAGGCGATCGAGAAGCTCGCCGACCTCCTCGTGCATGCCGAGAAGCCCGCGATCCTGCTGGGCAGCCAGGTGTGGACGACCCGCGGCACCGAGTCCGCCATCGATCTCGTACGTGCCCTCAACGTTCCCGCCTACATGAACGGCGCGGGACGCGGCACCCTGCCGCCCGGGGACCCGCACCACTTCCAGCTCTCCCGCCGGTACGCCTTCTCCAACGCCGACGTCATCGTCATCGTCGGCACGCCCTTCGACTTCCGTATGGGCTACGGAAAGCGGCTGTCGCCGGACGCGACGGTGGTGCAGATCGACCTCGACTACCGGACCGTCGGCAAGAACCGGGACATCGACCTCGGGATCGTCGGTGACGCGGGCCTCATCCTGAAGTCGGTGACCGAAGCCGCCTCCGGACGCCTCAACGGGGGCGCGTCCAAGCGCAAGGAGTGGCTCGACGAACTGCGCGCGGCCGAGCAGACGGCCATCGAGAAGCGGCTGCCCAGCCTGAAGTCCGACACCTCGCCCATTCACCCGTACCGGCTCGTCAGCGAGATCAACGACTTCCTCACCGAGGACTCCGTCTACATCGGCGACGGCGGCGACATCGTCACCTTCTCCGGTCAGGTCGTGCAGCCCAAGTCACCCGGGCACTGGATGGACCCGGGACCGCTCGGCACGCTCGGTGTCGGCGTCCCGTTCGTGCTCGCGGCCAAGCAGGCGCGGCCCGACAAGGAAGTGGTGGCCCTCTTCGGAGACGGTGCCTTCTCGCTCACCGGATGGGACTTCGAGACTCTCGTCCGCTACAACCTTCCCTTCGTCGGGATCGTCGGCAACAACTCCTCGATGAACCAGATCCGTTACGGCCAGAAGGCCAAGTACGGCGAGGCACGCGAGCGCGTCGGCAACACCCTCGGCGACGTCCACTACGACAAGTTCGCCCAGATGCTCGGCGGTTACGGCGAGGAGGTCCGCGACCCCGCCGACATCGGTCCCGCCCTGAGGCGCGCCCGCGAGTCGGGCAAGCCCTCGCTGATCAACGTCTGGGTCGACCCGGACGCGTACGCCCCCGGAACCATGAACCAGACGATGTACAAGTGAGGTGCCCGCCATGACCAGCACCGCGACGCACACCGCGACGAACGAAGCACCGAACAGCGCGCCCAAGGCTCTCGAAGGCATCCGTGTCCTCGACATGACGCACGTCCAGTCCGGCCCCTCCGCAACCCAGTTGCTGGCCTGGCTCGGGGCGGACGTGGTCAAGCTGGAGGCGCCGACCGGTGACATCACGCGCAAGCAGCTGCGTGACCTCCCGGACGTCGACTCCCTCTACTTCACGATGCTCAACTGCAACAAGCGGAGCGTCACCCTCAACACCAAGACCGAGCGCGGCAAGGAGATCCTCACCGAGCTGATCCGGCGCTCGGATGTCATGGTCGAGAACTTCGGACCGGGCGCGATCGACCGCATGGGCTTCACCTGGGACCGTATCCAGGAGATCAATCCGCGTATCGTCTATGCCTCCATCAAGGGGTTCGGGGACGGCCCGTACACCAACTTCAAGGCGTACGAGGTCGTCGCTCAGGCCATGGGCGGGTCGATGTCGACCACCGGGTTCGAGGACGGGCCGCCGCTTGCGACGGGGGCCCAGATCGGTGACTCGGGCACGGGCATCCACGCCGTGGCGGGGATTCTCGCGGCGCTGCTTCAGCGGGAGAACACCGGGCGCGGTCAGCGGGTCAATGTGGCCATGCAGCACGCTGTGCTCAACCTCTGCCGGGTGAAGCTGCGCGATCAGCAGCGCCTGGCACACGGCCCGCTCGCTGAATATCCAAACGACGATTTCGGCGACGAAGTTCCCCGGTCCGGCAACGCGTCCGGCGGCGGCCAGCCCGGCTGGGCCGTCAAGTGCGCGCCGGGCGGGCCCAACGACTACGTGTACGTCATCGTGCAGCCCGTCGGCTGGAAGCCGATCACCGAGCTCATCGGACGGCCGGAGTTGGCGGACGACCCCGAATGGGCGACGCCGGAGGCGCGACTGCCGCAGCTCAACAAGATGTTCCAGCTGATCGAGGAGTGGTCGGCCACGCTCCCCAAGTGGGAGGTCCTGGAGAGGCTCAACGCCCACAACATCCCATGCGGGCCGATCCTGTCGACCAAGGAGATCATCGAGGATCCGTCGCTGGTCGCCAACGAGATGGTCGTGAAGGTGCCGCACCCCGAACGGGGCGAGTTCGTGACCGTGGGCAGTCCGCTGAAGCTCTCCGACTCCCCCGTGGACGTGACCAGTTCGCCGCTGCTCGGCGAGCACAACGAAGAGGTGTACGTCGGCGAGCTCGGCCTCGGCGACGAGGAGCTTCGCCTGCTCAAGTCGAACGGAGTGATCTGATTGATGGCCGAAGACCGGGTGCTGAGGGTGCGTCGGCTCCTCGACGCCGTACGGGCCGAGGGCCGGACCGCGCTGACCGCGCCCGAGGGCAAGGTGATCGCGGACGCGTACGCGATCGCCGTCCCCGGCGAGGAGCTGGCGACGGACGTCGACGAGGCGGTCGCGTACGCGGCGCGGTTCGGCGGGCCTGTCGTGATGAAGATCGTCTCCCCGGACATCCTGCACAAGACCGACGCGGGCGGCGTGATCGTCGGAGTGGAAGGCGCGACCGACGTACGGGCCGCCTTCCGCGAAATCGTCGACAACGCGCGCGCGTACGCACCCGATGCCCGTATCGAGGGCGTACAGGTGCAGGAGCTGCTGCCCCAGGGGCAGGAGGTCATCGTCGGAGCGGTGACCGATCCGACGTTCGGGAAAGTCGTCGCCTTCGGGCTCGGCGGGGTGCTGGTGGAGGTCCTGAAGGACGTCACTTTCCGCCTCGCCCCCGTGGACGCCGACGAAGCGCTGTCGATGCTGGACTCGATCCGATCGGCGGAGGTCCTGCACGGGGTGCGCGGCGCGCCGGCCGTGGACCGGTGGGCGATCGCCGAGCAGATCCGCCGGGTCTCCGAACTCGTCGCGGACTTCCCGGAGATCGCCGAGGTGGACCTCAATCCGGTGATCGCCACTCCGGAGGGGGCGATCGCGGCGGATATCCGCGTGATCCTCGCGGACTCGGTCCCGAAGCCGCGTCGTACGTACACGCGCGAGGAGATCCTCACCTCCATGCGCCGCCTGATGCAGCCCTCCTCGGTCGCCGTGATAGGTGCCTCCAACGAGCAGGGCAAGATCGGCAACTCGGTGATGCGCAACCTCGTCGACGGCGGCTTCTCCGGAGAGATCCACCCGGTGAACCCCAAGGCCGATGACATCTTGGGCCGCAAGGCGTACAAGAGTGTCACCGACGTTCCCGGTGAGGTGGATGTGGCGGTCTTCGCGATCCCCGCCAAGTTCGTGCCCGCGGCTCTGGAGGAGGTGGGCCGCAAGGGGATCCCCAACGCCGTACTGATCCCCTCCGGGTTCGCGGAAACCGGTGAGCAGCAGCTCCAGGACGAGATCGTGGCCATCGGCGAGCGCTGTGGCGTGCGGCTGCTCGGGCCGAACATCTACGGCTACTACTCGACGTGGCAGGACCTGTGCGCCACGTTCTGCACGCCGTACGACGTCAAGGGCGGCGTCGCGCTCACCTCGCAGTCCGGTGGCATAGGGATGGCCATTCTGGGCTTCGCGCGCACTACGAAGACGGGTGTTTCGGCGATCGTGGGGCTCGGCAACAAGTCGGACCTGGACGAGGACGACCTGCTGACGTGGTTCGGCGAGGACCCCAACACCCAGTGCATCGCCATGCACTTGGAGGACCTCAAGGACGGGCGCGCCTTCGTGGAGGCGGCGCGGGCGACCGTACCCAAGAAGCCGGTGGTCGTCCTGAAGGCGGGCCGTACGGCAGCCGGTGCCAAGGCCGCGGGCTCCCACACGGGCGCTCTCGCGGGCGACGACGCCGTGTACGACGACATCCTGAAGCAGGCCGGTGTCATCCGGGCCCCCGGCCTGAACGACATGCTGGAGTACGCGCGCGCGTTGCCGGTGCTTCCGGCCCCACAGGGTGACAACGTCGTGATCATCACGGGCGCCGGCGGCAGTGGCGTACTGCTGTCCGACGCGGTGACCGACAACGGCCTGTCCTTGATGGAGATTCCGCCGGACCTCGACGAGGCCTTCAGGAAGTTCATCCCGCCCTTCGGAGCCGCCGGCAACCCGGTGGACATCACCGGCGGCGAGCCCCCGTCGACGTACGAGGCGACGATCAGGCTGGGCCTTGAGGACCCGCGGATCCACTCGCTCGTCCTCGGCTACTGGCACACCATCGTGACCCCTCCCATGGTCTTCGCCGAGCTCACCGCGCGCGTGGTGGCCGAATTCCGGGAGCGCGGCATCGAGAAGCCGGTGGTGGCGTCGCTCGCGGGCGATGTCGAGGTCGAGGAGGCGTGCCAGTACCTCTTCGAGCGGGGCGTCGTGGCGTACCCGTACACGACGGAGAAGCCGGTGGCGGTGCTGGGTGCGAAGTACCAATGGGCGCGCGCGGCAGAAAAGCTACGGGCCGAAGGCCCTCCGGTAGGGCGGAGGCAGGAGACGGGCGGGCGTGTTGGGGGGCGGTCGATGAACTGAGCGACGGCCCGACCCACGGGGCCTGCGGTGACCGCTCGCCGCGGGCCCCGGCGCGAAGAGAACGGACAGGGGGCGCTGGCCAGACTTCTTCCACGCGAAGGGTTCGATCGACATGGCGACAACTGACATCTCCACATCCGTCCCCTACAGGGAGGTGACGGACGCCAACGGCCGGATGTACCGGATCGGTGAATCCGATATCGACATCATGGGCCGCAAACGCAAGTGGATGGTCATCCTGCCCTGGGTGGGCATGATGGGCATCAGCTCGGCGGAGTACGCGTTCGCCTCCGCCGAGGAGACTCTGCACACGGCACACAGCTGGAGCAACGGGCACATCTTCTGGATGCTCGGCGTGTGGGTGTTCTTCCAGGCGGCTGTGGCCTTCCCCGCCGGAAAGCTCCGTGAGAGCGGGAAGCTGCCCGCTCGCTGGGCGATGATGCTGGGCGCGATCGGCACGCTGTTGGGTTATGTGTCACTCGCTTACGCACCGCATGTGATCGTCGCGTACGTGGGCTTCGGCATGTTCAGCGGTATGGGCGCCGGCATGGTGTACGCGACCTGCGTGAACATGGTCGGCAAGTGGTATCCGGAGCGCAAGGGCGGCAAGACCGGCTTCGTCAACGGCGGCTTCGCCTACGGCTCGGTGCCCTTCGTGTTCATCTTCACCGGCTTCATGGATCTCTCGAACTTCCGCTGGGTCCTCGTCTCCGTCGGCATCTTCCTGGCGGCGGTCGTCGCCGTGGCCGGTTACTTCTTCCAGGATCCGCCGAAGAACTGGTGGCCCGCCGAGGTCGACCCGCTGCGGAAACCGGACGACCCGCGCGCGCGGCGCGCACTGGAGAAGAACCCGCCCGCCGTGAAGCAGTACACACCGATCGAGGCATGGCGGACGGGCCGAGTGGGTCTCATGTGGTTCTGCCTGCTGTGCACCTCGGGCGTCAACATCTTCGGTATCGCCTTCCAGGTGCCGTTCGGCAATGACGTCGGCTTCGCGGGCGGGATCGTGGCGACCGCCATGTCCATGAAGGCGATCGTGAACGGCACCGGGCGCGGCGTCATCGGCTGGCTGTCCGACCGGTACGGCCGTAAGCAGTGCCTCATCTTCGTCTGCATCGTGCTGGGCCTGTCGCAGTACGGCATCCTCTGGTCCGGCAACATCGGCAACCTGCCGCTGTTCCTGGTCTTCTCCAGCATCTCCGGATTCGGTGGCGGCGCGATCTTCCCGATGTTCGCGGCGATGACCGCGGACTATTTCGGCGAGAACAACAACGCCTCCAACTACGGCCTCGTCTACAGCTCCAAGCTGGTGTCCGGCCTGCTGGGATCCGGCATGGGCGCCGTGGTCGTGGGCGCCTGGGACTACGCGGGCGCCTTCATCCTCGCCGGTTCCATCTCGTTGTTCGCCGGCTTCATGGCCCTGTTCCTGCACCCACCGGGGCGGCCCCGCAAGCAGCGCATCGAGCCCAACCCGCACCCGACCGGTGAGGAGATGGCCTGAGATGACGGGCGGGGCCCACAGCGCGCTCCCTCCCTTCGGCACACCAGGCTGCCGAAGGGAGGGCGCGCGCTGTGGGAGCCGTCAGCACTTCTCGCGCAGGGAGTGCAGGTGCTCGCTGGAGCGGCGGGCGAAGGTGAACGATTCGGTGGGATTGTCGTGTTCGGCCTGCCAGTGGTGGGCGAGGCGGTGGCCCTTCAGGCGCGTGACGCCGGAGATGAAGCGCTGGTAGTCGATGTCGCCGTCGCCGACGTCGGTCATCTGGTAGCCGAAGGGGTTCGACGGGTCACTGACGCCGTCCTTCACGTGGAAGAGCGGGTAGCGGTTGGGCCGCTTGAGTACGTAGTCGAGGGGCTCGAAGGGCGCCGGTGTGCCGTCGACCCTCTTGGAGAAGCGGAACTGGCCCACGTAGGCCCAGTAGATGTCCATCTCCAGGTAGACGAGCTTCGGGTCTGTCTCGGCGAGCAGCACGTCGTAGAGGCGGACCTTCGGCTTGTCGGTGGCGAAGGAGAACTCCTCCGAGTGGTTGTGCTGGTAGAACTTCATGCCGCGCGCCCTCGCCGCCGCGCCATAGGTGTTGAACTCCTCGGCGGCGCGCTTCCACGCGTCGACGGTCGAGCCGTAGCGGAACGGGTTCGACGCGGTGCCGATGTGCTTGAGACCCAGGGCCTGGGCGTCGTCGAGGACCTTGTTGAGGTTCTGCGCGAAGGTGTACGCGTTCGGGTCGCTGGAGTAGTAGCCGACGTGGCTGCCGATGGGGTTCAGGCCGTGGTCGCGGGCCAGTCGCTTGAGCTGGGCGAGTGTGATGGGTCCCGCCGACCCTTGGGTGTATCCGGCGAACTCGACCTCGTCGTAACCGTACTTCGCCAATTCGGCGAAGACGGGCGCGAAGCCGAGCGTGGAGACCTTGTCGCGGAGGCTGTAGAGCTGGATGCCCAGCCGGCCGGGCGGCAGGACGGGGCGGCTCCGTCCCGCTTCGGCTGCCGTGGCCGGGGTGGCGGCGGTGCCGAGCAGGGCGGCGGCGGTGGCGCCCGCGGCCACGCCGAGCATGCCTCTTCTGCTGAGGCGGTGGGTGAGTTCGGGGTCGTCGTTCTTGCTGGTGACGGCCGTGAAGGCGGTGCGGCTGGAGCGGCTCATGCCTGGAACTCCTCGGTGTCGAAGGGCGTTGTCAGTGGTGAGTGCTTCACTTGTGACCAGTTGGAAGAGACAGGTCGGGTGGGACCGCGGGCCATGGCGTGCCCGTCGGCGCCGATCAGTCGAGACCGGCCAGATGAAGCAGGAGCGATTTCACGTCGGTGACCGCGTGGCGGCCGCCGACAGTGCGGGGGGTGGAGCAGATGGGGAGCGGACGTTCGTCGTCGCTCGTGGGGATGCGGCCGTGGCTGCCGCGAATAGGTGACGGGTCGAGGGGCACGACCGCCACGCGATAGCGCCGGGACCGGGTCACCGGTCGGTGCACGGGCCTGGGTCACGGCAGTTCCTTCAGGCCGAGGTCCGTCAACAGGTCGCGGGCGAGGGTGAGTTCGGCGGCGATGCCGTCCGCGAGCTGGGCGCGGCCACGTGGGCGCAGCTCGGTCGGGAGGGCCTGCCAGGTGTAGGTCTCGACCTCCAGATGCCGGGTGAGCGGGTGCGGGCCGCCCACCAGTCGAGTCAGTGCGTCCTTGAGTACGGGCAGCGTGGAAGTGAGGGGCGCGGCCGGGGCCGCGTGCAGCGGGACGTGGAAGTGGGCGCGCCAGGGGGACGTGTCCGGCAGGGCGTCGCCCTTGAGGGCTTCGCCGAGGTCGTCGGTGCCGGCCAGGCCGGCTGCGGTGGCGCTGGTGCGGGTCTGGTGCAGAAAGCGGGGCTCGTCGAAGGCGGCCAGGGCCTCGCGTACTCCGGGAAGGTGGGGGTGTTCGGCGTGCAGGGCGGCTGAGAGCTGGGACTTGACGATGGGGACGCGGGCCGTGGTCAGCGCGTCCAGGGCGATGTGCGGATCTTCGAAGGAGGTGGCGAGGTGACAGGTGTCGACGCAGAGGCCGATGCGGTTGTGGTCGATCGCGGTGAGCGGGGCGATGGCATCGGCGGTGGTTTCGACGATGCAGCCGGGCTCCGGCTCCAGGCCGATACGGATGGAGCGTCCCGTCAACTCCTCAAGGACGTCGAGGCGTTCGGCCAAGGTGGCGAGGGCCGTGTGGGCCTGGGCGGCACGCGAGTCGTCATAAGCGGTACGCCAGGCGATCGGCAGGGTGGAGATGGTGCCTTCGCTGACGTCGTCGGGCAGGAGTCCGGCGAGGACACGGGCCAGGGCGGTGGTGTGGGCGAGGCGTTCGACGTCGGCCCAGTCCGGCTTGTACACGCGGTACTTGACCTCTTCGGCGCCGAAGCCTTCGTACGGGAAGCCGTTGAGGGTGACGACCTCAAGGCCTCGGGCATCGAGCTCGGTGCGCAGTCGGCGCAGAGCGGACGGGTCGCTCACAAGGGCGTGGGCGGCGTCCTTGGCCAGCCACAGGCCGATACCGAGGCGGTCGCGGCCGAGGCGACGGCGTACGGGTTCGCAGTGGTCGCGGAGTTGGGCGAGGACGCCGTCGAACGTCTCGGCCGGGTGGACGTTCGTGCAATAGGCGAGGTGGACTGTCGATCCGTCGGGGTGTCGGAAACGCATGGGTTACGCCTCCGGGGTGGCCGCGTCGGTGACCGGGGTGCCGCGGAGGATGGAGTTGCCCTCATGGGTGGCGTCCGTGGCGGCGACGTCGAGGGTGAGCCGACCGCTGAGTCCGTAGAAGGCGACGGGGTTGCGCCACAGCACCTGGTCGATGTCGTCCTCGGTGAAACCTGCCTCGAGCATGGCGTCGCCGACCTTACGGGTCTTGAGCGGATCGCTTCTGCCCCAGTCGGCGGCGGAGTTGACCAGGACCTGTTCGGGCCCGTACTCCCGCAGCACCGCGACCATCCGCTCCTCGTCCATCTTGGTGTCCGGATAAACGGAGAACCCGAGCCAGCAGCCGCCGTCCTTGGCTTCCTTGACCGTGGTCTCGTTGAGGTGGTCGACGAGCACCCGGTCCGGGGGCAGCGCGGACTCCCGGACGACGTCGAGGGTGCGGCGCAGGCCCGCCAGCTTGTCCCGGTGCGGGGTGTGGACGAGGGCGGGCAGCCCGTGGTCGGCGGCGAGCTGAAGCTGGAAAGCCAGGGCGGTGTCCTCGGCGGGAGTCATCGAGTCATAGCCGATCTCGCCGACGGCCACGACCTGGTCCTTGACGAGATACCGGGGCAGTTCGTCGAGGACGGGCACGCAGCGGGGGTCGTTCGCCTCCTTGGGGTTGAGGGCGAGCGTGCAGTGGTGGGCAATGCCGTACTGGGCGGCGCGGAAGGGTTCCCAGCCCAGTAGCGAGTCGAAGTAGTCGAGGAAAGAGGTGGGTGAGGTGCGGGGCTGACCGAGCCAGAAGGAGGGTTCGACGACGGCTCGGACGCCGGCCGTGTACATGGCCTCGTAGTCGTCAGTGGTCCGTGACGTCATGTGGATGTGGGGGTCGAAGATGCGCATCAGGACTCCTTGCCGGACGGGGTGCCGGGATGGTCCGACGGTGCCGAAGCGGTCGGCACGTCGCTCCCGGGCTCGGTCAGGGCCAGGACGCGGTACAGGTCCTCGGGCACGGGACGGCCCGCGGCGGAGCGTTCGTCGGCGTAGTCGCCGAGCATGCGGGCCAGTTCGAGGTCGGCGCGGGCGCGGCGGGGCAGTTCGGCCACCGCGTCTATGGGGACGCCGGTGAACAGGCACTTCAGGACCGCGTGCCGCCAGTTGTGGGCGTCCAGATGCCGGGCGGCGTACGGGCCGACAGCGGCGGCCAGGAGCCGGGTGTCGTTGGTGCGCAGTGCGTCCTCGACGATCGGCAGGGCGTCGGGGCCCGGTACGAGGTGGGGCAGGGCGTGCAGGACGGCGCGGCGTTCGGCGGCGGTGCCCTGCCGGTAGACGCGGGCCAGGGTGTCGGCGTCGGCCCTGGCCCTGTGCAGAAGGAGGACGCGGGCGGCGTCAGCGTGCTCGGGCCCGCAACGGCGACCCGCCTCGGCGATGCGCAACTCCCAGACGGAAATGGGCCCGTGAGCGCCCGGGTGGGCCTCCGCTTCGTCAAGTGCCCGATCCAGCCAGGCGCGGGCGGCGGCGTCCAGCTGGGAGTTCAGGCGGGCGTGCAGGGCGGCGACGGCTTCCGTCGGCGTGGCGGGAGAAGCGCTGGTGGGAGAAGGAGCGGCGGCGTTGTGCAGGTGGTTCACGGGGTTCTCCCTTCGGAGGCGGCGCCCTCGCCGGGGGTCGCGGTCTTGTCGGGGTCTTGGGAGTTGTCGGGCTCCTTGGACTTGAGACCGGCGGCCGCATGGTGCAGGAACTGGAGGGATCGCTCGGCGAGTTGAGGGCCGGCGTGGGAGTGGCGGGGCAGTTCGACGACGATCAGGCCCTGATAGGAGGTGGTGGCCAGGGCTTCGAGTACGGGCGGGAAGTCGATCTCTCCGTCACCGAAGGGGAGATGTTCATGGAGGCCGCGGCGCATGTCCTCGATCTGGACGTGGCGGAGCCAGGGGGCGGCGGCGCGTATGCACTCCGCAGGTGAGAGGGGTTCCAGGCACTGGCAGTGGCCGATGTCGAGGGTGAGGCCGAGGGCGTCCGGGCTGCCGAGGGTCCGGCGGAGACGGTGGAAGTCGGTGAGGGTGGCGAGGAGGTGGCCAGGTTCGGGTTCGATGGCGAGTGGGATGCCGACGGTGGTGGCGGCGTCCAGGACGGGGGCGAGTGTTTCGGCGAGGCGTTTCCAGGCGGTGTCCTCGTCCGTGTTCTCGGGGGTGATGCCGCTGAAGCAGTGCACCGCGTGGGCGCCCAGGTCGCCGGCTACCTGGACCGCGCGGATCAACAGGTCGACGCGTCTGGCCCGTTGACCCGGATCCGGGTCGAGCAGGGACGGACCGTGTTTGCGCCACGGGTCGAGGACATAGCGGGCGCCGGTCTCGACGGTGACGCCCAGTCCGAGTTCCTCCAGCCTGCGGGCGACTCGACGGGTGCGGGTCACGAGGTCCGGGGCAAGGGGGTCCAGGTGCATGTGGTCGAGCGTCAGCCCTACGCCGTCGTAGCCGAGGTCGGCGAGCAGGGAGAGGGCATCGTTCAGGCGGAGGTCGGTGAGGCCGTTGGTGCCGTAGCCATAGCGGAGGGGTTGATCGACACCGGTCGCCGCCGAGCCGGTGCTTCCGTTCGACGGGGACTCACCGCCACTCAGCCGCCCCGACCGGTGCCGCGCGGACTCGTCCGCCGAAGCGCCCTGCGGCACCTCGCGCCCCGGCCCCGTCATCGCCCCTCCTCCGACAGCCCTCGCGACTCCCGCAGCCCCTGCGCTCCCGACACGTGCGACGCCCCCGAAGCCCCTAACCGCCCCGCGAGCCGCGCCAGTTCCGCGTACTGCTCCCCGAGCGCCGAAGGCCCGTCGCCCACCGGGTCCTTGAAGTAGAAGCCGAGTTCGCGCAAGGGGCCCGACAGACCCCTCTCGTGGGCCCGTGCCACCAGGCGGGCCAGGTCCAGGACCAGGGGTGCGGCGAGGGCGGAGTCGCAGCCCTGCCAGGTGGTCTGGAGGATCATGCGGGTGCCGAGGAAGCCGTCGAAGGCGATGTGGTCCCAGGCGGTCTTCCAGTCGCCGAGCGCCGGTACGTCGTCGATGTGGACCTCGCCCTCGGGAACCGCGGCGAGGGTGTCGGCGAGGACACGTTCCTTGCCCGCGTTCTTCGCCGCCGCGGCAGCCGGGTCGGACAGGGCCGCGCCGTCGCCGCCGCCCAGCAGGTTGGTGCCGGACCAGGCGCGGACCGCCAGGGCCCGCTGCGCGAACATCGGGCCGAGGACCGACCGCAGCAGGGTCTGGCCGGTCTTGCCGTCACGGCCTGCGTACGGCAGCCCGGAGGAGACGGCGGCTGACGCCAGCGCAGGGTGGTGCAGGCCCGTGGACGGCGTGAAGTTGACGTATGGGCAGCCGGCCCGCAACGCCGCCGCCGCGTAGAGCGAGCTCGGGGGCAGCTCGGTCCTGGCCGGAGCGGGTTCCGTGGACGCGACGTTCACGACCACCGCCCGCGCGAGACCGTGACGGCGTACGAAGTCCCGCATGTCCGTGGCGAAGGCGGCCACCAGTTCCTTCGTGTCCCGGGTATCCCCGGGGAGGGGGCCGCCCGGCCTGATCTCCCGGTCCGCAGCGGCGAGTTCCGCACCCACGGCCGTCGGGAGGCCGTGCGGCATGACTCCCCCGGCGGCCAGGACTTCCGCGCGCTTGGGCAGGGGGCAGTCCTCCGTGTCGTGGCCGCCGAAGACGAGGGACGACAACGTCGGCAGTCCGGAGCCGGAGAAGAGGTCGGTCTCGGTGACCATGCCCGTCGGAGGGTGCAGGCCGGCGGTCATGGCCGCGCAGCCCGCGACAACGGTGGTGGCAACGGAACCGCGCGCTCCGATCAGCCACACGCCCACCCGTGACTCGGGCACCCGCGACTGGGACATCCGGGACTCGGAAGGGAACGGTTCGGCGGACATGGTCAGCCTCCTTGTCGTACGCGAGCCAAAAGGGCCGTACGCGAACCAGACGGCCGTACAGAAACCAGAGAGCCGTGCAGAAACACAGCAGTAAGAGGGGGTAAGACGGCGAGCGGGAGTCCGGCGTCCCCCGCCCGCCGTCGCTCAGTCACCCGCTGGAGCCGACCGTGTCGACGCCTTCACGGGCAGTTCCTTGATCCGGATGTCACGGAAGGACACCTGGTCTTCGGCCCCGTGGTTCTGGATGCCGATATGACCGTCACGCAGGCTTCGCGCGGGATCGGTGTTGGTGAAATCGTTGATCTTCACGCCGTTGAGATACACGCGGAGCCGTTCGCCCTCCACGCGGATCTCGTACGTGTTCCACTCCCCCGGCGGGTTCAGCGCACTGTCGCGCTTCCTGATGTCGGCGGACTGGAAGCTGTAGACGGACCCGGTGGTGCGGTCGGGCGTGTCCGTGGCGTCGATCTGGATCTCGTACCCGTTGTTGACCGCCGACCAGGGATCGTCGGAGGCCGGGAAGCCCACGAAGACACCGGAGTTGTCGTCCCCGGCCACCTTCCAGTCGAGCTTCAGCGAGTACGAACCGAACTGCGAGTCGCCGTACCAGAGCATGCCCAGGCCACCCGACGACGTCAGCGTGCCGTCGTCGCTGAGGGTGAACGAGCCCGGCCCCGCCTGCTTCCAGGCGGACAGTGACTCCTCCGTGCCGTCGAAGAGCGGCCGGTAACCGTTCTCCGGGCGGCAGTCGGCCTCCGCGGCCCCGATCGCCCAGCGCACTCCGCCCAGCAGGTGCTGCCGGACGGCGGGATCGGCATACGACTCCTTGGTGTGGCCGACCCCGGTGTAGAAGGAACGGCCGCCCTGGTAGTTCTGGCACCAGGCGATCGGATGGTCGCCGTTCATCGTGCCGCCGGTGTACGACGACTCATCGAGCGAGGCCAGGACATGGGCCCGGTCCCGGGGATTGGAGCGGTAGTTGTACCACTCGTCCGTACGGTCCCAGGCCTCCCCCAGGTGCGAGGTGGCCGGATGCGCACGGTCCTCGACGTCGATCCGTGCGGGCTGGATCGCCGGGTGCGACTGGAAGTAGGCGCCCGCGAGGCCGCCGTAGAAGGCCCAGTCGTACTCGGTGTCGGCGGCCGCATGGACGCCCACGTAGCCGCCGCCGCGCCGGACGTAGCCCTCGAAGGCACGCTGTTGGGCGTCGTTGAGCACATCTCCGGTGGTGGACAGAAACACGACGGCGTCGTACTTGGCGAGGTTGCGGGAGGTGAAAGCTGCCCCGTCCTCTGTCGCGTCCACCGTGAACCCGCCCTCGGCGCCGAGGTCCTTCACCGCGGCGATCCCGTCGGGGATGGAGTCGTGCCGGAACCCGGCGGTCTTGGAGAACACCAGCACCCGGCCGTCCGCACGCCCCTTGACGTCAGCCTCCTTCGACTCGGCCTGCTTCGCATCAGGCCCTTTCGACGCGGCCGGCCCCGACACACACCCGATGAGCAGGGCGGCGCCCAGCACGGCGGTCACCGTTCTGCCTTTTGCGCGCATGACAGCCCACCCCCTCAGCGAGTCGTGAAGGTGAAGTCGTCCACCTCGTACAGCGCTCCGGTCCCTCGTCCCTTGAACACGAGGTAGAGCGTGGTCGTGCCGCGGGGTGCTTTCGTCAGGGACGCGCTGACGTCCTGGTAGGTCTCCCAGCCTCCGGTCACCGGAACGGTCGCGGTGCCGAGGAGACGGCCCGTGGGCGAGCCCGCGCGGACCTCGAGCTTTCCGCCCGCGCCGCCGGAGGCGACCCGTGCCGTGATCTTCGTGGCGTTGCTCAGCACGTAGGGCTCGAAGGAGATCCAGTCGCCGCTGTTGATGTCGCCGACGGTCTTGGCGCCGTGCGCGGTGGTACGCGACTGCACCGTGGTGCCCGAGGTCTTCCCGAAGTGCTCGGCCTGCCGGTGCCTGGGCTGCGCGACCGCCTGGTCGTGACTGGTGAGCGCCTCCTGGCCGCCGCCACCGCCGTCGGTGTACTCCGCGTCGATGACGCCGAAGATGTTCGCGTTCTCGTCATGGCCGCCGTCGGCGCTGGTCTGGAGGGTGCCGGAGCAGCCGTTCGCGGAGGTGAGCGGGTGTCCGTGGCTGTCGTGGCCGAGGACGAAGCTGACCTTCACCTTGGCACAGTCGATGGCCCCGTCCTCCGGGTCGGTGACCTTGACCTTGAAGGGCACCGCGTCTCCGAAGCTGAACAGCTGCCCGTCGCCCGGCAGTTCCAGGGTCACCTTGGGCGCCGTGTTGCCCACCACGATCTGCACGCTCGCGCTGCCTGTCCGGCCGCCGGCGTCCTTGGCCGTCAGCGTCGCCGTGTACGTCCCGTTCTTCGTGTACTTGTGCGTGGGGTTGGCCGACGTCGACTTGCCGCCGTCGCCGAAGTCCCAGCTGTAGGTGAGGGAGTCGCCGTCGGCGTCACTGGTGCCGGCGGACGAGAACTTCACCCTCAGCGGTGCCTGGCCCGACGTCCGGTCGGCGGCGGCCTGCGCCACGGGCGAGCGACCGTCGGTGGCGTTCTCGATCCGGTAGAGGGCCGAGTTCTCGTCACCGCCGAACCAGGCCAGGCCGTAGTCGAGGACGTACAGCGCGCCGTCCGGGCCGAAGGCCATGTCCATCACCTGGGTGCCGGTCCACGGGATGTCATTGATGGACTGCACGGTGCCGTCGGCGTCCGAGCTGATGCGCTTGATCCAGCGGCGGCCGAACTCCCCGGCGAAGAAGTCCCCGTCGTACGCCTCGGGGAACTTGACCGGCGAGTCGAGCTCGGGGTCGTAGTCGTAGACCGGGCCGCCCATCGGGGACTCGGAGCCGTCGCCGAACTCCGGTACGGACGCGCCGTCGTACGGAATCCAGGCGGGCTGCGCGGGAGGCAGCTCGGTCAGGCCGGTGTTGTTCGGCGAGGTGTTCTTGGGGGCGGCGCAGTCAAATGCCGCACCGGAAGCGCCGGTTGCGAAGTCGTAGTCGACGTAGGCGTCGTTGTCGCCGGTGCAGTACGGCCAGCCGAAGTTGCCGGGCTTGGTGATGCGGGCGAACTCGACCTGGCCTGCGGGACCACGGGCCGGGTCGGCGGCTCCTGCGTCGGGGCCGTACTCACCCACGTACAGAATCCCCGTCTTCTTGTCGACGCTGAAGCGGAACGGGTTGCGCAGGCCCATCGCGTAGATCTCGGGACGCGTCTTGTCCGTGCCGGGCGCGAAGAGGTTGCCGTCGGGGATGGCGTAGGAGCCGTCGGCGTTCACCTTGATGCGGAGGATCTTGCCGCGCAGGTCGTTGGTGTTGCCGGCCGTGCGCTGGGCGTCGAAGGCCGGGTTGCGGTTCGCGCGCTCGTCGATGGGGGTGAAGCCGTCCGACTGGAACGGGTTGGAGTCGTCACCGGTCGACAGGTACAGGTTCCCCGCCGCGTCGAAGTCGATGTCGCCGCCGACGTGGCAGCAGATGCCACGGGATGCCGGGACGTCGAGGATCTTCTTCTCGCTGGCGTTGTCGAGGGTGCCGTCGGCCTTCAGGACGAAGCGCGAGAGCCGGTTGACGCCGTCGAACGGCGCGAAGTCGGCGGCGGTGCCCGTCTCCGGGGCGTCACCCGCCGGGGTGTTCATCGGCGGGGCGTAGTAGAGGTAGATGAAGCGGTTGTCGGCGAAGCCGGGGTCGACGCCGATGCCCTGCAGACCTTCCTCGTCGTGCGCGTACACGTCGAGCTTGCCCGCGAGTTTCGTGTTGCCCGCGGCGTCGGTGATCCGCAACTCCCCGTCGCGCGAGGTGTGCAGGACCGAGCGGTCCGGGAGGACGGCGAGCGACATGGGCTCGCCGGTCTCGGGCTCGCCCTTGGCGAGGGTGACCTGCTGGAAGTCCTCGGCCGCGGGCTCGGCAGCCGCCGCCGGGGTGCCACCCGGGTCGGCAACGGCTGCGCCGGCCGCGGGGGCGGTGAGGCCGAGTGAGGCGCCCGCCAGCAGCAGGCCGCTCAGCAACGCGAGGGCCCCACGAAGTCTCGGGCGTCTGGTGTGGCTTCTGGTGTTCCTGTTTCTGACGTACGGGTGCACGAATGCCTCCACGATGGGGCTGGTCGTACGGGTGTGTGCGGAACGCCGGGGTGCGCCGTCACCCCGGAGGTGCGTCGGAAAGATCAGTCGTTGCCGCCGAACGCCGCGTCGAAGGACGCCGTCGGCGGCTCGAAGTCGTACGCCTTGAGCCGGGTGAGTGCCTCGGGTGCACCCTGGAGGCGGTCCATGCCGGCGTCCTCCCACTCGACCGAGACGGGTCCCGTGTAGTCGATGGAGCGCAGCATCCGGAAGACGTCCTCCCAGGGCACATCGCCGTGGCCGGCGGACACGAAGTCCCAGCCGCGCCGCGGGTCGCCCCACGGCAGGTGCGAGCCGAGGCGGCCGTTGCGTCCGTCGAGGCGCTTGCGTGCTTCCTTGCAGTCGACGTGGTAGATCCGGTCGCGGAAGTCCCACAGGAAGCCGACCGGGTCGAGGTCCTGCCAGACGAAGTGCGAGGGGTCGAAGTTCAGCCCGAAGGCCGGACGGTGGTCAACTGCCTCCAGCGCGCGCTGGGTTGTCCAGTAGTCGTACGCGATCTCGCTGGGGTGGACCTCGTGGGCGAACCGCACGCCCTCGTGGTCGAAGACGTCGAGGATCGGGTTCCAGCGCAGGGCGAAGTCCTCGTAGCCGCGCTCGATCATCGATTCGGGGGCGGGCGGGAACATCGCGACCAGATGCCAGATCGCGGACCCCGTGAAGCCGATGACGGTGTCGACGCCGAAGGCCGCCGCCGCGCGTGCGGTGTCGGCGATCTCGGACGCCGCCCGCTGCCGTACGCCTTCCGCCTCACCGTCACCCCAGATGCGGGCCGGGAGGATGGCCTGGTGGCGTTCGTCGATGATGGCGTCGCAGACCGCCTGGCCGACCAGATGGTTGGAGATGGCCCAGCACTTCAGGCCGTACTTGTCGAGCAGTTGGCGCCGGGAGTCGAGGTACGAGGGGTCGGCGAGTGCCTTGTCGACCTCGAAGTGGTCGCCCCAGCAGGCGAGTTCGAGTCCGTCGTAGCCGAAGTCGCGGGCGAGCCGGCAGACCTCCTCAAGCGGTAGGTCGGCCCACTGGCCGGTGAAGAGCGTGAAGTTGCGCGGCATGGAAGGGCCCTCCTCAACTCGCGACGGGGGTGTATACGGAGTTCTTCGCGGCGCTCTCCTCGACGGCCGCGAGCACGCGCTGCACCTGCAGTCCGTCGGCGAAGGAGGGCGCCGGTGCGCTGCCCTCGGCGATGGCGTTCACCAGGTCGCGGGCCTGGTGGACGAAGGTGTGCTCGTAGCCGAGGCCGTGACCGGGCGGCCACCAGGCCTCCAGGTAGGGGTGATCGGGCTCGGTGACCAGGATGCGGCGGAAGCCCGCGTGGGTGCCGGGCTCCCGGTGGTCGTGGTACTCGAGCTCGTTGAGCCGCTCCAGGTCGAAGGCCAACGAGCCGTGCTCACCGTTGAGTTCGATGCGCAGGGCGTTCTTGCGGCCGGTGGCGTACCGGGTGGCCTCGAAGGAGGCGAGGGCGCCCGACGCGAAACGGCCGGTGAAGACGGCGGCGTCGTCCACGGTGACCTGACCGACGCCATTGGAGGAGACGGCGGACAGGCCGCTGGTCGGGCCGCCGGGCAGCGGCCTTTCCCGTACGAAGGTCTCGGTGAGCGCGGACACTCCCACGACCGGCTGGCCCACGAGGTACTGCGCGAGGTCGACGATGTGCGCACCCAGGTCGCCGAGCGCGCCCGAGCCCGCCGTCTCCTTGCGCAGCCGCCAGGTCAGCGGGAACTCCGGGTCCACCAGCCAGTCCTGAAGGTACGTCACCCGTACGTGGCGCAGGGCGCCCAACCGTCCCTCGGCGACCATCTTCCGGGCGAGGGAAGTGGCGGGCACCCGGCGGTAGTTGAAGCCGACCATCGCCACCTGGCCGCGTCGGGCGGCGGCTTCGGCGGCCTCGGTCATCGCCTCGGCCTCCTCCACCGTGTTGGCGAGGGGCTTCTCGCACAGCACGTGCTTGCCGGCGGCCAGTGCGGCAAGCGCGATCTCGGCGTGGCTGTCGCCGGGCGTGCAGATGTCGACGAGGTCGACGTCGTCCCGAGCGATCAGCGACCGCCAGTCGGTCTCGGCCGCCGCCCAGCCGAGCCGGTCGGCCGCCGCTCGTACGGCCTGTCCGTCGCGGCCGCAGACGGCGGCGAGGACGGGGCGGCGTGGCAGATCGAAGACGCGGCCCACGGTGCGCCAGCCCTGGGAGTGGGCGGCGCCCATGAACGCGTATCCGACCATGCCAACGCCCAGCGCGGGCTTGGCTGCCTCGTCGCCCTGGTGCGGCTGTCCCATGGAGATGTCCTCCTCGTCGTCGTGGTGCGCTGTGGGGGGTGTTTACGGGGCGCTCCGCGAGAGGTGCGGTTGGAAAACTGCGGGTCCGTCGTGGCTGGTCGCTTGCCCACTCCCGGCTTCGCTCGAGCGGGGGACCCCCATCGCGGCTGAGCCGCAAATGTCACAGCCCCGCGCCCCTTACGGGGCGCGGCGCAGCACCCACTCGAACCCGGCGGGCACGTCACTTGAAGCCGGTGGGCATGTACTGGTCGACGTTCTCCTTGTCGACGACTGCCGAGTAGAGCGTCAGGGACGCCGGGATCTCGAACTCGGCGAGGCCGCCTACGCCCTTGCCCTGGCCCAGGGCGCGGGCGAGGTCGATCGCGGAGGCGGCCATGGTGGGCGGGTAGAGGACGGTGGCTTTGAGGACGCCGTCGTCCGCCTTGATGGCCTGGAAGGCGGACAGCGCGCCCGCGCCGCCGACCATCAGGAAGTCGTCGCGCCCGGCCTGGTCGATGGCGCGCAGGGCGCCCACGCCCTGGTCGTCGTCGTGGTTCCACAGGGCGTCGAAGTTCGACTGGGCCTGCAGGAGTTGGGACATCTTGGCCTGCCCCGACTCGACGGTGAAGTCGGCGGCCTGCCGGGCGACCTTCTTGATGTTCGGGTAGTTCTTGAGGGCCGCGTCGAAGCCCTGCGTACGCTGCTGGGTCAGCTCCAGGTTGTCGAGCCCGGCGAGTTCGATGACGCGGGCGTTCTTCTTGCCCTTGAGCTTCTCGCCGATGTAGTGACCGGCGTTCAGGCCCATGCCGTAGTTGTCGCCGCCGATCCAACAGCGGTATGCCTGCGGCGAGTTGAAGATCCGGTCGAGGTTGACGACGGGGATGCCGGCGCGCATGGCCTGGAGCCCGACCTGGGTGAGGGCCTTGCCGTCGGCGGGCAGGACCACCAGGACGTCGACCTTCTTGTTGATCAGGGTCTCGATCTGGCCGATCTGCTGGGCGGTGTCGTTGGAGCCCTCGGTGATCTCCAGCGTGACGTCCTTGTACTTCTTGGCCCGGTTCTTGGCGTTGTCGTTGATGGCGTTCAGCCAGCCGTGGTCGGCCTGCGGGCCCGCGAAGCCGATGGTGACGGGCTTGCCGGGCTTGTCGTCGGCGGCGGGCTGGTCGTTGGAGGCCGGCTCGTCGCTGGACTCGTTACTCGTGCAACCGGTGAGGAGCGCACCGGCCCCGACGGCGGCGGTGCCGAAGAGCAGTCCTCTGCGGCTGGTGAACTCTGGCATGGCGGTGGACCCTTCCGTGAAGGACGTGCGAAACGGCTCAAGTCGTGCTGGCGCTACGGCGTCAAGTCGTGCTGGCGCTACGGCGTCAAGTCGTGCTTGTGGTGCGGCGTCAAGTCGTGTGTGCGGTACGGCGCTGGACGAGCACGGCGGCGACGATGATCGCGCCCTTGGCGATCTGCTGGACGTCGCTCTGCAGGTTGTTCAAGGCGAAGATGTTGGTGATCGTGGTGAAGATCAGGACGCCGAGCACCGAGCCGACGATGGTGCCGCGCCCGCCGCTGAGCAGCGTGCCGCCGATGATCGCGGCCGCGATGGCGTCGAGTTCGTACAGGTTGCCGTTGGTGTTCTGGCCCGAACCGGCCAGCACGATCAGCAGGAAGGCGGCGATGCCGCAGCACAGCCCGGAGAGCAGATACAGGTACAGCCGCTGCCGGCGGACGTCGATGCCCGCGAGCCGGGCCGCCTCCGCGTTGCCGCCGACGGCCACCGTGCGCCGCCCGAAGGTGGTGCGGTTGAGCAGCAGCCAGCCGATGACGGTGACCACCGCGAAGACCATGACCAGCGGCGGGATGCCCAGGATGTAGGCGTCGCGTCCGCCGAGGTCCAGCACGCTCTGGACCGTGACGACCTGGGTGTTTCCGTCGGTGATCTGCAGAGCGAGCCCGCGGGCCGAGGCGAGCATGGCGAGCGTCGCGATGAACGGGACCATGGCTCCGTACGCGATCAGCATGCCGTTCACCAGGCCGCAGCCCACGCCGACGACCATCGAGGTGAAGAGGATGCCGATGAAGCCGTACTCCTGGGTGGCCACCGTCGTGGCCCATACGGAGGCGAGCGCGACGATCGCGCCGACGGACAGGTCGATGCCGCCGGAGACGATGACGAAGGTCATGCCGACGGTGACGACACCGATGACCGAGGCCTGGGTGAGGACGAGTTGAAGGTTGCGGGTGTCGAGGAACTGGTCGGGCTTGGTGATGCCGCCGATGATGATCAGGGCGGCGAGTACGCCGAGCAGCGAGAGGGTGCGGACGTCGGCGCGGGCCGTGAGTGCCCGCCAGGGGCTGGGTCCCTCCACCGGCGACATTTTCGGGGTGTCATCCCGGGGCGGTGATGCGTGCTGCGTCATGACGCCGGAGTTCCTTCCATGACGAGGTCGAGTACACGGGGTTCGTCGAGCTCCCGGGCGGGCGCCGTGTGCACGACGTGGCCCTCGCGGAGCACCAGGACGCGGTCGGCGAGGCCGAGGACTTCGGGGACTTCGCTGGAGACCAGGAGCACGGCCAGGCCTTCGTCGGCGAGGCGGCGGATGACGGCGTACAGCTCGGCGCGGGCGCCGACGTCGACGCCACGGGTGGGCTCGTCGAGCAGCAGCACCCGGCAGCCGCGCAGCAGCCAGCGGGCCAGTACGGCCTTCTGCTGGTTGCCGCCGGAGAGGGTGCGCACGGGCACGGAGGGGTTGTCGGGGCGCAGCGACAGCTCGCGCGTGGCCTTCAGGGCCGCTTCCCGCTCGCCGCTCCGGTCCAGCCAACCCCCGTACGAGAAGCGGGACATGGAGGACACGGACACGTTGCGCGTGACGGATTCCAGCATCAGCAGGGCTTGTGCCTTGCGTTCCTCGGGGGCGAGTCCGAGTCCGGCGCGGACGGCGTCCCGTACGCTGCCAGGCTTCAACCGCCTTCCTTCGACGAGGACCTGACCTGCGGTCGGTTTGCGCGCGCCGTAGATGGTCTCCAGGATCTCGGAGCGTCCGGAGCCGACGAGTCCGGCGAGGCCGACGATCTCGCCCGGCCGGAGGCTGAGGTCGAGGGGTGCGAACTCCCCTTCGCGGGCCAGGCCCTTGACCTCGAGTACCGGTTCCGGGAGCGCGTCGTGCACGGGCCGCTCGGGGAAGACGTACTCCACGTTCCGCCCCGTCATCAGCGCCACGACCTCACTCGTCGGCGTCGACTTCGCGGGCAGCCCGCCGGCCACCGCGCGCCCGTCCTTGAGGACCGTGACGCGGTCGCCGATGCGGCGGATCTCCTCCAGGCGGTGCGAGATGTAGACGACCGCGACGCCGTCGCCGGTGAGGTCGCCGACGATGCGGAAGAGGTTGTCGACCTCGTCGGGGTCGAGGGCGGCGGACGGTTCGTCCATGACGATGAGGCGTACGTCGTGGGAGAGAGCCCGCGCCATGGAGACGATCTGCTGCTGGGCGGCGGACAGGTCGCCGACGAGCCGGGCCGGATCGATCTCGGGGTGACCAAGTCGCTTGAGCAGGGCGGCCGTTGAGGAGCGCGCACCCTTGCGTCGTACGACGAAACCGGCGGTCGTCGGCTCATGACCCAGGTAGACGTTCTCGGCCACCGACAGGCCCTCCACCAGGTCGAGTTCCTGGTAGATGGTGGCGATGCCGAGGCGCATGGCGGCGATTGGCGAGCGGAGGGTGACGGGGTCGCCGCGCCAGCTGATGGTGCCGTTGTCGGGCTGGTGGGCGCCGGCCAGGACCTTGATGAGGGTGGACTTCCCGGCGCCGTTCTGGCCGAGCAGACAGTGCACCTCGCCGGGCTGGACGTCGAGGTCGACGCCGTCGAGCGCGCGGACGCCGGGGAACGACTTGGTGATCCCGGACATGGTGAGCAGCGGTGGTTCGGATGCCATGACGGTTCCCCTTGGCGGGCGTGCGGGCCGGTTCAGGGCAGGGCGGGGTAGGGCAGGGGCGGTGCGGGGTGCTGTGCTGGAGTGATGCAGGGTGGTGTGTCGGAGCGGTGCGTGTGCTGTGCTGGTGGCTTTACGTGCGGCCCTGGTGGAGCGTGACGTGCTGCGTCAAGCAGGTGAGAACAGGTGGTCGCTGATGAGCCGGGCCGCGCCGATGACTCCGGCAGTGGGGCCCAACTCCCCTAGGACGATCGGGAGGTTGCCGGTCGCGAGGGGCAGCGACTGGCGGTAGACCTGGGTGCGGATAGCGGCGAGAAGGGTGTGGCCGAGGCCGGTCACTCCGCCGCCGATCACCACCAGGCCGGGGTTGAAGAAGCTGACGAGTCCGGCGATGACCTGGCCGGTGCGGAAGCCGCCCTCGCGGATCAGATCGAGTGCCGTGGTGTCGCCCGCGACGGCCGCGGCGGCGACGTCGACGGCGCTGAGGCTGCCGTTCGTCTCCAAGCGGCTCGACAGTTCCGGTGACAGCCCCTGCTGGGCGGCTTCCGTGGCGTCGCGGGCAAGTGCGGCGCCGCTGAAGTGGGCTTCCAGGCAGCCCCGGTTGCCGCAGGCGCACTGGCGGCCGTCCGGTACCGCGAGGATGTGGCCGATGTCGCCGGCGCTGCCCGTCGTACCGCGGTAGACCTCACCGCCGACGACGATGCCGCAGCCGATGCCGGTGCCGATCTTGACGCAGAGGAAGTCGCCCACGGAGCGTGCGACGCCCGCGTGCTGCTCCCCCATGGCCATCAGGTTCACGTCGTTGTCGACCATGACGGGGCAGCCGAGGTCCTGGCTCAGCGCCTCGCGCACCGGGAACCCGTCCCAGCCCGGCATGATCGGCGGGGCGACCGGGACACCCTCGGGGAAACGGACCGGTCCTGGTACGCCGATGCCGGCGCCGTCGAAACCTTCCGCGAGCCCCGAGGCCCTCAACTTCGCCGCCATGGACAGGACTTGCTCGAAGACCGCGACCGGGCCCTCGCGTACGTCCATGGGCTGGTTGATGTGTCCCAGCACTTCCAACTCGGCGTTGGTGACGGCCACATCGATCGACGTCGCGCCGATGTCCACGCCGAGGAAGCGCAGAGCGGGCGCGAGCCGGATGTTGTGGGACCGGCGGCCACCGCGCGAGGCGGCGAGTCCGTCGGCCACCACGAGCCCCGTCTCCAGGAGCCGCTCGACCTCCACGGCCAGCTTGGACCGCGAGAGATCGACCCGATCGCCCAGCTGGGCACGGGAGTTGGGCCCGTCGTCACGCAACAGCCTGAGCAGCCGCGCCTGGTGGGCGTTCGCGGGTCGCGCCGTCATACGTCTCACGAGCCCCTCCCCGCCTCATCGGCACCGCTTCGTCGTGCTTTCGAGGGGAACGTAGCAGCGGTTGCCGGGGGTGGGAAGAAGTTGAGCAGTAATTCGTGCCTACTTTTTCCACTCACAGGACAAAGAGTGGCCGACGGTGGCTCCGAGCCCACTCTGAGGAGGGCAGGGCCGCCCACCCGGATCGCTCGCGTTATCGGGGCCCCAGCACACAGAACTCATGGCCGTCGGGATCGGCCATCACCACCCAGGGGACCTCGCCCTGGCCGATGTCGATGCGAGTCGCCCCCAGGGAGACGAGGCGGTCGACCTCAGCCTGCAGATCACCGTCGGCAGGCGGAGCGAGGTCGAAATGCAGCCGGTACTTTCCGGTCTTCGGCATCAGGGGCGGACCGCCCCACGTGACCTTCGGACCGCCGTGCGGCGAGCGGATCGCGGTCTCTTGGTCCTGGTCCCAGACCAACGGCCAGCCCAGCGCCTGGCTCCAGAAGTACCCGACCTCCTGCGAGCCGTCGCACGCGATCGCTCCGATGAATCCGCAGTCGGCAAGGAAGTTGTTGCCCGGCTCGATGACGCAGAACTCATTGCCTTCGGGGTCGGCCAGCACCACGTGACCCTCCTCGGGACGCTGACCGATGTCGATGTGACGGGCACCGAATTCCAGGGCCCTCGCCACCGTCTGCTGCTGGTCCTGGAGGGACGTGCTCGTCAGATCGAAGTGCATCTGGTTCTGGCCGGTCTTCTGCTCCTGGCTCGGAAGGAACCGCATCCGGAACCCGGTGTCATCGCTCGGTAGGAGCACGATGCCCTCGGAGTAGTCGTCGGACATCTCCCAGCCCAGGAAGCCGGCCCAGAAGCGCGCGAGACGGAGCGGGTCGTTCGCATCGAAGCAGAGCGCGTGGAGGTGAGAAGTCATCCGCAAAGCTAAAGCGCCCGGGAACTGCCACGCAACGCGGTTTTGGACGCGGCGACACACCCAGGAATCCCTGGCCGGGTACGGCCCTGAAGGTGGTCCTGTGCCTCAACCACCGCAGCGCGCCCGCGGGTTGGAGAGACGGCTGCCGTCCGAACCGGAGCCGGTCAGGCTTTCTCGCGCGCGTGATACGTCCTGCGCGTGTGCTCCGTGTGGGCGCGCATGACCTCCGTCGCGCGCTGCTCGTCTCGGGCCGAGATCGCCGCGATGAGTTCGCGGTGTTCGATCCAGGACTGGTGACCGCGTTGGCGGGCGACCGGCGTGTAGTACCAGCGGACCCGCCGGTCGACCTGCGCCGCCAGCTCCGCGAGGACCGCGTTGCCCGCCAGCTCCATGACCTTCGCGTGGAAGCGGGCGTTCATCGCGACCGCGCCGTCCACGTCGTCGGCGTCCACCGCCCGCTCGCCCTCCGCGCACAGCTCCTCAAGGGCGCTGATGCCGGCACTGCCCGCGGCAGCCGCGGCGAGCCGGGCAGCCTCGGCCTCCAGGAGCGTACGGACCGTGAGGAGCTGGTCCGCCTCCTGCTCCGTCGGCTCGTGCACGAACGCGCCCTGCGCGGGCCGCAGATCGACCCAGCCCTCGGTGTTCAGCCGCTGCAAGGCCTCGCGCACGGGCTGCCGGGAGACCCCGAGATGCCCGGCGAGCTCGCTCTCGACCAGGTGCTGGCCGGGCTGCAGGGCGCGCGTCGTGATGAGTTCAAGGAGCGCCTCGTAAACACGATCCCTGAGCGGCCCCGGCCGTTCGAGCTTGGGTACCGCCCCCTGCGGCAGTCCTGTCGACAACATCGCGGTCCCCCTCCTGTGCAACGGCAGCGCGGTAGCCGAAAGCCGGTGCCAGCCAGTATCAATTGTCTTTCGTCTACAGTCTACGGCGCACAACAGCCAGGGCGAGGGGGAGTTGGGCTCGTCACACCACCGGGAACCCGCACGTCATGGGCAGCGGACCACCTGTCCCGCGTACGACAGATTGCCGCCGAAGCCGAAGAGCAGCACCGGGTCGCCGGTGGAGATCTCGCCGTGTTCGACGAGCTTCGAGAAGGCGAGCGGGATGCTCGCCGCGGACGTGTTGCCGGACTCGGCGACATCGCGCGCGACGACGGCGTTCACGGCGCCGATCTTCTCGGCGAGCGGCTCGATGATGCGCAGGTTCGCCTGGTGCAGGACGACCGCGGCGAGGTCCTCTGGGGCCAGGCCCGCCCGCTCGCAGGCCTTGCGCGCGATGGGCGGGAGCTGGGTGGTGGCCCACCGGTAGACGCTCTGCCCCTCCTGTGCGAACCGCGAAGGCGTGCCCTCGATCCGTACCGCGTGCCCCATCTCGGGCACCGAACCCCACAGAACCGGCCCGATACCGGTCTCCTCCGAGGCCTCGACGACCGCGGCCCCCGCCCCGTCCCCGACGAGCACGCAGGTCGTACGGTCCGTCCAGTCCGCGACGTCGGACATCTTGTCGGCGCCGATGACGAGCACCCGGCTCGCGCCCCCGGCGCGTACCGCGTGGTCGGCGGTGGCCAGCGCATGCGTGAAGCCCGCGCAGACGACGTTGAGGTCCATCACAGCCGGGGACGGGATGCCGAGCCGGGCGGCGACCCGGGCGGCCATGTTCGGCGAGCGGTCGACCGCGGTGGAGGTCGCCACCAGGACCAGGTCGATGTCGTCGGGTGCGAGTCCGGCCGCCGCGAGGGCCTTGGCGGCGGCGTGCGCGGCCAGCTCGTCGACCGGTTCGTCGGGTCCGGCGATATGCCGTGTGCGGATGCCCACCCGGCTCCTGATCCACTCGTCGCTGGTGTCGACCAGACCCGCCAGGTCCTCGTTGGTGAGTACCTTGGCGGGCTGGTAGTGGCCGACGGCGGCGATGCGTGAGCCCCTCATGGGCGGTCCCCCTCGTTGCCTGGGTGTATGACCCACCAGTCTGTTCGGGTACTCACGGGTACGAGGGCAGGTGAAGCCACAGGAAAGCGGCCTCAGCCTTGTCGGCTTTTGTTGAACGCTTGGACACCCGAGCACTTACCCGGTGAACAGTTGCGTCGCCTTCCGCACCAGTTCGTACAGACCGTAGGCGAGCGGCGCCCCCACCCACACCCAGGAGAAGGCGATCAGCCCCCGGCGCCCGGGCGGAGTGCCGGCCGGTGTGCTAGGCGGACTGCTGTCGCTCGTGGACATCGGCGGCCTCCTTCGGGGCGGGGACGTGGTGGCGGGCGTGGACGGGGCGTACGAGTTCATTGGCGACGAAGCCGATGGCCAGCAGCCCGATCATGATGATCAGCGACAGTCCGTACAGGGCCTCACCGGATTTGCCCGCCTCTTCCTGCCGGTCCGCGATCCAGTTGACGATCAGCGGTCCGAGGACTCCGGCGGTCGACCAGGCGGTGAGCAGCCGGCCGTGGATCGCGCCGACCTGGTAGGTGCCGAAGAGGTCCTTCAGATAGGCGGGGATGGTCGCGAAGCCGCCTCCGTAGAAGGAGAGGATCACCAGCGCGCAGATGATGAACAGCGGCTTCGAAGAGTCCCCCACCCACGCGATCAGCGCGTACATCAGGGCGCCCGCGCCCAGATACAGGCGGTAGATGTTCTTGCGCCCGACCAGGTCGGACGTCGACGACCAGACGATTCGGCCCGTCATGTTGGCCGCCGAGAGCAGCGCGACGAAGCCGGCCGCCGCCGAAGCCGAGACCGGCGTCGAGGTGTCCGCGAAGAAGTCCGTGATCATCGGGGCGGCCTTCTCCAGGATGCCGATGCCCGCGGTGACGTTCATGCAGAGGATGATCCACAGACACCAGAACTGCGGGGTGCGCACGGCGTTGCGCGCCGACACCTGGACGCCCTCGTAGGCGCTCGGCCCGGAGGCCACCGGCTTTTCTGTGCGCGGCACGCGCACCAGGAGAACGCCGAGCAGCATGAAGACGGCGTACGTCAGCCCGTGCACGAGGAAGGCGAGCGCGATACCGGAACTGTCGGAGCCGAACGACTCCAGCATCTGCGCGGACCAGGGTGAGGCGATCAGCGCGCCGCCGCCGAAGCCCATGATGGCGATGCCGGTGGCCATGCCGGGCCTGTCCGGGAACCACTTGATGAGCGTGGAGACGGGCGAGATGTACCCGATGCCGAGACCGATCCCGCCGACGAAGCCATAGCCGAAGACGATCAGCCAGTACTGCTCGGTGGCGGCACCCAGCGCCGACAGCAGGAAGCCGGACGAGAAGCAGCACAGGGCCACGGTCATCGCCCAGCGCGGCCCGTTCCGCTCGACGAGCGTGCCGCCGAACGCTGCGGACAACCCGAGCATCACGATGCCCAGTTGGAACGGCAGTGCGCTCTGCGTACCGCTGAGGTCGAGCGCGGACTCCAGGGGCGGCTTGAACACGGACCAGGCATAGGCCTGACCGATGGAGAGATGGACCGAAAGGGCAGCCGGCGGAACCAGCCAGCGGCTCCAGCCGGGCGGGGCTATGGGGGGACTCATGATCCCGAACGATAGGAATCTGGCGCCCAGTTGGGAAGTCGGCCCGCCGGAACGCGTCGACGGGATGCGATGAACGGTATGCCGGACGCGACGAACGGTCGTCGGGGGCCGACGGGCGGCACCCCGTGGCCTTTGGCGGGCTCCGCGCCGGACCGCGGCAAGTCCGCTTGGGTGCCAGGGAGTTCAGGGCTGTTCCGGCCATGAGGCGGACGTCGTTCAGCGGTCCTTGCCCATGGTCTTGCGTACGGGATCCCGGGGGCCGTCGACCACCCGCCAGTTGCGCAGCTGGCGGTCCAGCAGGATGCCTTGGTGTTCGAGAGGGTCGAAGCCTACGGGGGTCTACTCGGCTGACGGCCCGGAACCAGGCCGACGCCACGTACCCGCTGCCGTCCGGAGTCAACCGGCAAGAACGGCGGCGACCGGGACGGAACAGCCAGGCGGCGAATGGCGCCGCTGCGGATCGCCGTGCGCGGTGCCGTACGAAGCCACGGAGCGCAGGCCGTCGGGCCCCGCGGCGCCGGATCTGCGGACCAGACGTTCTCAGGCGCCGAGCTGTGTCACAGCGGTGCCCGGAGCGGCCATCTCCTTGAGATCACGCCGGGACGGTACGCCGGTGCCGAGGAGGGCCTCGATCTGCTCAGGAGTGATCACGAGGGTGCGTCCTGCGCGGTGGTGGCCTGTGATGTCGCTGCCGGCAGTGGGGTGGGGGACAGCAGCGCCGTTGCGGCTCTGACGTGCAGGGAATCCAACGTCTCGCTCTGCTGCCCGGCCCTTTGCCGCAGTCGCTCCAGCCGGTCAAAGTCCAGGCGTGAGTCCTGCGCCGCTACGGAGAGCAGGTTGCGCCAGAGCAACGCCTTGCCCTGTACCCCCAGCCGCAGTGCTTCGAGTTCGACCAGCACGGTGAGGCCGGAGCGACGCAGCAGGCGCCCGTTGGGCTTCACACGCCCGATCTTCTCGCCCAGCCATGCCCCGTAGACCTTGTAGTGCTTTACGGGAACGTCGAGGTCTGCCAGGAGTCGCAGCAGTGCCTGCCGGTCCCGCGAGATCTCCGCCGCCAGGTTCTTCAGGTCGTCGCCGTACGGCGAGTCTCCGTGCTCCTGGACCATGCGCCGGGCGAGCTCCACACCGGCCGTCGCCCCGGCCAGGTGATCATTGAGATAGATGTCCAGTCTTCTCTGCCGTGTCTGACCGTCGCCGGTACCTCGTTCTGTCACGTTCATGATTTCCCTCAGGGTCTCGGACCTGTCGATGTTCACCGAGTGCCCCGGCTGAGTCCGTCAACCTATGCCTCGAGGCTGCGTCTGGTCCGGTTTGGCCTGCTCGCACCACCGTGGACTGGCATGACCGGCCCACGCCGTCGTGTCGGCCGTACTGTCGTGCCGCGAGGGGTACCGACTTCGGCGCGTGCGACGGGTCCTGTCACGTGCATCGGCCTGCAGGCGCCGATCGGCCGCCGGAACCGGAATCGGGCTGAAATATGGGTACTCGCTCATTCGCATCCGGAGATCACGCAACATCGGAGGTGGCAGGAATGACAACCTCTCCCCGATCCCCCATGGAAACCCATCCCGACATCCTCGACATGCGCACGCGCCACGAGATGGCCGAGCGCGCGGCGACCACCCCCCAGGCGCAGACCGTGGAGACGATGGCTCTCCTCACCGGCCTGTATCTGGCGGCGTCGCCATGGATCGTGGGGTTCAACGACCTCACGACACTGGCCGTCAACAACCTGATCGTCGGCATCGCCTATGCGGTCCTGATGAGCGGTGGCTTCGGGCGTGCCTACGAGCGCACGCACAGCATGGCGTGGGCGGCCTGCGCCCTGGGCGTGTGGACCATCATCGCCCCCTGGGTCGTGGCAGGTGACGTCACCTCTACGAGGTCCATCGTCAGCAACGTCACCGTGGGTACCGTCGCTCTGCTGCTGGGGCTGGCAGCCAGCGCCGCCGCCCGACAAACCGACTCACGTCGGTCAACCGGCCGAAACCGCGGCATGCCGGCTGCCTAGATGCCTGCCGGAGCCGGCTTGGCTTTATCAGGCGACCCGTGCGCCCCGCTCACCGGCAACGGGCGGGGAACCGAGCGCGGCTCCGGCGACACGCGTCCGACGACTGACGCCTCCTATGGACCGCCGGCCTCGGCGGTCCATAGGGATGGGCGGGAGCCAGGGACCATCGGCGGGTTTCCGCGTGTCCGGATCCAACCGTCAGCGGGCGAGCAGGCACGCCAGTGTGCTCACGCCTCCGGCGCAGGCGAGGACTGCGCAGGCACAGGCGGCGTGGCGTTTGAGCAGGTCGCGTCGGAGGTCGGCGTACCGCTCCTCGTACTCCTGCCGCAGCCGGCCGGCTCGCTCGGCTACGTCGAGCAGCATCTGACGGCTGAGGCCGATGCGCACGTGGACGTAGTGGCGGGTGAGGTCCTCGGCTTGGGCGCCGGTCAGCCACGGCATGCGGGCGCAGAGGGATTCGGCCTCACGGCGCGCCTGGTCGTGATGGACGTGGGCGAGCAGGTAGCCCTCGACCTCGTCGGCCAGAACGCTGTCCCGGTCGCCGTGGGGTCCGCCGTGCGCTTCGTGGCTCATGGCCGTTCGCCGTTGTGACCGCCGGCGTCCAGGACGTCGCGCTTACCGGCGCGCTCTCGCTCGTCGAGCTGTGCCAGATCCGGATGGTGCAGGTCGAAGGCGGGGGATTCGGAGCGAATGCGCGGCAGGGTGACGAAGTTGTGGCGGGGCGGCGGGCAGGAGGTGGCCCATTCCAGGGAGCGGCCGTATCCCCAGGGGTCGTCGACCTGGACCCGTTTGCCACGTTGGGCGGTTTTCCAGACGTTGTAGAGGAAGGGCAGGGTGGACAGGCCGAGGAGGAAGGAGCCGATGGAGGAGACGGTGTTGAGTGCGGTGAACCCGTCGGCGGCGAGGTAGTCGACGTAACGGCGGGGCATGCCCTCAGCACCGAGCCAGTGCTGGACGAGGAAAGTGGTGTGGAAGCCGACGAACAGCGTCCAGAAGTGGACCTTCTCGAGGCGTTGGTCGAGCATGGTGCCGGTCATCTTCGGCCACCAGAAGCTGAATCCGCCGAACATCGCGAAGACGATCGTGCCGAACAGCACGTAGTGGAAGTGCGCGATCACGAAGTAGCTGTCGGTGACGTGGAAGTCCATCGGCGGCGAGGCCAGGATCACTCCGGAAAGGCCGCCGAAGAGGAACGTGACAAGGAAGCCGACCGCCCACAGCATCGGGGGTTCGAACGAGATCGAGCCCTTCCACATCGTGCCGATCCAGTTGAAGAACTTCACGCCGGTCGGTACGGCGATGAGGAAGCTCATGAAGGAGAAGAACGGCAACAGCACGGCGCCGGTGGCGAACATGTGGTGGGCCCACACGGTCACGGACAGGCCGGTGATGGCGATGGTGGCGCCGACCAGGCCCATGTAGCCGAAGATCGGCTTACGGGAGAAGACCGGAAGGATCTCGGTGACCACGCCGAAGAACGGCAGAGCGAGGATGTAGACCTCGGGGTGACCGAAGAACCAGAACAGGTGCTGCCACAGGATCGCTCCGCCGTTCGCCGGGTCGAAGATGTGCGCGCCGAATTTCCGGTCCGCCTCCAGCGCGAGCAGCGCGGCGGCCAGGACGGGGAAGGCGAACAGGACCAGGACCGAGGTGAGCAGCACGTTCCAGGTGAAGATCGGCATGCGGAACATGGTCATGCCGGGGGCACGCATGCAGATGATGGTGGTGATGAAGTTGACCGCGCCGAGGATCGTGCCGAACCCGGCGAATGCCAGCCCCATGATCCACAGATCACCGCCCACTTGAGGGGTGCGCTCCTCCCTGCTGAGCGGGGTGTAGGCGGTCCAGCCGAAGTCGGCGGCGCCCTCGGGCGTCAGGAAGCTGCTGAGCACCGCCAGGCCGCCGAACAGGAACAGCCAGTACGAGAGCATGTTCAGCCGCGGGAAGGCGACGTCCGGTGAGCCGATCTGCAAGGGCATGACCGCGTTGGCGAACCCGGCGAACGTGGGGGTGGCGAACAGCAACAGCATGATCGTGCCGTGCATGGTGAACGCCTGGTTGTACTGCTCGTTGGAGATGAGCTGCAGCCCCGGCCGGGCCAGCTCCGCCCGGATCGCCATCGCCAGCACCCCGCCGATCAGGAAGAACGCGAACGACGTGATCAGGTACAGGTGCCCGATCTTCTTGTGGTCGGTCGTGGTGATCCAGGTGATGATCACCTGCCCTGCGCCGCGGCGCTCCGCCGCCGGTACCGGAGCAACCGGTTCAGTATGTGTCGCCATGGATCCCTCAATCGGCAGCAATCGGTGGTGGGTGGGCACGGCTGGGACAGCGGAGCCTTGCCTCACCGGTTCGGACCTGTCGCTGGGCAGGGCGAAATCAGCCCAGCGAAAACTAGTCCTGCCAATTTCGTCACCACGCCCTGCAGCGGCCGTTCTAGGGCCGATTGGCTGACTGATCCATCCATCCGAGGGGGGAGCTGGCTGGTTCCGCTTACTCGAGGACCAGATGAGCCGTACTGGCTGCTCGGTCACGAGGGGCGGCCGTTTCCACCGGCGCCTATGTCTCTCACGGTCACAGGGAGAAGCCGGCGATGACGACTCGCCCGTACGGCGTCCACCTGTGGCGGTTGATCCAGTTCCTGCCGCCCGCTCTCAGGCCGGTGCGATCCAGGCTGGCGTGGCTCTCAGCCGCTCCGGGGCCTGTCACGGCGGCCTGCGCTGGAGCCGCAGGCCGGCCGTTCGCGGCAGGTGTGACCAGCAAGCTCACCGGTGGCCTCACATGGTATTCCCGGGTGCTGCGAAAGCCTCGGCGATTGCGGCGGTGTCCCAGTAGAAAGCACGGACCTGGGCGATCCTCCCGTCCTTGACTGCGATGGTCTGCAGGATGGGGAAGGCAAGTTTCCGACCGGTGGCACGTGCGCGAGCACGAACCTGAGTGAGTACCACCGCGGTCTCGCCGGTGGCGAGGAACTCCTGTTCCATCATGTCGAACGATTCCCAAGCCTGGCTCATGGCGAGGAAGAGCTGTTCCATGCCCGCATGACCACGCCAGGTGCCGCCATAGGGCAGGGCATCGGCCTGGTGCAGCACAACGTCGAGGGTGAAGAACGGAGCCAGTAGATCGAACGAAGCCTCACCGGGACCACCAGCCGCCAGGTACTCCGCCTCGGCCGCATACATGTTGGTGAGTACGGCTACTGAGTCCGTCGTGTACGAATCAGTCATGCCGCCAGCATCGTCGCCCTCACCAACGAGTGCTGGCGGCAATCAGACATCACTGTCTGGGTTCCGGGGCTGTGAATGCCCCCTCCAGGTCGAGCGACTTCGTCATCCAGGAGCCACCGGATCACGGGGCTAGGAGGAGCTTGCCGACCGTGTCCCGCGAGGCGAGAGCACGGTGGGCATCCTTCGCGTCCGCCAAGGGGTAGTGCCGGTGAATGTGCAGATGCAGCCGTCCTTCGATGAGCCAGTCGAGCAGATCCTGGAAGCGGCCTTCAAGCTCGGCTCGGTCGACGACGAAGTCGCGGAGAGTGGGGCGCTTCAGCGTGAGCGAGCCGCCGTCGGTCAGACGAAGCGGGTCGACCGAGGCCACATGCCCGCTGGAGCCGCCATAGAGCACAAGAGTGCCGCGCCGACGCAGGACTTTCAGTGATCGTTCGAAGGTGCTTCTGCCGACCCCGTCGTAGACGGCATGGACGCCCTGCCGTCTCAGTTCCTCATGGAAGTCGTCGTATCCAAGCACCTGGTCCGCGCCCGCCGCGCGCGAGGCTTCCGCTTTGCCGGGTGAGGAGACGGTCGTGATGACGGTGGCGCCGCGGATCTTGGCGATCTGGGTCAGCAGGAGCCCCACCCCGCCCGCTCCGGCGTGGATGAGGACGGTGTCTCCGGGTTGGACGGCGTATGAGCTGGTTGCGAGGTAGTGGGCGGTCAGCCCCTGGAGGGGAAGTGCCGCAGCCTGTTCGTCGGTCACCTCGTCGGGGATCCGCAGCAGTTGGGAGGCCGGGACCGACACATACCGGGCGTAGGCGCCCGGGGCGCCTTGCCATGCGACCCTGTCGCCGGGGCTCAGTCCGGACGCCTCGGCACCCACCTCCAGGACCCGGCCCGCCCCTTCACCGCCGGGCACGAAGGGGACCTGGCGGGGGTAGACGCCCTCGCGCTGGTAGATGTCCACATAGTTGACTCCGGCGTAGGCGACTTCCACCAGCACTTGGTCACCAGCCACCTCGGGAAGACCGAGGTCGTGCACTTCGAGCACGCCCGGCCCGCCATGCTCGCCGACGACCACCGCCGGGCCGCAACGCCTCACCGGATCTCCCGGTGGAAGTGCTCGACCAGTTGCTGCACCCGCAAGCCGGCGGCGAAGTCGGCCAGCGTGGAGTCCTCACCCCGGACGGCCCGGGCGAACTCGGTCAGCCGGGTTTCCTCACTGCCCCGCGGACCATCCAGCTCGACGCGGGTCCAGCCGGAGCGGTCGCCGAGCCACAAGTCTCCCCAGTCGTCGATCCGGTACGACCGCTCGGATCCGTGCAGTGTCCACTCGTAAGTCTCCGGAGCAGCAGCGACCTGTCCGGAGAGCCTGACCGGCACTTCGCCTGCGAGTAACAGGCCCGAGGCTGCGCTCTCTCCTGCCACGCCATAGGTCACGTGTGTGTGGACGGGCGAGATGTGGCCCAAAAGCCGGTCGGTGAGGAAGAGGTAGTGCGAGGCGACCTCACGCAGGAACCCGCCCTGCGCACGTCCGGCCACCCAGCGAGCGTCTTGCTGGAACTCCCTCGGCCACTGCGGAAAGTCGAAACGGATATCCACACCGAGGACTGTGCCGGCTTCACCGTCCCGCAACGCCCGGCCAACCGCCAACGCGGCGCTGCGATCGGACAGCACGAAGTTCAGCGCGTTCACAGCTCCGGTCGCCGTGGCCACCGCCACCATCTCCTCGCCTTCAGCCAGATCCACCGCGAGCGGCTTCTCGGCGAAGACCGCCTTGCCCGCCTTCATGGCGCGTACCGCGAAGCCCGCGTGCGTGGCGGGCGGCGACGCGATGTAGACCGCGTCGAGCCCGTCATGGTCGAGCAGCTCCTCCGCACGCTGGATGCACGGCACCTGCGGATGCGCCGCTCGTGCCCGCTCAACGGCCTGAGTGCTGGGGTCCGCGGCCAGAACCACCTCGAACTCGGGGTGCCGCCACGCGACATCGAGCATCTCGCTGCCCATCGCCCCCAGACCCACGATGCCCAGCCGAATGCTTCTGTTCTTCTCCATGCTCGGATTCTGGAGCCGCCGACAGGACAGCACAAGCGATGTTTTCTTAAGAACTATGAAGCGGGACTGTATTATCTGCCTATGCTTGATGTCCGCCGTCTCGTTGTGCTCCGCTCGGTCGTCGAGGCCGGCTCGATCCAAGCTGCGGCCGGCATCCTCGGCTACACCCCATCGGCGATCAGCCAGCACATCGCCGCGCTGCAGCGGGAGACCGGCACCGCCCTGTTCGAACGCCGGGGCAGAGGCATCCGCCCCACCGAAGCGGGACGGCTCCTGGCCGCGCATGCCCGGCAGATCCAGACGCGGATCGCCGACGCGGAGACAGCCCTCTCCGACCTGCGTGCGGGGAAGTCGCGCCGGTTGACCGTCCGCTACTTCGCCACTGCCGGCGCGGTGCTGATCCCGCCGATCATCGCCGAGTTCGGCCGGCGCTTCCCCGAGGTCCGGGTGGAGCTGAGGCTGGGCAAGGGGTTGACCGGCGAGGCGGTGGACGCCGAGATCATGGTGCTGGACGACACCGTCCCGGTGCCCCGCGGGCTACGTGCGATCCACCTGTTGGACGATCCCTTCGTCGTGGTCCTGCCGCCGGAGCACCGTCTCGCCGCCGAAGAGATCATTGAGCTGGGCAGGCTGAGCGACGAGACATGGATTGACAACGAGTGGCCGAGCAGCATCTGCCGGGAGACCATCCTCGACGCGTGCGGCGCGGCCGGGTTCAACCCGAACTTCGTCGTGGAGGCCCACGACTACGCCACCGCCGTCGCCTTCGTCGCCACCGGCCTCGGCGTGACCATGGTTCCCAAGCTCGCGCTCACCGCCATCTCCACCACTGCGGTGACGTGCCTGCCGGTCACCCGGCCCGCAGCCACACGGTCCATCTTTGCCGTGGTCAAGGAGGCGACCGAGGACCAGCCGGCCCTGTCCGCGTTTCTGAGCCTCCTCCGCGAAGTCGCCGCATCCCACGCCTGAAGGCCATTTGAGCGAGCGCGACCCTCGAAGTGGTCAGCTACGCACCGTCACACACCAGGCTGTCCCAGCTAGTGCGCGAACCCTTGCTGCACCAACTCCCATACTGTAGACAATATTCCGTCGACAGATTTCGACACCACAGTCACCTCCGCGGTATCCCTCGACCGAACGGAGACCCTCAAGTGAAAGTGGCAGTTCTCGGCGCCGGCGCGATCGGCGCCTACGTCGGTGCCGCGCTGCATCGCGCGGGCGCCGATGTGCATCTCATCGCCCGTGGACCGCATCTGGCGGCCATGAGGCAGCACGGAGTGCAAGTGCTCAGCCCGCGCGGGGACTTCACCGCTCGGGCACACGTCACCGATGACCCGGCCGAGGTCGGCCCGGCCGACTTCGTCTTCCTGGGTCTGAAGGCCAACTCGTACGCGGCGTGCGGGCCGCTGATCGAGCCGCTCCTTCATGGCACGACGGCGGTGGTCGCCGCCCAGAACGGCATTCCCTGGTGGTACTTCCACCGACATGGCGGCCCGTACGACGGCCATCGTGTGGAGAGCGTGGACCCGGACGGCGCGGTCAGTGCGGTGCTCGCGCCCGAACGGGCCGTCGGGTGCGTGGTGTATGCCGCAACTGAGCTTGCAGGGCCGGGAGTTGTACGTCATCTCGAAGGCACCCGGTTCTCCGTGGGCGAGCCCGACCGCTCGGTGTCGGCGCGGTGCACCGCGTTCAGCGAGGCCATGCGGGCGGGCGGGCTCAAGTGCCCGATCGAGCCGGACCTGCGCAACGACGTCTGGCTCAAGCTGCTCGGCAATATCTCCTTCAACCCGATCAGTGCCCTCGCCCGCGCGACCATGCGGCAGATGTGCCTGCACGGCGGCACCCGCAAGGTCATCGAGATCATGATGGCCGAGACGCTCTCGGTCGCCCGGGCACTGGGCTGCGAGGTCGGGGTCTCCATCGAACGGCGGCTGGCCGGCGCCGAGCGCGTCGGCGATCACCGCACCTCGACCCTTCAGGACCTGGAGCGCGGCAAACCGCTCGAGCTCGACGTACTCCTCGCCGCCGTCGTCGAGTTGGCGGAGATCACCGGGGTCGAGGTGCCGACGCTCCGCACCGTCCACGCCATCTCGGATCTGCTCGCATTGAGGACCGCCGCATGAGCCGCATGAGCCGTACAAACAAGCGCGACCGAACTCCCAAGACGTACACCCGACTCACGCACCCCCTCGTCCGTGACTCCCGCGACGAACCCTTTCGGCGCGCCAGTTGGGACGAGGCGCTGGACCGAGCCGCCCGCGGGCTCTCCGCCGCCCGCGGTGCGTTCGGGATGTTCTCCTGCGCCCGCGCGACCAACGAAATGAACTACGTGGCACAGAAGTTCGCGCGCGTCGTCATGGGCACCAACAACGTCGACTCCTGCAACCGCACCTGCCACGCTCCGAGCGTCGCCGGCCTCTCGGCCGCATTCGGCTCGGGCGGCGGGACGTCGTCGTACGGAGAGGTCGAGCACACCGACCTCATCGTGATGTGGGGCTCCAACGCCCGTTTCGCACACCCGATCTTCTTCCAGCATGTCCTGAAGGGGATCAGGAAAGGCGCACGGATGTACGCCGTCGACCCGCGCCGGACGTCGACCGCCGAGTGGGCGGAGAGCTGGCTCGGGCTGAACGTCGGCACGGACATCCCGATGGCGCACGCGATCGGCCGCGAGATCATCCACGCGGGGCTGGCGAACGAGGCCTTCATCGAGCGGGCGACCACCGGTTTCGAGGAGTACAAGCAACTCGTCGAGCCCTGGACGCTCTCGCTCGCCGAGAAGGTGACGGGCGTACCGGCCCCCGCGATACGGGAGTTGGCGCATGCGTATGCCCGCGCCGAGCGCGCACAGCTGTGCTGGACCCTCGGCATCACCGAGCACCACAACGGCACGGACAACGTGCGCGCGCTCATCAACCTGTCCCTGCTGACGGGGCATGTGGGGCGTTACGGCTCGGGGTTGCAGCCCTTGCGCGGTCAGAACAACGTGCAGGGCGGGGGTGACATGGGGGCGATTCCGAATCGGCTGCCCGGCTTCCAGGACATCCTGAATCCGGACATCCGGCTGAAGTTCGAGTCCGCCTGGGACACAGTCATCCAGCCGCACTACGGGCTGAACCTGACGGAGATGTTCGAGGCGATGGAGGAGGGCGCGCTCAAGGCCGTCTACTGCATCGGCGAGAACCCCGCCCAGTCCGAGGCCGACACCGAGCAGGCCGTACGGCGCCTCAAGGCCCTGGACTTCCTCGTCGTGCAGGACATCTTCCTCACAAAGACCGCCGAGCTGGCGGACGTGGTGCTGCCCGCGACCGCCGGGTGGGCCGAGACGGACGGCACAACGACCAACAGCGAGCGGCGAGTTCAGCGGGTACGGGCGGCCGTCACTCCACCCGGTGAGGCCCGCGAGGACATCGACATCATCTGCGAGCTGGCCGCCCGGCTCGGCCACGAGTGGAAGTACGCGGACTCCGAAACCGTATGGAACGAGCTGCGGTCGGTGTCGCCGGACCACTACGGGATGACGTACGAGCGCCTGGAGGAACACCAGGGCATCCAGTGGCCGTGCCCGGACACGGATCGGCTCGAACCGACGTACCTGCATGGGCGGTTGTGGGATGCGGATCCGGCCCGTCGCGGCCGTCTCGCGCCCTTCGGGCTCGTCCAGCACGATCCGCCCGTCGATCTGACGGACGAGGAGTACCCGATCCGTCTGACCACCGGGCGTCGGCTCGACTCGTACAACACCGGTGTACAGAGCGGCGGTTTCGCCTCGCCGCTGCGGCGCGGGGAGTACGTCGAACTGTGTCCGGAGGACGCGGAGCGCTACGGGGTCGTGGTGGGCGAAGAGGTCCAGGTGTCGTCGCGGCGCGGTGCGGTGGTGGCGCCGGTGTGGGTCGATCCGGCGCTGCGCCCCGGGCTGGCGTTCATGACCATGCACTTTCCCGACGAGGTGGACACCAACCAGCTGACGATCGAGGCCAATTGCCCGATCGCCGGGACCGCGGAGTTCAAGGCGTCGGCGATCCGGATCGAGAAGCTTCCGGTTGCGATTCAGGTGAGGTGATCTGGTGGATCTGCACTTCGGTGACAGCAAGCCCACGGACGAGGAACGGGCGGCGGTCGACGCGCTGCTCGGGCCTCCGCAGTCGTCGTGGGAGGGCGCGGACCGGTCCGACGCCGACCTGAGGTGGGCACGTGGGGGCCGTGCGGCGCGGGATCGTCGTGACCTGCTGTTGCCGGGGTTGCACGCGATCAATGATCGCGTGGGGTGGATCAGCGAGGGTGCGCTGGATTACCTGTGCCGACGGTTGACCGTGCCACCGGCGGAGGCGTACGGGGTGGCCACGTTCTACGCCATGTTCTCGGTGAAGCCACGGCCCGCGACGGTACTGCACGTGTGCACCGATCTCGCGTGCGTGGGGGCGGGGGCGGCGGAGTTGTGCGCGGGGGTCGAGGCGCGGCTGGGGCTCGGGAGCGGGGTTTCCGTGGAGCGGAGTCCGTGTCTGGGGTTGTGTGAGCGGGCGCCGGCGGCGTTGGTGGTGCGGGCGGGGGCGCCCGCGGCGGGCTCTTTCCCCATTCCCGGAACCGGGGCTGCGCCCCGGAGCCCCGCTGGGGCTCCGCCGGGGGCGCCGCCCGCGGGCGCCCGCTCCTCAAACGCCGGAGGGGCTGATCTTTCAGCCCGTCCGGCGACCGCCGCGGGCCTGCGGGCCACCGCCGTTGCCGCCCCCGCCACCGTCGAGTCCACCGTCCTCGCGGCCACCTCCCCCGGCGCCGCACCTGACGAGCCCCCCGCGTCAACAGCCGTCCCCCAGTCCGGCGACCCGTCCCTGCTCCTCCTCCACCGCATCGGAGCAGCCGACCCCACCTCCCTGGACGACTACCGCGCGCACAACGGCTACACCGCCCTCCGAAGGGCCTTCACCCTCGGCCCCGCCGGCGTCATCCGCGAAGTCACCGACGCGGGCCTCGTCGGCCGAGGCGGCGCGGCCTTCCCCACCGGCCGCAAATGGCAGGCCACGGCCTCCCAACCCGACCACCCGCACTACCTCGTCTGCAACGCCGACGAATCCGAACCGGGCACCTTCAAGGACCGCGTGATCATGGAGGGCGACCCGTACTCCCTCGTGGAGGCGATGACGATCGCGGCGTACGCGATCGGCGCGCACAAGGGCTACCTGTACCTGCGCGGCGAGTACCCACGCGCCCTCGAGCGCATGGAGCACGCCATCGGTCAGGCACGCGCGCGTGGCCTGCTCGGCGACGACATCCTCGGCCAGGGCTACGCCTTCGACATCGAGATCCGCCGCGGCGCGGGCGCTTACATCTGCGGTGAGGAGACCGCCCTCTTCAACTCCATCGAGGGCTACAGAGGAGAGCCCCGCTCGAAACCGCCCTTCCCCGTAGAGAAGGGTTTGTTCGGCAAACCCACTACCGAGAACAACGTCGAGACACTGGTCAACGTGCTGCCGATCCTCACGATGGGGGCCGAGGCATACGCGGCGATCGGCACCGGGAAATCCACCGGCCCCAAGCTGTTCTGCGTATCGGGAAGCGTGGACCGCCCCGGTGTCTACGAGCTCCCGTTCGGCGCGACACTGGGCGAACTGCTGGATTTGGCAGGCGTACGTCGACGGTTGCGCGCCGTCCTCCTGGGCGGCGCCGCCGGCGGCTTCGTACGCCCTGACGAGCTGGACATCCCGCTCACCTTCGAGGGCACGAGGGAGGCGGGAACGACGCTCGGCTCGGGTGTCGTGATGGCTTTCGACGACACCGTTCCCCTCCCCCGCCTCTTGCTCCGTATCGCAGAGTTCTTCCGCGACGAGTCGTGCGGCCAGTGCGTGCCATGCCGGGTCGGGACCGTGCGCCAGGAGGAGGCCCTGCACCGCATCGTCGAGCGCACGGGCACGGACGCGGCCGGCGACATCGCCCTGCTCCGGGAGGTCGGCCGCGCCATGCGGGATGCCTCGATCTGCGGTCTCGGGCAGACCGCGTGGAACGCCGTGGAATCCGCCATCGACCGCTTGGGGGCGTACGAATGACCGCGACCTGCCGCAGCACAGGAGCCGCCGTATGACCGTGACGCCGCTGGGGATCCCCCGTCGTCTGCTGGAGTTCACCATCGACGGCGAGGAGGCCAGGGTCCCGGAGGGCTCTACCATCCTCGACGCCTGCCGGGCCGCGGGGAAGGACATCCCGACTCTCTGCCAGGGCGACACCCTCACCCCCAAGAACGCCTGCCGCGTCTGCGTGGTGGAGGTGGCGGGCTCTCGCACCCTGGTCCCGGCCTGTTCCCGCAGGGCCGAGCCCGGCATGGAGGTGCGGACCGACACCGAACGCGCCCGCCACAGCCGCAAGATCGTCCTCGAACTCCTCGCCTCCTCGGTCGACTTGTCGACCACACCCCAGGTCGCCGAGTGGCTCAAGGAGTACGAGGCCAAGCCGGACCGTTTCGGCCCGGACGCGGCCCGGCTGAATGAACAACCAAAGATCGACAATGACCTCTACGTCCGCGACTACGACAAGTGCATCCTCTGCTACAAGTGCGTCGACGCCTGCGGCGACCAGTGGCAGAACACGTTCGCGATCTCCGTCGCCGGGCGCGGCTTCGACGCCCGTATCGCGGTCGAGCACGACGCCCCGCTCACCGATTCCGCCTGCGTGTACTGCGGCAACTGCATCGAGGTGTGCCCGACGGGAGCGCTCAGCTTCAAAACGGAGTTCGACATGCGGGCGGCGGGTACGTGGGACGAGTCGGCGCAGAGCGAGACGACCACGGTGTGCGCGTACTGCGGAGTGGGCTGCAATCTGACCCTGCACGTGCAGGACAATGAGATCGTGAAGGTCACCTCGCCGCACGACAACCCGGTGACCCACGGCAATCTCTGCATCAAGGGCCGTTTCGGCTACCAGCACGTACAGAACCGGGGCTGATCAGAACATGGGACGAGTCACGGAACGACGCAAGGTGATCCGTATCCGGGACGGGGCGGTCTCGTCCCGCCCGGACACGCTCGTCGCCGAGGAACCACTGGAGATCCGGCTGAACGGCAAGCCGCTCGCGATCACGATGCGCACTCCGGGCGATGACTTCGCGCTGGCGGCGGGGTTCCTGGTCAGTGAGGGGGTGCTGGGCGATCAGCAAGAGCTGCAGAACATCGTCTACTGCGCGGGCGCGACCGTGGACGGGTCCAACACGTACAACATCGTCGATGTGAAGACCGCCTCCGGCGTCGTCATCCCCGACATCACGCTTGAACGCAACGTCTACACGACGTCCTCCTGCGGCCTGTGCGGCAAGGCGAGCCTCGATGCCGTCCGTACGACGGCACGATGGGCCATCGACGACGGCGAAGCCGCCCCGGTCCGGCTCGAACCCGAACTGCTCGCGAGTCTCCCCGACCGGCTGCGCGCATCCCAGCGCGTCTTCGACCGGACCGGGGGTCTGCACGCGGCGGCCCTGTTCACAGAGGACGGAGAGCTGCTGGACATCCGCGAGGACGTGGGCCGGCACAACGCGGTCGACAAGCTGGTCGGCCGCGCCCTCCAGAACGGCATGCTTCCGCTCTCCCGCACGACCCTGCTGGTCTCGGGCCGGGCCTCCTTCGAGCTCGCCCAGAAGGCGGTGATGGCGGGCATACCCGTCCTGGCCGCCGTCTCGGCGCCCTCGTCCCTCGCGGTGGACCTGGCGGCGGAGTCGGATCTGACCCTCGTCGGCTTCCTCAGGGGCGCCTCCATGAACGTGTACGCGGGCGAACACCGGATCGCCCTGCGGACCGCGGCCGCCCAGGGCTGACCGGCTCCCCGCGACACGGCGGCGGGGCCCCCGACCGGCGGGGAGCGCCCCCTGCGCCGTGATGGGGCTCCGCCTCAGTCACGCCGCGACTGGGGGCTCCGCCCCCAGACCGCCGTATCGGCCTTGAGGCCTTGTCCTCAATCGCCGGACGGGCTCAATTCGCCCGGACCGGCGTTTGAATCGCGGCCGCGCCATAACGATCCACCCTGATCATCTGTTGCTCCGTCAGAATGAACTCCCCCAGCCACAGCACCTGACCTCCCCCATCCGTGGCCCCGGAGGTTTCACAGTCGCCGCACGGGCATTCGTGATCACGGAACGGACGGAACGGCCGCTGCACGCTTCTTGTGGGCCCACTGAGAGCCCAAGTAGCGTCTGTGGCGCGCACGTTGGACGTGGGATGTCCAGATGTCCGGACGGATGAAGGGCAGGTCGCACCATGCCGTCAAGTGTTCGCGCACGTCTCAGAACCACCGCCATCGCAAGCGTCACCACCGCCGCGTTACTCGCGCTGTCGCCACAACCGGCACCAGACCGGATCCAACCGGCCGCAGGAACCACCGGGTTCGAGCAGCAGATCCTCTTCAAGGCCTCTCAGGATCCCGGATACGCGTGCTTTCGGATCCCCGCCGTCGTGAAAACGACGCAAGGCACGCTGCTGGCGTTCGCCGAAGGCCGGGTGAACGACTGCAGTGACGCCGGCGACATAGACATCGTGCTCAAGCGCTCCACGGACGGCGGGCGCACCTGGAGTCCCCTCCAGGTCGTCAACGAGGGCGGGGGTGACACCCACGGCAACCCCGCTCCGATCGTGGACCGCGAGACCGGGCGCATCGTGCTGGCGGAGACGTACAACACGGGCCGTACGGACGGTCGCAACTGCGACGTGCCGTGCGACCGCACTCCCCATATGCAGCACAGCGACGACGACGGGCTCACCTGGTCCGAACCGCGCGACCTCAGCGACGAGATCCTGCCCGACCACTGGAACTCCTGGTACGCGACCGGGCCCGTGCACGGCATCCAGCTGAGCCGTGGCCGGCACGCGGGGCGGCTCGTCTTCGGTGTCAACACCGAGACGTGGAACGGCAGTCAGGTCTCCGCCAATCATGCCGCGCTGATCGTCAGTGACGACGGCGGCGACAGCTGGCGGATCGGGGCGACGGACTCCTACCCGATACCGGCAGGCGGTACGTTCCGCCAGAAGCCGTCCGAGATCACCATGACCGAGCGGGCCGACGGGGTGATCCTGATCAGCGGCCGTGAGCAGGACGGCACCGAACTCGGCCACCGCACGCAGACGTTCAGCCGTGACGGCGGCGACAGTTTCACCTCGCCCTTCCGTACCCAGCCGGACCTCTACACGCCCCAGGTCCAGGGTTCCACCCTGCGGTTGGGCGACCGGCTCCTGCTCGCCTGCCCCGCCGATCCGGACCGGCGCCGGACGATGATGGTCCGCTCCTCGTACGACGGCGGGCGGACCTGGGACAGCGTGGACCGTGGCACGGTCGTCACGACGGACTGGTCCGGCTACTCGGACATGGTGGACATCAACCGCGGCACGGTCGGCCTGATGTACGAGGGCGGGGCCGTGGACGCGCGCGACGAGATCCGTTTCGCACGGTTCACGGAGGACTGGCTGCAACCGCGTCGCGGCCCCGACCCCAAGACCACCGATCTGGTCTCTCCCACGCGTCCCGCGGCGGTCCTCGGTGGCGCGCGCCCGACGGACGGTGTGTTCGGCCGGGCGATGGAGTTCGACGGCGCCGACGACGCCGTAAGGCTGCCATATCACAGTGAACTGCCGCTGGAGACAAAGGACTTCACGGCTTCGCTGTGGTTCCGCTACACCGCCACCACCGGTGAGCAGCCGCTGCTCTGGATGGGCGGGGTCGGCACCACGCAGCCGCAGGTGTGGCTGCGCGGTGAACCCGCTTCGAACCGCATTCAGGGGCTGATCACGGTCCGGGACGGCGCGAGTGCCCCGCAGTCCGCCTCGGTCCGCACGAGTGGCGCGTACAACGACGGGCAGTGGCACCATCTGGCGCTGCGGCGCGGCGGAGGGGAGCTCACGCTGTTCATCGACGGCACGCCGATCAGCACGGCGGACGTGCCGGGTTCCGTGAGCCGTAACTCACCGTTCGGCGTGCACATCGGCCAGAAGCTGGACAGCCGGGCACACTTCGCGGGCGCGATCGATGATGTGCGCGTCTACGACCGTGCGCTCAGCGACACGGAGTTGACCGGAGTCAGCAGCACGGGCAGTACGGGCAGTTCGAGCTCTGTGACGCGGGACACCGTCCTGTGGCTTCCCATGGACCGGGTGCGCGGTAGCAACTAACGTCCCGTGCCGTGCCCGACGACTCACGAGTACGACACCGTACGGGGGCCGGGCTGGGACTGCTCCTTGCCCTGGTCCTCGGAGCGGTGCTGCTCACCGCCCTCCCGGAGGAAGACGACCGGGAGGGCGCCTGCACGCCTCGTACGGTCTCGTCCTGGGCGGCGGAGCCGGACCTCACCGGCGAGTTCGCGCGGTACGGCGATGACGCCTCGCGGGCCGACGACTGGACCGGCGGCGACGGCACCCATTCCGTGCGGCTGCCGGACGGCCGGGTGCTGTGGCTGTTCTCGGACACGTATCTCGGCCAGGTGTACGGCCCGCCGAACCCGGTGGGTGAGTCGTACGCCTGGCGGGACCAGAACACGCCCCTGGTGCGGAACTCGGCCGTGGTCATGTCGGACGGCCGCCTCCAGAACACCCTGCCCGCGCCTCTGTTCCCGGACCCGGCCCCCGGTCAGTGGCGCTGGCCGGTAGCAGCAAAGGTCGAGGCCCGCTCCCCCGGGTCCTCGGACAAGGTCGTACGCGTCCTGCTGTGGACCCGTACGAACGGCACGTACCCCTGGATCTACGGCGTCCCCACCGCCACGGAGGTGGCCACGCTCTCGCTGCCCGATCTGCGGGTCGAGGGCATCGTCAAGGTCCTCGACCAGCAGCAGGTGCGGGAGCCGGAGCGGCGGGTGCTGTTCGGCACGACGGCGGTGACCAGTGACGAGGACTGGACGTATGTGTTCGGCGGGGACGACGCACAGGCCGCCTCCCGGCCGGCCTCGAAGGCGTACGTGGCGCGGGTGCCCCGCGACCGGCTGGCTGAGCCGGACGCGTGGGAGTACTGGGACGGCGGGCGGTGGTCCACCATCTCGTCGCGGATGAAGCCCGTGCTCGGCGACGGGCAGCGTAAGGGCGTGGGCAGCGCGTTCACGGTCGTGCGGGACGGCGGCACGTGGGTGCTGTTCACGATGGCGGCGGGCGCCGAGGGGCTGACGACCGTCACCTCGTACTGGGCGTGCTCGCCCACCGGCCCCTGGCGCGGGCCCACCAAGGGCTTCAGCCCGCCGCTGCCCGAGCAGAAGGGGGAAGTCGCGGCGTACAACCCGCAGGTGCACCCGGCGCTCGGCGGGCGGCTCGTGCTCAGTTACGACGTCAACTGGCTGGACGCGACGGGGGCCGCGGCGCAGTCGAATCTCAGTCGGAACGTGTCCCTGTACCGACCGAGATTCGTGACCCTGAAGCTGGGCTCGGGCTGAGGTCCGGTTCGGGGTCGCGGGAGCGGCGCTTGGCGATCACCGCGCAGACCATGAGCTGCATCTGGTGGAAGAGCATCAGCGGCAGCACGGCCAGCGAGGCCTGCGCACCGAACAGCACGCTCGCCATGGGCAGTCCGGCCGCCAGGGACTTCTTCGACCCGGCGAACTGGATGGCGATCCGGTCCTCACGGCTGAACCGCAGCGCCTTCGAGCCGTACCAGGTGAGCGTGAGCATCACGGCGAGCAGCACCGCCTCGACCGCGAGCAGCCCGGCCAGCCGCAGCGGGCTGACCTGGTGCCAGATGCCCTGGACCATGCCTTCGCTGAACGCGGCGTAGACGACCAGGAGGATCGAGCCGCGGTCGACGAGGCCGGTGATCCGCTTGTGGCGTGCGATGAAGTCGCCGATCCAGCGCCGTAGCACCTGGCCCGCCACGAACGGTACGAGCAGTTGCAGCACGATCTTGAGGATCGAGTCCGCGGAGAAGCCGCCGCCGGCGCTGCCGAGGAGCGTCGCCGCGAGCAGCGGGGTGATCACGATGCCCGCGAGGGAGGAGAAGGAGCCCGCGCAGATCGCGGCGGGCACATTGCCGCGCGCGATGGACGTGAACGCGATCGACGACTGGACCGTCGAGGGCACCAGCGTCAGGAAGAGCAGTCCGATGTAGAGCGAGTGCGTCAGGAACACCGGTTCAAGGCCGCGGGCCGCCAGACCGAGCAGCGGGAACACCACGAACGTGCAGGCCAGGACGGTGACATGGAGCCGCCAGTGGCGCAGCCCGTCCAGGGCCTCGCGGGTCGACAGGCGTGCCCCGTACAGGAAGAAGAGCAGAGCGATCGCACCCGTCGACACCCCGGACGCGACATCGGCCGCCGTCCCCCGGGCGGGCAGCAGCGCCGCGAGGCCCACCGTCCCGAGCAGGAGCAGGATGTACGGGTCGATCGGCAGCCAGGACGGCCACGTCAGGCGTTTCACGGTGCTCCGTTGCTGAGTCGGTTCTTGTTCGTCGGTCTGTCGGTCCGGACGCAGGATCGTGCCCTCTCCATGGTCCTCCTTCGGAGCGTGATCGGGAATCCGGCATACGGCTCTTACTGTCATCACGGATCGCGATAGCCTGAGGAGCGTGTACGACCCTTCACACCTGCGTACGTTCCTGGCCGTGGCCCAGACGCTGAGCTTCACCCAGGCCGCCCGGCGCCTCGGGCTGCGTCAGTCGACGGTCAGCCAGCATGTGCGCCGGCTGGAGAGCACGGCGGGGCGGCAGCTGTTCTCGCGGGACACCCACTCCGTGGAGCTGACGGAAGACGGCGAGGCCATGCTCGGTTTCGCGCGCCGCATCCTTGAGGCGCACGAGCAGGCGGCGGCGTTCTTCACGGGGACGCGGCTGCGCGGCCGGCTGCGCTTCGGCGCCTCCGAGGACTTCGTACTGACCCGCCTCCCCGAGATCCTGGAGGGCTTCCGGCACGACCACCCCGAAGTCGACCTGGAGCTGACGGTCGAGCTCTCAGGCACATTGCACGAGCAACTGGCCGACGGAAAGCTCGACCTGGTCCTGGCCAAACGCCGCCCCGAGGACCCCCACGGCGAACTCGTCTGGCACGACCGCCTGGTCTGGATCGGCGCGGAACGCCTCCGGCTGGACCCCGACCGCCCCGTACCCCTGATCGTCTACCCACCCCCGGGCATCACCCGAGCCCTGGCCCTGGAAGCTCTGGAACGCCAGGGCCGCCCCTGGCGCATAGCCTGCACCAGCGGCAGCCTGAGCGGCCTCATCGCAGCAGCCCGAGCAGGGCTGGGCGTAATGGCTCACTCCCAGGGTCTGATCCCTCCGGGTCTGGTCCGACTCCCACCCCGAGCAGCCCTCCCCGAACTGGGCAGAGTCGACTTCGTCCTGACCCAAGCCACCCGCCACACACCGGCACAGGGCTCAGCCAACGCCCTGGCAACTCGCATCCTCCAAGGCGGCGTCAGCCCACACACCGGCCGCTGAGGCGGGTTCGGCCTGCACTGAGGCGGGTTCCTCGACAGCGGACGCTCACGGAAGCGACCCTGAAAGGGGCGCGGAGCTGTGTCGATTTGCGGCTCCGCCGCGTGGGCACGACCAGCCACAGACAACCCGCACGAGCCCACCACCCCAAAGGGAATCCACCCCACGGCGCACCGAGCGGAGCGCTTTCGTACAGATTCCGTGGAGATTACGAGCCGGAAACCTACGCACCCGTAAGAATTATGTCCCGGCCCACCCCGTTGGAGCCGCAAATAGGGCCCTGACCAGCACGTATAACACAACGACCGCACAAGCCACCGCCACTCCCGCGGCAGCGCCACGTGGGGTAGCTTTCACGGCGCTGTGCGGAGCGCCACAAGGAGCGGGGATTGCGCGAGTTCACCAACCCTCCGTTGGCGTCGGCGCCGCCGGTGGGCGGCCTGGCCGATGCCGTCTACGACCATGCCCTGGAGGACCCGCTCTACCCCGCTCTCGGCCGCAAGGACGAGCACGGCGAGTGGCGCGATGTGACGTCGGCGGAGTTCCGCGACGAAGTGCTGGCTCTTGCCAAGGGTTTGCTTGCCCAGGGCATCCGGTTCGGCGACCGGGTCGCGATCATGTCCCGTACGCGCTACGAGTGGACCCTCTTCGACTACGCCCTGTGGTCGATCGGCGCCCAGGTCGTGCCGATCTACCCCACCAGTTCGGCCGAGCAGGTCTTCTGGACGCTGCACGATTCGCAGGTGTCGGCCGCGATGGTGGAGCACGAGGACCATGCGATGACGATCGCCACGGTCATCGACCGGCTGCCGGCACTGCGACGGCTCTGGCAGCTGGACGTGGGCGCGGTGCACGAGCTGTACGAGGCGGGCGCGCACCTCGACGACGAGGTGGTGCACCGACACCGGCGCGCGGTCACGCCCGAGTCGATCGCGACGATCATCTACACCTCCGGAACCACCGGTCGCCCCAAGGGCTGTGTCATCACGCACGGCAACTTCATGTTCGAGGCGGACACGGCCATCGAGCGCTGGGAGCCGCTGTTCCACTCGAAGAAGGGCGATGAGGCCGCCACCCTGCTGTTCCTGCCGCTGGCGCATGTCTTCGGGCGGATGGTGCAGGTCGCCGCGATCCGGGGGAAGGTCAAGTTCGGACACCAGCCGCAGCTCAACGCGGCAGCCCTACTGCCCGATCTGGCGGCCTTCCGGCCGACGTTCTTCCTGGCGGTGCCGTACATCTTCGAGAAGGTCTTCAACGCGGCACGCAGGAAGGCCGAGCGGGAGGGCAAGGCGGGCCCGTTCGAGAAGGCCGTCGAGGTCGCCGTGCGGTACGCGGACGCTGTGGAGGCGAAGGCCTGGAGCATCGGGCCCGGTCCCTCGACTGCCCTGCGGGTGCAGCACCAGCTCTTCGACAAGCTTGTCTACTCCAAGATCCGCGAGGCGATGGGCGGGCGGATGAAGCACGCCATGTCCGGCGGTTCGGCGATGGACCGGCGGCTCGGGCTGTTCTTCGCCGGCGCGGGCGTCCAGATCTACGAGGGGTACGGCCTCACCGAGTCCACCGCCGCGGCGACCGCCAACCCGCCCGAGCGCACCCGGTACGGCACCGTGGGGCAGCCGTTTCCCGGCACCACCGTGCACATCGCGGACGACGGCGAGATCTGGCTGCACGGCCCCAACATCTTCCAGGGCTACCTCAACGACCAAAAGGCCACCGACGCGGCCCTGAACGACGGCTGGCTGGCCACCGGTGACCTGGGCTCACTCGACGAGGACGGCTACCTCACGATCACCGGGCGCAAGAAGGAGATCCTGGTGACGTCCGGCGGCAAGAGCGTTTCGCCCGGGCAGTTGGAGGAGCGGGTGCGCGACCATCCGCTGGTCGCGCAGTGCATCGTCGTCGGCAATGACCGGCCGTACATCGCGGCGCTCGTCACGCTCGACGGGGAGGCCGTCGAGCACTGGCTCCAGATGCGCGGCAAGTCGAAGCTGACCCCGGCCGAGCTGGTGCGCGACCCGGATCTGGAGACCGAGGTGCGCCGGGCCGTGGTCGCCGCGAACACGCTGGTGTCGCAGGCCGAGTCCATCCGTACGTTCCGGATACTGGCCCACCAGTTCACCGAGGAGCACGGGCTGCTGACGCCTTCGCTGAAGCTGAAGCGGAAGGCGATCGAGAAGGCGTATCTCTCCGAGGTGGAGGCCCTGTACCGGGCCTAGCTTTTCGAGGCAGCCGTTGGGGACTTCGGGTCGTGGGCAGTTGCGGGTTCGATGGGGCTGGTCGCGCAGTTCCCCCGCGTCTCTGACGGAGCTGCCAGTTATTGACGGACCGTCAGATTGCACCGATTATTTCGGTCACCCGACGGAGGGGGACCGACCATGTCGCGACCGATCCGCACCATCGCCGCCGCCGTGACGGCGGTGCTGCTCGCCACCGCGTGCAACTCCGCTTCCAGCGCCGGGAGTTCGGCCGCCGAGGACTCCGTGCGCGCCGGTCGTCACCGGCTTGAGCACGGACGACGAGCCTCGTGGGGTCCGTATCCATGATCCCCATCCCGACACCGCCCTGCATGAGTGACCCGCCGCACGCTGAGCCGACACCTGTGCTTACTTTGCCGCGCACGTTGAGCCGACACCTGTGCCCTACTCCGCCCCGTACGTGCAGCGTTCGGAGCCGGTTTTCCGTCGCACAACCTGGAGCTGCCCGATCCGGCACCACCCGCGCCACCGGCCCTCTAGCGCCGATTACCTTCGGCATCAGCCCGGGCAGCCAGGGACCGGTGCACCGGGTGCCCTGGTCACCGGCGCGATGGATCAAGTGCGCCGCACCATGGGACGCCAGGACGGCTGTGCCGCACGGAGCCAGGAGGGCGATGCCTCACGGAATGCGTACGTCGTCAACGGGGGTGGCCCGTGTTCGATCGGCCACGAACTGCGGCAGCAGGGCCAGCGCCTCTGCCGGGCTGTCGGCCTCGACGTCCCACCAGAGTTCGTGCCCCCTCGGTCGCAGCTGCCCGTGGCGAAACCGTGGCGGAGCCGGCTTGCGAAGCCGCGCCAACTCGCGAATGCGGCCGGGCACTCGGCGGGGCTGTGCCGATGGTGGAGCCGGTATCGCGTCATGCAGGGGACGTTGCCCTGCCGGAATCGTCATAACATCGGGGAAATCCGCCAGTTGGCGGCTACCGTGTTCGTATGTCTCTGGTGGGGCGGGAGTCGGCCCATTCACCATGCGCACACGAACCAAGGTCTTAACGACGATCGCGGTAGGGATGCTGGCCACCGCGGGGATGTCTGCGCCCGCTGTCGCGGCGACACCCCCCGTCGACCGGCCGGAGAGCCAGAGAACGGCGTCCGATGTGGGCATCAACCAGGTCGTCACCACCTGGACCTCCGCGAACGTCCGCAGCTGCGCGTCCACCAACTGCGAGATCGTCTACACGGTGGGCGCCAACACCGGCCTCAACGCCTCATGCTGGAACTACGGCCAGTGGGTGAACCAGAACGGCGTCGCTCACGACAAGTGGGTCAGGCTCTACTCCGGCAACTGGATCTGGGGCGGCCTGCTGAAGGGGGACCAGACGGGTGGCGTAGCCAACAGGTGCTGAACTCCGCTTGAGCGAAGGGTTCTCGCGCTGCTCGAGAACGGAACGACCAGGCGCTGAATGGCACTTGCCACTCCGAGTAAGCGACTCACCGCACCACAGAGGCCACCAGCTTCGCCCGCACCCGACCGGGGCTCCGCTGGTGGCCTTTTGAGTGCCCAGCGCGAATTCTCGGCTTCCCAGCGGCTTGCGGATTCTTGGGATCTCGGGCGGACTGACAACGCGCCTTCGACGATGGGGAATTCGCCGTTGTGGTCCCTGGCGATCCGTGCGGAGCGTCGGGCGAGGCGGGAGCAGGTGCGGGAGCAGGTGCGGGAGCAGGTGCGACTCCAGGCCACCGTCCGGGCGGTGCCGTACCGGTCGGTGACCCGGGCCGTGGCCGCGTCCGGCACGCAGCCGGGCACGACCCGGTTGGGTGCCTGGGCGCGGCGTCACACGAGTTGATAGCCCCGCAGGTTCGTCAGCAGGAGATAGCAGTCCTGGAGGGAGCCGGAGGTGTCGCCCAGGGAGCGGTAGATGCCCCACTTGGGGCGTACGCGGTCGGCGAGGAAGGTGTCGACGCCGGTCTTGGACTTGTCGATGACGGTGGTGGAACCGTTCTTGAGGATCCACCGGACCGAGCCCGCCGAGCCGTTGCCGACCTTGATCTGGAAGTCGACGTCGATCCATTTGTTGTGCAGCGGCTCCAGGTTGGTGCGCCCGACGAGGATGTCGTCCTCGAACAGCTTCAGCTCGATGGTCTGCACGCCGTTCACCCGGCGCAGGGACTGCACGACGATCGGCGCGGAGCCGGCGCCGGGCTGCTTCATCTGCATGATGTGGGTGAAGGTGGTGGTCGCCTTGAGTGAGCTCGGGATGTACATCGAGTACGTGACCCGCCAGCTCTGTCCCTCGGTCCATTTGAGGTAGTTGCCGCCGCTGCCGTTGCGCAGGCCGGTGACCTCGTGGCGCTGACGGTCGGTCGAGGTGTCCCGGTCGACGGTGTGCATGTTGAAGCGCCAGTTGTTGCCGGTGGCGTAGATGTGCGGGGAGGCACTGGGGTGCGAGTCGGCGCGGTCGTCCTCCAGGGTCTCGAACGCGCCGAGCCCGTCCTCGCTCGCCGACGGGGACCATTTCAACTGCCAGGAGGCGGCATGCGCGCCGGTGGCGGGAAGTCCGACGGCAGCGGCGGCCGCGCCGCCGAGCGCCGCACCGAGCAGGTTTCTTCGTGTGGTGCTCACAGGTCTCTCACCTCGTCCTGGATGGGAGTTCATATACATGCACCGGGTTCAGTCGCCTGGGACAGTTAGAGTCGCGGTATGACAGTCCGCGGTCAATGGTCTGGACCGATAGGATCGGAGGCACGATCAATATCCGGCCAATCCCCGATTCCGTCGGCGAAGGCACAGGGGCAGGAATGCATGGCAGCCCTTGATCGTTGACGATGGGATACCAACCGACGACTGAAGGATCGAGAGCTCGTGAGCAAGGTCCCCCCGATCATCCTGAACAACGGCGTCGAGATGCCGCAGCTGGGTTTCGGTGTCTGGCAGATCCCGGACGACGAGGCGGAGCAGGCGGTCAGCACCGCTCTGGAGGCCGGGTACCGCAGCATCGACACCGCCGCCGCCTACGGCAACGAGGAGGGCACGGGCAAGGCTCTGGGCGCCTCCGGCATCGCCCGCGAGGACCTCTTCGTCACCACAAAGCTCTGGAACAGCGACCAGGGCTACGACTCGACGCTGCGCGCCTTCGACACGTCCCTGGCCAAGCTCGGCCTCGACTACGTGGATCTGTATCTGATCCACTGGCCGATGCCCGACAACGGCACGTACGTGGACACATACAAGGCGTTCGAGAAGCTTCTGGCCGACGGTCGCGTCAAGACGATCGGCGTCTCCAACTTCCTTCCAGAGCACCTGGACCGGCTGATCGAGGCGACGTCCGTCATCCCGGCCGTCAACCAGATCGAGCTGCACCCGCACTTGCAGCAGCTCGCCTTGCGTGAATACCACGCGGAGCAGGGCATCGCCACCGAGGCCTGGTCGCCGCTCGGCCAGGGCCAGGGCCTTCTCGAGGTCCCGGCGATCGTGGCCATCGCCCAGAAGCACGGCCGTACGCCCGCGCAGATCGTCCTGCGCTGGCACATCCAGCTCGGCAACGTGGTGATCCCCAAGTCCGTGACTCCGTCCCGGATCAAGGAGAACATCGAGGTCTTCGACTTCTCCCTGGACACCGAGGACATCGCCGCGATCAGCGCCCTCAACGAGGACCGCCGCATCGGCCCGGACCCGGCAACCCTCCACTGACCCGACGGCACACTCCTTGCTCCCCTGGAAGCCGCCGCCCGCTGACCACTTGGGCGGCGGCTTCGCTGCCTCCGCCCGGCCGTACCCCACGTGCTTGACTGGGGTCGTCGTATCGATGGAGCCGGTCGAGCGAATCGGCCGTGGAGGTCTGGATGCCGCTCGAGGTCGGGCTGTGGCGCGTGGACGGGGCACCTGTGCGGGTGACGACTCGGCGGATGGCGCTGGAGTCGCGGCTCGAAGAGCTGATAGAGGCGGATCCGGCCATTCTCGGTACGCCGTTGCTTCTGATCGGCAGGCAGGTGCCGACGCCCTACGGGAAGTTCCTGGATCTGCTGGGGATCGACGGGGACGGCAATCTTCACGTACTGGAGCTGAAGCGCGACCGTACGCCCCGGGACGTGGTGGCGCAGATCCTCGACTACGGGTCATGGATCCAAGGGCTCACGAACGACGAGGTCCGGGACATCCACGTGGAGTACGCGTCCCGCCGCCACGACGAGGAGGCATTCGACCAGGCGTTCGCCGCCCGGTTCGGGGCCAGCCCGCCGGAGGAGCTCAACAGCGCGCACTCGCTCACCGTGGTGGCGAGTGAGGTCGATCCGGCGACGGAGCGGATCGTCACGTATCTGTCCACGGGCTACGGCGTGCCGCTGAACGTGCTGTTCTTCCGCTACTTCGAGGACGACGGCCGCTCCTACCTCGCCCGGACCGCCCTGGTCGACGACACGACCGCCACACCGGCACGCGTCGCGACCTCCCGCGGGAAACAAGAGCCGTGGAACGGGCAGGACTGGTACGTGGCGTTCGGCCACCAGGACGCGGGCGACCGCAACTGGGACGACGCCAGGAAGTACGGCTTCATCTCGGCAGGCGGCGGCGAGTGGTACTCCCGCACCCTGCGCGGACTCCCCGAGGGCGCGCGGATCTTCACGCACATCCCGTCCAGGGGTTACGTGGGCATCGGCACCGTCATCGGCGAGGCGCAGCCCTTTGAAGAGGCGCGCCTGGCTGTGGACGGGGAGCAACAGGAGATGAAGTCGCTTGATCTGAGGGGGAGTTACCTGCGTCCTGTAGCGGCCACCGGAGACGGGGACGCCCGAGAGTGGATCGTGCCGGTCGACTGGGAGGCGGCCGTTCCCCAGGAGCAGGCCTTCTGGGTCCCGGGCCTGTTCGCCAACCAGAACTCCGCCTGCAAACTCCGCGCGCGCTTCACCATCGACGAGGTCTCACGCCGGTTCGGCATCGACAAGTAACGCTCCGCCGAGCGGCCTAAGACCGGGCGCTGCCTCCACGCCACAGGGATCAGGGTCAGTCAGGGTCGTCCAAAGGCCGACGTCCCGGACAGAAGGGCTCCACAGTGCGTATGCGAACTATGACCCTCGCCGTTGCCGCTCCAGCCGCAGTCCTCGCCGCCGGGGCACTCCCGGCCGACGTGTCCGACAGCCCCATCGAGGCGCAGGAGGGCACGGTCACCGAGGCCCGGGAGGGCACGGTCGCCGTGTCCGACAGCCCCATCGAGGCACAGGAAGGCACG
>NZ_JBIAHS010000010.1:64859-280658 GCF_042870755.1 Streptomyces sp. NPDC006365
CGGCCACCGAGGCCCGGGAGAGGACGGTCGCCGTGTCCGACAGCCCCATCGAGGCACAGGAAGGCACGGCCACCGAGGCCCGGGAGAGGACGGTCGCCGTGTCCGACAGCCCCATCGAGGCACAGGAAGGCACGGCCACCGAGGCCCGGGAGAGGACGGTCGGTGCGGCCGAGCTGCTGGCCGAGGTGGAGTCCTGCTCGCGGATCTCCGACGGCCGGTACAGCACCGATGAAGGGACCTCGCCCTCCGTCCCCGTCTGCGGCAAGAAGGGCGCGGTGTACTGGAAGGCCGACATGGACATCGCCTGTGACGGCCAGGTCACCGCACGCTGCAACAGGGACACCGACCCGTGGTTCCATCCCGAAACGGCCTTCCCCCAGTCCGACGGCAGACCGCTGAACCCCCAGACACTGCCGTACGTCGTCGTGCCCGCCCCCAGCGGCATCTGGGACTACGCGAACTCCGGCATCAAGGGCGGCGGCGTGGTAGCCGTCATCCACAACGACCAGGTCCAGTACGCCGTAGTCGGCGACGCAGGCCCCACGGACATCATCGGCGAGGCCTCGTACGCCACTGCCGAAGCCCTGGGCATCAACCCGGACCCGGCGACCGGCGGCACCGCCTCGAGAGTCACCTACATCCTGTTCAGGAACTCCCGCGTCTCCCCCATCGAGAGCCGCAGCGCGGCGGTTTCCCTCGGCGAGTCGCTGGCGAAACGGTTCCTCAGGGCCAACTGAAACGTCCGGGTCACCGTGTACGCGGCGGCCGGACACCTGCTGACCGGGCACGGGTCACGTGGGCTTCACCCCGACGTACACCGTCAGGGCCGTCAGGAGGAACACGTCCGGGCGGTGGTGGACGCTCGCCTTGTCGTCCGGGTCGAGGAGCCGGTCGAGGGTGGCCAGGTCGTCTGCGTCGAGCCCCTCTGCCAGGCCCTCCCTGCGGTGAGAGAGGGCAGTGGTGATGAAGGTGCGGGCCTCGTCGGAGACGGGGGCCGGAAGGTCGAGGAGGAAGGTGCGGGTCGCGGTGTGGCGGAGTCCGACGGCGGTCAGCAGGGCCGGCCAGTCCTCCGTCTCCTCCACCGAGCCGGGCAGTTCGGCCCGCATCCTGCTGAACCAGTCTTCCTGCACCGCGTCCACACGGGACTGCAGGCCGGGGCGGCCGATGCCGATGTCGCGCGGGAGGTAGCGCGAGGGCAGGCCGCCCTCCAGAAGGGCGAGGGCGCCGCCGGGAGCGAGATGGCGAGCGAATTCGGTGAGGGCGGCGAGCTGGTCGCCGACGTGATGCAGGGCCCTGCTGGACCAGAGTAGGTCGGCCGGGTACTCCAACTCGCCGATCCCGTCGGCCAGTTCGGCCTCCAGCGTGCTGAACCGGTCGGCGATGCCGTGCTCGGCGGCGCGGGAGCGGGCGGCTTCCAGGAGGGGCGCGGCCCCGTCCACGGCGACGACCCGCGCCTGCGGGAACGCGTCCGCGAGGAGGCAGGAGATGACACCGGGCCCACTGCCCACGTCCGCGATCAGCTCGGGCTCGGGCTTCCACTCCCGCAACCAGCCCGCCGCCTGCCGGTACACCGGAGCGAACAGCTCGGCCTCCTGCTCCAGCATGGGCAGCCATTCGGCGAAGTCAATCTGTGCGTGATCGTGCTGATGCGCCATGATTCCTGACCTCTCATTCGGCTTGCGTCCAGAGTGCGACGCGAATCCCCGAAACGGCCATTCACCTTGCCGAAACAGCAAGCCGAACCTGTACATGAACTGGCCCCGGGACTGCGCCCCAGGCCCCCAGGCAAGGGGGTCGGGGTGACACTGCGTGTCGCGACAGCGGTGCGTCGTGGCTGGTCGCGCAGTTCCCCGCGCCCCTAAAGGGGCACTCCCCGGAGCCGTCAGCCACAAGGGACCCGTCACTTGCCCACCGGCGGGAGGGGACGTGGGCCGGTGCGTCGTATGCCCGTCGCGTAGGTTCTGTCTCAGGTCACCTGCGCCCTGTGGGAGACGGAGGGCCGTATGCCCACCCTGCGACGGGCTGACGCACCGGCCCGCGGCCCCGACCCACCACGCACCTCAGGGGCGCGGGGCTGCGACATCAGCGGCTCGCCGCGGGGCGCGACCAGCCACACGCAACCCGCAGCCGCCCAACCGTCGGAGGCCTGCGCGCCCAGCCACAGCCGGGCCCGCAGACCCCCAACCACCCGACCAGCGGTAGCTACAGTGCCGGGTACGCGTTCCTCATCAGCTCCTGGAACTGGGCCGAGAACCAGTGCCCCGACAGCGGAGCGTCCGGCAGCGCCCCCGACATGTTGAAGTTGTTACGAGGATTACCCTCGTACGTCGGGTCGCACATCCGGTCGAAGCCCTTGCCCTCGTCGTTCGGGATCTCCTTGCTGGCCCCGTCGGACTCACCCGGCGGCTTCATCCACACATAGGCGTCGATGCCGGAGGCAGGCGCGGCCTGCGGGCGCTCACCAAGGCCGGCGCCGGACTGGTTGCACCAGTTGCCCGTGTTGAGGCGACGGTCGTAACGGCCACCGTCGACGTAGGTGTCCACACTGGTCGTCGCGCCCGGGCCGGTGGGCCGGGAAGCGCCGCCCCAGCCATTGCGGGACGTGTCGATCAGCATGCCGATGCCGGAGTTGAAGCCGACCGAGACCAGCTTGTCGCGGAAGGCCTGGGCGAAGGACTGCTCGTCGACGTAGCGGTTCCAGTCGATCCACTTCGACTCACGGACCGACTTGCCGGCCACGGTGTCGTTGATCGTGAAGTGGTCTTCCTTCAGTGCGCTGTAGTTGGCGGTGTTGGTGATGAAGCCGTGGACGTCGTTCACCGTGGCGCCTTCGGCGGTCGCCGCCTGCTTGAACAGGTCCGCCGACGGGCCGAAGTTGTCGTCCCAGCCGATCCAGCCGTGGTGTCCGGCGTCCACGTAGTTGTAGACGTTCTCCGCGTCACCGAGCTTGCCCAGCGCGTAGCCGACGCCCTTGACGTAGTTGCCGTTGGCCTTCATCACATCGCACTCGGGCGTTGCCGTGGGACGGCTCCCGGCGTTGGTGACGAGGTTCGGCAGCGAGTCGATCTCGACCGTCGTGACGATGCGCAGGTCGGCGTACTTGGGGTCGGCGACGATCGCGGCGATCGGGTCGATGTACTGCGTCTTGTACTTGTCGATCTCCGTCGGCCCGAGTTCGCCGTTCGACGCCAGCGCCGCGCAGTCACGGCCCGGCAGGTTGTAGATGACGAGCTGGACGACCAGTTCGTCCGAGCCCTTCTGCTCCAGCGCCTCGTCGAGATGGTCGCGCAACCCCATACCGCCGTTCACACCGTTGATGGCGGCGATCCGGTCCAGCCACACACCGGTGGGCTGGTTGGCGATGCGGCTGCCGCCGGTTTCGGCGCGGGCCTTGGCGGACCACTCCGGGTTCACGTACACCTTGGCGCCCGAGTACGGGTTGTCGACCTTGGGCCCCGTCGGGTCGGGCGGGTCGGTGGGACCACCGCCACCGTCGACGTTGCAGGTCACGCCGTCGAGCGTGAAGGTGGTGGGCATCGCATTGGTGCCACTGTACGAGGCGTTGAAGCCGAAGCTGATCGAACTGCCCGTGGACAGCGTCCCGTTGTAGCTCTCGTTGGCGGCGGTCACAGCGTTGCCGCTCTGGCTGAGGTTGGCGTTCCAGCCGTTGGTGACCTTCTGGTTTCCGGCGTACGACCACTTCACGGCCCAGGAGGACTTGGCTGCTGTGTGGTTGGTGACCGTGACCGCGGCGGTGAAGCCGGTGTCCCACTGGTTCTGCACCTTGTAGTCGACGGTGCAGGGGACGGCCGCCGGACCGGCGTCCGGGGGCATCGCCGCGACAGCGGTGCCCGTTCCTGAGGCGAGCAGCGCGAACGCTGCCAGTAACGCGGTTCTGGTACGGCTCATGGTGTGCGGGTTCCTATCCGTCGAGGGAGCGCAGGTGATCGCGCAGCCCGATGCCGAACGACGTCGGTGTGCCGTCGTAGTTGGAGATCAGGGCCGGACCCGAGTTGCAGTTCCAGGTGTTCCAGGTCCAGCCGAGGTACGACTGTTCGCGCTCGTCGAACCACGTCATGACGCGGTCGATGAAGGAGTGCGCGCAGGTGTTCTCGCCGATCTCGCCCGCCACGAGCGGCACTTGGGCGGCGACCGGGGCGAGCGTGGAGTCCCAGCAGCTCTCGTTGGAGCAGGTGTTGAAGTTGTAGACGTGCCAGGCCGCGGCGAGATTGCCCGCCGGATCACTCGGCTTGTACGTCAGCCACTGGCTCAGGTCGTTCGAGTACGCGAGCCCGCCCGCCAGGATCACGTTCGTGGCTCCGGTGTCGCGGATCGTGTCGATCAGGTCCTGCATCCCGGCGACCTCGTAGCCGATGCCGGGGCAGGTGCCGCCGTCCCGCCAACAGGTCCACGCCTGGGCGGCGGTGGAGGTCGCGCGGTCCGGGTAGGGCTCGTTGAACAGGTCGAAGACGACGGTCGGGTCGTCCTTGAAGGTGCTCGCGACCGAGGCCCAGAAGGACGGCGTGTACTGCATGTTGGGCATCGGCTTCTGGCAACTGGCATGCACATCGGCGCAGCCCGCCGAGTTGCCCGTGTACTGGCCGTACGACCAGTGCAGTTCGAGCATAGGCGTCATGCCGTGCGCCTTGACCTTGGTCACCAGGTCCTCGACGGCGGCGATGTAGTTGGCGCCGGCGTACTCGGGCTTGATGTTGGACAGGCCGAGCCAGCACTCCTCGTTCAGCGGAATGCGGACCGTGTTGACGTTCCAGTCGGCGATCGCCTTGACCGAGGCGTCGTCCACCGGTCCGTCCCAGATGCCGTAACCCTGGACGCACGCGAACTCACCGCCGGAGCGGTTGACGCCGAGCAGTCGCCGGGTGGCGCCGGACTCGTCGACGAGCTTGTTGCCGGAGACCTTCAGCACGGGAGGGCCGTCCGTGGGCGCCGGCGGATCCGTCGGGTCGGGCGGGGACTCGGCGTCCACGTTGCACGTCGTCCCGTTGAGCTTGAAGGACACGGGCGCGGCGGTGCTCCCCGGCCCCGAGGCCAGGAACCCGGCGCTGACGCTCGCTCCCGAGCCCAGCGCTCCGTTCCAGTTCTCGTTGGCCGCGGTCACGGTCCTCCCGGACTGGGACCACTTGGCGTTCCAGCCCTGGCTGACCTGCTGTCCGCCGGCCAGGTCGAAGGAGAGACTCCAACTGCTCAGCGCGGCGGTGTTGTTGGTGAGCTTCACGGCGCCCTGGAAGCCGGAGTCCCACTGGCTGGTGACGGAGTACTCCACCGTGCACGCGGGCGCCGCTGCGGAAGCCGTGTCCACCGGCGCGATGGCGCTCGCCGCAAGGGCGAGTGCCGCACCGGCCACTAAAAGACATAAACGCGGGGGATGTCGCATGAGCGACTCCTCACAGCTCTGACACGCCGTCACGGACGCGTCGACTGATGGAATCGCTCCCACTGGTGCGGACGAAGGTAGCGCCAAGTGACGGTAAAGAACAGAGGAGTAACGAAGGAGTTGACATGTTTCTTACAGATGTCCGTATCGAATCTTTTCGACTCTTCAAGCACCTTGACCCTTGACACCCCCCTCCTCAAGCTGGGAGCGCTCCCACTGGTTCAAGGCTTGTTGCTCCTCCCCCACATCTCCGAGCCGCAAGGAGAGGAACCAGACATGGCAGGCAGAAAGAGACGCCGTGCGCGGCGATTGTGGACCGCTGTCGTGGCGGCCCTCGCGCTCCCCCTCACCACGCTGGCAACGGGCTCGACTCCCGCACAGGCGGCGGCAGTTCAGTGCAGCGTGGACTACAAGACCAATGACTGGGGCTCCGGTTTCACCGCGGAGCTGACCCTCACCAACCGCGGATCCGAAGCCATCGACGACTGGACCCTGACGTACGACTACGCGGGCAGCCAGAAGCTCACCAACGGGTGGAACGGCGCCTGGTCCCAGTCCGGCAAGACGGTCACGGTGAAGAGCGCCTCCTTCAACGCGAAGATCGCCGCCGGAGCCGCCGTCAGCACCGGGGCGCAGTTCACGTACAGCGGCACGAACGCGGCACCGACCAGCTTCGCCGTGAACGGCACTACGTGCGCCGGCGCGCATCAGCCGCCGATCACCGTGCTGACCAGCCCCGCCGCGGGCGCCGTCTACACGCAGGGCGACGCGGTCCCGCTGGCCGCCACCGCCGCGGCGGCCGATGACGCGACGATCAGCAAGGTCGAGTTCTACGACGACACGAAGTTGCTCGGTACGGACACCACGTCACCGTTCACGCTGTCGGTCAATGGATTGACCGTGGGCAGTCATTCCTTGGTGGCGAAGGCGTACGACAGCCTGGGGGCCTCGGCGGATTCCACCCCGGTCGGCATCACGGTCGCCTCAGGTCCCGCCGTGGTGGCCACACCCGCCCAACTCGGCGTCCAGCAAGGGAAGACGGGCACATTCGACGTGAAGCTGTCGACACAGCCGAGCGCGAACGTGACGGTCTCCACCGCCCGTACGGACGGCAACACGGGCCTGTCGGTCACCGGCGGCTCATCGCTCACCTTCACGCCGTCGAACTGGAACGCGGCCCAGAAGGTGACCATCACCGCCGGCAACTCCGGCACCGGATCCGCGACGTTCGAGTCGACGGCCACCGGACACACCAAGGCCACGGTCACTGCCACCCAGCTCGCCGCGACCAAGGCGTACGACGCCCGCTTCCTGGAGCTCTACGGCAAGATCACCGACCCGGCGAACGGCTACTTCTCCCCCGAGGGCATCCCGTACCACTCGGTCGAGACGCTGATCGTCGAGGCGCCGGACCACGGCCATGAGACGACGTCGGAGGCGTACAGCTATCTGATCTGGCTCCAGGCCATGTACGGCAAGGTCACCGGCGACTGGACCAGGTTCAACGCCGCGTGGGAGACCATGGAGAAGTTCATGATCCCCACGCACGCCGACCAGCCGACGAACTCCTTCTACAACGCCTCCAAGCCCGCCACGTACGCGCCCGAGCTGGACACCCCGAACGAGTACCCGGCGAAGCTCGACCCCGGCGTCTCCGTCGGCTCCGACCCGATCGCCTCGGAGCTGAAGAGCGCGTACGGCACGGACGACATCTACGGCATGCACTGGCTGCAGGACGTCGACAACGTCTACGGCTACGGCAACTCGCCGGGCAAGTGCGAGGCGGGCCCGAGCGATACCGGCCCTTCGTACATCAACACCTTCCAGCGCGGCTCGCAGGAGTCGGTGTGGGAGACGGTGCCGCAGCCGACCTGTGACGCCTTCAAGTACGGCGGCAAGAACGGTTACCTGGACCTGTTCACCGGTGACGCCTCCTATGCCAAGCAGTGGAAGTTCACCAACGCACCGGACGCCGACGCGCGTGCCGTGCAGGCGGCTTACTGGGCCGATGTCTGGGCCGAGGAACAGGGCAAGGGCTCCGAGGTCTCGGCGACGCTCGGCAAGGCCGCGAAGATGGGCGACTACCTGCGCTACGCCATGTACGACAAGTACTTCAAGAAGATCGGCAACTGTGTGGGCCCGTCGACGTGTTCGCCCGGCACCGGCAAGGACGCCTCGCACTATCTGCTCAACTGGTACTACGCGTGGGGTGGCGCCACCGACACCGCGGCGGGCTGGGCCTGGCGCATCGGCTCCAGCCACGCCCACGGCGGCTACCAGAACCCCCTGGCCGCGTACGCGCTCAGCTCGTACGCCGATCTGAAGCCCAAGTCGGCAACAGGGCAAGCGGACTGGGCCAAGTCGCTCGACCGGCAACTGGAGTTCTACCGCTGGCTGCAGTCGAACGAGGGGGCCATCGCGGGCGGTGCCACCAACAGCTGGAAGGGCCACTACGCGACCCCGCCGGCCGGGACGCCGACCTTCTACGGCATGTACTACGACGAGAAGCCGGTGTACCACGACCCGCCGTCCAACCAGTGGTTCGGCTTCCAGGCGTGGTCCATGGAGCGGGTCGCCGAGTACTACCAGCAGACGGGTGACGCCGACGCCAAGGTTGTGCTCGACAAGTGGGTCGACTGGGCGCTGTCCAAGACCACGGTCAACCCGGACGGCAGCTTCCGCATCCCGAACACGCTCCAGTGGTCGGGTGCGCCCGACACCTGGAACGCGTCAAGTCCCGGTGCCAACAGCGGACTTCATGTCACCGTCGCCGACTACACGAACGATGTCGGTGTGGCCGCCGCGTACGCCAAGACCCTGACGTACTACGCCGACAAGTCCGGGGACGCCGAAGCCGCGTCGACCGCCAAGGCGCTGCTCGACGGCATGTGGGCGAACAACCAGGACGCGCTGGGCATCGCGGTCCCGGAGACCCGCGCCGACTACAACCGCTTCGACGACGGCGTGTACATCCCCAGCGGGTGGACCGGCACGATGCCGAACGGCGACGCGATCAACTCCTCGTCCACCTTCGACTCCATCCGCTCCTTCTACGAAGACGACCCGGCGTGGTCGAAGATCGAGAGCTATCTCGCGGGCGGCGCCGCGCCCACGTTCACGTACCACCGGTTCTGGGCCCAGGCGGACATAGCCCTCGCCATGGGCTCGTACGCGGAGCTCCTCGAATAGCCCCCGTCGCTCCGTGTACAGGGCCCTACCGACGGGGCCCACGGCCGGGCGGACGCCCTCCTCCTGGGGGTCCGCCCGGCTCGCCGCGCCTTTCCTCCATCCCCCGCTCCAGGAGAGGACCCCCACCGTGCGAAGAACCGTCAGCAGGGGCCGCGTTCTCACGGCCGTACTCGCGCTCGCGGCCGGTCTCCTCGCGGGCAGTCCGTCCGCGATGGCGGCCCAGCCTGTCGAGAGGACGATGAGCGTCGCCGCCGACCCGTACACCTGGAAGAACGCCCGGATCGACGGCGGTGGCTTCGTGCCCGGCATCGTCTTCAACCGGAGTGAGCAGAACCTCGCCTACGCCCGCACCGACATCGGCGGCGCCTACCGCTGGCAGGAGTCGTCGAAGACCTGGACCCCGCTGCTCGACTCCATCGGCTGGGACGACTGGGGCCACACCGGCGTCGTCAGCCTCGCCTCGGACCCGGTCGAACCGGACAAGGTCTACGCGGCCGTCGGCACGTACACGAACAGCTGGGACCCGAAGAACGGTGCCGTGTTCAGGTCCGCCGACCGGGGCGCGAGCTGGCAGAAGGCCGGCCTGCCGTTCAAGCTGGGCGGCAACATGCCCGGGCGCGGCATGGGCGAGCGGCTCGCCGTGGACCCGCACAAGAACAGCGTGCTGTATCTGGGCGCCCCGAGCGGCAAGGGCCTGTGGCGGTCCACGGATTCGGGCGCCTCCTGGTCGCAGGTGACGAACTTCCCCAACGTCGGCAACTACGTGCAGGACCCGAGCGACACCAGCGGCTACGCCTCCGACAACCAGGGCATCGTCTGGGTCACCTTCGACGAGTCGACGGGCGCCGGTACGAACGCCACGCAGACGATCTATGTCGGGGTCGCCGACAAGGAGAACTCGGTCTACCGCTCGACCGACGCGGGCGCCACCTGGTCCCGGCTGCCCGGCCAGCCGACCGGATACCTGGCCCACAAGGGCGTGCTGGACGCCGAGAACGGCCACCTCTATCTCGCGTACAGCGACAAGGGCGGCCCGTACGACGGCGGCAAGGGACAGCTGTGGCGGTACGCGACCGGGTCCGGGACCTGGACGGACATCAGCCCGGTGGCCGAGGCCGACACGTACTACGGCTTCAGTGGCCTGACGGTCGACCGCCAGAACCCGGGCACGGTGATGGCGACCGCGTACAGCTCCTGGTGGCCGGACACCCAGATCTTCCGCTCCACGAACAGCGGCGGCACCTGGACGAAGGCCTGGGACTACAGCTCGTATCCCAACCGATCGAACCGCTACACCATGGACGTCTCGTCCTCGCCCTGGCTGACCTGGGGCGCGAACCCCTCACCACCCGAGCAGACACCCAAACTCGGCTGGATGACCGAGGCGTTGGAGATCGACCCGTTCGACTCGGACCGGATGATGTACGGGACGGGCGCCACGGTCTACGGGACCGAGGACCTCGGCACGTGGGACAGCGGGGGCCAGTTCACCATCAAGCCGATGGTGCAGGGCCTGGAGGAGACGGCCGTCAACGATCTCGCCGCTCCCCCGTCCGGCGGGGCGCAGCTCCTCAGCGCGCTCGGCGACGTCGGCGGCTTCCGGCACACAGATCTCACCAAAGTGCCGTCGATGATGTTCACTTCGCCGAACTTCGCCTCCACCACGAGCCTCGACTTCGCCGAGACGAACCCCGGAACCGTGGTACGGGCCGGGAACCTCGACTCGGGTCCGCATATCGCCTTCTCCACCGACAACGGCGCCAACTGGTTCGCGGGAACGGATCCATCGGGTGTCTCGGGCGGCGGAACGGTCGCCGCGGCCTCCGACGGCAGCCGCTTCGTCTGGAGTCCGGAGGGCGCGGGCGTGCACTACGCGACCGGGTTCGGCTCCTCGTGGTCCGCGTCGAGCGGGATCCCGGCGGGCGCGATCGTGGAGTCCGACCGGGTCGATCCGAGGACCTTCTACGGCTTCAAATCCGGGAAGTTCTACGTCAGTTCGGATGGTGGGGCGACATTCACGGCGTCCTCGGCCAGTGGCCTGCCGAGCGGTGACAGCGTGCGCTTCAAGGCGCTGCCCGGTACGAAGGGTGACATCTGGCTGGCGGGCGGTGCGAGCGACGGCGCGTACGGGCTGTGGCACTCGACGGACGGCGGCGCGAGCTTCACCAAGCTGTCGGGCGTCGAGCAGGCGGACACCATCGGCTTCGGCAGGGCCGCGGCCGGCGCCTCGTACCAGACGCTCTACACCAGCGCCAAGATCGGCGGCGTACGCGGCATCTTCCGCTCCACGGACCAGGGTTCGACCTGGACGCGCATCAACGACGACGCCCACCAGTGGGGTTGGACGGGCGCGGCCATCACCGGGGATCCGCGGGTCTTCGGGCGGGTGTACGTGTCGACGAACGGGCGCGGGGTCATTTACGGGGACACGGCGGGATAGTGGCCCCGTCCTGACCCGGCCTGGCCTGCGCGGTGTGCGCGGGCCGGGCCGGGCGGTGAGCCGGTGGTGTCTTACTGCCCGGACTGGGACAGGTGAGCCTTGGCCTCGTCGTAGCCGGCTTCGCCGGTGGACTCGGCCCGGGTGTAGACCAGGTGCAGTACGCCGGAACCGAAGGTCTTCGAGGAGAGCAGGCGCAGCGGGATCGTGGTCTCGGCCTCGTCGAAGAGCCGCATTCCGTGGCGTACGGCGATCGGGTGTACCAGCAGGTGCAGTTCGTCCAGGAGGCCCGCGGCCAGCAGTTGGCGGACGACCGAGATCGAGCCGCTCAGGGAGATGCCCCCGCCCGGCTCGTTCTTCAGCGCGGTGACGGTTTCGATGAGGTCGCCCTGGAGCTGCTCGGAGTTACGCCAGGTGAACTCGAGCTTCTGGTGCGAGGCCACGATCTTGCGTACGTCGCCGAGGATCTTGGCGAAACCGGCGTCCTCCCCGCCCTCCGCCTCACGCTCGGGCCACGCTCCGGCAAAGCTGTCGTAGGTCTTGCGGCCGAACAGGATGGTGTCTACGCCGTCGAACAGCGAGCCGACGGCGGCCCCCATGTCGTCGTCGAAGTACGGAAAGTGCCACTGGTCGGGGGCCTCTACGACGCCGTCGAGCGAGATGAACAGGCCTGCGGTGATCTTCCTCATGATGTTCCTTCCTGTCTCTTGTCAGCTGCATTGTCAGACGGCTGGAGCGCGCTGAACTCATCGGTGCTCAGCGTGCCATCGTCAACTGGTTCCGGCAGAAAGGAAGGGGCCCCGCGACAGATGCGGGACCCCTTCGGTGCTTCAGGTGCCTGAGGTGCCTCAGACAGGCCGGGCCGTCAGGGTGCGTGGACGGTCGGGCGAGGAGCCGTCGCCATGCCGCTGCCGATGTGGAAGCTCGGGTGCGGCGGCTGGTTGTAAGCGGTGTTCTGCCAGGCCAGCGCGACGCGGTACATCGGGTCGTGCAGCAGGGTGGTGATCTTCGTGCTCGTCTGGTGCGGGGTCGAGTAGATCCGCAGCGCCGTGTTGTCCGCGGTGCGCCAGACGACCTCCTCGCGCCAGTCGCCGAGGATGTCGCCGGAGAGCGCCGGGGTCGCCTTGGTGCCGTTGTTGGACGCGACGGAGGCGCCGGTCAGCAGACGGGTGTCACCGCTCGTGCCGTACTTGTCGATGCGGGTGCCGTCGAGGAGTTCGCGGGTGGTGTCGCCGTCCCACCAGTTCACGAAGTTGATGCTGGACGGCTCGCGGCCGAGCGAGGCTCCGCCGGCCGAGCGGAGCGTGGTGTCGGCCGCGGACCAGGACTCGGCGCCTGCCGAACCCGCGTGGATGTCGGCGGAGACACCGCGGCCGTTGTCGGAGCCGGAGGCGGTCTGCCACAGGATCTGTCCGGTGCGCGCGTCGGCCATCCAGGAACCGGGCTTGGAGCTGTCCTCGGACACCTTGAAGTACTCAAGTCCCGAGCGGGACGGGTTGAGGTCGCCGACATGACCGGCGTCCCCGTGGCCGAGCTTGGTCGTCCACAGGCCGTGTCCGTTGTCGTCCACGGTCATCGCGCCGTACACGATCTCGTCCTTGCCGTCGGCGTCCACGTCCGCGATGGACAGGCTGTGGTTGCCCTGGCCGTCGTAGCCCTTGCCGGTGTTGGTCGAGGAGTTGGTGTCGAAGGTCCAGCGGCGCGTGAACTGGCCGTTGCGCCAGTCCCAGGCCGCGATCACGCTACGTGTGTAGTAGCCGCGGGCCATGATCAACGAAGGCCGCTCGCCGTCCAGGTAGGCCGTGCCGGCGAGGAAGCGGTCGACGCGGTTGCCGTACGAGTCGCCCCACGAGGCGACGTTGCCGCGCGCCGGAACGTAGTCGACCGTCTGCATCGCCTTGCCGGTCTGGCCGTTGAACATGGTCAGGAACTCGGGCCCAGACAGCACGTATCCGCCGGAGTTGCGGTGGTCGGCGGACGCACTGCCGATCACCGCGCCGGTGCCGTCCCGTGTGCCGTCCGCGGTCTTCATGGCGACCTCGGCCTTGCCGTCGCCGTCGTAGTCGTACACCTGGAACTGTGTGTAGTGCGCGCCCGAGCGGATGTTGCGGCCCAGGTCTATGCGCCACAGGCGGGTGCCGTCCATCTTGATGCCGTCGATGATCGTGTTGCCGGTGACGCCGGACTGCGAGTTGTCCTTGGCGTTGGTCGGCTGCCACTTCAGTACGAAGTCGAGGGCGCCGTCGCCGTCCAGGTCGCCGACGGAGGCGTCGTTGGCCTCGTAGGTGTAGCCGGAGCCGCCCGCCGGGGGCGTGATCGGCACGTCCTTGTATCCGCTGCGGAACTGGATGGCGTGCTCCGAGAAGCCCTGCTCGACACCGTCCACGATCGCGCGAACCCGGTAGTCGGCGGAGTTGGGCGCTCCGGAGTGGAAGTAGTTCGTGGAACCCGTGATCGGGGTCGAGTTGACCTTGGTGTCACCCCGGTAGACGTTGAAGGACACGTTGGTTGGGTCGGTGCCGAGCCAGCGCCAGCTGACCAGGTTGCCGCTGCCTGTGTGGACGCTGACGACGCCCCGGTCGAGTCCCTCGACCTGCCGGGCGACCGCGGCCTCGGCCGAACTCACGTTGAACGCGGTGATCCCGGCGGCAGCCAGGGTCCCGGTGACGACGGTGGTGAGCAGCAGGCGGATCTTCTTGCGTCTGCGATGCGGGTGCCGCACGGTGACGTACCTCCTGGGTGGGGGCAGAGGAGTTCCACTTCCTCTGTTGCCGCTGGGGGTACGGGAGTTGCCGCCTTTGTGGAAGCGCTCTCTACGCATACGTGCGGGCCAGTGCGGCCACCGTCAGCGCAATCCGTTCCCGCAGCTCGGCCGGTTCGAGGACCTCGATGTCCGCGCCGAGGCGCAGGAACTCGTCGTGGGCTCGGTCGACCGACTCGATGGGGAGGGTGGCGCGAGTCCAGCCGTTCTCGTCGGTACGGCCGGTGACCTCGACAGCGCGGGCAGCGGGGCCGGTCAGCCGCGCTCCCGGAGCCAACCGGACCACCGCCTCGCCGCGGTACAGCCGGTCGTGGAAGTCCCTTTGGTAAGCGGCCCAGTACGCGGCGAGGTCGAAGTCCTCAGGGCGGGTGAACTCCTCGCCGGATGCGGCCAGTTCAAGGATCTGGTCGACGCGGTACGTACGCGGTCCCGGGCCGGCGACCACGTACCAGCGGCCCGACTTGAGGACGAGACCGTACGGTTCGAGGCGGCGCCGCACATCGGTGGGCTCGCGCCAGCGGCAGTAGAGGACGTGCAGGACGCGGCTGTTCCAGACGGCGTCGGCAACGGCGGGGAGGTACGGCGCCTCGTCATCCTCGGCGTACCAGCCGGGCGCGTCCAGGTGGAAGCGGCCGCTGATGCGGTCGGCATGCTCGCGCAGTTCGTGCGGTAGGGCCGCGCGGACCTTCAGCTGGGCGGCGGCGAGGACCGAACCGAGCCCGAGCTCGGCGGCGGGGCCGGGGACGCCGGCGAGGAACAGGGCCTCGGCCTCTTCGGCAGTGAGCCCGGTGAGACGGGTGCGGTAGCCGTCCAGGAGTCGGTAACCGCCCGCGTGGCCGGCGTCGCCGTACAGCGGGACACCCGCGGCGCTCAGCGCCTCGACGTCCCGGTAGATCGTACGCGCCGAAACCTCCAGCTCCTCGGCGAGCTGGGCGGCAGTGAGCCGTCCTCGCGTTTGGAGGAGCAGGAGGACGGAGACGAGCCGCGCCGATTTCATTCGGGCACCATCTCAGAATCCACTGACAGAAGGTGTCAGTGAAGCCGGTTTAGCTTCCTGCCATGACATTTTCTGTGGCCTTCACGGAGAAACGCCTGACCGTGCCACCGCCCATCGAGGTGGCGGGACGGCGGATCAAGCGCTACCACGTCACCGGGGACCCGGCGGGCATAGCGCCCGAAGTCGAGGAGGCGGCGTACGCGATGCTGCCGAAACTGCTTCCTGAGCCGGACAACACACCACCCGCGACGTTCGTCGTGCTGCACCGGGGCGGCGACGACGGCGCGTACCTCAACGCATACAGCTGGGTGTGGGACAACGTGCTGCACTTCCGGGGCGCCTCGGCGGGCCAGCCGGTCCTCGGCTGCCCGGACCGCGACCCGACCCACTTCATCACCCCCGACCTGCCGTGGATCGGCTGCGTCTGGGAACTACCCCCCATCCTGCACGAACGCAACGCCTGGGTACGCCACGTGCTCATGCCCGACACCCCTGACCTGGACGGATACCTCGCGGACTCACTGCCCGAGGGCACGACTGGAGACCTCTCATGAGCAGCGCGCACGACTTCGACTTCTTCCACGGCGAGTGGCAGGTCCTCAACCGCCGCCGAACCGACTTCCTCGACCCGGACAGCGACTGGGAGGAGTTTCGGGCGACAAACCGCTGCTGGAGCCTGTTCGACGGAGCCGCCAACATCGACGAGATGGACGTACCGAGCGAGGGCTGGAAGGGGCTGACGCTGCGGCTGTTCGACCAGGAGACCAGGGAGTGGTCGTTGAACTGGTCGGCCAGCCGCACGGGCAGGCTGTTTCCGCCCGTGATCGGTCACTTCGCCGACGGCCGGGGCGAGTTCTTCGGGGACGACAGGCACGACAGCAAGGACGTGCGTGTGCGGTTCGTGTGGTCGGGGCTCTCCGGCACCACCGCCCGCTGGGAACAGGCGTTCTCGGTGGACGGCGAGAAGACGTGGGTGACCAACTGGGTCATGGACTTCACACGGTGTGCGGCCCCGGCTTTCGGAACGAGCGGAGCTTGAACTCCGGTTCGGGGCGCGGGACATGCTGGTCCGGCAGTTCCTCCAGGCGGGACGCGAGCCGTTCGGTGAGGGGGGCGCCGGGGCGGAGGAGGGTGTACCAGCCGCGGCGTACGTCGGCGGCGGCCCGGGCCGGGGTGCGGCCCTGGCCACGGCCCCGAAACGTCGAACGGGCTGCCGGGGTCAGGCCGCTGCCGATGGCGAAGCGGGCCACCAGGCCGGACTCGTCGCGGGCGGCGCGGCGGGGGCGGGGGGCCATGACGGCGTCGATGTCGCTGCCCACGTCGTGGGCAGCCGCCTTGTCGACGGTGGTGACGAAGACGCCGCCCGGCCTCAGGACACGGGCCGCCTCGGCGACTACGAGGGCCGCGTCGTCCAGCAGGTGCAGCAGCCAGATCGACGAGGCGGCGTCGAACGAGGCGTTGGGGAAAGGGAGTTGGCGGCAGTCGGCGCGTACGAGGCGGCCGGGTACCTGTGCGGCGGCCCGGCTCAGCATTCCGTTCGCGGCGTCGACTCCTGTCACGTCGAGGCCGGCCGCCGCCAGGCGCCGGGTCACCGTGCCGGTGCCGCAGGCGAGGTCGAGAAGGGTGCGCGTGCCCTCGGGAAGCAGTCCGAGTACCGCGCTCGCGGCCTCGGCGGCACGGGGCACGCCGCCACGGGAGGCGTCGTACCGCTCGGCCTCCTCGTCGTAGTCGAACACCAGGTTGCTCAACCGGCACCGTGCCCGGAGGCGAGTTCCTCGACCCGGCGCGCCAGCTCGAAGTCCTTCTCGGTGACCGCGCCGCCCACGCTGTGCGTGTTCACGGTGAGTGAGACCGAGTGGTAGCCGAGGGTGAGGTCGGAGTGGTGGTCCAGCTCGTCCTGCACCTGCGCGATGTGCACGACCAGCGCGGCTGCCGCGAAGTGCGAGCCGAGGCGGTAGGAGCGGGCGATCCGGTCCCCGTCGAGCGACCAGCCAGGCAGTTCGGCTAGGCGTTCCTCGATGTCCTTCTGCGAGAGCGGTTCGAGGGGCATGGCTGTGCTCCGTTCCGTCGTCCCGTAACGTCCGGTTCTCTCAGCGTGCCACAGCCGCACGGTTCCGGGCCTGGTCAGGCGGGTGCCCGCCGGCCGGCGGCGGATGGATTCGGCCGCGGGACCGGGAACGGCGGCGCCCTGCCTTACTCGCCTCCCCCTTCTCTCGCGTCACTCCGGTGGCCGCCTGTGGCCGGGCCTCGACTACGGTCGTCGTATGGCCACTGTCCCGACCCCTTCCTCCGCCTCCGCCTCGGCCGACCGTGGGATCGGGCCGCTGTTGCGCGGCTGGCGCGAGCAGCGCCGGGTGAGTCAGCTGGAGCTGGCGCTGCGTGCCGGATCGTCGGCGCGGCACATCAGCTTCATCGAGACGGGCCGCTCCCGCCCGAGCGAGGAAATGGTGCTGCGCCTCGCCGAGCACCTCGACGTCCCCGTACGGGAGCGCAACTCCCTTCTCCTGGCGGCCGGTTACGCACCCCACTATCCGGAGACGCCGCTGGACGACCCGGCGATGGACTCGCTGCGGGAGGGTCTGGAGCGGCTGATCCAGGGTTACGAGCCCTACCCGGCGTTCGTCGTGGACGCCACGTACAACGTGGTCGCCGCCAACCGGGGCATCGCGATGCTGTTCGACGGCCTCCCCGAACACCTGCTCGTGCCTCCACTGAACGCGCTACGGCTGACGCTGCATCCGGAGGGCATGGCGCCGAGGATCCGCAATCTGCGCGAGTGGCGGGGCCATCTGCTCGCCCAGATGGAACGGGACATCGCCCTGCGCCGCTCGGATGCGCTGCGTGTGCTGTACGAGGAGGTGGCGTCGTATCCGCACCCCTCCCCGGAGGAAGACCCCTCCCCGGAGTGCGGACAGGGGCCTGGGGAGCCGTTTGCCTTCGCGCTGCCGATGCAGATCGAACACGACGGGCGCGTGCTGTCCTTCATCTCGTCCATCTCGACGTTCAACACCCCCATGGACGTGACGGTCGCCGAGCTGGCCATAGAGACGCTGCTCCCGGCCGACCCGGGGACGGGCAAGTACCTTCAGTCGCTGATGTCCTGACGGAGCATCACTGCCGCCGGACTAGGCGCGCAGTTCCTTCAGGGCGTCCGCCAACAGCTCCGCCCGGTCTTCCGCGTCGGGGTAGATCGGGTCGATGTCCCGGTCGGCCCAGTGGGTCTTCTGGAGGTCGACAAGGCGTTTGACCAGGCCGTTACGGACCCGACGCGGCATGCGGTGGCCGGAGGTACGGGCCTGCAGCGCGGCGAGAGCGACCACGGGCATGAACTTCCAGTGAGGGTCCGGTAGTTCCAGCTCGGCCAGCAGGCAGGCCGGTGCGTCCGGTGCACGGTGGTGAACCCGGTCAGCCAGGCTCATCGCCCGGATGACAGGGTCGGTCGAGTCGGCATGGCGGGCCAGAGCGGTGGACGCGGCTTTCACGTTGTCCTCTTGGCTGTATCTGCTCCGTTGCAGTGCTGCGGCGGCACACTGACGCACCTCGTCGTCCACGTCCTCGTCCAGCAGACGGACGAGGACGTCCACTGCCGTGGCTTCCTCCGGACCCCCCAGGGTGAAGTCGGAAAGTCCGAGGGCCGCGGATCTGCGGACCTTGGCGACCGGATGCCGGGTGCCCTCCAGGAAGTGCGCTGTCGGCGGGTCGTTCAGCGGGAGCTCGTCGTGCAGGAGTTCGTAGCAATCCAGGATCTCGCTGAGCATGAGCGGCTCCGGGTCCCGCGAGACGAGGCCGTCGAGTGTGTCACGTACGAGGTCCCGTCGGACCCCGTCGTGACAGACCAGCAGGTAGGAGATCACCTCCACACCCAGGGCTACCAGGTCTTCCTCTCCGCTGTCGCAGAGCGCGAGCGCTTCGTCCATGCGAAGGCCCGTCCGGGCGCGGTCGGGCCACGACTCGTCGTCCTGCAGCTCGACCAGCGGTTGGAGCTCGCGATCGCGTTCCTCGCTGCCGCTGGGATGGAGCAGCGCCTTCTTGAACACAGCGCGTGCTTCCCGGCGCGTGCGGTGCGCGTCCTCGTCGGAGAGCGGTGCCGCGCGGCGCACGACGCCGTGCACAGCCGCGACGGCCATGCCGAACCTCAGCTCGAAGGCGAACGTGCCCCGCTGGATGCCCGGCAGCCCCTCGGGTGTCCAGCCCTGCTGGCGCAGCAACTTCAGGCGCAGGCGCGCGTCGTCTCGTACGTCTGCGTCGATCACCCGCAGGGCAGGGGCTCCGCCCAGCTCCGTGACCAGTGCCGTCCACTCGCGCAGCAGGTCCTCCGGAGCGTCGAGGTTTCGCGCGAAGATCTGTACGGCACGCTCCCGCAGTTCCTCGTCCCGGCACAGGGCGTCGCAGAAGGCTCCCGCCGCCTCCACGGAGACGTCCAGTGACGGCTCGTGACCGAGTGCCTGGGCCAGTTCGCGCAGCGCCCACTCCAGGTCAGGTGCCTTGGCCGCGTCCGCGAACGCCTTCTCGCGGACCGCGGCATCGGGGGAACTGAGCCGCTCGGAGAGAGCGAGCGTGAACTCCTGTTGTCTGAGGGCCTTGTCCTTGCGCCGAGAGAACATCCGGACAGCCTAAGCGGCTGCTCCGACAGCGAGTGCGCCCGGATCAGTGACTCACAGTGACCACAATGTTGCCGAATTGGTTGTTGGCGACCGGTCCGGTATCAAGCGCCCTCGGTTCATTGGTTTCTGACGGACTACTCAGCAATCTCTGCTCATCAGCTGCTTCCGGCCGCCCGCAGCGCCCCGTACTGCAAGCCCGCGAACCCCGCCACGACCAGCGCCTGTACCGGTATGTACACCGCGCCCGCGGTGGTCGGTGACAGCCACACGGCGAGTGCGATGAAACTCAGGGCAGTCCAGGCGAGGTTGATCTCGATCACCGCCCGGACCGGGAGGGTCGCCGGCTGCGGGCGCGCGGCCAGGAGGCCGACGCCCGCCGCGTACGCCGTGAGGAGCACGCCGAGTGTGAGCAGCAGGCCGGAGTCGATGCCGAGCAGCCGTCCCATCGGGCCGGACGCGATGAGGTAGGCGATGCCGTTCGCGCCGGTCCCCGCCGCGTCGAATGCCAGGAAGCGGCGCAGCATGGTGTGCGGCTCGGGGGTGCGGGCCAGGGCGGCGAGCTGGGTTGCGGACATGGCGGATCAGCCTCCGTCGAGGTCGGGATGGGGTGGGGCAGGGTCCGGTCGGGCCGGTGGACCCGGCTCCCGGGCCGGAGTGCGCCGGCCCGGGAGCCGGTATGACCACCATGCCGGGCCTGTGGGCGGTGGTCGATTACGCGCGAGGTAATGAACGAGCGCCCGATCCCGTGATGGTTTCCCGCCGACGTGGCAGACTTCTTGCGTTGCTCGGCGCGTGGGGAGGCGTGGCGTGAGTGAACGGCGTCCGGCGCCGACTGTGGGTCAGGTGGTGCTCGGAAGAAGACTTCAGGAACTGCGCGAGGAATGCGGGCTGCGGCGGGACGAGGCGGCCCAGATTCTGCGTGTCACGGCCGCGACCGTACGGCGGATGGAGATGGCCGAGGTCGCGCTGAAGATCCCGTACGCACAGGTGCTGCTGTCGACGTACGGCGTGCCCGACGAAGAGATCGCGGCGTTCGTCGCGCTGGCCGAGGAGGCGAACCAGCCCGGCTGGTGGCAGCGTTTCCACGACGTTCTGCCGGACTGGTTCAGCCTGCATGTGAGCCTGGAGGGCGCTGCCTCGCTGATCCGGTCGTACGAGCCGCACTTCGTGCCCGGACTGCTGCAGACCGAGGAGTACGCGCGTGCCGTCATGGAGGCGGGCACGGTGGGGCAGACCCGGCCTGCCGAGATCGAGCGGCATGTGTCGTTGCGGCTGGAGCGGCAGAAGCTGTTGACCCGCGAGCATCCGCCCCGGCTATGGGTGATCATGGACGAAACGGTCTTGCTGCGGCCGGTGTGCATGCGGGGTGAGGTGATGCGGGAGCAACTGGAGCGGCTGTTGATGGTCGCCGAGAACGACCACATCACCTTACAGATAGCCGAGTTCGCGCATGGGCCCCATCCGGGAACGTACGCGCCGTTCACCCTGTTCCGCTTCGCTGAACCGGAGCTGCCGGACATGGTGTACAGCGAGTATCTGACCGGCGCGCTGTATCTCGACTCGCGTCGGGAGGTTGCCGCGCACCTTGAGGTGCTCGACCACATGACGGCGCGGGCGGCCACGGCTCAGCGGACGAAGCAGCTCATTGAGAAGCGGCGGGACGACTTCTGAGTCCTCTGGGAGGGCTGATACCCCGCCCGGTGCCACCGCCGGGCAGTGACCTCAAGTCAGCTTGAGGTCAAGCCCCGCAGCCGCGAGATCGCCGAACATGTCCTAGGCGGCGCCGCCCTTCGTGTCCTTCTCGTCGTCGACGATCTCCGCGTCCACTACACCTTCCTCCTCCGAGGCGGCCGAGCCCTCCGGGGACGGCCGGTCGGTGCCTGGCTGTGCGTCTGAGGGGCCCTGCTGGGCCTGGGCGTACATGGCCTGGCCCATTTTCTGGCTGACCGAGGCCAGTTTCTCGACACCGGAGCGTAGTGCGGCCGTGTCGGCGCCCTCGCGGTCCTCCAGGAGGGTCTTGAGTTCGGTGATCGCCGACTCCACCTCCGACTTGGTGTCGGCGGGGATCCGTTCCTCGTTGTCGCGGAGGAAACGCTCGGTCTGGTAGACGAGTTGCTCGGCCTGGTTGCGGGTCTCGGCGGCTTCGCGGCGGCTGCGGTCCTCGTCGGCGTACTGTTCCGCCTCGCGCATCATGCGGTCGATGTCGTCCTTGGGGAGGGCCGAGCCGCCGGTCACCGTCATCTTCTGCTCGCGACCCGTCGCGAGATCCTTCGCCGAGACGTGCATGATTCCGTTGGCGTCGATGTCGAAGGCGACCTCGATCTGCGGCACCCCGCGCGGCGCGGGCGGCAGGCCCGTGAGGTCGAAGACGCCGAGCTTCTTGTTGTAGGCGGCGATCTCGCGCTCGCCCTGGAAGACCTGGATGCCGACCGAGGGCTGGTTGTCCGTGGCGGTGGTGAAGATCTCCGAACGCCGGGTGGGAATCGTGGTGTTGCGTTCGATCAGCTTCGTCATGATGCCGCCCTTGGTCTCGATGCCCAGGGACAGCGGGGTGACGTCGAGGAGCAGGACGTCCTTCACGTCGCCGCGGATGACGCCCGCCTGGAGGGCGGCGCCGAGGGCCACGACCTCGTCGGGGTTGACGCCCTTGTGCGGGTCCTTGCCGGTGAGTTCCTTGACGAGTTCCGTCACCGCGGGCATCCGGGTGGAGCCGCCGACGAGGATGACGTGGTCGACGGCGGAGAGCTTGATGCCCGCGTCCTTGACCGCCTGGTCGAAGGGCGTCTTGCAGCGGTCGAGGAGGTCGCTTGTCATTTCCTGGAACTGGGCGCGCGTCAGCTTCTCGTCGAGGTGCAGCGGGCCTTCGGCGGAGGCGGTGATGTAGGGCAGGTTGATGGTCGTCTCGGTGGAGGAGGACAGCTCGATCTTGGCTTTCTCGGCCCCCTCGCGCAGCCGCTGGATCGCCATCTTGTCGTTGCCGAGGTCGATGCCGTACGAACCCTTGAAACGCTTGGTGAGGTGGTCGACGATCCGCTGGTCCCAGTCGTCGCCGCCGAGATGGGTGTCGCCGTTGGTGGCCTTGACCTCGATGACGCCCTCGCCGATCTCCAGGAGTGAGACGTCGAAGGTGCCGCCGCCCAGGTCGAAGACGAGGACCGTCTGCTCCTCACCGCGGTCGAGCCCGTACGCAAGGGCAGCGGCTGTCGGCTCGTTGATGATCCGCAGCACCTTCAGGCCCGCGATCTCGCCGGCCTCCTTGGTGGCCTGCCGCTGTGCGTCGTCGAAATAGGCGGGCACCGTGATCACGGCGTCTGTGACGTCCTCGCCGAGATATGCCTCGGCGTCCCGCTTCAGCTTCTGCAGCACACGGGCCGACAACTCTTGTGCGCGGTAGCGGGTCCCGTCGATGTCTCCCTTCTCCGGGAAGCGCCAGCTCCCGTCGCCCATGTGCCGCTTCACGGAGCGCGCGGTGCGCTCGACGTTCGTCACGGCCTGCCGCTTGGCGACCTCCCCGACGAGGACCTCCCCGTTCTTGGCGAAAGCCACGACGGACGGCGTCGTCCGCGCGCCCTCGGCGTTGGCGACGACCGTGGGCTCACCGCCCTCCAGGACGGCCACCACGGAGTTCGTGGTACCGAGATCGATCCCGACCGCTCGTGCCATCTTCGTCCCCTTCCACCCGGGCGCTTCCCGCCCTCCAGCACAAAACTTGAGTGCGCTCTTGTCAACACCAGGTACCCCGGAAACGCGTACGCCGCACCTGGGGCAGCGACCGGAAACGACGATGCCGCGCCCTGCGGGAGGCGCGGCATCGAGGTGCGTACTGAGTGCTTACGAACGTGCGTACAGAGTGCGTACGAGGGTCAGGCAGGCGGTCAGGCCAGCTCGGCCGTCAGCGTGATCGTGGTGCCGGTGAGGGCCTGGCTCACCGGGCAGTTCTTCTTGGCGTCCTCGGCCGCCGCGGCGAAGCCGTCCGCGTCCAGGCCCGGCACCTCGCCCCGCACGGTGAGGTGGATGCCGGTGATGCCCTCGCCGGGCTGGAAGGTCACGTCGGCCTTCGTCTCCAGGCGGGTGGGCGGGGTGCCGGCGCCGTTCAGGCCGTGCGACAGGGCCATGGAGAAGCAGCTGGAGTGGGCGGCGGCGATCAGCTCCTCCGGGCTGGTCTTTCCGTTCGCGGCCTCGGCCCGCGACGGCCACGACACCGGCTGCGAACCGATGCCGGAGGAGTCGAAGGTGACGGTGCCGCTGCCCTTGAGCAGTTCGCCCTCCCAGACGGTGTGTGCGGTACGCGTGGTTGCCACGATGGTTCCTTTCGATGAGTTCGAAGCTCGATGAGTTCAACGAGTTCGATGGTCCCTAAATCGGTTCCGTCCGGCCCATCCGATCACATCCGCGCCCGGTGCAGTCGAAGGACCGGGACAAGAGTGGTTGAACGGCAGGGAAGCACCCGGCGGGACGGGCCCAACTCCCGTCAGGCCGCCCGCTGGTCGCGGCGGGCCGGCAGCGGAATCTGCGGGCCCGCGGCCTCCCGCAGCCAGCTCCGCAGGACGCGGTGCACCTGCTCGGCGCCGACGAGTTCCGCCCCCTCCTCGACGGGAGGCGAGAGCTCGACGGGCGACATCAGGAACGCCTCGCCCTGCGCGCCGCCGAGTCCGCCGTGGGAGCCGATCTGCTCCTCGAAGGCGAGGACTTCGCCGTCCTGGGGCTCGTAGGCGGAGTTGACCATGATGTCGGCCGCGTGCGGGAACGAGTGCGTGCGGCGTACGGCGGTGGCCGCGGCGGGGCCGAAGTCGGTGAGCGGGCCCGGGTTCTCCGCCAGTTCGTCCACGGGGATCTCCGCGCCGTGCGCGCCGAGGACGAGGCCGCCGTGCCGCTCGCTCCTGACCAGGACGAAGCCGACGCCGGGGTGGTTGGCGAGTGTGGACAGCAGTGCCGGGTGGCGCTCGTCGATCTCCTCGCGGCTCATCCGGTGCGGTACGTCCGGAAAGGACACCAGGCCAAGGTTGCCGGACGCCAGCACGATGGGTTCCGAGCGGCGGCCGGACGGGCGGTGCTGTTCGCCGCCCTCTTCGACGGGCCGGTGCAGCGCGGCCCGTACGGCAGCCCGGGCCTCGGCGCCGCTGTGCGTGCGCTGCGCCTTGCGGGGCACGGGCAGTCCGCAGCCGGCCCTGACGAGTTCGCCGAGGGCCAGTCCATAGCGTGCGCGGAAGGTCTCGCCGGGGCTCTGGCCGTGGTCGGACAGGACGACGATGCGGTACGCGCGCGGGGCGTGCTCGGCGACCTTCGCGATCAGGGCCAGCGAGCGGTCGAGGCGCCCCAGGACCTTCTCGGCGTCGCGGCTGTACGGGCCCGAGTGGTGGGCCACTTCGTCGTAGGCCACCAGGTCCGCGTAGACCGCGGCACGTCCGGCGAGCATGTCGCCGATCACGGCGGCGACGACGACGTCCCGCTCGACGACGGTCGCGAAGGCGCGGATGAGGGGGTACAGGCCGCCGCGTTTGACGCGGGGGCGCTGCCTTCTGAGACGCGCCCGGGTGGACTCGCCGATCTCGCGGCCGACGTCGGCGACGAACGACATGGCGGTACGGACGGCGTTGGCGGGGTCGCTGAAGTACGCGAAATAGCCCGCCCGCGAACGGTTCTCCTTGCCCCGCCTCGCCGCCACGGACAGCACCAGGGCGAGCTGGTCGGCGCCGCCGCTGAAGAGGTTGCCGCGGCTGGCGCCGTCCAGGGTGAGCAGTCCGCCGTCGCCGGTGCGCTCGATGGCCCGGCGCTGGAGTTCGGCAGCGCTGGTGGGCCGGTTGCAGACCATCACCTCCCCGCTCTCCTTCTCGTACCAGCGGAAGGCGGGGATGTCGTGGTTGGAGCCATGCAGGATGCCGAGCTGGCTGGCACCGGTCTGGCTGGACCAGTCGGTGCGCCAGAGAGTGAGGCGGTGGGTGGTGTCGAGCCAGGCGGCGACCGTGGGCATCAGCCCCCGCCCCACCGCGTCCAGCAGTACGTCGTGTCCCACGCCGTCGAGCTGGAGGAAGACAGTGCCGGGAGTCGACGGTCCGCCCTCTCCCAACTCCTCCGTGCGACGGCGGTCCGCCAGGCGGTACAGCCTCCTCCGGTACGCGTCGTCGTCCCGGACCGCGAGGGCCGCGCCGGTGGCGGAGGCGACCGCGGACATCACCGCGGCGACCACGACGGCGGTCTCCGGGGCGACCTCACCCCGTCCCGAGGGATTGAAGCGCAGGACGACGAGGAGCAGCGAGCCGTTGAGGAAGAAGACGAGCAGTCCGAGGACGAGGGCGGGCACGAGGAGCAGGGCGCGGACGAGAAGGGGCCACACCAGGGCCGAGAGCAGACCGAAGCCTCCGGCGCCGACCGCGGCGGCGACGGTGATACGGGTGGCGCTCTCTCCGTCGGCCGACTGGATCCGGAAGTCCGGCAGGATCCCGGCGAGCACCAGCATGGTGACGGTGGAAACGGCCCACACCGCGATACTCCGCAAGACGGCGCTGCCCACCCGCCGCCATCGCTTGTCGCCCACGCCCACCTCCCGCTGTCTCCCACCGGCTCCCGGTGACGAAGTCCGTCCCCCACATTGTCACAACGGGTGAGGGCGCACGGGCGGTTGCGGACAGGGAGTGAACGCCCGCGGATCAGCGCCCGTCGTACCCCGCCGTCGGCATCGACAGCCGACGATGGACGTGCGCCTTCATCTGCGCGTCGTACGCCGGTTCCGCGTGCCCGGCCGTCTCGATGCGTACGCCTCGCCGGGCGCACTCGGCGGTGAACTCGTCGACCGAGGCGAGCGCCCGCTCCAGCACCCGGCGGCTGGGCGCGACGAACAGGTCGACGCGCCCCGCCTCGACGTCCTCCCAGAGCGCGCCGTGGTCGGGGCGCAGTCCGCGTACGAGGAGTTCCCGGGTGATGACGTACCCGTGCTCGGCGGCCCAGCGCGCGCACATGGCGTGCTGGCTGCGCGAGTCGACCAGGAAGGGATCGGCGTCCAGTTCCTCGAGCGGCGTCAGACTGGCGATGGCCGTGACGCGAAGCAGGCCGGAGGCGCTGCGCGTGTCTCCCATGGTGTCCCCCTCACCTCCGGTTTCGCCGCTGACCCTACCCCTGCCCGTAGGCTCTGGGGGAGTCGCGCGAAGGGAGCAAAGGGGGTGCCGGTGGAGATCACCTGGTGGGGTCATGCAACCTGCACGGTCGAGGACTCGGGCGTGCGCCTGCTGACCGACCCGTTGTTCGCGCGTCGGCTCGCTCATCTGCGGCGGCGCCGCGGGGCTACGCCCCCGCCCGAGGCGGCGCTCGCGGACGCCGCCCTCGTCTCGCATCTGCACGCCGATCATCTGCACGTTCCCTCGCTGGGGCGGCTCGCCGCGGGCACCCGGGTGCTGGTGCCGAGGGGCGCCGCACGCGCCGTGCCCGGGCTGCGCAGGCTCGGCCATCTACGGCTCACGGAGGTCGCGCCGGGCGATGTGACACGGGTCGGTGACCTGGTCGTACGGGCCGTGTCGGCGCGGCACGACGGGCGGCGGCTGCCGCTCGGGCCGCACCGTGCGCCCGCCCTCGGCTATGTCGTCGAGGGCGAGGGGCGGACGTACTTCGCCGGGGACACCGGCCTGTTCGAGGCGATGGCCGAGGAGGTCGGGCCCGTCGACGTGGCGCTGCTGCCGGTCGGCGGCTGGGGGCCGTATCTCGGGGAGGGGCACCTGGACGCCGGACGGGCCGCCGAGGCGCTGGTCCGGCTGCTGCCGGGGAGCGCGGTGCCGGTGCACTACGGCACGTACTGGCCGATCGGCATGGACGCTGTGCGCCCCCATGAATTCCATGCGCCGGGCCCGGAGTTCATGCGCCTGGCGCGCGAGAGGGCGCCCGAGGTGGCGGTGCATCTGTTGGGGCACGGCGAGAGCGTACGGCCGGAGGTCGCGCGGTGATCCTGTCCGCGGCGGCCACGTCGCCGGAGGCGACCCAGCAGGCGGTCGGCTATCCGTCGTTGTTTCTGCTGGTGCTGATCGGGGCGCTGGTGCCGGTGGTGCCCACGGGTGCTCTGGTGAGCTCGGCCGCGGTGGTGGCCTTCCATCAGACAGCGCCGTTCTCGCTGCTGATGGTCTTCGCGGTGGCGTCGGTCGCGGCCTTCCTCGGTGACATCGCGCTGTACTGGCTCGGGAAGCGCGGGATGGGCTCGAAGAACGGCTCGCGGTGGCTGCAGGCACTGCGTGATCGCGCCCCGGAGGACCGGCTCGCGCAGGCACAGGAGCGGCTCGACGCACGCGGGGTGACCGTGCTGGTGGTGTCGCGGCTGGTTCCGGCGGGGCGGATTCCGGTGATGCTGGCGTGCCTGATGGCCCGGATGCCGATGCGGCAGTTCGTACGGGGGGATGTGCCGGCCTGCCTTGCGTGGGCGGTGACGTATCAGCTCATCGGGATACTCGGGGGCTCGCTGTTCAAGGAGCCCTGGGAGGGTGTGGTGGCCGCGGTGGTGCTCACGCTGGTGATCAGTGGGGCGCCGAGTGTATGGCGCAGGTTTCGTAAGTCCGTGGCGTAAGTCCCTGGCCTGAACGCTCCGTTCACGTGCCGTCTGATCACGTCAGGATCCGGGATCCCCCCACCGGCAGATCCCACAGGTCCTCGCGGGCCAGGCCTGCCTGGTCCCAGGCCGCACGGACCCGTGTCAGCGGTTCGAGCACCGGCTCCGCCGACAGTACGAACGTGGCCCAGTGCATCGGTGCCATCCGCCTGGCCCCGAGGTCCTGGGCCGCGCGGACCGCCTCCTCCGGGTCGCAGTGGACGTCGCTGAGCCACCAGCGGGGCTCGTAAGCGCCGATCGGCAGGAGCGCCAGGTCGATGCCGGGGTAGCGGTCGCCGATGCGCGTGAACCAGTGGCCGTAGCCCGTGTCGCCCGCGAAGTAGACGCGTCTGCCGTCGGGTGCCGTGAGGATCCAGCCTCCCCACAGGGTGCGGCAGGTGTCGTGGAGGCTGCGCTTGGACCAGTGGTGGGCGGGGACGAAGTCGAAGCGGACTCCGCCCGCCCGTCTCGCACCACCACCCTCAACCGAGGCGCCAGCGGCGCCGCCCGTCGGATGCAGTTCAGCCGCTTCCCACCAGTCGAGCTCGGTGACACGGGTGAAGCGGCGGCGCCTGAACCAGCCGCCGAGCGCGGCCGGGACGAAGACGGGGGTGTCACGCGGGAGCCTGCGCAGGGTCGGGGCGTCCAGGTGGTCGTAATGGTTGTGGCTGATGACGATCGCGTCAACGCGCGGCAGTTCGCTCCAGGGCACGCCAACGGGCGTGACCCGGGCGGGAGTTCCGAGGATCTTGCGGGACCAGACCGGGTCGGTGAGGACGGTGAGACCGCCGATCCGGATCACCCAGCTCGCGTGCCCGGCCCAGGAGACGGCGACGGTCTGCGCGTCCACGCGCGGCAGCGGGGCCGGCTCGTACGGCAGCCGGGTGATGTCGGCGAGGCCTTCGGGTGTCGGCCGCAGAGCGCCCTCACGGGCGAAGCGTGCGAAGCCCCTGAGGCCCGGCAGCGGATCCGTCAGCCGGTCGGCGAAGGACCGCGGCCAGCGGCGGCGCTCGCCGAGCGGGCGGGGCGGGGGTGGTGGCGTTTCCGTTCCGGCGGCGGGCACGGAGGAGGACACCCGCTCATCGGCACCCGTGGACGAGGAGGCGGACGTGGTGGTCGTCGAGGTCGACTCGGAGTGTTGCTTCATCGAGGGGACTCCCATCGCCGGGCGTCGTCGCGGAGATCGTCGAATACCGAACCCAGCAGAGTCAACGCGCGTTCCACATGCGGCAATTCCAGAGGTTCCGGTGACGTGAGAGACGCCATCCGCTCCTCGTCCGTTGCTCCGAGGAGCGGGCCGGTGGCCAGGCGGACGCGCAGGGCGCCGAGGTCGTCGCCGAAGCGGTGACCGCCGGGGGCGGGCATGCCGAGGCGGGCGGTGAGGAAGTCCTCCAGTTCCTGCGCGTCGCCCACGCCGTACTCGGTGAGCGCGGGGCGCAGCGGGCCCAGGTCCGCGTACAGATGGCGGCCTGCCTGCGGGGGCCGGGCAAGAGCGCCCCCCGTCACCACGGCATGGTGCGCGGCGGCGGCCACGCGGGCATGCAGCCGTACGGACGCGGTGAGCCGCAGGCTGATCTCCTCGGGTTCGCCGAGTGCGTACGCGGCGGCTTCTGCGGCCGGTGTCGCGAGGCGGGCGCCGAGCGCGGTCAGGACGTCGAGGACACGGTCGCGCAGCCGGACGCCGAGGGCGGTGTCGGGGAAACGGGCCAGGGCGGCCGGCCAGCCGGGCGGCAGGAACGGGCCGGCCAGGTCGGTCATCACGGTGACCTGGTCGGGAAGCATCTCGGCGGGGCTCAGCAGGACCGTGTCGTGCGGCTGGTGCAGGGTGTCTCGCCAGGTCTCGTCGCTGATCAGGTGCAGTCCCTCGCCCGCGGCGGCCTCCACGGTCTCGTGGACCACTTCGGGCGGGGCGACGGTGGCGGTGGGGTCGTCTGCGACGGAGAGCACCAGCAGCCGTGGGTCACCGCCCTCGGCGCGCACCCGGCGCACGGTTTCGAGGAGGGCGTAGGGATCGGGGACGCCGCCGCACTCGGCGGATGTCGCCACATGGAACACGGAGGTGCCGAGCAGCCGGGCCGTGGGCCGCCACCAGGTGGCGCAGGGGCGCGGCACCAGGACGTCGCCGCCGAGTGCGGCGGTCAGCGCGAGGAGCAGGGCCGGGGCGCCGGGGGCCGCGGCCGTGCGGTGGCGCTCTGCGGGCAACCCGCGCCGCGCCCAGTACGCGCAGGCCGCGTCCAGGAGCCGGGGGCCGCCACCGGTGGGTTCGGTGTGCGCGCCGACCGCGGCGGCGGTGAGTCCCGGTGGGACCGGCAGCCCTTGGCCGGGAAGCGGTGGGCCGTAACGGACGGGGCCGTGCCCTTCCGGATCCGTCCGCCGCATGGTCGCCTCCGCGCAGTGATCCGTGGTTCCTACGGTGCCGGTTGTGTCTCTGAGCAGTGAGTACCCACCGTCACGCGTCATCAATTCAGCGGTTCGCGGATGACTCCCTGCGCAGCAGCTTGTGTACGGCGGCGCCGAGTGCGCCCGTGATGAGGATGCCGCCGGCGGCGAGGGCGGCCGGGGAGTCGGTGAACGCGCCGCCCGCGCCCGCGCGCACCCCGTGCGGGTGGTGGGAGCCGTCTCTCGCGACCGTGAACGTCGCGCTCCACTCCGCCTCCTTGCCGCCGGGCGGCGCCGGGCAGGCGCCGTCGACGCTCCACTCGGAGGTGCCGGCCTTGTGGGATCCGCCCTTCTCGAAGTTCGCGGCAGACGCGATCCGGGCGGTGCCGCTGTAGGCAGGGCCCGCCGCCTCGTCCTTGCCCTTGCCCTTGCCCTTGCCCTTGACCAGGTGCAGCTTGGCGGTGCCGTGCTCGAAGGCCTGCGAGTGGGCGTCGATGCTTTCGGGCGCGGTCCCGCCCAGCACGCCGCAGGACACGGAGACGGTGACGGTGCCGCCGGGGGCGACGGTGTGGGGGGTGACCTCGGCGACCGGGTGCGCTGCCGACGCTCCGGCCGACACCCCGGGCGATGTCCCGGCCCACTCGTCGGCCGACCTCCCGGGCGACACACCGGCCGAATTCTCGGTCGGCTGCCCGGCCAGATCCTCCGCCGGAGCACCGCCCGATTCATCGGCCCACAGGTCGGCCGGCTCCTCCGCCAACTCGTCGGACGGCTCTTCATCGGGAATCGGAGGCGCATCCGTCGGCTCCTCCTCCGGAACCCAGGCCGGACCTGTGGCCGACTCATCGGCGGGAAGGTCCGCCGACTCGTCGGCCGGGCCAGTGGCCCGCTCCTGGCCCGGAACCCTGGCCCGTTCCTCGACCGGGACTGCGGCCGACGCGGCCGTGCCCAGGCCGACGGCGACGACGGCGGTGGCGGCGACTGCGGTGGACAGAACGCGGGCTGCACGGTGCATGGACAGGGCTCCTTCGGCCGAAGGCGGGGGCCTACCGCGCCCCCGAGGGCTGCGGAGGAGGGGCACAGCATTCGTGCCCCGTAGCCCATCAGAGCCCGGCCGTCGCCGGGGCGCGCGCGGCCGGGCACCATTCGTGCCACGGGGGCGTCCGAGCGGGTGACGGCGTGCGGCGCTGTACCGCGCCGCTGGCCGTGAGCGAGTGCGGGTGGGGGTTTCCTTTCCCCAGCCCCGCCCCTTCCCGAAACCGGGGCTGCGCCCCAGACTCCCGCAAAGGGGTGGGGGTGACACGGCGTGTCGCGGCTGCGGGTGCGTCGTGGCTGGTCGCTCCCCCACTCTCGGCTTCGCTCGCGCGGGGGACCCCCATCGCGGCGGAGCCGCATATGTCACAGCCCCGCGCCCCTGAAAGCAAAAGCCTGCGGCTCCCCGCGCCTGGGGAAAGCCCGCATTCCGACTACCCGCAGCTTCCCACTGGCGGGAGGGGACGTGGGGCGGTGCGTCGTATGCCCCGACCCACCACCCACCCAGGGGCGCGGGGCTGTGACATCAGCGGCTCCGCCGCGGGGCGCGGGCATCCACAACGCACCCGCAGCTTCAAACCGCACCCCCAGCGGAGCGCCTACGCCAGCGACGTCAGTTCGTTTTCCAGGCCGCGGCCCCTGGTCTCGACGAGGGACGAGGCGACGTCGGACAGTTTGCGATTGGTGCCCTGTGAGACACGGCGCAGGACCCCGAAGGCCTCGTCCGCGTCGCAGGCCAGTACGTGCATGATGATGCCGCAGGCCTGGTCGACGACGGGCCGGGTGCGCAAGGCGGTGCCCAGCTGGTCGAGTTCGGTGAGCGCGGCGCGGTAGGAGCGGTCGCGTACGAGACTGCTCGCGGCGAGGTCGCCGAGGGCCCGGGCGGGACCGTGCGAGGCGTCATCGAGGGTGTCCGGGCGGAAGCTGTAAAGGCTGAGGGTCACTGTCAGTCCCGCGCGCCGGAACGGCATCGTGACGCAGGAGCGTACGCCCGCGTCGAGTGCCACGGCCCGGTACTGCGGCCAGCGTTCGGCGCGCAGCAAGTCCCCCGTCTCGACGGTTTCACCGCCGTCCACGGCGGCGGGGATCGGCCCCTCGCCGGAGCGGAGCTGGACCGAGACGAGGCCCGCCAGGTCGGGATGGGTCACCGCGGTCGGCTGCTCCGTGCCACCGTTGGAAACCGTGGTGCTCGCGCCGCAGCAGTCGCTGGTGCAGCGCAGGGCCTGCTCGGCGAGTTCCGACAGCCGACGAGCAGGAAGTGCGGACTCCGGGGACTCCGCGCCCAGATGGCCGATGTGCTCGGTGTCCGGCATGGTTTCACCTCCTTGACTTGGGACCTGCCCACACACTCCCGGAGAAAACGAAAATGAACGGTTCCACTCCGGCCTCACGGCAGCGGCCTGGGACGGGATACGTTTCGTTCATGGCGCAGACGGATGAGTTCGGCGAAGAGCTTGAGGATTTCGTGCGCCGTGTCGCGGAGTTGAAGGCGGCGCGGTCCATACCTGGCGACGACCTTCAGACAGTGCTCGACGCGGCACTCTTTGAACTGGATCATGTGGCCGAGCAGTTGTGGCCGTGGTACGAGCGGCTGAGCTCGGGCGTCACACACAATGGGCCCTCCACCGACCGCCAGGAGCAGCAGTTGTTGCGGGCGATCTTCCAGCGCCTTCCCCTGCCCGTCGCCCTGATGGACCGCGAGACCGTGGTCCGCAGACTCAACCACGCGGCGACCCAGTTCACCGGGGTACGGTCGGGCTATGCGACGGGCCGGCCGCTGACCGGTTTCCTCGCGCACGCGGACCGGGCCGCGTTCCGTTCCCAGGTCGCCGCGGTGGTCCGGGGCGAGGGCGACCGCAGTCTCACCGTTCACCTTCAGCAACGCCCCTCCACTTCCGTGCGTGCGACGCTCACCGCGGTCAGGACGAGCGGTGAGCCGCGTGCTTCCGTACTCATGGTGCTGCAGCCCGCGGGGGCGCGGGTGCCGACGGACGAAGGCGTCCCCGGCCCGCTGCCGGACCTCGCCGAGACGACACGGCACGCGGCGCAGCTGGACCTGATCGACGCCATGTCCACGGCCTTGCTGGCCGAGCCCGCGAAGACCCGGGCCGCTGTGCTGGAGCAGGCGGCCCGAGTGCTGCACGGGCGGTTCGCGGACTGGGTGATCGCCGACGAGGGGGCCGCGCGGCTGTGCCGTATGACCGTCCTCGGGCCGACGGACCAGCCCGGCACGCAGGTCGAGGACCTCCAGGCGCAGGATCCCGCCTCGTGCCCGCTCGTCGTCGAGGCGGCACGCGGCGGTTCCACGGCCCTTCAGGTACGCCCGGACGACCCGGACGCCTTCGGCAAGGACGCCTCGGGCGCCCCCGTCCTGGTCAGCGCGAACGTCACATCGCTGCTGTGCGTCCCGCTGACCGTGAACGGCGCCGTGCAGGGCGTCATCACCCTGTTCCGCTGCGGGGCCCGGCTCGCTTTCTCGATGGCCGAGGCACAGGTACTGGACATGATGTCCCGTCACATAGCCCTGGCACTAAGGAACTTGGACCGCCGCTGAGTGCGGTCACGCGCCCCTGAAGGAGGCCGCAGACCTTCCGAGAGTGAGGGAGCCGGCCAGCCACAACGAACCGCAGCTTCAAGACGGCCCTCAGCGGAGCGCTTACGCGCTACGCCGCATCCTGCATGACCTGGTCCCGCAGCTTGCCGCAGCAGCGGCTGATCAGCCGGGACACATGCATCTGGGAGATGCCGAGCTGTTCGGCGATCCGGCTCTGCGTCATGTCGCCGAAGAACCGCATGTAGAGAATGGCCCGTTCGCGTTCGGGCAGCGCCTGCAGCCGGGGCTTGACCGCCTCGCGGTCGACGACGACGTCGAGCGACGGATCGGGGGCGCCGAGCGCGTCGCTCAGGGAGTATCCGTCCTCGCTGCCCGGGAGCTCGGCGTCGAGCGAGAGGGCGGTGAAACTCTCGAGCGCCTCAAGTCCGACGCGTACGTCCTCCTCGCTCATCTGCGCGTGCTCGGCGATCTCCTTGACGGTGGGCTGTCGGCCGGAGATCGTCTGGGACAGGTCCTGACTGGCGAAACGGACCCGATTACGCAGGTCCTGGACCCGGCGGGGCACGTGCAGGGTCCACATGTGATCGCGGAAGTGCCGCTTGATCTCACCGGTGACGGTCGGCACGGCGTAGCTCTCGAAGGCGTTGCCGCGCTCGGGGTCGTACCGGTCGACGGCCTTGACGAGACCGAGCGCCGCGACCTGGCGCAGGTCCTCGAAGCTCTCGCCACGGCTGCGGAATCGTCCCGCGAGCCGCTCGGCCATAGGGAGCCAGGCTTCGACGATCTCCGCACGCAGTGTGTCGCGCTGCTGTCCCGGAGGAAGCTTGGCGAGGGTACGAAACGCCTCCGCGGTGTCGGGGGCGTCGTCATGCGGGTGGTGCTTGGCGCTCGCGTGAGTCTGCATGGTGCGTCGCAACTCCCTTGAGTGGTGCCTTGGTTTGGACGGTCACCGTGGGAGCGCGCCTACAGCCTGACAGGCACACCCGTGGCGGGTCTCCGCCGCTCCCACGGACGTGCCTCCTGTCCGAAGCACTGACATTCGCCTGCCCCGCCGCGTGGTCGGCAAACACCCGAAGGTTTTTCCGGCGGCACGTGGGTGACTCGGGCCGTACAGCTGTCACCCCTGGGAGGTCCCGTATGAGCACCAAGGTCGCCGACCATGTCCTGCAGCGCCTGCGCGAATGGGGCGTGGAACACGTGTTCGGTTATCCGGGGGATGGCATCAACGGTCTCCTCGCCGCCTGGGGCCGGGCCGAGGACCACCCCAAGTTCATCCAGTCCCGACACGAAGAGATGTCCGCGTTCGAAGCGGTCGGCTACGCGAAGTTCGGGGGCGGGCTCGGAGTGTGCGCGGCGACCTCGGGACCCGGCGCGATCCATCTGCTCAACGGCCTGTACGACGCCAAGCTCGACCATGTGCCGGTGCTCGCGATCGTCGGCCAGACGCACCGTACGGCGATGGGCGGCTCGTACCAGCAGGAGGTCGATCTGCACACGCTGTTCAAGGACGTGGCCTCCGACTTCGTCGAGACGGTGATGGTGCCCGAGCAGCTGCCGAACGTCCTGGACCGGGCGATCCGCACCGCCTACGCGCGCCGCGCCCCGACCGCCGTGATCATCCCCGGAGACGTGCAGGACCTCGAGTACTCCGCCCCCACCCACGAGTTCAAGATGGTCCCTTCCAGCCTGGGCCGCAGCGAGTGGACGGCGATTCCCTCGCGGGAGTCGCTGGAGCGGGCGGCCGAGGTGCTCAACTCCGGTGACAAGGTGGCCATTCTGATCGGCCAGGGCGCCGCCGGGGCACAGCCCGAGGTGGAGCGGATCGCCGAACTGCTCGGCGCGGGCGTCGCCAAGGCGCTGCTCGGCAAGGACGCGCTCAGCGACGAACTCCCTTACGTCACGGGCGCGATCGGCCTCCTCGGCACCCGGCCCTCGTACGAGCTGATGCGCGACTGCGACACCCTGCTGACCATCGGCTCCTCCTTCCCGTACACGCAGTTCCTGCCGGAGTTCGGGAAGGCGCGGGGCGTGCAGATCGACATCGATCCGCACATGGTCGGGATGCGCTATCCGTACGAGGTGAATCTCGTCGGGGACGCGAAGGCGACCCTGGAGCGGCTGATCCCGCTGCTGGACGCGGACCGCGGGCGCGAGTGGTACGACACGGTGTGTGCGAACGTGACGCGCTGGCGCGACGTGATGGAGCGCCGGGCCCATCTGTCCGCCGATCCGATCAACCCGGAGTACGTGGCCCGGGCGCTGGATCCGCTGCTGCCCGGCAACGCCATCGTCACGTCCGACTCGGGGTCGCCTGCGAACTGGTACGCGCGTCATCTGACGCACCGGTCCGGGATGCGCTCGTCGCTGTCGGGGACCCTCGCCACGATGGGCTGTGGGGTGCCGTACGCGATCGGTGCGAAGTTCGCGCATCCGGACCGGCCCGCGATCGCGCTCGTCGGAGACGGGGCGATGCAGATGAACGGGCTCGCGGAGCTGATCACGGCCGCGAAGTACCAGGATCGCTGGGAGGACCCGCGGCTCGTCGTGGGCGTGTGGAACAACCACGACCTCAACCAGGTGACCTGGGAGATGCGGGCGATGGAGGGTGCCCCGTCCTTCCTGCCCTCACAGGAGATCCCGGATGTGCAGTACGCCGCCTTCGCCCGTTCGCTCGGGCTGACCGGTATCCGCGTGGAGAAGCCGGAGGACGTCGAGGCGGGCTGGCGTGCGGGTCTGGAGGCGGACGGTCCCGCGGTCGTCGAGTTCCTGACCGACCCCGCCGTACCGCCGGTCCCGCCGCACGCCACGTGGGAGCAGATGGAGGCCACCGCCGCCGCCGTCCTGAAGGGCGACTTCGACCGCACGTCCATGGTCCGGCAGGGCTTCAAGGCCAAGATCCAGGAATTCCTGCCGGGGCGCGACCGCTCCTGACGGGCAGCTCCACGAGCAGGCCCCCGGCGTTCCCCAGGCGCCGGGGGCCGATGCCGTCCGGCTCGGTCACTGATCAGTGGGGCAGTGCGGGCTTTTCGGATTCGTCGGGGTGCCGGGCCGGCGGGAGGAGCCATTCCTCGTAGCGGCCGAGCGCCAGGACGACGCCGAGCAACAGGACCGGCATGATCACAGCGAACACCGCCATGGCCTTGTCCTTCCCCAGGAGATTTGCGATTGGGGGGCGCAAATCGGGTCTCCAGACCACGGGCGGACAAACCCTTCGTGTCGATATCGGGGGCGCGGGTACACGAGGGTCCACCCCCGAGTGTCTGGAGGGACACATGCAGCGAGGCAGCGACCGGCTCAACGTCCACAAGGACGACGAGATGAAGCATGAACTGCAGGGCCTGCTCCGGTCGGGCCACCCGACCAGGACCGAGGAGTGGCACGACCCGGAGCCGACCGCCGACGACGACCTGTGGGTCGCGGGCGGACCGGTCAGGCCTGACGCCGGCCGGAGCTCCGAGGAGGCGGTGCGTTACGAACTGGCGCGGCTGCTGGGCCGTACGGCCTTCCCCGCGACCCCTCGTGAACTGATCCGTCTCCTGCGGAGCAGGTACGCACCCGACGGGCTCGTCGAACCGCTGGAGCGGCTGCCGAGGAAGGCGGTCTACCACACAGCTCAGGAACTGGCCGAAGCGGTCGTACGGGCCGCGAGCGGCGAGACCGGCGAGAACCGGTGAGAACGGGTGAGAGGTGAGCACCCCTTGAGGAAACCGCGGCGAATGTGCGACGGAGGCATAGGCCGCCGTCGCAGGGGTACTGCGGGCGACATCACGTCGTCGTACCAGTAGCAGTTGCCCCACCCCAGTACCCGGGGGAAGCAGGAAGGCCCACAGCCATGGCCCAGTTCGTGAGGGAAGTCATGACGCCAGGCGTCGTCGCGGTGCGCCCGGACGCCTCGCTCGTCGAAGCGGCGCAACTGATGCGCGCCCAGGACATCGGCGATGTCCTGGTGGCTGGGGACCGCAGCCTCCTCGGCGTCCTGACGGATCGTGACATCGCGCTGCGCGCGGTCGCGGACGGCGTCGACCCACTGACGGTGAGCGCCCAGGCTGTGTGCACACCGAACCCAGTGGTGATCGGTCCGGACGACGCGGTCTCGGCCGCGGTCGAGCTGATGCGCGAGCACGCCATACGCCGTCTGCCGGTCGTCGAGGACGGCCACCCGGTCGGCATGGTCAGTCTGGGCGACCTCGCGGTCTCCGAGGACCCCGGCTCGGCTCTGGCGGAGATCAGCCGCGCCGCACCGGACGACTCGCCGGGCAGCATGATCCGCTGAACCAGCGGGAGGAACGGCGGCCCGTGCCGGGCAGGGGCGAGCCGCCGAGGAAGGACGTGCCGAGAGACGGGTCCGAGAAAGGACCTGTCCGGAGAGGACGTGGAGAACTGATGCGTATCGCGTTTCTGATGGCGCCGGAGGGCGTCGAGCAGATCGAACTCACCGACCCCTGGCAGTCCGTGATCGACTCGGGTCACGAACCCGTCCTGGTGTCCACGAAGCCCGGTCAGATCCAGGCGTTCCACCATCTCGACAAGGCCGATGTGTTCCCCGTGCAGGAGGTCGTGTCCGAGACGTCCGCGGGTTCCTTCGACGGCCTGGTGCTGCCGGGCGGCGTGGCCAACCCGGACGCGCTGCGCATGGACGGGCAGGCCGTGTCGTTCGTGCGGGACTTCTTCGAGCAGGGCCGTCCGGTCGCCGCGATCTGCCATGCCCCGTGGACGCTCGTCGAGGCGGACGTGGTCCGCGGTCGCACCCTGACCTCGTGGCCGAGTCTGCGTACGGACATCCGCAACGCGGGCGGCACCTGGGTCGACGAGCAGGTCCAGGTCTGTGAGGCCGCGCCGTCCACGCTGGTCACCAGCCGCAAGCCGGACGACCTGAAGGTGTTCTGCGAGGCGTTCCTGGAGGAGTTCGCCAAGCGACGCTGACCTGCCGGACCAAGCACCAGCCGGCCGGCGTATCCACCGACCGGCCGCCCCGGGAAGCCGCGGGCCGGGCGTTCCTCACGCCCCGCCCGGCTGCCGTTCCCGCGCGCCTTCCCGTGTCCGGCCCGGGGCCACAGGGCGGCGCGGATTCCGACGCAGATACTCGCCCTCCAGCTGCGCCATCCGCTCGTTGTGGATGCGCAGCGCGTCGTTCGAGCCGTGCAGCAGCGTGTCGTGCCGTGTGCGGTGGATCGTCTCCAGCTCTTTCATCAGCTGCTGGTCGTCCAGAAGACCCGGGTCGACTCCGGTCATGGTGGTACCCCGATCGTCGTGTTCCTTCGAAGCGTCCGGGTACCCGCCCGGCAAGCAATATCCCGAACGGCATCCGGGAGGAAGCCATGGATCTCGCCTTTCTGCGTCCACTGTACGAACATCCGGGACCTTGGGCCTCCGTGTACGTCGGCACCTCCCAGCACACGGAGAGCACCCCTCACGAGCGGTCGCTGACGGCACAGGCGGCATCCAGGCAGTTGGCGGACCAGGGCGCGGACGAGCGCACGTGCCAGGCCGTGGAGTCCGCGCTGGAGGAGCTGCGGCACTCCACGGAACCGCATGGCAGGGCCCTGTTCGCCACGGGCGGCGAGGTCGTCCTCGACCCCGCGCTGGCCGCGCCCCCGCCCGGCGGACTGTCCGTCACCTGGTCGGCGCTCCCGCACACCGCCCCGCTGCTCGATCTGCTCGGTGAGGACCCGGTCTGTGTGGTGGCCTACGTCGACCGGCGAGGCGCCGACTTCGAGCTGCGCTCCGCGCTGGGCAGCCGGGACGCGGGCTCGGTGACCGGGCGGCGGTGGCCCCTGCACCGTACGAGCACCGTCGACTGGTCGGAGCGGCACTTCCAGCTCAGGGTGGAGAACACCTGGGAGCACAACGCCGCGGAGATCGCCGACGCGCTCGCCGTGTGCCAGGAGGAGACCCGGGCCGACCTGCTGATTCTCGTCGGCGACGACCGCGAGCGGCGGGCTGTGCGCGAGCGGCTGCCGCAGCGGCTGCAGGACCGCACGATGGAGGCGCCGCACGGGGCCGGCAGCAGGCTGCTCGACGAGGACCTGGAGCGGATCCGCGCGGAGCATGTGCGGCGCAGGGCGGAAGAGGACCTGGAGCGGTTCATGGCGGCCCGGGCGCCGGACGCGGACGGCAACGTCGGCGCCGTCGAGGGCGTACCTGCGGTGATCGAGGCGGCCCGGGAGCACCGGATCGACGAGTTGCTGATCATCCCGGAGGGGCCCGACACCCACCGAGAGGTGTGGGTCGGCGAGGCGCCCGACCAGCTGGCGGTGCGGCGCACGGACACGAAGACGCTGGGCGAACCGCGCCCCTGGTCGGCACGGGCGGACGACGCACTGCTGCGGTCCGTCATCGCGTCGGGCGCCGCGGCGCTGTCGCTGACGCCCGCCGTGCCCGAGGCCGGGCCCCAGACGGCTCCGGTGGGGGGCCTTGGCGCGCTGCTCCGCTGGAGCGAACCCCCGCAACCCGGGTGACCAGGTCGTAGCCCCGGCAGATACGGCCCGTGGATACGGCGCCGTCGGCTACCGGACGCGCTCCACTCGCCGCTCGTCCCACACCGGCTCCGTCGTCTCGCGCACCTTCCCGTCGCTGCCGAACACCAGGTAGCGGTCGAAGGAGCGGGCGAACCAGCGGTCGTGGGTCACGGCGAGAACCGTGCCCTGGTATGCCTCCAAACCCTCCTGCAGTGCCTCGGCCGACTCGAGGTCGAGGTTGTCGGTGGGTTCGTCGAGGAGCAGGGCCGTGGCCCCTTCCAGTTCCAGCAGGAGGATCTGGAAGCGGGCCTGCTGACCGCCGGACAGCCGGTCGAAGCGCTGCTCGGCCTGGGCGGTCAGCTCGTAACGCCGCAGCCGGGACATCGCGGCGCCGCGGTCCTGGGAGTGCTCGGTCCACAGGATGTCGAGCAGTGTGCGCCCCTCCAGTTCCGGATGAGCGTGCGTCTGCGCGAAGTGGCCGGGAACGACGCGCGCACCGAGCTTCCACTCCCCCGAGTGCGCGACGTCGCCGCCCGCGAGCAACCGCAGGAAGTGCGACTTTCCGGAGCCGTTCGAGCCCAGCACGGCGACCCGCTCGCCGTAGAAGACCTCCAGGTCGAAGGGCTTCATCAGGCCGGAGAGCTCAAGTCCCTCGCAGGTGACGGCCCTTACGCCGGTACGTCCACCGTGCAGGCGCATGGTGATGTCCTGCTCGCGCGGCGGCTCCGGTGGCGGGCCCGCCTCCTCGAACTTGCGCAGCCTGGTCTGCGCGGCCTGGTAGCGCGAGGCCAGCTCATGGCTGATCGAGGCCGCCTGACGCAGGTTCAGCACAAGCTTCTTCAGCTGGGCGTGCTTCTCGTCCCAGCGCCTGCGCAACTCCTCGAAGCGCGCGAAGCGTTCACGCCGCGCCTCGTGGTACGTGGCGAAGCCGCCGCCGTGCACCCAGGCGTCGGCGCCCGCAGGGCCCGGCTCCACGCTGACGATCTTCTCGGCGGCGCGGGCGAGGAGTTCCCGGTCGTGGGACACGAACAGGACGGTCTTGCGGGTCTCCCGCAGCCGCTCCTCCAGCCAGCGCTTGCCGGGCACGTCGAGGTAGTTGTCCGGCTCGTCGAGCAGCAGCACCTCGTCACTGCCGCGCAGCAGAGCCTCCAGCACGAGCCGCTTCTGCTCGCCGCCGGAGAGCGTGCGCACCTCGCGGAACTGCGCCTTCTCGTACGGCACGCCGAGCGCGGCCATGGTGCAGATGTCCCACAGCGTCTCGGCCTCGTATCCCTGGACCTCCGCCCAGTCGGCGAGCGCCTGCGCGTACTGGAGCTGGGCGGCCTCGTCGTCGACGGTCATGATGGCGTGCTCGGCGGCGTCGACGGCCTTCGCCGCCTCGCGAATCCGCGGCGGCGCGACGGAGACGAGCAGTTCGCGCACGGTGGTCTCGTCACGTACGGACCCCACGAACTGGCGCATCACCCCGAGCCCGCCGCTGACGTTGACGGTGCCGCCATGCGGCTTCAGCTCCCCCGAGATCAGCCTCAAGAGGGTTGTCTTCCCGGCGCCGTTCGGGCCGACCAGCGCGACCGCGGCCCCTTCGCCCACCCGGAAGGACACGTCGCCGAGGAGCGCCCTTCCATCGGGCAGGTAGTACTCGAGATGCGCCGCTTCCAGATGTCCCATGGTTGGGCATTCTCCGGGCGGCGGCAGCGAGCGGCAAACGGTTATGCGCGGTCCGGCGTCTGCGGGGTACCCGCAGCTCATGAGCGCAGATGTAGACCTCTCCGTCCCGGAACCCGGCCATGGCATGCGAAACCGGCTGCTGGCCCTGGACTGCCGGCTCTTCGACGCCGTGGCGGCCCGGCACTGGCCCGGCGCCGACCGCGTCCTGCCGAGGCTCAGCCGCAGCGCCAACCACGGCGTGCTGTGGTTCGCCACGGCGACCGCCCTCGCCGCGACACGCTCGCCGAAGGCCCGCCGCGCCGCCGCCCGGGGTGTCGCCTCGCTGGCCCTGGCCTCGGCGACCATCAACACACTCGGCAAGCGCACGGTGCGCCGGCCGCGCCCGCTGCTGCACGCGGTACCGCTGATCCGTCAGCTGGAGCGGCAGCCGATCACGACCTCGTTCCCCTCGGGGCACTCGGCGTCGGCGGCGGCCTTCGCGACGGGCGTCGCCCTGGAGTCCCGGCCGCTGGGTGCGAGCGTCGCCCCGGCCGCCGTCGCCGTGGCCCTCTCCCGCGTCTACACGGGTGTTCACTTCCCGAGCGACGTCCTCGCGGGCGCGGCACTGGGCGCGGGCGCCGCCTATGCCGTACGCGGCCTTGTGCCGACCCGAGACCAGCTGCCGCCGCCGGGCCGCCCGCGCGTGGACGCGCCCGCGCTCCCCGAGGGCCAGGGCCTGGTGCTCGTCGCCAACAAAGAGGCGGGCACCCCGGACCGCGTACGTCTGCTGCGCGATGTGCTGCCGCGTGCCGAGGTCGTCGAGTGCGAAGCGGCCGAGCTGCGGGCCGAGTTGGAGAAGGCGGCGGAACGGGCCGTGGTGCTGGGCGTGTGCGGCGGCGACGGCACCGTGAACGCGGCAGCCGAGGTGGCCGTACGCCATGGCCTGCCGCTCGCGGTGCTGCCCGGCGGAACGCTCAACCACTTCGCACACGATCTGGGCGTGGAGGACGTACGCGATCTGTGCCAGGCCCTCCGGCACGGCGACGCCGTCCGCGTGGACGTGGGCTACTTCAAGGCCGGCGCCGTCGACGGCTGCTTCCTCAACACCTGCAGCCTGGGCGTCTATCCCGAGCTGGTGCGGGAGCGGGACCGCTGGTCGCGGCGGATCGGCGGCTGGCCCGCCGGGGTGCTCGCGGCGCTGCGCGTGCTGCGGGCCGACCGCCATCCACTGCGGACCGAGATCGGCGGCACGGAGCGACCGTTGTGGCTGCTGTTCGCGGGCAACGGCATGTACCACCGCATGGGCCCGATCCCCGGCCGCCGCTACGACCTCGCGGACGGCCGGCTGGACGTACGGGTCGTGCACGGGGGCCGCAAACCCGCCGTCCGGCTGCTCGCCGCGGCCGTCGCGGGACCGCTGACCCGCTCCCCCGTCCATGCGGCGGTACGGGTCAGCGGCCTCCGCGTGGACGGAGTCGCACCCGGCACACTCCTGGCCTACGACGGCGAAGTGACGGAGGTGGAGGGCCAGTTGACGCTGGAGAAGCTGCCGGAGGCGCTGACGGTCTACCGGCCGCTCGACAACCGCTGATCACCCGGACGACATCTACACCTGTCCGCATCACGAGACACGGGTCTCATTATTTGGCATGCCGGCGTACGGTGACCTCACCTGGTACGGCCACGGAAGGGGACGCCATGTCGAAGGAGACCGCCGTCTACACCCACGGGCACCACGAGTCCGTGCTGCGCTCGCACACCTGGCGCACGGCCGCCAACTCGGCGGCGTACCTCCTCGGTTCACTGAAGCCCCGTATGACGATCCTCGACATCGGCTGCGGGCCGGGCACCATCACCGCCGACCTGGCGGAGCTGGTCCCGGACGGCCGGGTCACCGGGGTCGACCATGCGCCGGGCATCCTGGACCAGGCCCGGGCCACGGCCGCCGAACGAGGCCTGGAGAACGTCGAGTTCGCGGTTGCGGACGTCCACGCGCTGGACTACCCCGACCACACCTTCGATGTCGTCCACGCCCATCAGGTGCTGCAACACGTGGGGGACCCGGTGCAGGCGCTGCGCGAGATGTACCGGGTCACCAAGCCCGGCGGCTTCGTGGCCGCACGGGACGGGGACTACTCGGGGATGGTCTGGTATCCGCGGACGCCCGGCATGGACGACTGGCTGGACCTGTATCTGCGCGTGGCCCGCGCCAACGGCGGTGAGCCGGACGCCGGGCGGCGCCTCAAGTCCTGGGCGATGCAAGCCGGTTGCACCGACATCACCGCCTCCTCCAGCACCTGGTGCTTCGCCACCGCCGAGGAGCGCGCCTGGTGGAGCGGCCTGTGGGCGGACCGCACCCTCGCCTCGGCGTACGCGGAGCGCGCCACGCACGGCGGCCATGCGACGGAGGATCAACTGCGAGCAGTGTCCGCGGCGTGGCGGGAATGGGGATGGCAGGAGGACGCGTGGTTCTCCTGCCTGCACGGAGAAATTCTCTGCCGAAAGCCGGTCTGATTCCCCCCGTTCGGGCTACCCGGACAGCAGGAGGAGGTTGAAGATTATGGTTCCCATCCTGCTGGTACTGCTTCTGGCGCTGATTCTCTTCGGTGCCGGATTCGCGGTGAAAGTGCTCTGGTGGATTGCCGTGGCGGTTCTTGTCGTGTGGCTGCTCGGATTCTTGATGCGCAGCACCACCACGACCGGCACCAGGTCCCGTTGGTATCGCTGGTAGGCCACTTCCGCTGCGGAAGTGCACTATCCGCTATTCCTTCGGGAGCAGTGGTCCAAGCGGCCCGAGGTCCAGATTGAGGTCCTCGGGCCGCAGTCCGTAGCGATCGCGCAGTTCGGCCATCCGGTCCTCGAGGAGCATCAGCGTCAGCCCGATCCGCTCCTCCTGGTCCTCCGTCAGCTCCCCGGTGTCGAAACGCCGGATCGCCTGCCGCTCCATCAGCTGCCGCAGCAGCTCGACGACGGTCAGCACGAGTTTGACCAGATCGCGTTCCACGGTGTCCGGATCGAGGTCCAGACGGTTCCTCCGGTTTGTCACAGCAGCTCCTGCCAGGGCGAGGGGACCTGTTCGTTCACCGAGCTGATGAGCGCGTTCAGGTCGATGCGTACGAGATCGACGTCCGCGATCCGCAGGGTCAGGTCACCGGTGATCACGACCCCGCCCGCGAGCAGCCGGTCGAGCAGGTCGACGAGGGCGATCTCCCTGCGTTCGACGACGGTCATGCGCCCTCCTGTCCCGCCGGGCCACTGAAGGAGTACGCGGCCCAGGGCCCTGTGAGTTCCACCCGAAGGCCCGGCTCCTCGCCTTTCGTACGGTCCACCAGTTCCACGAATTCCTCGGATTCCGCACGCGGTACGAGATAGGCGGCGTTGAGCACATTGCGCCCGGAGGCGCGGGACAGCGCCGGGTTCTGCGGCGCGTGGATACGCGCGTCCTCCGCGAACTCGGAAAGAGTGTCGTGCAGCCGGCGCGCGAATTCCTCGGCCCGCTCCCATTTCTCGTCGTGAGCTCTGCGCTGCTGTCGCCGCTGCCGCAGATAGTCGCGCCCCGAGCCGCCTTTCGCGATTTTCGCGCCAGGCTTCTCAGAAACCTGGGTGGATGGGGAGACTTGAGAGGGCTGGGAGGACTCCGCGAATTCCGCGTAGAGCTTTACACCCCATTCCACCCGTCCCTCGATCCGGTCGAGTGTCCGGCGGAAGGTCTCCTCCTCGGCCTCCATCATCGTGCGCACGCCGCTGTCGTCCCGGAAGACGGTGGCGAGCCGCAGCGGCAAGGGCGAGGTGACCACGGTGAGCGCGTCGATCACGCTCTGATGGGCCCGCGCGGTCGCGCTGAGCCAGTCCAGGTCCTCCAGGTGGGCCTTCAGCGGCTCCTCGGAGAAGTCCTCCTCAGGTACGGCGCTGACGATGGCGACCAGTCCGTGATGGGTCAGCTGCTTGGGCGGCACGCCCGCGACGCCCGTCAGCTGGGAGGGAAGGGTGGAGCCAAAAGGGCGGCAGACGGCATAGACATAACGCAGACCACTCATGGGGCCTCCTCCTCCGTACGGGCACGACCACGCTCGACTACCCCGCGCTCGACTTCCCCGCGTTCCAGTTCGGCGACTTGTGCACGCAACTCGGCGTTCTCACGGGCCAGTTCGTCGCGCCTCGCACGCGTGGACAACGCGGGGTCGTCCTCCCACCAGTCGATCCCCATCTCCTTCGCCTTGTCGACGGAGGCGACAATGAGCCGCAGCTTGATCGTGAGCAGTTCGATGTCGAGCAGATTGATCCGGATATCGCCCGCGATCACGATGCCCTTGTCGAGCACGCGCTCAAGGATGTCGGCGAGATTGGCGCTGGTGTCGCGCCCGTACGGTTCGGGGAGCCGGCCGGGAGTGGTCATCGGCGGCTCCCGCCCTGGGCGGTCTCGTACTCGTCTTCCTCCTCGTACTCGCCCTCGGGTTCCTCTTGTTCCTCCTCGCCCTCAGGCACCTCTTCGTCCTCGTATTCGTCCTCAGGCTCCTCTTCCTCTTCCGCTTCCTCTTCCGCTTCCTCTTCCTCTTCGCCGCTCGGGCCCTCCTCCTCGTAGGCGCCCTCTTCCTCCTCTGCTTCCTCGCTCTCCTCGGCGATCGCGTCCTCGTGGCTGCGGACCACCTCGCCGTCGCGGATCTCCCCGCGCCAGCTGTCCTCCACCTCACCCTTGATCGTGATGAAGCGGGCGAAGTTCTTGAGGTCGAGGCGCGCCCTGCGGCCCTGGGCGCGCCAGATGTTGCCGGTCTTCTCGAAGAACCCCTGGGGGTAGTACTCGATGACCAGCAGGATGCGAGTGAGGTTTTCTGCGAGGTAGTGGAAGGAGACGACGCCCTTCGTCGTGCCCTTGCTTCCCTCCGACGTCCAGGAGATCCGGTCGTCCGCCACCTGTTCCGTGGTGTTGGCCTTCCAACTGCGGTTGGACCAGAAGACCTTGAGCTGCCAGTCGGAGGTGGTGTCGTCGACGCGGTTCGCGCCCTTGACGCCCTTTGCGAAGGTGCTGAAGTCCTGGTACTGGGTCCACTGGTCGTACGCCGTGCGCAGTGGCACGCCGACGTCGATGAACTCCATGATGACCGTGGGCTTCTTGCCGGCACGGCCCTTGCGTTTGCCCTTGCCGCCGGCCATGCCCTTGAAGGCGCCGAGCACTTGGTCCTTGGCCCGGCCCGCGCCGAGCTCCAGGGCGGACCTCAACGGCCCCTTGCCCTGGGCGAGTTTGCGGCCGCCGTCGAGGGCCAGTTTGGCGAAGCCGGGGCTGTTGCCCTCGGCGATGTCGTTGAGCTTGCCGGTTGTCTCGCCGAGTTTGCGGCCGAAGCCGACCAGCATGCGCTGGGTCTGGGCCGCGAGGTACTCCTGGAGCTCGGCCTTGAGCCGGTCGGCGGCCTCGCTCTGTGCGACGCCTCCGAGACCGCCGAGGCCGCCGCCCTTCGCCTGTTCCGCCTGTTCCGTCGCCGCCCCGAGGCCCTTCTTGGCCCGGCCCGTCGCCGTCCCGAGGGTGTCCGTCATCGTCCCTGCCTCCCCTCGGCAGCTCGGCCGCGTGCGGCCGTCTTCTTCGCGGGGGCCTTCTTGGCGGACTTCGCCGCCGTCTTCTTGCCCGCTGTCTTCTTGGCGGGGGCCTTCCTCGCAGGCCCCTTCGAGGCCGGCTTCTTGCCCGGTGCCTTCTTCGCCGCTTTCTTGGCGGCGCCCTTCTGCGGCTCCTCGGCCTCGGCCTCCTCGCGCTCCTCAGCCTCCGGCTCTTCGGACTCACCCTCGGCCTCAGCCGGTTCTTCGGATGCCTCTTCTTCGGATGCCTCTTCTTCGGATGCCTCTTCTTCGGATGCCTCTTCTTCGGATTCCTCTTCTTCGGATTCCTCGCGTTCGTCCTCGGGCTCCTCTTCGTCCCGGAGACCCGGCACGTCCGGTGTGACACCGGCGAGCTGTCCGCGGACCTGCTCGGTACGGCCGTGCAGCCGGTCCGCCAGCGCGTCGATCCGCCGCTCGACCAGCGCACCGGACGCCGCCTTGCCGACGCCGCTCAGGTCCTCGCGCAGCTGGTCGCCGATCTCCTTGACCTGCGGGTTGTTCTGCAGCTGCTCATTCACCAGATTTGCGAGCGCCCGCGGGCTCAGATTCATCCGCTTACCGGCCACCAGGGAGCCGACGGCGAACGCCATCTTCATCTTCTTCGTACGTCCGAGGACGTATCCGGCCCCTACCGCGAGGCCCAGTCCCACTCGGTTCATGGTCACGTCCACTCGCCCGTTCCTGCGTTGCCTCGCGTGCTGATCTCCAGCCGGTCGAGAAGCTCGTCCTCGAGTCGGTCGAACTCCTCCTCATCGATCTCGCCTGACTCGAGCCGCTCCTCGAGCTGGGCGAGTTCCCTACGGACGGTGGCCGGGTCGTAGTAGATCCGCTCCGCCTCGTTCAGCACCTGTCTGACGACCCATGCGCTGCCGCGCACCGGAGCGAGCGGCAGCAGCAGCACTTCACCGATCAGTCCCATGGGTTCACTCCTGGATCCGCTCTTGCATCCGTTCCTGCATTCGCTCCGCTTCGGCGTCCGTTGCGGCGTCCGAGCCGATCGTGGTGTCCGCCGGCTCGGAGGGGCCCGGGTCGACAAAGCTGTACGGTGGCAGCGGTCCGTTGACCCGCACATCGAGGTGCGGATGGCTCTTGCGGACCTGCTCGACCGCGGTGAGGAAGATCTCCGCCGTCTCGCGGGCCACCAGGAACGACAGGTTGGCCAGCCATCCGCTGGACTCGGGGCCCGCGCTCACGGCGTCGGCGACCGGCTCCAGGGCGTGCTGGAGCTCTGCGGCGTCCTCCGTCTCACGGGACTTCACCGCGGCCACCACCATCTCGCCGAGCCGTAGCTTCTGCTGGTAACTGCCGCCGCCGGCCTGCCGGTTGGCCTCGGTGAGCGCACGGACCTCCGGGTTCTCCGACATCACGCGGTGCAGTACGGCCTCTTCGTCGTGGCTGGCCTTGACGTTGTACTCGACCCTGCCGGCCAGGGCGTCGAGGCGTTCCTTGTAGTGGTCCGCGCGTTCGGCCAGCACGCCGGCGACGGTGGCGTCGTCGGTCGCGATGCTGCCGAACCGCATGGGCAGCACCGGGCCGCCCGCGCCGACCTCGGCCAGCACGTTCTGGTGGGCCAGCAGGTCCTTGCGCTTGGGCCGCAGCCCTTCGGGAGCGTCGCTGACGACAGCGGCGAGACCGCCCTCCTTGACGACGCGCACGGAGCACGCCGGGTCGCCGACTCCGTCCATGCCCTCGGGAAGCGAAGGGTGGGAGTCGGCGGTGATGCCGTAGACGTACGTGCTCACTCCGGCTCCTCCTTCTTGCGCGTCGTCGTGGACTTGCGGGCGCGCGGCCTGGACTCGGCCTGGCGTTCGCCCTGGCCCTCCTCACGGGCCTGCTTGAAGGCGCCGGAGATGGTCTCGGCGGCGCCCGACAGCGCTCCCTTGGACTTGCCGCGCGCGCCGGACTCGGTGATCTCGCCGACCATGTCGGGCAGGCCGGGGCTCTTGCGCGGGCCTGCCTCCAGGTCGAGCCGGTTGCACGCCTCCGCGAAGCGCAGATAGGTGTCGACGCTGGCGACGACGACACGGACGTCGATTTTCAGGATCTCGATACCGACGAGGGAGACCCGGACGAAGGCGTCGATGACGAGCCCTCGGTCCAGGACGAGCTCCAGCACGTCATAGAGGCCGCTGGAGCCCCCTCCGCCGCCGGTCTGCTGGGCTGGGACGACGGTCATACCGACCGTTCCTCCTTGTGGGTTGCGAGTGTGTGCGAGTGCGCGGGTCGGCGGCCTACCGGCCGCCAGGCCTATGTGGTTCTGCCCTCCCGCGTTCGTAACGGCGAACGCGCCGGTAGCCGGTGAGCTCGCCCTGGGGGTCGAGGGTCACCTCGTAGCTCGCGAGCAGGCTCATCGTGTCGGGGACCCTGACGAGTTCCAGGACCTCGATCTCCAGCACCCAGCCGTCCTCGGTACGTTCGAAGGACGACACGGACTCGGCCGCCATGCCGGTGAGCTCGGCGAGCTGAGCGCGCGCATGGCGCAGCACCTCCATGGGGCCCGGCGCCTCGTCCCCCAGACCGTTCTGCCGGTCTTTCCGGGTTTCCGCAGAATCTTGTGAACTTGATTTTCTGGATGTGTTCGATGTGTTCGACATGGCCACCTCGCCTTCCGAGTGCCCCTAGGCCATTGGCCAAACCTCTGGTCCAGGGCCTCTAGCGCAGGGCGTCGAGCTTGCGCCGCGCGGGCCCCAGCGCCCGGCCGCGGCGCGGCAGAGCGGACCAGGGGTCGGTACGGGCCTGGTCGATGGCGTTGTCGATGGTCCAGCGCCGGGGGCCCAGGTCCGGATCGTCCAGCTGGTCCCAGCTGATGGGGGTGGCCACCGGCGCGCCGGGCCGGGCGCGCACGGTGAAGGGGACGACGGCGGTCTGGGCGTACGCATTGCGCTGTACGTCGAGGTAGAGCCGGTCGCCGCGGTCCTTCTTGCGGGCGGCCGTGGTGAGCTCGTCGGGGTGCGCGTCGGCGAGTGTGTCGGCGACGGCCCTGGCGAACTCGCGTGCTTCGTCGAAGTCGTGGTGTCCGTTGAGCAGCACGATGACGTGCAGGCCGCGTGAGCCGGTGGTCATCAGCGCGGACGGCAGCTCGATCCGGTCGAGGAGTTCGCCGAGCTGCCGGGCCGCCCGGCGTACGGAGGCGGATTCGTCGGCGGAGTCGCCCGCCGGGTCGAGGTCGAAGACCAGCAGGTCGGGACGGTCGATCCCGTCGACGCGGGCCAGCCAGCGGTGCAGGGTCAAAGAGGCCTGGTCGGCGAGGTAGAGCAGGGTGGCGGTGTCGTCGCACACGGGGTGGCAGACGGTGCCGCCCTCTTTGGGCACCTCGATGCGGTTGATCCAGTCCGGATCGTATGGCTGGAGGTTCTTCTGCATGAACCGGGGTCCGTCGAGACCGTCCGGGTGCCGCTCCAGCATCAGTGGCCGGCCGCGCAGATGCGGCAGCATGAAGGGCGCGACCTCCCGGTAATAGGTGACGAGGTCGTCCTTGGTGTACTCCTTGGCCCGCCCCTCGCCGGGGAACAGCACCTTGTCGGGCCGGTGCACCTCCACGTGCGCCGACCGGCCCGTACGGTCCGTGTCATGGTCATTCTCTCCGTACGCGTCCAGCGGTGGCGCTCATCGCACGACCGCGTGCTCGACCAGCAGCTTTGCCGAAGCCGCGATCGCCTCGGCGTCGATGCCCGCGGCATGCAGCTGCTCGGCGGGCGAGGCCGAGCCGGGCATGGTGCGCACGGCGAGGCGAACCAGGCGGGGCATCGGGCGGCCGTCGAGGAAGGCGTCGAGGACCGCGTCGCCGAGGCCGCCCTCCTCGCGATGGTCCTCGACGGTGATCAGGCAGCCGGTGTGTTCGGCGGCCTCGCGCAGGGTGCGGCGGTCGACGGGCTTGACGGAGTAGAGGTCGATGACCTGGACGGGGATGCCGTCCGCCGCGAGCAGGTCTGCGGCGGTCAGGGCCTCGTGCACCGTCGCTCCGGCGGCGACGAGGGTCAGCCGGTCCTGAGCGGAGACGCGCAGCACCTTGCTGCCGCCGATCGGGAACTCCTCGTTCGGTCCGTAGACGACGGGCGACGGGCCGCGCGAGGTACGCAGATAGCGGATGCCCTCACAGCCGGCCATCGCGGCGACGAGATGGGCGGTCTGGTTGGCGTCGCACGGGTAGAGCACGGTCGAGTCGTGCAGCGAGCGGAACATCGCCAGGTCCTCCAGGCCCATCTGTGAGGGTCCGTCCTGGCCGATCGCGACGCCCGCGTGCGAGCCGATCAGGTTGATGCCACTGCCGCTGATCGACGCCATGCGGACGAAATCGTGGGCGCGGGTGAGGAACGCGGCGAAGGTCGAGACGTACGGAACCCAGCCGCGCGCGGCGAGTCCCACGGCGGCGGCGACGAGCTGCTGCTCGGCGATGTAGCACTCGAAGAACCGGTCGGGGTGCTCCTTCGCGAAGTACTCGGAGCGCGTCGAGTCGCTCACCTCGCCGTCGAGGGCGACGATGTCGCCGCGTGCCGTGCCGAGCGCGGCGAGCGCCTGGCCGAAGGCGTCGCGGGTGGCCACCTGATCGCCGAGTTCGTAGCGCGGCAGGTCGAGGTGTCCGGTCCGTACGGCGTGCAGCATCCGGGCGGCGGGCGGGGGTTGGACCTCGACGCGGAGGTCGTGCACACCGCCGAGTTCCGCGATCGCCTCGTCGGCGTCCTTGAGCGGCTTGCCGTGCAGTCCCTCTCGGTCCTGGGCGGCTTCGACGCCCTTGCCCTTGAGGGTGCGGGCGAGGATCACGGTCGGCTGGCCGACGGTGGAGAGGGCCTCGCCGTACGCGCGGTCCACGGCGTCCACGTCGTGTCCGTCGACCTCGATCGTGTGCCAGCCGAAGGCCTGGAAGCGGCGGGCGTACGCGTCGAGGTCGTGGCCGTGCCGGGTCGGGCCGCGCTGGCCGAGCCGGTTGACGTCGACGATGGCGGTGAGGTTGTCGAGATGCTCGTACGCGGCGTGCTCGGCCGCCTCCCATATGGAGCCCTCGGCCAGTTCGCTGTCGCCGCACAGCACCCAGACCCGGTAGCCGACCCGGTCGAGCCGCTTCCCGGACAGCGCGATCCCGACCCCCACGGGCAGCCCCTGCCCGAGCGAGCCGGTGGCCGTCTCCACCCATGGCAGCCGCCGCGGCGTCGGATGCCCCTCGAGCCGGCTCCCGAGCCGCCGGAAGGTCATCAACTCGGTCTCGTTGATGGCTCCGGCTGCCTTGTACGCGGCGTACAGCAGAGGCGAGGCATGCCCCTTGGACAGGACGAACCGGTCGTTCGCGGGGTGAGCGGGCCGCTCGAAGTCATACCGCAGATGATGAGCAAGCAGCACAGCCATCAGATCAGCAGCAGACATCGAGGACGTCGGATGCCCGGACCCGGCCGCAGCCGCAGCCCGCACACTGTCCACCCGCAACTGCTGTCCAAGATCGACAAGTTGACGGCTCTTCATGACTCTCCCTCTGTGCGGGGTCCTGCCGGCCGGGCGGGACGGGGGTTGCCGGGGCCGGTGGCCTCCGGCCCGGCGGGGGCGGGCTTGTCGGGACCGGATGCCTCCGGCTGACCGGAGCCGGGTCCGCCGGGACCGGATGCCTCCGGCGCGGCAGAGGCATCCCCGTCGGAACCGGACGCCGCCTGCCCGCTGGAGCCGGATCCGCCGGAACCGGACGCCATGGGCTTGTACGCGGTGGACCCACCCGGACCAGACGCCGCAGGCCTGCCGGAGGCAGGCTCCTCGGCGCCCGGCATCGCGGGCCCGCCCGGGCCGGAGCCGGCAGGACCGGAACCCTCGGCACCGGCGCCGCCACGGCCCGTTTTCGTCGCGTCAGCATGACCACGCTGATCGTCACCGGGCGACCCCGGCCTCCCGGGATCCAGCACCGCCGACTTCCTCGGCACCGTCGCCCCCGGCCTGCCGGGGTCCGGGACCGCATGGGTGTCGGCCCCCTGCGTCGCTGCGGGCGCACCGCGCGTGACCGGAGCGGGGCGGTTCTGGGCTGGTGGGCCCGCCACTCGGGCCAGTTCCGGGGAAGCCGTGTCCAGGGGAACCGACCAGGAGCGGACCAGGCCCAACTGCACGGCCTGGCGCGGAAGTACGGCATCCAGGAACCAGTCGGCGGCCACTCGGATGCGGTTGCCGGGCATGGCGGCGAGGTGGTAGCCGCGGGTGACGGCTCCGGCCAGCGGGCCGGAGAGGTGGACACCGAGCGGATTCGCGGCGGCCTTCACGCCGCCGAGGTCGACGGTGAAGCCCATGTCGCGGTGGCGGTAGACGCGGCGGTCGCCGAAGCCGAGCGAGGCGGCCACGTTGCGGCCCGCGACCTTGCCATGCCGCCAGGCGTGCTGAGCGGTCATCGGCGTGTACTGGCCGGGCTTCTCCAGATCCGGCACAGCGGCAGCGTCCCCGCACGCGAACACCTCGGGGTGGCCCGGTACCTGGAGGTACGGGTCGACGAGCAACCGACCGCGCTCCAGCGGTCGCCCGAGCCCCTCGACCAGCGGATCGGGCCGTACCCCGACACACCACACGAGGGTTTGCGTGTCGATGAACTCCCCGTCGCTGAGCCGCACTCCGGTCGGGGTGGCCTCCTGCACCGAGGTCTCCGTGCGGACCTCGACCCCGCGCCCCCGCAACACACGGTCGGCGGTGCGCGAGAGGCGTTCGTCGAGCTCGGGCAGCACACGCGGAGCGATGTCGAGCAGCAGCCAGCGCGGCCGTATGCCCTGCCGCAGCGGCTGCTTGCGCACCAGCGCGTCGGTGAACATCTGCCCCTGCGCGGCGACTTCGGTCCCCGTATAGCCGGCGCCGACCACCACGAAGGTGCACCGCGACGCACAGCTCTTGGGATCGTCGGAGGCCGCCGCGAGCTCCACCTGCCGCGTCACGTGATCGCGCAGATACAACGCCTCCGGCATCCCCCGGAACCCGTGCGCGTGCTCGGCGACACCGGGTACGGGCAGCAGCTTGTTGACGCTGCCGACGGCCAGCACAAGACGGTCGTACGCGAGCGTGCCGCCGTCACCCTCGGGATCCGTGTAGTGCACGGAGTGCCCTTCGAGGTCGATCCCGTCGGCCTCCCCGAGCACCAGCCGTACGCGCGGCAGGGTGCCGGCGAGCGAGACGGTGACCCGGCGCGGTTCGAGCACCCCGGCGGCGACCTGGGGCAGCAGGGGCAGATACAGAAAGTAGTCCGTCGGGTTCAGGAGAGTGATCTCGGCCTTGCCCCGGGTGATCCGGGACAGGGTGCGTGCCGTCTGGTACCCGGCGAAGCCGGCACCGACGATCACGACGCGGGGTCGACTCATGTTCGCCTCCGGCGGGGTCGCTCATAGGGGTCGCTCGTACGGGCTTTCCGCGTCCCCCCGGCCCGGGCACCCAAACGTCGCCTGCCCTGGGCGGCGGCGTTTCGCGCCGGACCCCGGGGATACCCGGACGAGGACCCCGACCCGCCCGGCCGCGGAGGTGCCCCATGGTCGAGTACGGCTGTTTCCTGTCCACCGAGGAGTTCGGTCCCGCCGATCTGGTCGAGCAGGCGAGGATGGCCGAACAGGCCGGTTTCCAGTCGCTGTGGATCTCGGACCACTTCCACCCGTGGAACGACGAGCAGGGGCAGAGTCCCTTCGTGTGGTCCGTGATCGGCGCCCTGTCCGAGGCCGTGTCCCTCCCGATCGGCACGGCGGTCACCTGCCCGACCGTACGGATGCACCCGGCGGTGGTGGCGCAGGCCGCGGCGACCAGCGCGGTGATGACCAACGGCCGCTTCCGGCTCGGCGTCGGCAGCGGCGAGGCCCTCAACGAGCACATCTTCGGTGACGCCTGGCCGCCCGCGCATGTCCGCCTGGAGATGCTGGAGGAGTCCATCCAGGTGATGCGCCAGCTCTTCACCGGCAAGGAGGTCAACCACTCCGGGCCCCATTACACGGTCCAGAACGCCCGCCTCTACACCGTTCCCGACGAGCCCGTCCCGATCGACATCTCCGGCTTCGGCCCTCAGGCGACGGCCCTCGCGGCCCGTGTCGGCGACGGCTACATCACGATGATGCCCGAGGTGTCGATGGTGGAGCAGTTCCGCAAGGGCGGCGGTGGCGGCAAACCGGTCAGCGGCGGCACGAAGGTCTGTTACGGCCACGACCGCGACGAGTGCGTACGCACCGTCCACCGGCTCTGGGCCAACCAGCTGCTGCCCGGCGAGATGGGCCAGGTCCTGCCCTCGCCGCGCCATTTCGAGCAGCTCGAGCCGCTGATCACCGAGGACATGGTGAGCCAGAACGTTGTGTGCGGGGACGACGTGGACGAACACGTCGGCGCGCTCGCCGCGTTCGCGGATGCCGGCTTCGACCGGGTCTACGTCAACCAGATCGGTCCCGACCAGCGCGGCTTCTTCGACTTCTACCGCACGAAGGTCCTGCCGCAGCTTCAGGAGGGGGTTCGCTGATGCTCCGCGGGCTCTCGGTCCGGACGGTTTCTCCTCTCCCGGCCGTCCGGACCGAGCCGGGCGCTCCGCTGGTTGTGCGGTTCGGAGAGCTCGGGAGTTCAGGGGCGCGGTATCGGACCGGACTTCGGCAAGTGCGGTCAGGTGTCCGGTGAAGGTCCAGGTGGAGCTCAGGGCGCCCGTCGTGTCCACGTATACCGTGCCGACTGACGCGCCGGAGGCGGACGGCACGCTCGCCTGGGACAGCACGAGCACGGTGATCGTCGAGGTGTCCGCGGGCGATGCGACCGGCACCGGGTGGACCTACGGGCCGGCCGCCGTCGGGGATCTGCTGCGTGAACAGCTCGCGCCGGTCGCCACCGGACGCGACGCGTTCGACATCCCGGCCCTCCACGAGGCGCTGTGCCACACGGTGCGCAACGCGGGCCGTCCCGGCGTCGCGGCCTGTGCGATCTCCGCGCTCGACATCGCCTTGTGGGACCTCAAGGCCCGCCTACTCGAACTCCCCCTGACCCGCCTCCTCGGCGCCGCCCAACAGGCCGTGCCCGTGTACGGCAGCGGGGGCTTCACGACGTACCACGACACGCATCTGGCGGCCCAGTTGAACGGCTGGGTGCACGGTCAGCACATCCCGCGCGTCAAGATCAAGATCGGTGAGAGCTGGGGGCGGGAGGTGGCCCGGGACCTGCACCGGGTACGCGCCGCGCGTCAAGTCATCGGCCCGCGGACCGAGTTGTACGTCGACGCGAACGGCGCCTACACGCGCAAGCAGGCCGTACGCATCGGGGGTGCGCTCGCCGAGCACGGCGTGGGCTGGTTCGAGGAGCCGGTGTCCTCGGACGACCTGACGGGTCTGCGGCTTGTCCGGGACGCGCTGCTGTGCGACGTCGCGGCCGGCGAGTACGGCTACGACCTGCCGTACTTCGCCCGCATGATCGCGGCCGGCGCGGTCGACTGCCTCCAGGTCGACGCCACCCTCCCCCACTGCCTAAAACGGCGTGGGGGTACCCCCACCGGCGGGCTCACCGAGTTCCTCCGCGCCGCCGCCCTCGCCCAGTCCCACGGCCTGGAGATCTCCGCACACTGCGCCCCGCACGCCCACGCCGCGGTCGCCGCCGCCATCCCCAACCTCCGCCACATCGAGTGGTTCCACGACCACGTCCGCATCGAGTCCATGTTCTTCGACGGCGCCCTGGATCCCACGGGCGGCGAGGTCCACCCGGACGGAGGCGTCGGCCACGGGCTGACGCTGCGGACGGAGGAGGTTGAGCAGTACCGGGTGGCGTGACCTCTCAGTGGTCGACTCTCAGTGGACGCGGTGTTTGCGCCTGAGTTGTGCGGCAAGTGGCGTGCGCGTGAGCCGCACAGCAAGCGCTAGGGCTCCTGTCACCGCCAGCCCCGCCCCCATCCGCCCCCGGTTCCGCGAAACCCACTCCTGCGAACTCCCCGGCAACGACTCGCCGTCGAAGCGCCCGTGCGCCCCGTAGTCATGGCCGTGCGGACCGTCGGCCGGAGTCCACAGGTTCCCGTGACCGTCGTAACGGGCGTAACGGGCCGCCTCCTCTCGTTCTCGTCCGGCTTCCTGCTGGGCGTCGAACCCCCTGCGGGCCAGGTAGCGGTCGAGAAACCCGGGGGCCACGGCGTTGGCCACCAGCGTGGCGACCGTGGAGCCTCCCACCCAGTACTCGCGGCGCCGCGGATGCGCAGCCGCGTGCACGATGGCACGGGCGGCGACCTCAGGCTGGTAGATGGGCGCGACAGGACGGACCCGGCTCGGCATACGGCTCAGCACCCAGTCGAACTGGGGGGTGTTGACCGCGGGCAGCTGCACCATGGTGGTACGCACCCGCGAGCCCTCGTGCAGCAGTTCGCAGCGCACCGACTCGTTGAAGCCCTGGATGGCGTGCTTGGCCCCGCAGTACGCGGACTGCAGCGGAATCCCGCGGTACGCGAGCGACGAACCGACCTGCACGATCGCGCCCCGGTCGCGCGGCAGCATGTGCCGCAGCGCTGCGCGGGTGCCGAACACGTAGCCCAGGTACGTCACTTCGGTGACCCGGCGGAACTCGTCGGGGGTGATCTCGGTGAACGGCGCGTACACCCCGGCGAAGGCGTTGTTGACCCAGACGTCGATCTTCCCGAAGGCGTCGACGACCTGCTGGGCGGCGTCCTCCACAGCCTTGGCGTCGGCGACGTCGACGGAGACGACGAGCGCCTCACCACCGGCCTGCGTCACCTCGTCCGCCGCCGCGGCCAGCCCGTCGCGGCCCCGGGCGAGCAGCGCCACCCGGTCGCCGCGGGCGGCGAAGGCCCTGGCCGTGGCCCGGCCCACGCCGCCGCTGGCTCCGGTCACCACGACTGCTCTGCGGCGCCCCATGGCTCACCGGGCCCGGTGGTGCGGTGCTTCGGGATCCGCGGGTACGCCCTTGGTGGGCGTGGGCGGCGGCGCGCCCGCACCGGGTGCGCCGGTCGTTCCGCCCACGCCGCCGGGCGCGACGGGCGGCATCGGCGGGTACGCGGACGAGCCGGGTCCCGCGGGCGGCGTACCGCCGACGACCCCACGCTCGCCGTGGGCCGCGCCGGACTGCTCCGGGATGGGCCGGGAGGCCGAGGGCCGTGCCGCGCCCCGCAGCACGTACGCCACCGCGGCGAGCACGACGGCGGTGATCAGTGCGGCCGCCCAGTCGGGCAGCCCGAGCGCGAGCAGCAGCCCGAGCGTCAGGGCCAGGGCGGCGCCCGCGTAGAGGGCGACGGCGCCGGACGCGGCGTACAGGGCGGCGGCGCGGCGCTGCTTGCGGGTCTGCTCCCGCAGTTCGTCGCGCACGGCGTCCCGGGCCACCTGCGCCAGTTCGTCGACCAGGTTCTTGTCCAGGTGTTCCAGGTGATCGATGCGGTCCATGGCGGCCGGGTACCCCCGCCCCCGCACCCATAACGCCGCGCGGGATCCGGCACGCCGCCCGGGATCCGGCTGAAACGATCTCGTTCGCGGCGTGCCGCAACTAGGCTCGTCGGCATGGAGATTCTGGGAGCCACGCTGCGCATCTGCGTACGAGACCTGGACGCTACGGTCCCCTTCTACGAGAAGCTGGCGGGCGGCAGAGCGATGCGCTTCGAGCGCGGCGGTGTCTCGGTCGCCGCGGTCGGCTGCTTCCTGCTGATGAGCGGACCGGAGGAGGAGCTGGAGGTCCTCCGGAAGGTCTCGGCGACGATCGCCGTGAAGGACGTCGACGAAGCCCGTCAGGTCCTCACCGACTCGGGCGCACAGGTCCTCGCGGGGCCCGTGGCCACCCCGGCGGGCCGCAACCTGATCGCGTTGCACCCGGACGGCACGGTGTACGAGTACGCGGACCGGCGCGCTCCGGCGTAGGGACCCGCTGTCAGGTCAGCTCGTCCTCCCCGAAGTCCTCCTCGTCCCTGATCCGCACCGCGTCCTCCTCGGCCGAAAGCCCGCGGGTCGCGCCCTCCTGCGCGTACACGTCCTGGTTGCGCGGCAGATCGGGGTCCGGCTCGTCGTAGAGCAGCCCCGCCTGCTCCTCGGGCGGGCCCGGTTCGCCCTCGGCGTCGACCTCGGCCTCCTCGTCCGCGAGGCGCTCGTCGAGCGATTCCCGTTCGATCACCTCGTTCACGGTGGTGTCCCGCTCCTCGGCGATCGTCGGCTCGTCACCGGCCACGGGCAGCTGCTGCGGATCGCTCGCCTCCTGCTGCTCGGGCGTACCGTCCTGCAGATCCGGCATGCCCTCGTCCTCGGGGTCGGCCCCGGGATCGTGCGGCCTGGTGTTCATGGGATCCGCCTCCTTCCGACGTGCGGGACGACCGGGTTCCCATGGGCCACGCGGTTCACACCGGAGTCAGAGCGGAGTGTCCGTGAAGGCGGCGGCCACGATGTCGGCCAGCAGCGCGCCCGCCGTGCCCTCGGGGTCCAGGTCGGGGTCGTAGATGGTGACGTTGAAGCCGACGCAGTGCGGTGAGTTCACCAACGGGCGGAGCAGCGCGACGAGTTCGTCCGGCAGCAGTCCGTCGGGATCGGGACTGTCAACGGCGGGCATGGCGGACGGATCGAGTACGTCGGCGTCGAGGTGCACCCAGAATCCGCCCACATCCGGCGCTTCGAACGACTGGACCGCGGCCCGCGCCAGGGCATCGGCACCCCACTCGCGCAGATCACCGACGGTCACCGTCGGGATCTTCAGCGCGGCGAGTTCGGCACGCTCCTCGTCGTAGTCGCGGATGCCGAAGAGCCGTACGTCCTCGTCCTTGAGGTAGGGCTTGAGGCCCTCCAGGTCGGTCAGGTTCTCCTGGCCGCGCCCCGTGGCGAGCGCCAGTTCCTCTCCCCCGGCGGCACCCACCCGCTCGGAGTTGCCGGGGTGCCGGAAGTCCGCGGAAGTGTCCACGGCCGCGAGCCCGAACCGTCCGATGCGGCGCAGCGCGAGCGAGGCGCCGAGCTGGATGGAGCAGTCGCCGCCGAGGACGACCGGCAGGTCCCCGGCGCGGACATGGTGCTCGATGCGGTCGGCGAGCTTACGGGTGTACGCGGCGAGCGCGGCGGCGTTGAAGACACCGTCGCCCTCCTGCCAGTCGCCCCGGTCGTAACGCGGCGGTACGACCACCCCGCCCTCCATTGCACCCAGCCGCTGCACGATCCGCTGCTCGCGCAGGGCGCCGGCGAGCTTGTAGCAGCCGGGTACCGTTCCCGGGGCCGGTGGGCGGAGGCCCAGGTTGGAGGGAGCGTCCAGGACGACGAGGTTGCGTATCCGGCTCACCTTCGCACCATATCCGCGGTGAGGGCCCAGCGTTCGTGATCCCGCCAGTCTCCGTCTATGAAGAGGAAGTCCGGCGAGAAGCCCTCGAGGCGGAAGCCGCAGCGGCGGGCGAGGGCGATCGAGGCGGCGTTGTCCGGCTGGACGTTGATCTCCAGCCGGTGCAGGCCGAGTCTGCCGAACGCGTACCGTACGACCAGGCCCAGCCCCTCGGTCATCAGGCCGCGGCCTGCGGCGTGGGCGAAGGCGCCGTATCCCAGGGCTCCGTTGAGGAACGCGCCTTCGACGATGTTGTTGATGTTGATGAACCCTGCGATGTCGCCGCCGCCGACTTCGCTGCCGCTCTTTTCGCAGACCAGGAAGCCGGTCTTCGTGGGGTCTTCGAGGAGGCGTTTCGCGTACGCGGTGTAGCCGCCTGCGCCGGTGGGCGGGAACAGCCAGGGGTGGTGCAGGTCTTTGCTTTCGCGCGCGCGGGCGGTGAACTCGGCTGCGTCTTCGTAGCGGTAGTGGCGTATGCCTACGCGATTGCCTTCGGCGAGGTAGCGGTTCGTTTGGCCCACCTTTCAACCGTAACCCTCCGCTGGTTGTGCGGTTCGAGAGCTCGGGAGGTTCTGTGGTCCGGCGGCTGCGGGCCGGTCATAGAAGTGCGGGTTCCTCCAGCGTCAGGCTTGCCTTCTCCGCGTCCAGCTCTGCCCGTACCCCGAACGGAATCGTCAGCGATCCCTCACCGTGGCCGAAGCCGAACTCCTCCGTGATCGGGATCCCGAGCCCGCCGAGCCGGTCGAGGAGCAGGCCTCGTACCTCGTCGTACGGGGAGCACTCCGCCCAGGAGCCGAGCAGGACCCCGGCCAACCCGTCGAACCAACCCGCGCGCAGGAGTTGGGTGAGGTAGCGGTCCAGGCGGTACGTCTCCTCGCCCACGTCCTCCAGGCAGAGCAGGCCGCCTCGTGCCGACGGGCGGGCCCACGGCGTGCCCAGGTCGGCCGCGAGGAGCGAGAGGCAGCCGCCGAGGAGGACGCCCCCTGCTCGGCCCGGGGTCAGGGACCGGCCGGACGAGGTGATCGTCCGGACCGACTCCGGGTCGAACAGCGTCGACCGCAAGTGTTCCTGTGCCCGCGAGCTCTTCAGGAAGTCGACGGACGCGACCATCGGGCCGTGCAGCGTCACGAGGTCCATGCGGGTCGCGAACGCCTCGTGCAGTGCGGTGATGTCGCTGTAGCCGAGGAACACCTTGGGGCCGGCGGCACGCAGGGCGTCCCAGTCCAGGAGGTCGACCATGCGTTGGGCGCCGTAGCCGCCGCGGGCGCACAGCACGGCGTCCACGGCCGGATCGCACCAGGCGGCCTGGAGGTCGGCGGCGCGGTCGGCGTCCGTGCCGGCGAGGTAGGCGAACTCCGGGTGACGGTCGAGGACGTGGGGTGCCACGACCGGGTCCAGGTCCCAGCCGCGCAGGATGTCCAGGCCCGCCTCAAGCCGCTCCTCGGGGACGCGACCGCTGGGCGCGACGACGGCGACACGGGCGCCGGGGGCCAGTCGGCGGGGGCGCATGAGGGGCTTCACTTGGTCAGCTCCAGCGTGGGGATGCCGGGTGGGTTGAGGCCGAAGACCTGGGCGTACAGGGAGAGTTCGGACTCCAGGACGCGCACCATCGTGTCCGCGCGCCGGAAGCCGTGGCCCTCGCCCTCGAAGGCGATGTACGCGTGCGGCACGTTCCGTCCCTCCATCCGGGCCAGGAACCGCTCGCACTGGGCGGGAGGGCAGACGACATCGTCGAGGCCCTGGAGCAGCAGGAAGGGTGCGGTGATCCGGTCGGCGTGCTCGGTGGGCGACCGCTCGGCGTACCGGCCGGGTACGTCGGCGTACGGTCCGACGAGGGTTTCCAGGTACTGGGACTCGAAGTCATGCGTCTCGTCGGCGCTCCATCCCGCGAGGTCGAGGATCGGGTAGAGGACGGTTCCGCAGGCGTAGACGTCGGTGCTCGTCAGGGACGCGGCCGCGGTCCAGCCGCCCGCACTGCCGCCCCGGATGGCGAGCCGGTCGCGGTCCGCTGTGCCCTCGTCGGCGAGGGCGAGCGCGACGGCCGCGCAGTCCTCGACGTCGACGACGCCCCACTGCTCGCGCAGCCGGTTGCGGTACGCGCGGCCATGGCCGGTGGATCCGCCGTAGTTGACCTCGGCCACACCGATGCCGCGCGAGGTGAAGTAGGCGATCTGCAGATCGAGGACGAGCGGGGCCCGGTCGGTGGGGCCGCCGTGGGCCCAGACGACGTAGGGCGGGAGTTCGTCGCCGGGGGCGATGCAGGCGGGGTGGTGCGGCGGATAGATGTGGGCGTGGATCTCGCGTCCGGCGGGGCCGTTGAAGGTGCGGATCTGCGGTTCCGGGTAGTGCGCGGGGTCCACCGGGTCGTCGTGGGCGTCGCCGATGACACGGGCCTGGCGGGTGCCGGCGTCGAGTTCGACGATCTCGTACGCGCTGCGCGGGCTGGCGGCGATGCCGAGGACGCGGCTGCCGTTCGCCGCGAGATTCGACGCGAACTCGGTCCAGGGTCCGGCCGTGTCGACGACCTCGCCGGTCTCCGGGTCGAGGATGCCGAGCGCGGTTGCGCCACGCCCGTGTACGACGGCGATCAGTCCGTCGGCGAGGGGCGCGAACCAGCTCCGGCCGATCTTCCACAGCGGTCCGCCGAACTCCTCCTCGCGCGGGCAGAGGGGTTCGCCGTCGCGGTAGAGGTTCCACCAGCCGGTGCGGTCGCTGGCGTACAGCAGGGACCCGTCGGCCGCCCAGTCGACCTGGATGATCGACTCGTCGGGCCCGCCCGCGGCCCGCCGGGCACCCTGGAGGGTCCCGTCGCCGGCCACGTCGGCGAGCATCAGTTCCGTACCGTCCCACGGCATCCGCGGGTGGTCCCAGACGAGCCAGGCGCCCCGCCGCCCGTCGGGGGAGATCCGGGGGCCGGTGACGAACTGGTGCCGGTCGTCGGTGAGTTCGCGTACGGCGTCCCGGTCCTGCTCCGCCGAGCCGTCCAGCGGCACGGCGGCCACGACCCGGCGTACGTCGGTGGGCCCGTCGCCGGTGAACTCCTCCAGTACGCACCAGACTTCGCCCCGCTCCAGGTGCAACTGCGGGTCCACCCAGCGCAGTCCGCCGCCCACGAGCGACAAGGGCGTGAGCGGACGCGGCTCGCTGTCGGGGGCGGCGGGCTCGTACGCGTACAGCCGCTGGTCGGCGAAGTTGACGAAGACGACCAGCGGGCCGGTGTCGAGCATCGTGCCGGTCCAGGGGTGTCCGCCGTACTCGATGACACGGCTGCGCACGTTCCACGGGGCGGGCAGCACCGACTCCTCGCTGCCGTCGGCACGACGTCGCACCAGGGTGCGGCGGCCGGCCTCGCCCGGCCGGGGCTCGGTCCACCAGGCCTCGTCGCCGACGAAGCCGACGTACTCGGGGTGCCCGTCGTGCGCCGCGGCGAGCGACGCGTCGATGGGCGAGAGCCAGGAACCGTAGGCCAGGGTCTGCACGATGTCCCCCATTTCCCTGCCGAAGTGGACTTGCCGAAGTGCGGTGCGGTACCGCGCCGCCAAGGAGGCCGCAGGCCTCTCAGGGGCGCGGGGCTGTGGCATATGCGGCTCTGCCGCGCGGGCGCGACCAGCCACGACGTACCCGCAGCTTCGAACCGCATTCCCAGCGGAGCGCTCAGGCCGCGCGCAGAAAGCGGTCGAGCACGCGGACGCCGAAGTGGAGCGCGTCGACCGGCACGCGCTCGTCGACGCCGTGGAACATGGCCTGGTAGTCGAAGCCCGCGGGGAGCTTCAGCGGAGAGAACCCGTATCCGGTGATGCCGAGACGCGAGAACTGCTTGGCGTCCGTGCCACCCGACATGCAGTACGGCACGACATGTCCCTCGGGTGCGAACTCCTCGACGGCGGCGCGCATCCTCGCGTACGTCGGCGAGTCCAGCGGCGCCTGGAGGGCCACCTCGTGGTGGTGGAACTCCCATTCCACGTCCGGCCCGGTGAGTTCGTCGAGCGTCGCGCGGAACTCGTCCTCGTGGCCGGGGAGATAGCGTCCGTCGACGTACGCGACGGCCTCCCCCGGGATCACGTTGACCTTGTAACCGGCGTTGAGCATGGTCGGGTTGGCGCTGTTGTGGACGGTCGCCTCGACCAGCTTCGCCGCCGGGCCGAGCTTGTCCAGCAGCCCGTCGACATCGTCGAGGTAGTCCGGTTCGGGCTCGATGCCGTACAGCGCGGCGAGTTCGACGAGGGCCGCGCGGACGGTCGGCGTCAGCCGCGGCGGCCACTCGTACGCGCCGATCCGTGTGACGGCGGCGGCGAGACGGGTGACCGCGTTCTCCCGGTTGACCTTGGAGCCGTGCCCGGCCCGGCCCCGCGCGGTGAGCTTCAGCCAGCCGGTGCCGCGCTCGCCGGCCGCGAGGGGATACAGCTCCCGCCCGGCGCCGTCGTGGAAGGTGAACGCCCCGGACTCGCTGATGCCCTCGGTGCAGCCGTCGAAGAGCTCGCGATGCCGGTCCGCGAGGAAGCCCGAACCGTCCTCGGCGCTCGCCTCCTCGTCGGCGGTGAAGGCGATGACGAGGTCACGGCGTGGACGTAGGCCGTCGCGCGCCCACTGCCGAACGACCGCGAGGATCATCGCGTCCATGTTCTTCATGTCGACCGCGCCCCGGCCCCAGACGACCCCGTCACGGATCTCTCCGGAGAACGGGTGCACGCTCCAGTCCTCGGCCTGGGCGGGGACCACGTCCAGATGACCGTGGACGAGCAGCGCGTCGGCCGACGGGTCGCTGCCTTCGAGGCGTGCGACGACGTTCGTACGCCCCTTCGTGCGCTCCAGCAGCGTCGGCTCCAGGCCCGCCTCGGCGAGCCGCGCGGCGGCGTACTCGGCGGCGGGCCGCTCCTGGCAGTCCCCGCCCCCGCGGTTGGTCGTGTCGATACGGATGAGGTCGGAGGTGAACTCCACGACCTCGTCCAGAGCCTGCTGGTCAGCCATACTGCTCCTCCACGGCGGCCGAGACGATCGTGGTGACCGCCTTGAAGGTACGGATGCCCTCGTACATGGTCGCGCTCGTGTACGCGACCTTCCGCTCCCCGATCCGGTCCACACCCGGCACGACGGTGGCCGCCGGGGCCAGATGCTCAGCGTCGAACTCCAGCGCCACCGTGAACGGACCGCCGTCCACGGGCTCGTGCCGCACGGCGAGTGCGACCGCCTCCTTCGCCGCCGCCCGGATGTCGGACGCGGTCCGAGCGGGCGTCCGGCATACCGCCGCGTACCGCGAGACATGGTCCTTGACGGCGACCTTCCGTGCCTCGGGCGCGTAGCCGAGCGCGTCCTCGCAGGCCACGTCGTCGCCGGTGACCAGCACGACGGGGACGCCGTACTCCGCGACGACATGCGCGTTGAGCAGGCCCTCACTGGCGCGTACGTCATTGACCCACACGCCGGTGATCGAGTTGGCGAGGTAGGTGTGGGCGAGCACCCCCTCCATGCCCGCCCCGGCGTGATAGCCGACGAACGCGATGCCGTCGACGTCCCCGTGCTGTACGCCTTCCACCATGGACAGCGACTTGTGTCGTCCGGTGAGCATCTGCGCCCGCTCGTCCAGCCGCTCCAGGAGCAGATTGCGCATGGTCCAGTGCGCCTCGTTGATGAGGACTTCGTCGGCGCCCCCGTCGAAAAAGCCGAGCACGGCGGCGTTCACATCCGAGGTGAACATCGACCGGCAGCGCTCCCACTCCGGCGTGCCCGGCAGCACGTCGGCCGGCCAGGTCACGCCGGTGGCTCCCTCCATGTCGGCGCTGATGAGGATCTTCATCTGCGTCACGTTACGCGCCGGACCGGAAACCGGCCAGGAATGAGGAGGAGCTCAGCTCCAGTTCCCGACCCCCTCGCAAACTCTTACAATCCGCACTTTTCAGACCGTCGCAATGGGTTCTACCCTCATGTAGAGATGGCGGGCGATGGCCGGCCTGTCGACCACCGCCCCGGCGCCTGTAACGAGCGGAGGCGGAGATGAAAGCGTCGATACGGCGGTCCGCGATCTTCGCAAGCGCGGCTGCTCTTGTGATAGCCGTCTGCGGTACGACGGGTACCGCCCGGGCCGACCCGGGCGATGGTGAGCTCCAGTTCGGCTATGTCCTGCCGGAGACGGGACAGCTGGCCTACCTCGGCCCGCCGCAGATCGAGTCGTTGAAGTTGGCGATACAGAGGATCAACGACGCCGGCGGGGTACTGGACAAGCCCGTGCCGGCTGTGGTTTCCAGTGACGAGGCGGGCCAGGAGGCCGTTGCCGCACAGTCTGCCGACCGGGTCCTGGCGGCGGGCGTGGACGCGATCATCGGCGCCGCGGCCTCCGGTATGTCGCTGGCGTTCATCGACCGGGTGACCGGAGCGGGCGTCGTGCAGTGTTCGGGCTCGAACACCGCGCCTACCTTCACCGACTACGAGGACGACGGGTTCTACTTCCGTACCGCCCCGAGCGACGCCCTGCAGGGACCCATCCTGGCGGACGTCGTCCGCGAGGACGGCCACGACCGGGTGGCCATGGTCGCACGGGCGGACGACTACGGGCGCGGCCTCATGGAGTCCACGCGGAAGTCACTCGAGGACCGCGGTGTGACGGTGACGCTCGCCGAGACGTACGACCCGAAGGCGACCAACTTCGACCAGGTCGTCCAGCAGGTGGAGAACTCCCGGCCGGACGCCGCCGTGGTGATCGCGTTCGAGGAAGGCACCCAGATCCTGCAGGGCATGATCGAGTCCGGACTCGGGCCCGACCAGATCGGTGTCTACGGCGCCGACGGACTGCGCAGCGAGGAGCTGCCCTCGCTGGTCGCCCCGGGTCAGCCGGAGCGGCTTGCCGGGATGAAGGGGACCGCGCCGGCATCGGAGACGAACGAGCAGTACGTGAAGGATCTGCAGGAGTTCGCACCGGAGCTCAAGGAGCTGCAGTTCGCACCGCAGGTCTTCGACTGCGTGACGACGATCGCGCTCGCCGCCGAGAAGGCGGGGTCCGACGACCCGGGCGAATACGTGAAGGAGATGAACGGGATCACCAAGGGCGGTGAGAAGTGCAACTCGTTCGCCGCCTGCAAGGAGCTGATCGCCGACGACAAGGACGTCGACTACCAGGGTGTGAGCGGTCCGCTCAACTTCACCGACAAGGGCGAGCCCGGCCAGGCGACGATCGAGGTGTACGGCTACGACGACGAAGGACGGTTGCAGACCCTGCGTACCGAGACCAGCAGGGAACAGGAGTGACCGGGAGGAGCGACAGGCAGGAGCCATAGGGACAGGAGTCAACGCGCGCGGGCGAGCGTACCGAGGTAGAGCTCGATCACCTTCTCGTCGTGCAGCAGCGCCGCACCGGCCCCGGTGTACGCGTTGCGGCCCTGGTCGAGGACGTAGCCGCGGTCGCAGAGCTGCAGGCACCTGCGAGCGTTCTGCTCGACCATGAGGACGGCGACGCCCGCGTTGTTGATCATTCTGCACTGGTCGAAGACGTGGTCCTGATGGACCGGTGACAGGCCGGCCGACGGCTCGTCGAGCAGCAGCAGCTGCGGCTCCATCATCAGCGCGCGCGCCATCGCGAGCATCTGGCGTTCGCCGCCGGACATCGCACTGGCCTTCTGCTTCCGGCGGTCGGCCAGCACGGGGAAGAGCTCCTCGACCGCCGCGGTCCGCCGCGCATAGTTCCTGGGCCGCAGATAGACACCCATCCGCAGATTCTCCTCGACGGTCAGCGCGGGGAACACGTTCTGCAGCTGCGGTACGTAGCCCACGCCCCGCCGGACCAGTTCGTGCGCGGGCCGGCTGGTGACGTCCTCGCCGCGCAGTCGCACGGTCCCACCACGCACCCGCAGCAGCCCGAAGACGGCCTTGATGAGCGTCGACTTGCCGGCGCCGTTGGGGCCGATCACCCCGACCACCTCGCCCGGCCGCACCTCGATGCTGCATCCGCGCAGCACGTCGACACCGGGGACATAGCCGGCGACGATGTCGTCGGCCGCCAGCACCGGTGCCTGCTCTTCGGCGGACATCTCTACTCCTCCTTCTCCTCCCCCGTCTCCTTCTCCTCTCCCGACTCCTTCTCCTCTCCCGACTCGTCCCCCTCCCCCTTCTCCTTGTCCTTCCCGCTCTCCTTCTCCCTCTCTTCGGTCGCCTGCGGTTCGTCGTGCCGTTTGCCCAGGTAGGCGTCCACGACGGCGGCGTTCCGGCTGATCGTGTGCGGTGGGCCCTCGGCCACGAGGCGGCCGTCGGCCATGACGGCCACCCAGTCGCTGATGCCCATCACCACGTCCATGTCGTGCTCGACGAAGCACACGGTCAGCCCCTCGTCGCGCAGCTGGGTGATGTGTCCGAGCAGCGACTGGGCCAGCGCGGGGTTCACCCCGGCCATCGGTTCGTCGAGCAGGAGCATGACCGGCCGGGCCATCAGCGCGCGGGCCAGTTCCAGCAGCTTGCGCTGACCGCCGGAGAGCGTGCCGGCATGGTCGTCGCGCAGGGGCCCGAGCCGGAACCGGTCCAGCAGTTCGTCGGCCCGGCGCTCGAGCTCCCGCTCCTGCCCGCGCCACAGCGGTCGCAGCAGCGCGGGCATCGCCCGCTCGCCGCGTTGCCCGGGCGCCGCGAGCAGCATGTTCTCCAGCACGGTGAGCCGGGCGAGCGTCCTGGTGAGCTGGAACGTACGGACCAGTCCTCGCCGCGCCACCCGGTGCGCCGAGGCGCCGGTGAGCGGCTGTCCGTCGAACGACCACCGGCCGCCGTCGGCCCGGTCGAACCCGCTCACCACGTTGAACAACGTGGTCTTGCCGGCGCCGTTGGGCCCGATGAGCGCCGTGATGGCCCCGCGCGGCACCTCCAGGTGCTCGACCCGCACGGCGACGAGGCCGCCGAAGATACGGGTCACCTGGTCCAGGACCAGCAGAGGATCGGGCTTGCGTACGCCCGGCTCGGGAACGGTCGCGGAGAGCCGGCCGGCGTTGGATACGACAGTGTCAGCGGCCACTGAGCAGCATCTCCTTCCGGCTGCCGAGAATGCCCTGCGGCCGGAACGCGACCAGCAGGATCAGGGCGATGCCGACCAGGGCGAAGCGCACCGCGCCGACCTCCGACGTGCTGATGAGGTCAGGCGAGATGTACCCCGCGCCGATGGCCTGGCGGAGCGCGCTGTCGAGGAAGCTGAGGACGAACCAGAACAGGATCGAGCCGATAACCGGCCCGAGGATCCGCCCGGCACCTCCGAGGACGAGCAGCGTGTACAGGAAGAACGTGACGCCCGGATCGAAGTTGTCCGGGTTCACGGACTGCACCTGGATCGCCTGCATCATGCCCGCGACCGCCCCGATGACACCGCCCAGCACGAGGCTCTGCATCTTGTACGCGTAGACGTTCTTGCCGAGGCTGCGCGCGGCGACCTCGTCCTCACGGATCGACCGGATGACTCGGCCCCACGGGCTGTGGATCAGCAGGGCGAGAAACAGTCCGACCACGAGCACCAGCGCCCATCCGACGATCATCACCCAGACGTCGCGGGAGCTGAACTTCACCAGCCACAGGCCGTAGGTGCCGGGCTCGATCGGGTTGAGCGCGTAGAAGTCGTTCGCGAACCTCTGCAGCCCGAACACCCCACCGGTGACGGGCTCGGCCCAGCTGGACCGGTAGAACAGCCGAAGCGTCTCCCCCGCCGCGATCGTGGTGATCGCGAGGTAGTCGGCGCGCAGCCGCAGGGTGGGCAGGCCGAGCAGCAGGGCCAGCACGATCGCGCAGGCGATGCCGCCCAGGACACCGAGCCACATGGGGCCGTCGTACGTCGCCACCGTGATGGCGAGCCCGTAGCCGCCGACCAGCATGAATCCGACCTGGCCGAAGTTGAGGAGCCCCGTGTAACCGAAGTGCAGGTTCAGGCCCATCGCGGCGAGCGCGTAGACAGCCGCGATGGGGCCGATGCCGGAGCGCAGGGCGTCGGAGACGATGGCCGAGAAGTCCATGGCGCACCCCTCACCCGACGCGTTCCGCCCGGCCGAGGATGCCCTGTGGCCGGACGAGGAGGACGACGATGAGGACGAGCAGCGCCCACGCGTACTGCAGGTCGACCGGGAACCACAGGGTGGACATCTGGGCGACGATGCCGACGACAAGGCTGCCGACCATCGCACCGTAGGCGGAGCCGAGGCCGCCCAGGATCACCCCCGCGAACATGAGCAACAGGAGCTTGAAGCCCATGTCCCAGGTGACGATCTCGACCAGGCCGAAGAAGACCCCACCGAGTGCGGCCAGTCCGCCGGCGAGCATCCACACGAACAGCACCACCCGCTGCACGTCGATGCCCGACGCCTCCGCGAGGTCCCGGTTGGCGGAGACGGCTCGGACAGCGGTACCGATCCGAGTCTTCTGCAGGAGCGCGGCAATGCCGAGCAGCACCAGCACGGCGAGCAGGGTGACCGTGAGGTCCCGTGGGGTGATACCGGCCGGTCCCAGGTCGATCGTGCTCTGGATGTCGTACTGCGCGTAGGAGGCGGGCCGGGTTCCGTACAGCACGAGCACGACATGCCGCAGCAGCAGGGAGAGCCCGATGGTGACGATGAACATGTTGATCAGCCCGGTGCCCCGGGCCCGCAGCGGGCGCCAGATGCCCCGCTCGACGGCTCCGCCCAGCAGGGCGCCGAAGACCACCGCGGCGATGGCTGCGGGGATCAGGTGCCAGCCCGGACCGGCCGCGGAGACGTTGAGGAAGAACGCGAAGGTGGCGCCGATCGTGACGAACTCACCGTGCGCGAAGTTGATCAAATGGATGGTGCCGAAGATCAGCGAGAGTCCGACCGACGTGATCGCGATGACGACCCCGAACTGGATACCGTCGATCAGCGCCTGCAGAGCTCGTGCGCCGAACGTCGGGCCGCGCGGGACTGCCTCACCCTGAGCCCGCGCGGAGATCGCGGGCACCATCACGAGGACCAGGGCGAGGGCAGGTACGAGCATCCGCTGATAGCGCACGGCGGTTCCGGTATGTCACGAACATCCCTTGTGACTCAGTGTAAGCGCAGGCCAGAGCGGTGACTCGGGCAGGCTCCGCGGCCCCCCTTGCCCGGTGCGGTCTCATCCCGCGTCATCCGGCTGCCCACAGGCCCCGTACGTGCCCGAGATGCCGCGTCATCACCGCGCGTACCGCCTCCTCGTCGCGGGCCGCGAGCGCGTCGAGGATCTCCAGGTGCTCCTGCGCGGAGTCCTCCAGGCGGCCCGCCTCGACGAGCGCGTGCAGGCCGTAGAGGCGGGAGCGCTTGCGGAGGTCGCGCACCACCTCGACCAGATGCTCGTTGCCGGCGAGCGCGAGCAAGCCGAGGTGGAAGCGGGTGTCCGCCTCGACGTGCGCGATGAGGTCACCCGCCGCGGCGGCCGTGACGGTCTCCTCGGCGGCGGGGCGCAGCGCCTCCAGGGCGACGGGGTCGGCCGTGGCGGCAAGCCCGGCGGTCGTGGGGATCTCTATGAGCGAGCGGATGTGGGTGTACTCGTCGAGCTGCTTCTCGGAGACGGCGGTGACCCGGAAGCCCTTGTTCGGCACGGTGTCGACCAGGCCCTCCTTGACGAGGTCGAGCATGGCCTCCCGTACCGGCGTCGCCGAGACACCGAAGCGGGCGGCGAGGGTCGGCGCCGAGTACACCTCGCCGGGGCGCAGCTCGCCCGCGATCAGCGCGGCGCGCAGGGCGTCGGCGACGCGCTCGCGGTAGTTGCGCTTCTGTCCCCCCAGGGTGGGCAAAGCGGGGGCGCTGGTGCGCTGGGCGGGCATCGGGTGTCTCCTTGCGGGTTACGACGTACAGGCGGGCGGCAGGACTCAGAGGACGAACCCGGCCGGGAACGGATCGGACGGATCGAGCAGGTACTGGGCGGTCCCGGTCACCCAGGCACGCCCGGTGAAGCTCGGCAGCACGGCCGGGATCCCGGCCACCTCGGTGGTCCCGAGGATCCGGCCGGTGAACCGTGTCCCGATGAAGGACTCGTTCACGAACTCGGTGTGCAGCGGGAGTTCACCACGCGCGTGCAACTGCGCCATGCGCGCGCTGGTCCCCGTACCGCAGGGGGAGCGGTCGAACCAGCCGGGGTGGATCGCCATCGCGTGGCGCGAGTGCCGTGCGTCGGAGCCCGGGGCCACGAAGTGCACATGGTGGCAGCCACGGATGGAGGGGTCCTCGGGGTGGACGGGCTCTGCTTCCGCGTTGACGGCGTCCATCAGGGCGAGACCGGCGGCCAGGATGTCGTCCTTGCGGGCCCGGTCGAAGGACAGCCCGAGCTGGTCGATCGGCAGGATCGCGTAGAAGTTCCCGCCGTACGCGAGGTCGTAGGTCACTGTCCGCCCGTCGGCGAGGGTGACCTTGCGGTCGAGGCCGACGGAGTACGACGGCACGTTCTGGAGGGTGACGGCCTTGGCGGCCCCGTCCTCCACAGCGACTTCGGCGACGACGAGTCCGGCCGGGGTGTCGAGCCGGATGGTGGTGACCGGCTCGACGACCTCCACCATGCCCGTCTCGACGAGCACGGTCGCCACCCCGATCGTGCCGTGCCCGCACATGGGCAGATAGCCGGAGACCTCGATGTAGACGACCCCGTGGTCGCAGTCGGGGCGGGTGGGCGGCTGAAGGATGGCGCCGCTCATCGCGGAGTGCCCGCGCGGCTCGTTCATCAGCAACTGCCTGATGTGGTCGCGGTGTTCACGGAAGTACAGGCGCCGCTCGTTCATGGTGGCGCCCGGGATGGTGCCGATGCCGCCGGTGATCACCCGGGTCGGCATGCCCTCGGTGTGCGAGTCGACGGCGTGCAGGACGAGTTTGCTGCGCATGTGTGTCGATGCTCCGTTACGCGAGTCCGGCGGCGAGGGTCTTCTCGGTGGCCGCGCGCACGGCGGCCTCCTGCTCCGGCAGGAGCGGGACGCGCGGCGGGCGTACGGGTCCGCCGTGCCGCCCGGCGATGTCCATGGACAGCTTGATGGCCTGCACGAACTCGACCTTCGAGTCCCAGCGCAGCAGCGGATGCAGCTGCCGGTACAGCGGCAGCGCGGTGGTGAGGTCGCCCTCGACCGCGGCCTGGTAGAGCTCGACGGAGGCTTTGGGCAGCGCGTTCGGATAGCCGGCCACCCAGCCCTTGGCGCCCGCGATCGCCAGCTCCAGCAGCACGTCGTCGGCGCCGATCAACAGGTCGAGTTCCGGGGCGAGTTCGGCCAGCCGGTAGGCGCGCCGGACATCGCCCGAGAACTCCTTGACCCCCTGGACGTACCCCTCGCCATGCAGCTTCGCGAGCAGTTCGGGTACGAGGTCGACCTTGGTGTCGATGGGGTTGTTGTACGCCACGATGGGCAGCCCCGCCTTCGCGACCTCGGCGTAGTGGGCGAGGACCGAGCGTTCGTCGGCGCGGTAGGCGTTGGGCGGCAGCAGCATCACCGCACGGCAGCCGGCGTCGCGCGCCTGCTCGGCCCAGCGGCGGGACTCGGCGGACCCGTAGGCGGCGACCCCGGGCATCACGCGCTCTCCGCCGATCGCGGCCACGGCCGTCTCGACGACCTTGGCGCGCTCCTCCGGAGTGAGCACCTGGTACTCGCCGAGGGAGCCGTTCGGTACGACTCCGTCGCAGCCGTTCGCGACGAGCCAGGCGCAGTGCTCGGCGAACTTGTCGTGGTTCACGGAGAGATCGTCGTCGAGGGGCAGGGCGGTGGCGACGAGGACACCGCGCCAGGGGCGGTTCTCGGTGGCGACGGTGACGTCGGTGACGGTCATGAGCGGTCCCATCCGATCGGTAGAGGGGGACATTTCACTGGAGGTCCGTGTCGTCTGCGGAGTCGGTGTCTCCGGCCCGTGCCAGCACGCCGAGCGGTACGGGCCGGGCGAACGGCCGTCGCGAGGGCTGGAACTCGCACCCCGCGAGCCCTGCCACCGCCGGTCCGCACATCCGGCCCTGGCACCAGCCCATCCCGGCCCGGGTCAGCAGCTTCACGGTGCGTACGTCACCGGCGCCGAGCTCGCCCAGGGCCTGCCGGATCGCGGAGGCGGGCACCTCCTCGCAGCGGCACACGACGGTGTCGTCGGTGACCTGCTCGGCCCAGTGGGCGGGCGGGGCGTAGACGGTTTCGAGGAGGGCGAAGAACTTCCGCAGTCCGCTACGGGCCTTGGCGGCAGCCTCGTACGAACGCGCATGGGGCGTACGGGAGTTGAGCCGCGCCGCGATCGACAGTCCGGCGATTCTCCCCTCGGCGAGCGACAGTACGGCGCCCCCGATCCCGGTGGTCTCCCCCGCCGCCCAGACGCCGGGCACATCGGTGCGCTGCTCGTCGTCGACGGCGACGCCCGGCCCGTCGAGCCGGCAGCCGAGCGCCTCGGCGAGGTCGGTGTGCGGCAGCATGCCGTGTCCGACGGCGAGGGTGTCGCACGGAATGCGCCGCTCGCTGCCGGGCCGGAGCCGCCCGTCGCCGTCGAGGGCGGCAACGGTCACGGCCTCGACCCGTTCGCTGCCGTGCGCGGCGACGACGGCGTGACGGACGTGGACTCTCACCCGCCGCCGCGCCAACTCGGCGGCGTACCGGGCGCCTTCGGCAAGCTTGGCGGGATGGGCGGCCAGCGCTCTCGCCTGCCGCACGAAGACCTTGGGGTCCGCGGCCTCGACGAGCGCGGCGACCTCCGCCCCGGCCGCCGCGAGCCCGACCGCCACCGGCATCAGCAACGGCCCGGTCCCGGCCACCACGACCACACGCCCCGGCAACACCAGCCCACCCTTGAGCATGGCCTGCGCCCCGCCCACGGTGACCACTCCCGGAAGGGTCCACCCGGGGAACGGCAGGACCTTCTCGTACCCCCCGGTGGCAAGCAGCACGGCATCGGCATGAACGGCGACGGGCTGCTCCTGCTCGGGGCCGAGGAGGGCGTGCACGGCGAATCCGTCCGACTGCCGCTCCACGAACCACACGTGGTGGTCCGTCAACTGCGTAATGCGCCCCCTCGCGATGTGCGCCGCAAGGCCATCACGCAGCCGTTCCCAGGTACGCCACTGGTGGTGCAGGGCCTGGGGACGGCGGGCGCCGAGCGCTGCGGCGGGCTGACGGTAGAACTGACCGCCCGCCTCCGCCGCGGAGTCGATCAGGGTCACGCGCACATCACGCGCGGCAGCGGCAAGAGCTGCCGCAAGCCCGGCAGGGCCCGCACCGACCACCGCGACGTGCGGCGCCCCCTCAGCCATGCCGCTGCCCATCGCGCCCCCTCCCTTCCTGCGTACGGATCACATCGCCGGCCTCCGCCCGCACCAGACAAGCGCGTTGGTTCGCCCGCCCGTTGACGGTCACCAGACAGTCGAAGCAGACCCCGATCCCGCAGAAGACACCGCGCGGTTCACCGCTCCCCCGCGTCGTACGCCACGACGTGATGCCCGCCGCCCAGAGCGCGGCGGCGATCGTCTGTCCCGGCAGGACGGCGATCGCACGGTCGTCGAAGGTGACGGTGAAGGCGGAACCGGGCCGGGCCCCCACCAGCTCCAGCGGAGATCTCGTACCTCTCACAGGCCCTCCTCGGGGAATCGATCAGGACGGAACGGAGTGAGGTCGAGATCCGGGCTCTTCTCGCTCAGCACCTGGGCGATCAAGTGCCCCGTACCCGTGGCGAGTCCGATCCCCGCCCCCTCGTGGCCGCAAGCGTGGAAGAGCCCGGGCACCCGTGCGTCCGGCCCGATCGCGGGCAGGTGGTCGGGCATGTACGGGCGGAAGCCGAGGTACGCGCGCATCGCCCGCACCTTCTCCAGGAACGGAAACAACCGCGTAGCCCCAGCCGCCAGCGCCCGCGCGACCGGCAGCGAGAAGACCCGGTCGAACCCGACCCGTTCCCGGCTGGCCCCGATCAGCACCGGCCCGGCAGCCGTCCCCTCCACCACCGGCGAGGTCTGCAACGCCGCCGAGTCACTGGCGACATCGCCCACATAGTCAGCGGCGTACACCTTGTGCCGCACGGTACGAGGCGCCAACGGCTCGGTGACAAGAACGAACCCGCGCCGAGGCAACACAGGCAGGGACGCACCGGCAAGCGCGGCCACCTCCCCGCCCCAGGTCCCGGCAGCGTTCACGACGGCCGGAGCATGAACCTCACCCTCCGAGGTACGCACTCCCCGCACCGCCCCCGCCCCCGTACGCAGCACTTCCGTGACCGCCCACCCCGTCCGCAACGAGGCACCCGCAGCCCGGGCAAGCCGTACGACATGGGCGGCGGCGAGGGTGGGCATGACCTGCGCATCCTGCGGATACAGCACCCCACCCGCGAGCCCTCCCGCCAACTGCGGTTCCAGGTCCGGGAGTTCGTCGGCGTCGACCGCCACAGCCTCAACTCCGGCAGTCCGCTGCCCGCCGGCAAACCCCTCCAGCCCCGCAAGCCCCTCCGCCGAGGAGGCAACAACAAGCCCACCCTTGAGGTCATACTCAACAGCCGCACCCATACCGGGCTCCCCGGCGAGCTCACCCCACAACCGCCCGGACAACAGAGCAAGTTCAAGTTCAGGCCCAGGCTCCTTGTCGGACACGAGCAGATTCCCCTCACCCGCCCCGGTGGTCCCTCCGGCCACAGCCCCACGGTCCACGAGAACGACATCGAGCCCCGCCCGAGCCGCATACAGGGCACAGGCGGCCCCCACCATCCCGGCCCCAACGACAACAACATCGCAGGTCAGCACCATACTCACCCCAGTACCATGTCACATGTCGCAGGTGACGCCAAGGGCGCGCCCCTCAGGGGCGCGGAGCTGTATCAATATGCGGCTCCGCCGCACGGGCGCGACCAGCCACACCAAATCCGCAGCCGAGCACGATGGGAAACACCCCACCCCCTGGGGACCTGTGGCGCAGCCCCAGGTGTCGGGAAGGGGTGGGTCTGGGGAAAGAAACCCCCCACCCACCCGCACCCTCAACCCCGTCCCGCCACCACCCACTTGGACGGCAACTCAATCCGCGTACCGTCGCCCTGGTACTCCGTGGTGACGAGGGGCAGCTCGCCACCAGCAAGAACGGTGAGCCCGGCGGACCGCAGATACTCCAGCACCGCGTCATCGGCCACGTCGCCGGGCGCAATGCCATGCCGAAAGACAGGCGCGAGCTTGGCCAGCGGCCCCTCCGGCCGCTGGGCGAGCCCACGCAGCACATCCCCGGCGGCCTCGGCGAGTTCGACGAGGAAGGCGCGCCCGCGCTCGCCCACCAGAGCAGCGACGCTGTCGACAAGCGGTTGCCGATCGTCGGGCTCGCACTGGTGGAGCACGCCCCGCACATACACGTTCACGTCCCCGAACTCGGCATGCAGTGTCTCCGCCTCACTCTTCTCAGCCGCATCAAGCAGCCGATACGCGGCCTGCCCCGCCCGATCCGCCCGCCGAGCATGATCGAGGGCGGCAGCCGAGAGATCGGCACCGACAACGTGGGGATACCGATCGGCGAGGAACCGCGTCTGGGTCCCGTTACCGCATCCGAGGTCCACGAACGGCAGCCCGGGCGCGGTCAAGTGCGGTTCGAACAACGGAAGATGAACCCCCACAGTGAGCCCGGGCTCCGCGTCCCAGAAGACGGCCCCCGGTTCGTCAGGAGCCTCCCGCCAAAAGCCATCCCACGCGTCCCTGTACCGAGTAGTCACGCTCATGCCCGCTCCCCAGGATGCGACAGCGCCCGCCAAAACGGGCGGGCCAGATCGGTGTACCGCGCCCAGAGTGCGGCGACAAGCGCAGGGCGCACACCTTTCATACCTTTCACGACTCATTCGACACACGTACGCCGCCGCGCGCCCCCCTCGGCTAACGACGAGGCAACGTCATCTCGAACCACACGGTCTTGCCGGAAGCCGTGCGGCTGGTGCCCCACTCGCGGGCCAGCCTGCTGACCACACGCAAGCCGCGGCCGAACTCGTCATACGGCCCCGCACTGAGCATCGTGGGCAACGTGGGATCGCCGTCATCCACCTCGCACAGCAACATGTCCCCACGAACAACCCGCAGCTCGATCCGTCGGCTCCGGGCATGCCGTACGGCATTGGTGACGAGCTCGCCGACCATCAACTCAGCTTGATCGGCAAGCGAGTTGAGCCCCCACTCATGGAGCTGTTCACGAACCACGTCTCGCGCACGACTCACCTCGATCGGCTCAGCCGCGAGCCTCCACGTAGCGACGTCCTCAGGCGCGATGCCCCCGAGCCGAGCCATCAGCAACGCCACATCGTCCTTGCGCCCGCCGCGCCCCGCTTTCGAGAACGTCTCGGCAAGGGACCGGATGATGGTGTCGCAGGCGTCGTCCATGGACGCCGCCGGATGCGCGGCGGACTCGCACAGCGTGGCGAGCCCGACGCCGATGTCCTCGCCGCGCACCTCCACCAGTCCATCCGTGCACATCACAAGCCGGTCGCCGGGCGACACCCGCACCCGTACAGTCTCGAAAGGCACTCCGCCGACCCCGATGGGTGCCCCCGTCGGCAGGTCGAGCAGTTCGCTGCGGCCGTCCTCGGCTCGCACCAACACGGGTGGAATATGGCCCGCGTTGGCGATCTGGAGCTCGTTGGCGATCGGGTCGTACACCGCGTACAGACAGGTCGCGAGATAGTGCTCACCGAGCCGCTGCGCCAAGTCGTCGAGGTTTCGAAGGAGTTGGGCGGGCGGCAGGTCGAGGCCTGCCATGGTCTGTACGGCGGTGCGCAACTGGCCCATCATCGCAGCCGAGTTGAGCCCGTGCCCCATCACATCGCCGACGACCAGCGCGGTCCGTGAGCCAGGCAGCTTCACCGAGTCGAACCAGTCGCCGCCGACCCGCCCCAGCAACGTACCCGGCAGATAGCGGGTGGCGATGTCGCATCCCGACATACGGGGCGCGATATGCGGCAGCATGCTGTCCTGGAGGGTCTCGGCGACACTCTCCTGGTACGTGTACATGCGGGCGTTGTCGAGCACGAGCCCGGCGCGGGCGGCGAGTTCGGCACCCGTCACCCGGTCCATGTCGTTGAACTCGACGCGCTCCGGGTGGCGCAGCAGGATCATGAACCCGAGGACCACATTGCGGGCCTTGAGCGGGACGACCAGCATGGAGCGGCCAGTGATGAGGGGCCGGATGTCGCGCTTCTCGAACTGCGCGGCGATCATGTGGCCCATCTGCTCGCTGATGTGCGGCACGAGAACGGGTTCGCCGGTGGTCATGCACTGGAAGAACGGCGTGTGCGCCGGGAACGGCATGGCTTCGCCGACCGGTACGACATCGTCCCAGCGGCCCGGCTCGTCGGTGTGCTCCACGGCGACTCGGTGCCACATGGTGGTCGTGTCGGGCACGCCGTCGGGGAAGCCCTCACCGGCGACGACCTGTTCACGCAGGTACGTCCCGGCGACGTCGGTGAACCGCGGCACCACGGCCTTGCTGACCTCGATGATGGTGCGGGACAGGTCGAGCGAGCTGCCGATGCGCCCGCTGACCTCGTTCAGGAACTCCAGACGCTCACGCACCGCGGCGTACTCGAGGTCCTCCACGTCGTCCTCGTGGTCCGCGGGCAGGGGCCCACCGGACGCCGCCGCCCGGGCCGCACGCTCCTGGCGTGCCTTCCGCTCGATGCGCCGCGGCACACCCCAGTCGGGGGTGACGGGCACCCGTTCGTTCTGGCTGAACTCCAGGACGGGATAGCCCAGTTCGAGAACCTGTCCGACGATGCGGGCGCTCTCGCCGACACTCATGCTGGGCAGGATCTCGGGCAGTCGGCGGGCGAGGTCTTCGGCGCCGGGGAAGTCGGTGTGCAGCGCGAAGCCGGGCGCGATGCGCTCGACGGGCTCGCTCGCCCCCGTGTCATCGGCGGCGTCGTCGCGGCGCGTCCCGTCCGCGTCGGCGGCCAGCACGAGCAGCCGTTCCCGGCCGGGGCCCACCAGGGGATACGCCCACCACAGTACGTCGACGCGGCCCCGGTCGGAGCCCTGCACCGAGAGCCGGGCGCGGCCCGCCGCCGGATAGGACAGCCGCCCGTCGAGGGACGATTCGAGGTCGGGGCCGAGTCCGTCGTATGCGGCATACGCTCCGTACGGCGTGATCTCGTCGTCCTCGGTCAGGGCGCCGGACACGGGGAGCAGATCGACGGCGGGGCTGCCCACCGCTTCGTCCTTGGGGGTCCCGAACAGCCGCCGGGCACCCCGGCTCCAGTGGGAGACCAGCCCCTCACGGTCGACGACGACCACGGCCAGCGGAATGCGGCCGGCCGTGACACTCTCCACCACAGCGCCGTTCCCGGCTCCGCCGCTTGAAGCCGCGCCCCCATCGGTGCCACGGTCCATGGCCAAGGCCCCTTCTCCCCACGGTCCCGCAAGATCTGTGCCGCACCCACCACGGTACGGGTGCGTACGGTTGCCATGTGTGGCAACCCGGGAATTGCTCCGGCGTACGCGACGGAGCGCCACCGGCGGAGACATCGGGAACACCGCGACAGAGCACGTCAGTGCAGGGCGCATTCAACGCGCCCTGCACAGAGACCGCTTGGGCTTCTTTGGGCTACTTCTCGACCTCGGCGGCGAGCTTCGCGAGCACCGTGTCGTAGATCCGGCCGAGGCCCTTGGGCGCGAAGGTCTTCTCGAAGAAGCCCCCGATGCCGCCGGCGCCGTTCCACACGGTGGTCACGACGACGCGGGCCGCGCCTTCGCCGGCCGGGGTGACCCGCCAGGTGGTGACCATCGAGGAGTTGCGGTCCTTCTCGACGAGTTCGCCGTCGGTGGGCTCGCTCACCTCGAGCAGGCAGTCACGGATGCGCTTGCTGGTGGCCTGGAGCTTCCAATGCACGAGGGTGCCTTCGCCGTCACCGCCCTCGCGGACCTCGTACTCGCTGAAGTGCTCGGACAGGATCTTCCCGCGCGTGCCGCTGTAGTCGGCCAGGGCGTCGAAAACGTCGTCCGACTGAGCCGCTACGACTCGCTCCGTGGTGGCCTCGACCTGCGCCATTGGTTCCTCCAGCACTTGGAAACTCGGGGGTTCACGGTCAGCCAACCACCAGGCGGCCGAGCCGCCCAAATCGGGGGTCCCTCAAGGGGCGCAGAAAGGGCGGTGGAACCGGCGCGGTGTGCGGCCTCCGATCAGGGGCGGCGGCCCGCGAGGACGCAGAACTCGTTCCCCTCCGGGTCGGCAAGTGTCACCCAGCTCTCATCGCCGGTTTGGCCGACGTCGGCGTGTCGGGCCCCCAGGTCGAGCAGGCGACGGACCTCTTCGCCCTGCTCCCTGTCGGTGGGGTTGACGTCGATGTGGAGCCTGTTCTTGACGGTCTTGCCCTCGGGCACCTGCGCGAATGTCAACGTCGGTGGCACCGGTCCAAGACGGTCTTTGCCTTCGGGCACCGCGGGGGAGCCGATGATGACGATTCCGTCGTCTTCGTCCTGCACCTCGTAGTCAAGGACCGAGCACCAGAACCTGGCGAGACCGCGGGGATCGGCACAGTCGATCGCAAGCTCGGTGAACTTACTGGCCATGTCAGGACCTCCCAGTCAGGTAGCGGGTCCGCCGGCACCTGCCGTGACGGCTTGTCCTCTCACCCCGCCATCCTTCCCGACCGCCCAACTCACCACCCTGCTCAACCCCCTGCCGGAAAGTTTGACTCACTCCACGCACGATCAAGGGAACAAGTGTTCTATTCTGTGCTCAGTGCTACCGAGGAGGCCTCATGCGCTGGGAGAACCTCACAGTGGAATCCGGCGGCAATCCGCCGGAGAACCCCGCGCTGTTCGGCGCGGACGCGGTGACCACCCGCACCTTCGACACGCCGGAGTTCCGCGGGATCACCTTCCACGAGATCCGGGCCCGCTCGATCGTGAACCGGGTCCCGGGAGCCTCACGCATGCCCTTCGAGTGGACGGTCAACCCGTACCGCGGCTGCTCACACGCGTGTGTCTACTGCTTCGCCCGCAAGACCCACAGCTATCTGGACCTCGACACGGGCCTCGGCTTCGACAGCCAGATCGTGGTGAAGGTGAACGCACCGGAGCTGCTGCGCCGTCAGCTGGGCTCGCGACGCTGGCAGGGGGAGCACATCGCGATGGGCACGAACGTCGACTGCTACCAACGCGCCGAGGGCCGCTACCAGTTGATGCCCGGCATCATCGCCGCTCTGCGCGACCACGCGAACCCCTTCTCGATCCTGACGAAGGGCACCCTGATCCTGCGCGACCTCGACCTCCTGAAGCAGGCCGCCGCCGTCACCGAGGTCGGGATATCCGTCTCCGTGGGCTTCACCGACCACGAGCTGTGGCGGACCGTCGAACCGGGCACACCCGCCCCGGAACGGCGTCTGGACGTCGTGCGGACGCTCAACGAGAACGGCATCGGCTGTGGCGTACTGATGGCCCCGGTGATCCCCTTCCTGAGCGATCACCCCTCCCAACTGCGCGCCACCGTACGGGCGATCGCGGCTTCCGGAGCGACCTCGGTGACCCCGCTCGTGCTGCATCTGCGGCCGGGCGCGCGCGAGTGGTTCATGAGCTGGCTCGAGCACCATCACCCGCACCTGGTACGCCGTTACGAGCGGCTGTACGCGGAAGGCGCGTACGCCCCGAAGTGGTACCAGCGCCGGATCACCCGTCAGGTGCACGAATTGGCCCAGGAGTACGGCATCGGTCCCACACGCGCGGGGATGCCTCGCCGGATTCCCCGACCGGAGCCGGAGCCGGCCGTACCGGGGCCTACTCAACTCACTCTGCTCTGACGAACGTTTCCCTGCTCCGACCAGCGCCTTTGCCTGGCATCCGGCGGCATCGCGCTGCCCAATAGGGTCAACTCTTCGCAGAACCTGTCCTTCCTGAGGGTCATTTCCGGGACGATGCGGGGCGGGCCGTGATGTGCACGGTTCAAATTCCTCCGTCCTGGGAGGCCTTGATGAAGAAAAGAGCAACCGCTCTGTGCGGTGCCGCCGCCGTGCTGGCCGGGTTGATGACCGCGGTTCCGGCCGACGCGAACGCGGGCGCCGCGACCACACCGCACTCCAACCAGTCCGCCCCCGCGGCAAAGCTCACCTGGAAGAAGTGCGGCACCGAGGACTATCCGACGCTCCAGTGCGCGTCCCTCAAAGTGCCGCTCGACCACTCGAACCCGTACAGCGAACGCATCACGCTCGCGCTGTCGCGGATCCCCCACACCTCGAAGACGTACCAGGGACCACTTCTCGTCAACCCGGGCGGTCCCGGCGGCAGCGGTCTCACGCTCGCCGGGTTCGTCGCGTCCTCGCTGCCGAAGGAGGTGGCGGCGCAGTACGACGTCGTCGGCTTCGACCCGCGCGGCGTCGGCGCCAGCAAGCCCGCGCTGGACTGCCGGCCTGGTCACTTCGCGCCGGTACGCCCCGACTCCGTACCGAGCACGCCTGCCCTGGAGAAGGCCAACCTCGCCCGGGTGCAGGCCTTCGCCGAGGAGTGCGGCGAGAAGTACGCGGACGTGCTGCCCTACATCGACACGGTGAGCGCGGTCCGGGACATGGACGCCATCCGGCAGGCACTCGGCGCCAAGAAGATCAACTACTTCGGCTACTCGTACGGCACCTACCTGGGCGCCGTGTACGCCAAGCTCTACCCGGAGCGTGTGCGGCGGCTGGTGCTCGACTCCATCGTCGACCCCACCGGTGTCTGGTACGACGACAACATCGATCAGGACTACGCCTTCGACAGCCGCCACAAGGCCTTCATGGCATGGGTCGCCAAGTACAACGCGACCTACAAGCTCGGCACCGATCCGGCGAAGATCGAGGCCAAGTGGTACGCGATGAGGGCGGCGTTGGCGAAGGAGCCCGCGGACGACACGGTGGGCGCGGCCGAACTGGAGGACACCTTCCTCCCCGGCGGCTACTACAACGGCTACTGGCCTTACCTCGCCGAGGCGTTCGCAGCCTACGTGAACGACGAGAACGACGACCCGCTGGTCGAGGCGTACCAGAACTTCGCCGCCGTCGACGCGGCGGGCGACAACGGCTACAGCATCTACGCCGCCGTGGAGTGCCGTGACGCGCCCTGGCCGCGCGACTGGAACCAGTGGCGCCACGACAACTGGAAGGTGCACAAGAAGGCGCCGTTCATGACCTGGAGCAACGCCTGGTACAACGCACCGTGCGCGTTCTGGCCGACGGATTCACTCGACCCGGTCGACGTCGCCAACGACTCGCTGCCGCCGGCGCTGCTGTTCCAGGCGACCGACGACGCGGCCACCCCGTACGAGGGCGGTGTCACGGTCCATCACCTGCTGCGCGGCTCCAGCCTGGTCGTCGAGCAGGGCGGCGGAAACCACGGCATCACGCTGTCCGGGAACACGTGCCTGGACCAGCACTTGGCAACGTACCTGTCCACCGGCAAGGTTCCGCGCAGCGACGGCGAGGCCGACGCGGTGTGCGAGACGCTGCCGGATCCCGAGCCGCTGACCGCACAGGAGGCCTCGGCTTCGCGCGGCGCGACACTGCACGGCATGCTCGGATTCCGAGGCTGAGCCTCGGTATGTGATCCGTGAGCAGCGGCTGCCCGTCGGGGGCATTGTCAGTGCCATGGTCCACGATGGACGCATGACCGAACTGACGCGCATTCCCGCCCCCGACGGGGTCGCCCCCGCCACCGGATACACCCATGTCGTCCTGGGCACCGGCCGCTTCGTGGCGATCTCGGGCCAGGTGGCACTGGACGAAAACGGCAAGCTGGTCGGCGAGAACGACCCCGCGTCCCAGGCCCGCCAGACATTCGAGAACCTCCGCCGCTGCCTGGCCGCCGCCGGGGCAACGTTCGACGACGTGATCAAACTGACCTACTACGTCACGGACATGGCCCACATCCCGGCCGTCCGCGCGGCCCGCGACGCCTGCGTATCCCCCGACCGCCTCCCTGCGTCCACGGCCGTGCAGGTCGCCGGCCTGGTACGCCCCGAGTTCCTGATGGAGATCGAGGCGTACGCGATACTTCCCGAGTGATCCACATCCGCGAAATGTCCCTCGCCGACTGCGAGCGCGTGGCCGAGATCCGGATACGCGGCTGGCAGAGCGCCTACGCGGGCCTGATACCCCAGTCCTACCTCGACGGACTCGACGTTACGGCCGAGGTATCGCGCCGCCGGGCCCACTTCGAGCAGGCCGGCGAGGGCGTGGTGAACCTGGTAGCGGAGTGGGACGGCGAGGTGGTCGGCTGGGCGTGTCACGGTCCCTGTCGGGACAGTGAAGTCCCCACGGAGGACGCCGAGTTGTACGCGATCTATGTGCACCCCGACCGGCTCTCCCAGGGCGTGGGCCACGCTCTGCTACGGGAGTCCAAGGCCCGGTGCACCGACGCAGGCCACGACCGGATGCTGCTGTGGGTACTCAAGGAGAACGCTCGCGCCCGCCGCTTCTACGAGCGCGCCGGCTTCACTCCGGACGGCACGGAGGAGTCCTGGGACGTGACGGGCGTCTCGGTACCCGAGGTGAGATACGCCGGACCGTCGACAGTAGCCCCGTAAGGGGCGCGGGGCTGTATAGATCTGCGGCTCTGCCGCGTGGGCGTGTCAGCCACGACGCACCCGCAGTGCATGCAATCCGCCCACGCACCCCGAGCCTGCCGGGGACCGGGGCGGAGCCCCAGCGGACGGGAAGGGGTAGGGGCGGCGAGGGCGAAAACCCCGCCCAGCGCTACCGCGCTACCGAGGAGCCCGCTGAGCGGGCAACCGCTTGAGCGCCCCCGCAGCCGCCTGCGCCAGCGAAGGATGCGCAAGCGCCTCGTTCAAGATGGCACGCGCGCGCTCGTCCCCCAGCGCACCCAGCCCCTCCACACAAGCAAGCGCAACCCTGCGATACGGATCATGCGGCCGAAACCGCCGCGCCAGCGTGGTAATCAGCGCAGGCACAGCCTCAGGGGCCCGCAGCTCCACCAACAACCGCACCGGATGAAGCGCATAAGCAACCCGCAGCTCATTGGTGGCAAGCGCAGCCGCCGCCCGGGCGGTACGCGGATCCCCAAGCCGCGCCAACGCATACGCAGCAGAAGCACACCGCTGCGGATCCCGATGATTGAGCAGCAGAACAAGCGTCTCAAAAGCCCGCCGATCCCCCACGAGCCCAAGCCGGAACGCCGCCAGCTCCCGTGCCCACAACGGCTGCTGGGGCGCGGTGAGCACACCGGCCAGCTCATCGAGATCACCGGTGGAGACCAGACGTTCGTATGCGAATGCCTCCCCAGCACCCGCCTCGAACCGTAAGCGCCCAGTGAGCGACCGCAGCTCTTCGTCCATGGCGCGAGCCTATCCGCGACGTACGTCACATAACCTCGGCTCGTCCGCACACTGGCGCGCTCGTTACCGGCGAGTTAAGCTCAATCGAGCGAGTTACCCACTCGCATACCTGCTTACGGCGGCCTGGTGACGCAGCCGCCGTGAGTGTCGGTCGGTTCGGTACTTCGAGTACCTCAGTACGACTCGGCTCCGGGACAGGGCCGGTCGGTCTTCACAGCCTCGCGGGCCTGCGTGTCCGGCCCGCGGAAGGCACCGGGCGTGTGCGCTTCGTAGCCCGGACCCACACCCGCACAACTCCCGCACCGTGTGCGCCGGTCGGCGTATCCAGATGCGTCCCTCAGTCGTCACTCATCCCTGGAGTCCCGTGATGGCCTCTCCCCTGTCCGACACCCCTCTGTCCCATCTGAAGACCGTCGCCGTGGTCGGCCTCGGCACGATGGGCACCGGCATCGCGGAGGTTCTCGCCCGGGCCGGCCGCGAGGTCATCGGCATCGACATCAGCGAGTCCGCCGCCGCCCGGGCCCACACCGCGCTCGAGGCCGCGACCGCCCGTGCCGTTCGGCGCGAGCGGCTCACCGAGCAGGAGCGCGAGGAACTCCTCGGCCGCTTCCGCACCTCCACCGATCTGCACGCGGCGGCAGACGCCGACCTGGTGATCGAGGTGGCCCCGGAGTCGTACGAGATCAAGCGGCAGATCTTCCGCGAGCTCGACGGCATCGTGCGCCCCGCGACGGTCCTGGCGACCGGCACCAACGCTCTCTCGGTCACCCGGCTCGCCGCCGACTCGGCCCGTCCCGAGCGTGTTCTCGGGCTGCACTTCTTCAACCCGGCGCCCGCGATGAAGCTGGTCGAGGTCGTCTCGTCCGTGCTGACCGCGCCCGGCGCCGTCACCGCCGTCACGGATCTCGCCCTCGAACTCGGCAAGGAGCCCGTCGCCGTCGGCGACCGCCCCGGCTTCGTCGCTGACGGTCTGCTGTTCGGCTACCTCAACCAGGCGGCCGCGATGTACGAGGCGAAGTACGCGAGCCGCGAGGACATCGACGCCGCGATGAGGCTGGGCTGCGGACTGCCCATGGGCCCGCTCGAGCTGCTCGACCTCATCGGCGTCGACACCGCGCGTACGGTCCTGGAGGCCATGTACGCCGCCTCCCACGACCGGCTGCACGCGCCCGCACCCGTCCTCAGGCAGCTCAGCGAGGCGGGCCTGACCGGCCGCAAGTCGGGTCGCGGCTTCTACACGTACGACGCTCCGGGCAGCGGGGCCATCGTGCGGGACGCGCTGACGCCGCTCTCCTCGGACCCCGAAATCCCTGGCCGCACCGTCCGCTCGGTCGGTGTCGCGGGCTCCGGCACCATGGCGTCCGGCATAGCCGAGGTCTTCGCGAAGGCCGGGTACGACGTCGTGCTCGCCGCGCGCACCGAGGAGAAGGCGCAGTCCGCCAAGGCCCGTATCGGCAAGTCGCTTTCGCGCTCTGTCGACAAGGGACGGATGACCGCCGAGGCCGCCGCCGAGACTCTGGAGCGGATCACTCCGGCGGGTTCGTACGACGCCTTCGCCGAGGTCGATCTGGCCCTGGAGGCCGTCGCCGAGGACCTGGAGATCAAGCAGCAGCTGTTCGCGGTGTTCGACAAGGTCTGCAAGCCGGGCGCGATCCTGGCCACCACGACCTCCTCGCTGCCCGTGGTCGCCTGCGCCCGCGCCACCTCGCGCCCGCAGGACGTGATCGGCATGCACTTCTTCAACCCGGCCCCGGCGATGAAGCTGGTCGAGGTCGTCCGGACCGTCCTGACCGCGGACGATGTGCACGCCACGGTCCGCGAGCTGTGCACGAAGATCAAGAAGCACCCGGTGGACTGCGGCGACCGTGCGGGCTTCATCGTGAACGCGCTGCTGTTCCCGTACCTGAACAACGCGATCAAGATGGTCCAGGAGCACTACGCCTCGCTCGACGACATCGACGCCGCGATGAAGCTCGGCGGCGGCTACCCGATGGGCCCCTTCGAGCTCCTCGACGTGGTCGGTCTCGATGTCTCACTGGCCATCGAGAAGGTCCTGCACCGCGAGTTCCGCGACCCGGGCCTTGCCCCGGCGCCGCTTCTCGAGCACCTGGTGGCCGCGGGCTGCCTCGGCCGTAAGACCGGCCGCGGCTTCCGCGAATATGCACGGCGCTGAGCGACGGCCCGGCGACTGGTTCACGGACCGCGCGGACTGGGGCGGACTGCTCGCCCCGGCCGGTGCCTCTCCCCCCGCCCAGGGCGGGGGGAGAGGGGATCTTGAGCGCCCCGCTCCCCGAATGCAGTACGTTCGGGGCATGTCCCAGCCGGTCAAGTCCTCCCGTACACCAGCCACGCCCGACGCTCCGGAGAGTGCCGCGGGCGGTCGCGCCGCCGCCCAACGGCTCAAGATGCGCCGCGAGCTGGCGGCCGCGGCCATGGAATTGTTCGCGACCAAGGGCTACGAGGCGACGACTGTCGACGAGATCGCCGCGGCGGCCGGGGTCGCCCGGCGCACCTTCTTCCGGCACTTCCGCTCCAAGGAAGAGGCGATCTTTCCCGATCACGACGACACCCTGATCCGGGCAGAGGCGGTGCTGAATGCCGCGCCGGCGCACGAGCATCCGCTCGACACCGTGTGCCGCGGCATCAAGGAAGTCATGAAGATGTACGCGGCCCAGCCGGAGATCTCGGTGTCGCGGTACAAGCTCACGCGTGAGGTGCCGACGCTGCGGGAGGCGGAGATCGCGTCCGTGGCGCGGTACGAGCGGCTGTTCACGCGCTATCTGCTGGGGCACTTCGACGAGCACGCGCACGACGACGACGCGAACGACGATCCGCTGCTCGCGGAGGTCGCTGCCTCGGCTGTGGTCACGGCGCACAACCATGTGCTGCGGCGGTGGCTGCGAGCCGGCGGGCAGGGCGACGTGGAGGCGCAGCTGGACCACGCGTTCGCCATCGTCCAGAAGACCTTCGGTACGGGAATCGGGGTGGGGCGTGAGACCGCGCCTCGCTCAACGGCGGCCTCGGTCGCCTCGCAGGGCGAGGTGCTGGTGACGGTGGCCAGGACGGACGCACCGCTCAACGAGGTCATGAAGACGATCGAGCAGGCGCTGCGGGAACGGTCGTAGAAAGGCCGTACAGCGGACGTAGGGACTTCGGCCGCGGCACCGCGGCCCCGCCGTTCACCTTCCACCGGACTGTTCGGGTGCGATTCGGGAGCGAGTTCTGATCGATCATCGCTCATCTGTTACGGGCGAATGACAGATGAGAGAAAGTTTTGGCACTGCGTGCCTTGCGACGTGACACGCGGTGCCATACGTTGGAGTAGTCCGGGCGGCCGGCGTGCAGAGCACCTTCGTACGCCGGCTGTCCCCGCAAGCCTTACGGCCTGCGCGCCCGGACGCCTGCGTCACAGGCAACCTTCCGCGCCACAAAGCGCTGCCAGCTCCACCTTCGCCGAACCGACGGCACGCCTCACATCAGCAGCAACCACCCCGACGTAACCCTCAAGCGCTCCCCGAGCGCTCGCTTCGCCGGAGGCAACACCGTGAAGGAAATCCTGGACGCGATTCAGTCGCCGGAGTCCACCTCCGCCGACTTCGCCGCACTGCCGCTGCCCGACTCGTACCGCGCGGTCACCGTGCACAAGGACGAGACGGAGATGTTCGCGGACCTCACCACCCGCGACAAGGACCCCCGCAAGTCGCTGCATCTGGACGAGGTGCCGGTGCCCGAACTCGGTCCCGGCGAGGCCCTGGTGGCCGTGATGGCCTCCTCGGTCAACTACAACTCGGTGTGGACCTCGATCTTCGAGCCGCTGGCCACCTTCGGCTTCCTGGAGCGGTACGGCAAGCTCTCGGAGCTCACCAAGCGCCATGACCTGCCGTACCACATCATCGGCTCCGACCTCGCGGGCGTCGTCCTGCGCACCGGCCCCGGCGTGAACGCCTGGCGGCCCGGTGACGAGGTCGTCGCGCACTGCCTGTCGGTCGAGCTGGAATCGTCCGACGGCCACAACGACACGATGCTCGACCCGGAGCAGCGCATCTGGGGCTTCGAGACGAACTTCGGCGGCCTCGCTGAGATCGCCCTCGTCAAGTCCAACCAGCTGATGCCGAAGCCGGACCACCTCAGCTGGGAGGAGGCCGCCGCTCCCGGCCTGGTCAACTCCACCGCGTACCGGCAGCTGGTGTCCCGCAACGGCGCCGACATGAAGCAGGGCGACAACGTCCTCATCTGGGGCGCGAGCGGCGGACTCGGCTCGTACGCCACGCAGTTCGCGCTCGCGGGCGGCGCCAACCCCATCTGCGTCGTGTCCTCCCCCACCAAGGCGGAGATCTGCCGCTCGATGGGCGCCGAGGCGATCATCGACCGCACCGCCGAGGACTACAAGTTCTGGAAGGACGAGCACCACCAGGACCCGCGCGAGTGGAAGCGCTTCGGCAAGCGCATCCGTGAGCTGACCGGCGGCGAGGACGTCGACATCGTCTTCGAGCACCCGGGCCGCGAGACCTTCGGCGCCAGCGTGTACGTCACCCGCAAGGGCGGCACGATCGTCACCTGTGCCTCGACCTCGGGCTACAACCACGAGTACGACAACCGCTACCTGTGGATGTCCCTGAAGCGCATCATCGGCTCGCACTTCGCCAACTACCGCGAGGCCTGGGAGGCCAACCGGCTCATCGCGAAGGGCAAGATCCACCCGACGCTCTCCAAGGTGTACTCACTGGAAGAGACCGGTCAGGCCGCGTACGACGTGCACCGCAACCTCCACCAAGGCAAGGTGGGCGTGCTGGCACTGGCGCCCCGCGAGGGCCTGGGCGTGCGCGACGAGGAGAAGCGCGCCAAGCACATCGACGCCATCAACCGCTTCCGGAACATCTGAGGTCCGTACATGAGTGAGCGTCAGACTGCGCCTGCGGCACAGGGCGCGCCGCCCGGGCCGCAGGCGCACAAAGAACGGGACCGGCCGTGGTTGATGCGGACCTACGCAGGTCACTCCACGGCCGAGGCGTCCAACGAGCTGTACCGGCGCAATCTCGCCAAGGGCCAGACCGGTCTTTCGGTCGCGTTCGACCTGCCGACGCAGACCGGCTACGACCCCGACCACATCCTCGCCCGCGGCGAGGTCGGCCGGGTCGGCGTCCCCGTCTCGCACGTCGGTGACATGCGCCGGCTGTTCCAGGACATCCCCCTGGAGCAGATGAACACCTCGATGACGATCAACGCCACGGCCATGTGGCTGCTGGCGCTCTACCAGGTCGTCGCGGAGGAGCACGGTGCGGACATCACCAAGCTCCAGGGGACGACACAGAACGACATCGTGAAGGAGTACCTGTCGCGGGGCACGCATGTGTTCCCGCCGGTGCCTTCGCTCCGTCTGACGACGGACATGATCGCGTACACGGTCAGCCACATCCCCAAGTGGAACCCGATCAACATCTGCAGCTACCACCTCCAGGAGGCCGGAGCCACTCCGGTCCAGGAGATCGCGTACGCGATGTCGACGGCCATCGCGGTACTGGACGCGGTCCGCGACTCGGGCCAGGTGCCGCAGGAGCGCATGGGTGACGTCGTCGCGCGCATCTCCTTCTTCGTGAACGCGGGTGTCCGCTTCGTCGAGGAGATGTGCAAGATGCGGGCGTTCGGCCGCATCTGGGACCGGATCACGCGCGAGCGGTACGGGATCGAGAACCCCAAGCACCGGCGCTTCCGGTACGGCGTCCAGGTCAACTCCCTCGGTCTGACCGAGGCCCAGCCGGAGAACAACGTCCAGCGGATCGTGCTCGAGATGCTGGCCGTGACGCTCTCGAAGGACGCACGCGCGCGTGCCGTGCAGCTCCCCGCCTGGAACGAGGCCTTGGGCCTCCCCCGCCCCTGGGACCAGCAGTGGTCGCTGCGCATGCAGCAGGTGCTCGCCTACGAGAGCGACCTGCTCGAGTACGAGGACATCTTCGAGGGCTCGCACGTCATCGAGGCGAAGGTCAGCAAGCTCGTCGAGGAGTCGCTCGCCGAGATCGACCACATCCAGGAGCTGGGCGGCGCGATGGCGGCCGTCGAGTCCGGTTACCTGAAGTCGCAGCTCGTCTCCTCGCATGCCGAGCGCAGGGCCCGTATCGAGTCCGGTCAAGAGAAGATCGTGGGCGTCAACGTCTTCGAGACGACCGAGCCGAACCCGCTGACGGCCGACCTGGACACGGCGATCCATACGGCCGACCCGACGGTCGAGGAACGCGTCGTACGGGCCCTGGGTGAATGGCGTGACGCACGCGATCACGCGCGCGCGGGAGCGGCGCTGGAGCGGCTGAAGGAGACAGCTGCCGGGACGGGCAGCCTGATGGAGGCCACCCTGGAGTGCGCCCGTGCGGGGGTCACCACCGGCGAGTGGGCGGGCGCCCTGCGGGAGGTGTTCGGCGAGTTCCGGGCACCCACCGGCGTCTCGTCGGCGCCCGTCGCGGTCGCCGCGCAGGAGGGCAGCGCGCTGGCGGAGGTGCGCCGCAGGGTCGACGTGACCGCCCGTGAAATGGGCGTCGGCAAACTGCGCTTCCTGGTGGGCAAGCCGGGCCTGGACGGGCATTCCAACGGCGCCGAGCAGATCGCCGTACGGGCCCGCGACGCCGGGTTCGAGGTGGTCTACCAGGGCATCCGGCTCACGCCCGAGGAGATCGTGGCCGCGGCCCTCGCCGAGGACGTGCACGCGGTCGGCCTGTCCATCCTGTCCGGCTCGCACGCGCAGCTCGTGCCGGATGTCCTGGAGCGGCTGCGTGTGGCAGGAGCCACAGACATCCCAGTGATCGCAGGTGGCATCATCCCGAACGGTGACGCCGATCAGCTGCGTGCCGCAGGAGTGGCCGCGGTCTTCACCCCGAAGGACTTCGACATCACCGGAATCATCGGCCGCATCGTCGACGAGATCCGGACCGCGAACAAGCTCGACCCCCTGGAGGTCCCCGCATGACCGCCCACCCGTCCACTGTCAACCGTCTCCGTCCGCGGCGCTCGTGCCTGGCCGTCCCCGGCTCGAACCCCCGCTTCCTGGAGAAGGCCCAGGGCCTCCCCGCGGACCAGGTCTTCCTGGACCTGGAGGACGCGTGCGCGCCGCTCGCCAAGCCCGAGGCGCGGCACACCATCGTCAAGTTCCTCAACGAGGGTGACTGGACGGGCAAGACGCGGGTGGTGCGCGTCAACGACTGGACGACGGAGTGGACATACCGCGATGTCGTGACGGTGGTCGAGGGGGCGGGTCCGAACCTCGACTGCATCATGCTGCCGAAGGTCCAGGACGCCCAGCAGATCGTGGCGCTGGACCTCCTGCTGACGCAGATCGAGAAGACGATGGGCTTCGAGGTCGGCAAGATCGGTATTGAGGCACAGATCGAGAACGCCAAGGGTCTCGTCAACGTTGACGAGATCGCCGCCGCCTCATCACGTGTTGAGACGATCATCTTCGGCCCGGCCGACTTCATGGCGTCGATCAACATGAAGTCGCTCGTCGTGGGCGAGCAGCCGCCGGGCTACCCGGCGGACGCGTACCACTACATCCTGATGCGCATCCTGATGGCGGCCCGTACGCACAACCTCCAGGCGATCGACGGCCCCTACCTCCAGATCCGCAACCAGGAGGGCTACCGCGAGGTCGCGCAGCGAGCCGCCGCGCTCGGCTTCGACGGCAAGTGGGTGCTGCACCCGGACCAGGTCGCCGCCGCCAACGAGATCTTCTCGCCCTCCCAGGAGGACTTCGACCACGCCGAGCTGATCCTGGACGCGTACGAGTACTACACGTCCGAGGCCGGCGGCAAGAAGGGCTCCGCGATGCTCGGCGACGAGATGATCGACGAGGCCAGCCGCAAGATGGCGCTCGTCATCTCGGGCAAGGGCCGGGCGGCCGGCATGACCCGTACGTCCAAGTTCGAGGCCCCGGAGGCGTAAGACACCATGCAGTTCGGCCGCACCTACGAAGAGTTCATCGTCGGGGACGTCTACAAGCACTGGCCCGGGAAGACGGTCACGGAGTACGACGACCACCTCTTCTGTCTCCTGACGATGAATCACCACCCCCTCCACATGGACACCAACTATGCGGAGAAGACGACGGACTTCGGGAAGAACGTGGTCGTGGGGAACTACATCTACTCCCTGCTGCTCGGCATGTCCGTGCCGGACGTGTCCGGGAAGGCGATCGCGAACCTGGAGATCGAGTCCCTCCGTCACGTCGCGCCGACCTTCCACGGCGACACGATCTACGGCGAGACGACCGTCCTCGACAAGACGCCCTCCAAGTCCAAGTCGGACCGCGGAATCGTTTACGTCGAGACAAAGGGTTACAAGCAGGACGGCACGCTGGTCTGCGTGTTCCGCCGCAAGGTGATGGTTCCCACCGAGACGTACATCAAGGAGCGCGGCGGCGAGCAGCCCGGCCGGCCCCAGCTCAAGGAGCAGGAGAAGTAGCCATGGCGCGACTCGCCCAGACCGCCGGTCTGACCGACATCCAGCAGGAGATCCTGTCCACCGTCCGGGACTTCGTGGACAAGGAGATCATCCCGGTCGCGACCGAGCTGGAGCACCGCGACGAGTACCCGCAGCAGATCGTCGACGGCCTCAAGGAGTTGGGCCTCTTTGGGCTGATGATCCCCGAGGAGTACGGGGGCCTGGGCGAGTCGCTCTTGACGTACGCCCTCTGCGTCGAGGAGATCGCGCGCGGCTGGATGTCGGTGTCCGGCATCATCAACACGCACTTCATCGTGGCGTACATGCTCAAGCAGCACGGCACGCAGGAGCAGAAGGAGTACTTCCTGCCGCGTATGGCGGCGGGCGAGGTGCGCGGCGCGTTCTCCATGTCGGAGCCCGCGCTCGGCTCGGACGTGTCGGCGATCACGTCCAAGGCGGTCAAGGACGGCGAGGAATACGTCCTGAACGGCCAGAAGATGTGGCTGACCAACGGCGGTACGTCGACGCTCGTGGCCGTCCTCGTCAAAAGTGACGAAGGACACCCGGAGGGCACCGCGCCCCACAAGTCGATGACGACCTTCCTGGTCGAGAAGGAGCCCGGCTTCGGTGAGGTCCGGCCCGGCCTCACCATCCCCGGGAAGATCGACAAGATGGGCTACAAGGGCGTCGACACCACCGAGCTGATCATGGATGGCCTGCGTATTCCGGCCAATCGCGTGCTCGGCGGAGTCACCGGCCGCGGTTTTTACCAAATGATGGACGGTGTCGAGGTCGGCCGCGTCAATGTGGCGGCGCGTGGCTGTGGCGTCGCTCAGCGTGCGTTCGAGCTCGGTGTCTCGTATGCCCAGCAGCGTCACACTTTCGGCAAGCCGATCGCCCAGCACCAGGCCATTCAGTTCAAGCTGGCCGAGATGGCCACCAAGGTCGAGGCCGCCCATGCGATGATGGTGAACGCAGCTCGCAAAAAGGACTCAGGGGAGCGAAACGACCTCGAGGCAGGGATGGCGAAGTACCTCGCCTCCGAATACTGCAAGGAAGTCGTGGAGGACGCGTTCCGGATCCATGGCGGCTACGGCTTCTCGAAGGAGTACGAGATCGAGCGCCTCTACCGAGAGGCTCCGATGCTGCTGATCGGTGAAGGTACGGCCGAGATCCAGAAAATGATCATCGGGCGCCGGCTGCTCGAAGAGTATCGATTCCAGGGTTAGACGTGCCGATTGGGGTGTTTTGCTCGAGGTGAACATCACACCCCGTCAAGACTCTTCGGCCGTTGACTCGGCTTCCTGGCTTGCCCAGTTGTGGCCCGCGACCGGTACGATCCCAGGAAGCCGCCGTCCCCCTCCTGCAGCGCGGCATCATCCGCTACGAAGGTCATCCATGCCCCACAGCCCAATCTCTGCACCTCGCGACAGCTTGGTCGGCGCACGCCTCGCGCGCGGAGCATCGCCGTGGCTCCTCCCGACCGTCGCCACCGCAGCCCTCAGCCTGGTACGCGCGCGCAAGTCCGGCGCCGCCAAGGCAGTGGCCGTACCCGCCACCGCGCTCGCGGCGGGCATGCTGTGGTTCTTCCGTGACCCCGAGCGCGAGATCACCTCGGGCCTGGTCATCTCGCCCGCCGACGGAGTGGTGCAGAGCATCATGCCGTGGAAGGACGGCCGCACCCGCGTCGCGATCTTCATGAGCCCGCTGAACGTCCACGTGAACCGCGCCCCGCTCTCCGGCACGGTCACGTCGGTCGAGCACATCCCCGGCGGCTTCGTTCCGGCGTTCAACAAGGAGAGCGAGAACAACGAGCGCGTCGTCTGGCACTTCGACACCGAGCTCGGCGACATCGAGATGATCCAGATCGCCGGTGCGGTCGCGCGGCGCATCGTGCCGTACGTTCCGCAGGGCACCAAGGTCGAGCAGGGGGACCGCATCGGTCTGATCCGCTTCGGCTCACGCGTCGACATCTACCTCCCCGAGGGCGTCGAGGTCGCGGTGGAGGTCGGTCAGAAGACGGTGGCTGGGGTGACTCGCATTGACCGTGATTGATCCGGAGACTCAGGCCGGCACCGGTTGGGTGCCGGATACCGACGAGGTGGACGACGCGGAGGAGATGCCGCTGTCACTCCGCCTCTCAATAGCGGACACGCTGACTCTCGGCAACGCCACGTGCGGCTTCATGGCGGTGTACTTCACCACCACCGGCATCCTGATCCCGCACCTCACGGGCAGCCAGGAGTCCGGTATGGCCCGGAACAGCGCGGCCACGGCCGTGATCCTGATGCTGTGCGCGGCGGTCTTCGACCTCTTCGACGGACTGGTGGCCCGCAAGCTGCGCTCCTCTCCCATGGGTGCGGAGCTCGACAACCTCTCGGACCTGATCAGCTTCGGTCTGGCACCCGCGTACTTCGTCCTCGTCTACGGCATGGTCGCGGACGACGCGCAGCAGCGAGTGGCGGCGGTGGGGGCCATCGTGGTCCTGCTGGCGGTCGTGCTGCGGCTCGCCAGATTCTCGTGCGTGACAGTGAAGGACGGCACGTTCCAGGGCATGCCGTCACCATTCGGCGCGCTGACCGTGGTGTCCATCGTGCTGCTGGAGCTGCCCTTCGTCGCCACGCTCATGGCGATCCTGGGCACGGCCTGGCTGATGGTGAGCCGCGTCGAGTACCCGAAGCCGCGGGGCCGCCTCGCGGTGGCGATGCTCTCCTGGATCGTCCTCAGCATGGGCCTGCTGACGTCCTGGGCCTTCGACGCCCCCGGCGGTGCGCTCCTCCTCCAGACGGGCTGCGCACTCCAGCTGGTCACGGGCGCGGTGATCCCCCTCTTCGCCACGGCTCGCAGGGTGAACAACTTCCGCGACAACCGGCGTGAGGCCCGGGCGGCGCAGTTGCCTTAGCTCGTTGTGCAGGTATGTGAAAGAGGGCCCGAACCGGAAGGTTCGGGCCCTCTTTCACGTACCCGAGGAGCCGGTGGCCCCGTGTTCGGCCACAATGGCTGCCGTGGGCGTACCGCCGGTCGAGATCGGGCTGCTGGGCCCGATTCAGGTGAGCGTCGGCGGTGAGGCGCTGCCGCTGTCGAGCCTGCCCCAGCGGGTCCTGCTGGCCCGCCTCGCCCTCTCCCCGCAGAAGGTCGTGCCGGTGGCCGACCTGATCGACGCGCTCTGGAGTGAACAGCCCCCGCGGGGCGCCGTCGGCAACCTGCACAGCTACGTCTCCCGGCTACGACGCGTGGTGGGCGGCGAGCGGATCGACCGGGAACCCGCGGGGTACCGGCTGCGGCTGGAGCACGACCAGGTCGACATCGGCCGGGTCGAGCGGCAGGTGGCCGCGGCTGCGGCCACCACGGATCCGGCCCGGGGCGCCCAGCTGCTCGGCCGGGCCCTGGTGGTCTGGCGCGGTGAACCGCTCGCGGACCTCGCGGACCGGCCGGCGTTCGCACCCGAGCGAGCCCGTCTGGCCGAGTGGCACCGACAGCTGCGCGAGGAGTGGTTCGAACTGCGCCTCACAGCCGGTGAGGCCGAGGGCGTCCTGCCCGACCTGGAGGAGGCCGCGGCAGCGGACCCGCTGCGCGAACGCGTCCAGCTGCTGTTCATCCGCGCACGCCACCAGGCGGGCCGGACCGCGGAAGCACTCACGGTCGCTGACGCGTACCGACGCCGGCTCATCGAGGAGTTCGGTCTCGACCCGAGCCCCGCGTTCGCCGATCTGCGGCAGCGACTGCTGGCCGACGATCCCGGGCTGCGGGCGCGGCGAATGCCGGGCTCCTCACTGGTGCGCGGTGACTCGGCGCGCCGTGACCCGGCACGCCAGGACGCGCAAGGCGTGGCATCCGGGGGCCTCGTGCACCGGCCGGCCGACCGGTTCATCGGGCGCGGCCCCGAACTGGAGCGTGTGCGGCATGCCCTGCGGGAGCACCGGGCGGTTACGGTCGTCGGCCCCGGTGGCGTCGGCAAGACACGGCTGGTCCTGGAGCTGCTGCACCGGGGCGCCGGTGCCGAGCCGGTGCATCTGGTCGAGCTCGCGGAGACCTCTACGCCCGCCGAGACCGGCGGCGTCGTGGCCACTGCCCTCGGTCTGCGTGCGGCGCCCGAAGGCAGTGCGAGAGCTGTCGCCGACCGGTTGGGCGGTGAACCCGCACTGCTCGTACTGGACAACTGCGAGCACCTGCTGACGGCGGCTCGCGATCTGGTCGCGGAACTCCTCGCGCGATGCCCTGCCCTGCGGGTGCTCGCGACGTCGCGGCAGCGGCTCGGCGTGGCGGGCGAGCGGGTGGTCCGACTCGGGCCGCTGCCGGAGGGCCACCAGGTGGAGCTCTTCTGCGACCGGGCGGCGCTGCTGCGCGACGGCTTCGACGCCTCGGCGCACACCCGCCGGCTGGTCGGCGAAGTCTGTCACCTGATCGACGGGCTCCCGCTCGCCGTGGAACTGGCGGCCCGCCGGGAAGCCGCGTTCGGGCTGCCTGAGCTGCGCGAGCGCCTGTCCGCCGGCCTCGACGTGCTGGAACCCCTGCGGGGAGGTGATCGGTCCACCGCGGTGACCGCGACGGTCGAATGGTCCTGCCGCCTGCTCGACCCCGACGCGCGGGCACTGCTCGACCGGCTCTCGGTGTGCCGGGGCGGATTCGGGCCGCAGGCGCTGGAGCATCTGGCACCCGTCGGGGTCACCAACCCCGCGGCGCTGCTGGCCGAGCTGGTCGACGCGTCGCTGGTCGGCTGCGATTTGTCGGCCGCGACTCCGCGCTACCGGCTGCTGGAGACCGTACGCCACGTCTGCGGCAGTCACCTGACGCCCGCCGAGGCAGACGACGCCCGCGGTGCGCATGCCCGGTGGATGATGGCTCATGTCGAGTCGATCCACGCGTTGCAGCGGGAGCGGTCCCCCGAAGCCACGCCGCTGCTGCGGCGGGAGGCGGCCAACCTCCACCAGGCGCTTTCCTGGCTGGCCGACTCGTCGAAGAAACCACCAACCGAACCACCGGCCGGGGAGTCGGTCCACTCCGGCCGACGGGAGCTCGCCGCCCTGCTCGGGATGCTGACCGCGTGCGCGCAGTCCGACGAGCCGGCCCTCCCTCTGACCACGCAACTGCTCCGCCTCGCGCCCGCGGTGCTGCCGCCCCGCACGGAGAGCGAGGCCGTCTGCGCCGTCGCGGCAGGCACCGCCGCCGGCCTCGCGGGCGATGCGCCCAGAGCCGAACAGCTCCTGACGGCAGCTGTCGAGCGGCTTCCCGGTGGTTCTCCGTACGCGTGGATCGGACTGTTCTTCCGCCTGACCAATCGGATGTTCAGCGGCGACGTGAGCGGGGTCGAGTCCGATGCCATGGCGCTACGACATGATCGCACCGCTCCTGCTTGGGCCGCGGCCACGGGCGTGTGCGGTGCGGCACTGGTCAGACAGTTCTCCGGCGACCACGCCGCCGCCGCGCGGTGGCTGGCGCGGGACGAGGCGCTGCTCGCCGAGGTGAACCCCGTAGAAGGCATCGTGGCGTACACGCGCGGTGAGCTGGCTGCGGACCAGGATCCCTTTCGTGCCCTGGCCTGGTTCGATGAGGCCTGTCAGCGGTGTGACGCGCAGGGCCAGACCTATATCCGCGAGGCGGCCGCGGTCGGGCGGGCCGCCGTGCTCATCCGGCTCGGCCGTCACAGCGAAGCCGCGGCCGCCTGCCGCGGCCTCGTCGACAGCCTGCGCCGCCTCGGCATGTGGCCCCAGCTGTGGATGGTGCTGCGGCTCACCGCCGAGTTGCTGGTCGCGCTCGGCGATCACGCGACAGCGGCGGCCCTGCTCACCGCCGCCGACGGCGACGCGCTCGCTCCCGCCGTGCTGGGCACCGACCGGGACCGCCATGCGGTCCTGTGGGCGGCCATCACCGACCGCCTCGACCCGCACCGCCTCGCGCACTGCAGGAGCGAGGGACGTACGGACGGCCGAGCCGGCGCCACGGAACGCGCCCTGCGCGCCCTTGACGTGCACTGTTGAGCGGGCAGGCGGCGGGCAAGCCGTCAGCAGGCGTCCGGCAAGCGGAGCGCGGCACCGTCGGACCATGACGACAACAACCCAGCTCCAAGAAGCCGACAAGAACGACAAGGCCGGCGAGATCGACGAGGCCCGCGTCGAGGGATTCCTCGGCCGGCTCCTCACCGACTTCGCCGGGGCCGCGAGCACGGCGATGACCGTCCTCGGCGACCGGCTCGGGCTCTATGAGGCCATGACCGGCGCGGGCCCCCTGACGGCCGAAGCGCTCGCGGAGATGACCGGGCTGCATCCGCGGCTGGTCACCGAGTGGCTCGGCTCGCAGACGGTCTCCGAGTACGTGACCTACGACCCGACGGCAGGAACGTACGAACTGCCCATCGAGCACGCGGCGGTGCTGTCCGTCGTGGACTCCCCCGCCTACGTCATCGGCGCAGCCGACTTCATCGCGGGCCAGTACCAGTCCCTGGACCAGCTTGCCCAGGCGTTCCGCACGGACGGCGGCGTCGACTACAGCGCGCTGCCCACGTGCGTGTTCAGCGGCATAGAGCGGTTCTTCCGCACCGCGTACGTGCACGAGCTCGCGGCGAGCTGGTTCCCTGCCGTGCCGGGGCTGGTCGAGCGGTTGGAGCGCGGCGCCCGGGTCGCCGACGTGGGCTGCGGGCACGGAGTGGCGAGCCTGCTCATCGGCCGGACCTGGCCCGCGTCCACGGTGACCGGCTTCGACGCCCACGAGCCGTCGATCACCCAGGCCCGCGCGAAGGCGATCGAGGCGGGCAGTCCCGGCAATGTGTCGTTCCGTGTGAGCGATGCCGCCGGTGCCGGCCCCGGCCCGTACGACGTGGTGGTCTTCTTCGACGCGCTGCACGACCTCGGGGATCCGCCCGCGGCCCTGCGGCGGGCCCACGAGGTGCTCTCCGAGGGCGGCATCGTGGTCGCCGTCGAACCGTGGTCACTGGACCGGCTGGAGGACGGTATCGGCAACCCGTCGGTGCGGATCGACTACTCCGCGTCCACGTCCGTGTGCACGCCGACCTCGCTGGCGCAGCCCGGCGGCTACGGGCTGGGCACCCAGGGCGGGCCTTCGAAGCGCATCGAGCTGCTCTCCGAGGCGGGCTTCCGCAACCCGGCGCTGGCCGCCGACACCGGCTTCAACCTGGTACTCACCGCGACCAAGTGATCGGCTGGAGCGATGACAGGAGGGCCCGGACCACACGGTTCGGGCCCTCTCCACGTGCCGGTCACGACACGCTGGGACGACGGGTCGGACGGCAGGCTCAGGCGCCGGGCGCGTACGCCTCCGCCACCTCCGAAGCCTCCGCGTCCCGTACGACCTTCATGCCGCCCGTCACGCTCTTGTCCGGCTGGAGGATGACGCTCTGCTTGGAGGATGGGGCGTTCGGGTCGGTGAAATCCTGTGGGATGCCGAAGCCGGTGTCGAGGGAGTCGATCGTCAGGAGGGCCTTGCCGACGCCGGCGCGCGTGAGGTCCTTGCTCGCGCAGGCCTTTTTGAGGGCCTCTCCGAAGGCGGAGGCGGCCGTCCAGCCCGCGACCACGCCGTTGTCGAGCGCGTCCTTCGGGTACGCGGCCTTGTAGTCGGCCACGAGCTTCCTGGCCTCAGGGGTGTCCGCGCCGATGGGCAGCGAGGGCGACGCCACGTAGTAGTTCTTCATGAGGGCCGGACCCGCCTGGGTGGCGAGGAGCTGCGGGGCGAAGGCCGAGTTGTTGCCGATGATCGGGACATCGAAGCCGCCGGCCGCGGCAACGCCGACGAATGAGGCCGCCTGCCGCGGGCCCGCGCTGATCACGACCGCCTGCACGTCGGCCTTCTTCAAGGCCGCGACCTGCGCGGTCATGTCGTTGTCGGTCGGCTTGATCTTCTGCTCGACGACGGCGAGCCCGGACTCCTTCGCCATGTGCTTCGAGCCGACCAGCGCGCTCTCTCCGTAGTCACCCTCGAAGTACACGTGGCCGATCTTGTCGCCCTTCTTGATGCCCTTCTCCTTGATCAGGAAGTCGACGGCGTTGATCGTCTCGATGTCATACGTGGATCCGATGACCCGGATGTACGGGCTGCCGAGCAGCGAGGCCGACCACGCCTGAGGCAGTACCAGTCCCTTGTCCTGCCCGTCGATGCGCTGCTTGACGGCGGCGACGAACGGGGAGCCGATGAACTGGGCGAAACCGAGCACGTCCGGCTCCAGCTCCGTGTACCCGGCCACGGCCTTCTGCGGGTCGTAACCGTGGTCGCGGACGCTGAGCGCGACCTTGTAGCCGCAGACGCCTCCGTCGGCGTTGAGTTGCTTCACATAGAGCTGCTGAGCCTGCGTGACGCTCTTGCCGAGGGTGGCGTAGACACCGGTCATGTCGGTGAGGGCGCCCAGTTTGATGGTCTTGCCGGAGATTCCGTCGCCTGTCTTCACCTCGCCGGCGGCCGCGCCGTCCCCCTTGTCGTCGTCCTGGGCCTTGGAGCTGCACCCGGCCAGCACGAGCAGCGCCGCGAGCGCGCCGGCGGCCGCCCTGGCCGCGTATGTCGTCCTCATCGTTCCTCCCCTGGGTGGGTCCGTGCACGGTGCCCGGCGGTCGCCCTGACCAGGCCGCCGGGCAGGAAGAGCACCACCGCGACGACGGCGGCGCCGTAGAGGTACCGGGATGCCTCGCCCGGTGCGATCCCGCCCGTGCCCGGGTCGGAGACCAGGGGCAGCGCATCGCTGTAGCGGGTCAGCAGCTGCGGCAGCAGCGACACGAAGGCCGCCCCGAGCACCGCCCCCGACACCGAACCGAGCCCGCCGATGACGATCATGGCGAGGTATTCGAGCGACAGGGTGATACCGAAGTAGTCCGGCACCGTCCGCTGGAAGACCAGGGCGAGCAGGACGCCCGCGAGTCCCGCGTACATCGAGGAGAGCACGAAGACGGCGGCCCGGTAGCGGGCGACGGGCACGCCGATGACCCCGGCGGCGATTCGGTGGTCGCGGATCGCGTTCATGGCCCGTCCCGGGCGCCCGCGCAGCACCCCGCGGGCGAACAGAGCGCAGCCGAGGAGCAGCACGAGTCCCGCGTACCAGAGCTTCTCCGCGGAGCCGAACGGCACGTTGGCCACGACGAGTTCACGGTCGTCGAAGGTGAGGCCGAACAGACTCAGGGGCGGTACGTCGCGGCCGTTGAAGCCGCCGGTGAGGTCGCGGGCGTTGAACAGCACGTGCTGGCCGATGAAGATCAGGGCGAGCGTCGCTATTCCGAGATACGCGCCCCGCAGACGGCCCGCGATCGGGCTGAAGAGGCCGCCCGCCACCCCGGCGACCAGCACGGCGAGCACGGCTGCGAGCCAGGTCGGCAGCCCGAGACCGGCCAGCCCGTCGCCCCCGCTCCCGTCGGCGGCGAACACGCAGTAACCGTAGGCGCCGACGGCGAGGAAGAAGGCGTGGCCCATGGAGAGCTGCCCCGTGGAACCGGTGAGGAGGTTGATCCCGATCGCGCCGATCGCGGCGGCCATCGCGAAGAGGCCGGCCTGGAGCCAGAAGCGGTCCAGGTAGAACGGCAGGGCTGGCAGGAGCACGGCGCAGGCGGCCCAGACGTACGTACGGGTGCGGGTGAGCCAGGCGCGCCGGCGGCGGGTGGGCCGGGGCGTGCCGCTCGCCTCGTCGGAAGTGGCCAGGACCTCAGACACGGGCGAGCTCCTTCGTACCGAACAGCCCGGCGGGCCGGATGAGCAGGATCGCGGTCATGACGAGATAGGGGGCCAGATCGCCCAACCCGCGTCCCAGGAAGGTCAGATCGCTCTGGTAGCCGGTGGCCAGGGACTCGGTGACGCCCACGAGCAGACCGCCGACAAGCGCGCCTGTGGTGGAGTCGAGGCCACCGAGGATGGCGGCGGGGAATGCCTTGAGGGCGGCGAGCGAGGTGGCTCTCTCCAGGCCGGGTGTCGGAAAGACGGTCAGGAAGAGCGCCGCGACGGCCGCGAGGCCGCCCGCGACGGCCCAGGCGCCGAGCGAGACCCGGCCCAGCCGTACGCCCATCAGCGCCGCCGTCTCCGCGCTCTCGGCCGCCGCGCGCATCGCCACGCCCCAGGTGGTGTACCGGAAGGCGAGCAGGAAGGCGGTGATGAGCAGGGCCGCGGCGACGAAGGCGGCGATGCGGGTGTGGGCGAGCGAGATCGGCCCGACCGTGAGCACGGCGTCCCCCCAGGGGTCGCCGAGCGCCAGGACATCCGTACCGATGCGGCGGGTCAGCTCGGTGGTGAGCAGGATGTCCACGCCGATCGTGACGATGGCGAGGACGCTGTGGTCGGCGCCCCGGTAGCGGCGCATCACCAGGAACTCCACGGCCGCGCCGACCAGCGCGGCGCCCGCGATCCCGGCGAGCAGCGCGGGCCAGAAGCCGATGTCGTCGTGGAGGGTCGCGGTCACGTATCCGCCGGCCAGCAGCAGCGACGCGTGCGCGAAGTTGACGACCTCGGTGGCCCGGAAGATGATCACGAAGCCGAGCGCGATGAGGGCGTAGACAGAGCCCAGCGAGACGCCGTTGAGGAGGAGTTCGGCGAAGGTGCTCATGAGGCGCTCTCCTCTCCTCCAGGGCCCTCGCCCTCGGAGCGCCGGCCCAGATACGCGCGTACGACCGCCGGATCGCTCTGTACGTCGCCGGGGACGCCGTCCGCGATCAGGCGGCCGAAGTCGAGCACGGTCACCGCGTCAGCGAGCCGCATCACCACCCCCATGTCGTGTTCCACCAGGACGATCGAGATGCCGAGGCTGTCGCGGACTCCCGCGATCACGGCGGAGGTCCGGCGCCGTTCGTCGGCGGTCATGCCCGCGACCGGCTCGTCCAGGAGCAGCAGCCGGGGCTCCATGCACAGGGCACGGGCCAGTTCGGCGAGCTTGCGCTGCCCGTACGGGAGGGAACCGGCGGGACGGTCGAGGTAGGGCGCGAGGCCCACGAACTCGGCGATCTCCCGGACACGTGCGCGGTGGCGGCGCTCCTCGCGCGCGGCGGAGGGCAGCCGAAGTCCGGCCGCCAGGAACCCGGTTCGGGTCAGCCGGTGGCGGCCCAGCAGCAGGCTGTCCTCGACCGTGGCCAGCGGCGGCAGCGCGAGGTTCTGGAAGATGCGGGCGATGCCGAGATCGGCGATGCGGTGCGCAGGCATGCCGGTCAGCTCGTGCTCGCCGAAGCGGACGCTCCCCCCGGTGGCCCGGTAGACGCCGGACAGCACGTTGAAGCAGGTGGACTTGCCGGCACCGTTCGGGCCGATGAGAGCGTGGACGGTACCGGGCCGCGCCGTGAAGCTCACCGCGTCCAGGGCGGTCAGCCCGGCGAAGCGTACGGTCAACTCGCGTACCTGGAGCGGGGGAACGTCCGTCGTGGGCGTCACTCGGCGTCACCCTCCCACCGGGACAGCGACGGCAACGTGGCCGTGCCCCGTGAGGCGTCGGCCGCCGCGTCCTCGTCGACCACCCCGAGGTAGCGGCGGCGCACCTCGTCCGAGGCGGCCAGTTGCTGAGCCGGGCCGGACAGCGTCACTTCGCCGACCTCCAGGACGTATGCGCGTGACGCGAGCCGCAGCGCGAGGGCTGCGTTCTGTTCGACGAGCAGGATCGAGGTGCCCTGGGCGTTGATCTCCCGTACGGTGTCGGCGATCCGCTCGGCCATCATCGGAGCGAGGCCGAGTGACGGTTCGTCGAGGAGCAGCACCCTGGGCGTCGCCATCAGGGCCCGGCCGACCGCGAGCATCTGCTGTTCGCCACCCGACAGGAGTCCGGCGCGCTGCTGGGCGCGGGCGGCCAGGACGGGGAACAGTTCGTGGACGCGGTGGAGGGCGGCGGCCCGCTGCGCGCGGCCTCCGGTGGCGCCGAGCGCTCCGGCGCGCAGGTTGTCGGCGACGGTCATCCGGGCGAACACCCGCCGTCCTTCGGGGATCTGGGACACCCCGGCCGCGACCACGCGGTCCGGCGACAGCCCGTCGAGCCGTCGGCCGCCGAGGCTCACGGTGCCGCCGGTGACGGCGCCACCGTGGAAGGACAGGGTGCGGCACACGGCCCGCAGCAGCGTCGACTTGCCCGCGCCGTTGCCGCCGAGCACTGTGACCACGGCTCCCTTCGGCACCTCCAGGGACACCTGACGCAGTGCGCGTACGGGGCCGTATCCGACCGACAGGTCCCGTACGACCAGCCCGGAAGCGCCCATGCCATTCCCCCTGTAGTCGCGCGGTGTGGCGCTCACCACAGCACCAGGGCGGGCGCCCGTCCACGGGGCGAGGTCGAATCGCTGCGGGTGACCAGCGGGCACCGCCGCGCGTTGTGCACGGGCACAACACCGCGTGTCAGGGGCCTGTGCGGAGCGGCACTCCGGTGGCATCCTCCGGCCATGGGAGCGCGCAGAAGGCGTACCGGGCATGACTGGAAGCTGCTCGCCGAGTCCTGTACGGCGCTGCTCGGACGGGTACCGGAGCTCGTGGACGAGCACATGCGGCAGCTCGCCGAGTACTCCCCCCTCTACGAGCGGTTCCTGCCCTACGACCAGCAGTGGCGGGAGGCGGAGGAGGCGATGCGGATCGGCATCGAGACGATCTCCGCGCCCCGGGACTCGCCGCGCCGCGACCTGGAGTACGCGGAGGAGGCGGGACGGCGGCGTGCCCAGCAGGGATTGCCGCTGGAGCTCCTTGTGCACGCGTACCGCAGCGCGGGTTATCTGGTGTGGGACGCGTTGATGGAGGGGGCGGCCGGTCGGGAGCCCGAGCGGCTCGCGGCGCTGATGCGGTCCGCGACGATGATGTGGTCGGCGGTGGACGCGCAGGCGGCGGTGGCCTCCGAGGCGTACCGGGCGACGGAGATGGAGCTTCGGCGGCGTACGGACGAGCAGCTTCAGGCGCTGCTCGACGCGCTGCTGGAGGGGCAGGAGGCGCCGGGGCTCGCCGCGCGGGCGGCGGCCGGGCTGGATCTGCCGGAACGTGGGCCGTACGCCGTGGTGGTGCTGCGTTCACAGCGGCGGGAGTCGTTTCTGCGGCCCGTGCAGGGTGACGGAGTCCGGTTCGTGTGGCGGATGCGGGCGGACTGTGAGGTCGGGGTGGTGGCCCTCGCCGACGGGCAGGGGCTCGACGTGGTCGAGCGGGCGCTCGACGGCCGCTGCTCCGGTCCGGGCGGGATCAGCCCCGTAGTGGCCGGTCTCGGCGAACTGGGCCGAGCCCGGCGCCTTGCCGAACTGGCCTTCCGCACCTGTCCGCCGGACGCGACGGGGGTGGTCCGGCTCGATCAGCGGATGCCGACGGCGCTCGTGGTGAGCCAGCCCGAGTTGGCCGGGCGCCTCGTCTCCGACGTGTTCGGAACCCTCCTTGAGCTCGAACCGGGCGATCAGGCGGTGCTGTTGGAGACGCTGGACGTCTGGCTGTCCTGCGAGGGATCCGCCGGGCGGGCCGCCGGGCGTCTCTACTGCCACCGCAACACCGTCTTCAACCGCCTGCGCCGCCTGGAACAGCTGACCTCGAGGTCGCTGGCACGGCCTCGGGATCTGATCGAGATGACGTTGGCGTTGGACGCGTACCGGTTGTCGGGCCGGTGAACTTCTTTCGCCCCCGCCGCCCTGCTCGCCCCATCCCGTTCCCGCGGGCTGTGCCCCCAGACCACCGCGGGGGTTCAGGCTCGGGCCCACGCCCGTTTTCCTGGGCTCCGGGTCTCAGAGCAGGAAGTCCCGCGCGATCCGCTCCCCCACGGCCTCCAGAAGCGGCCCCGCCTCGGCGATGCAGCGCGCCACGTCGGGCTCCACGTCCGTCAGGGGGTACGCCCTGCGGATGCCCGCCCGGCCGAGGGCCTCCGGAGGAAGGGCGAGCCGGCCGCAGACCGCGATGACCTCCTTGTCGGCGGCGCGAGCGACAGCGGCGACTCCGGCGGGAGCCTTGCCGTGGAGGGTCTGCTCGTCGAGGGAGCCCTCGCCGGTGATGACGAGCGTGGCCCGTTCCAGCGCGGGCGCGAAGCCGAGAACGTCGAGCATCACCTCGATCCCGGGCCGGAAGCTCGCGCCGAGGCCCACAAGAGCCCCGTAGCCGATTCCGCCGGCGGCCCCCGCACCGGGCGCCACGGCGTACTCCGCGGCTCTGTCCCCGATCGCCTTCTCCAGAACCGCGGCGAAGTGCGCGAGGGAGGCATCGAGGGCCACCACGTCATCCGGAGAGGCCCCCTTCTGCGGGCCGTACACCGCGGGCGCCCCCTTCGGCCCGGTCAGCGGATTGTCCACGTCGCTCGCGAGCACGACGTCGACGGAGGCGAGACGGGGATCGAGACCGGACAGGTCGGCCGTGGCGAGCTCCCGCAGCGGACCGCCGCCGGGAGGCAGCGGCTCCCCGTCGTCGTCCAGGAAGCGGGCCCCGAGCGCGGCCAGCATCCCCGCGCCCCCGTCCGTCGTGGCGCTGCCGCCCACCCCGAAGACGATGGTCCGCGCCCCGGCGTCCAGGGCGGCCCGCAGCAGCTCTCCGGCCCCGTACGTGGACGCGGTGAGCGGAGCGAGGACGCCGCGAGGCAGCCGCTGCAAGCCGCTGGCCTCGGCCATCTCCACGACCGCCGTGTCGCCGCGCAGTGCGTACGCGGCGGTGACCTCGTCCCCGAGCGGCCCGGCGACGCGTACCTCACGCCGCTCGAACCCGGCCGCGACCGCGGCGTCGACCGTGCCGTCGCCACCGTCGGCCACCGGCAGTGCCTCGACCTCGACGCGCGGCGCGACCCGGTGCAGCCCCGCCGTCACCCGCTGCGCGACCTCCACGGCCGTGAGCGAGCCCTTGAACTTGTCCGCGGCGATGAGCACCCGCTGGGTACGCCCCCGGGTCCGGTTCACTGCAGCGTCCGCCACCTTGTACTCCCCTTTTGCTCTCCGGGCCTTGACATGTCAAGGCAGTCGCGCCGCTGTGACCCTAACCGGCGGAGGCGGGCGCTGCCCAGGCAGAATCCCGCACGCCGGACAGTGCCTGAGTGAACAGTGAACGGCGCTTACTCGGCCGTCGCGGCGCCCGGCGAGTCGTACATCTGGTGCGTCAGCGTCCCGCTGCCGCCGAACGGCACGCTGATGTGCTCCAGCACGTCCTCCAGGGTGTCGGTGTCGCCCATCCGGACGTTGCCGACGTCCCCGGTCCTGACCAGCGGATCGCCGGGCGCGGCGTGGGCGGGGGCCGCCGCGGCGGCGGACAGGGCGGCGACAGCGGTGGCGACCGCCAGGACGGTCGCACGGCTCTTCGGCTGCGCGGAGCGCAGGGACTGAACGGAACGCACGGAACGCATGGATCTCCAAACCCGCATTACGAATAAAACCCGACGAGACTCTCATGTGGCGCGAGACGGGATCGGCATAAACCAGGCAGGACGGGCAGGAATTCGGTACACCGGACGTATGACCCCTGTCGGTGTTGACGTCGCGGACCGCGTTCTCGGGGGCTGGCTGGGCCGGATCGCGGGCAACATGCTCGGCAAGCCGGTCGAGCAGGGCGACCACTGGACGCGGGACCGCATCGACCACTATCTGCGGCAGGCCGCCGCCCTGCCGCTCACCGACTATCTGCCCGAGCCCGTCGAGCCGGGCGTCGAACTGGAGCTGCGCCCCGAGTGGCGTGAGTGCGTACGCGGCCGGATCCACGGCAGTTGCCGGGACGACGACGTGGACTACGCGATCCTCGGCCTCGATCTCCTCGAGACGTACGGCTTCGGCTTCAGTACGGAGCAGGTCGGCGAGCTGTGGCTGCTGCGGCTGCCGTATCTGCAGACGTTCACGGCGGAGCGCGTCGCGTACCGGAACCTCGCGGACGGTCTGAAACCGCCGCTGACCGCGACGCACGACAACCCCTACCAGGAATGGATCGGCGCCCTCATCCGCGCCGACATCTACGGCTGGACCAGCCCGGGCGACCCTCGACGCGCGGCCTCCCTCGCCCGCCGCGACGCCGTCCTGTCGCACACCGCCAACGGCGTGCAGAAACCCCGTTCTTACACCCACGTGTCCATGCCACGTCACCCCAGGTCACGCCGATTTACGAGGTCATTCCCGACCCCGGAGGCGCCAGGCCAGCATGCCGCCCCGAGCACAGCGGAGAGGACGGCTTGCGCCGTGCTGCTGCATGGACCGGCTGCGCGCCCAGGCGATGACGGCGGCGCCTTTGGCGTCGGCTTTGCCTTCGCCGCGGTAGCTCTCGGAGACGCGGTGGATGGCCCGGCCGGAGATGTAGTGGACCGGCTGATCGCAGTTGATGAGGATCGCAATGGCTAGGGCGGCTCCGCCGTCGGCCAGGTCGATGCCCCAGGTCACCTCGTCGCCCAGAGCCAGGACGTCGGTGAGGAGTTCGAGAAGTTCGGGGTCGTCGTTGGCGACGCGCCGTGACAGCCGCCGGCGGCCGCTCTCGTCGATCGCGACGCAGTGGTGGTGGGTCTTGCCTGCGTCGGTGCCGGCCCAGATCGCGGCCATGGTGCCTCCGTGCGGTGGGTGTGCTGGGTGCCTCCCAACGGACGACTTCGCTGTCGATTCCCTACGGAGCGATCAGTCCCGCTGACAACGTAGGGAAGCTTGATCACCGAGGGTCAGAGATGCCCCGTGCCGTCAGCGGATCTTGGTGTTCTCAGGCAAGGTGGGGGGCTCTCAGCGGGTGCTCTCGGTGAGCCGTGTGGAGCGATGCCCTTTTTTCTGCCTTCAGGGCGCTTTTGATATCATTTGATTGTGTAAACGAACTGGGCATGGTCGCTCTTGGGGTTCACACGGTGCCCACTGTGTCGGTCAGAGGACACGGGCTGAGCACATTTTTCGGCTCTGGTCCGTAGTCGGTGGTGACGTCGAGTAGCCACTCGTGATCATGATTTTGTGATTGATTTCAACTCCCTTACGGAGACGGTGTTTTTCGGGCTGTCGCTGCTGGCCGTCGAGGACATGGCGCTCCGGAAGGTGGACTTATGGCATTGACCGCTGCGGAGATCGCCGACATTCGGCGCTACGCCCAGGAACTGGTCGATCACGCGCCCCCACTCACCCCCAAGCAGCGGGACCGCCTACAAGCCCTGCTCCGGCGCAAGCCGACCGAGTCGAAGCCAATCGCGCCGCCTAGAAGTGGCCGCTACCAGGCCGGTGTTCCAACAGACCGACAGGGGCCAGCCCATCCAGCACATGCCGAAGGCCCGGCTTCTCGCTCGCCAGCGACCGGGGCCCCAACAAAAAAGGACCCCACCACTACGGCAGACGCCAGCAGCGACTTTGACGACATCAGCAGCCTCTACCCCGCCGTGCTCGAAGCGCGGGCCAAGCTGCAGCGCGAGCACCCGGCTGGCTACGACCTCACCCTCATCGCACACGAGGTGTGGCCGCAACTGTCCGACGTCGCGAAGGTGCGCGCCCTCGAAATGCTGCTCACCGTCTACGTACTGCGCCTCCACGACGAGGAACGCGACGCACGGCTCGCCGCGACGCAGCAGCCGGCGTGACGCACTTGGAGACCGACGACCTCGCCATCCTCCATGACACCGTCGTCGGGGCGGCACCTGTCCGGTGACTGCGTCCACCCTCGCCTTTGGCCACAGGACCGAGAGCGAACGAATTCCCGGCCGGCATCGCTCTGAGCTACACAAACGATGCCGAGATCTGATAATTCAGGCCATTGTTCGGTTGCCGTCTGGCAGCCCAAGGGGCCGCCCGGACACCCTTGTGCGTGGGAACCGTGCGGGTGGAGGGGGCCTCATGAAAGACACGCCGAGCGCAACCGACGTGCTGAAGCAGCTGCTACAGCCGGTCACGGTGGCCACCGACTCCAAGAGCACCCTGGTCGGCAGCGTCGACGTGGCTGCTCACAGCGACGACAGCAAGAAGCATCGGGAGCATGAGCGGAAGGCCGAGGAGGCCGAGAACGAAGGCAAAGCGCGCAAGGAGACACCGCCTCTGCTCCGGCGCAAACAAGGGCTGCAAGCCCTGCCTGACGCCGAGTTGCAGAGTTCGCTTCGGTTGCCGTACATCGGGCTACTGCACCGTCTCGCGCGAGGCATGGTGCTCACTCGGCGCGGTGCAGCACGCGGACTCGCTGAGCACTGGGGCAGCCTGAAGTACATCCAGGCGCTGCAGGCGGGGAAGGGATCGTTGCTGTGGCTGTCCTCGGAGGGGCGGCAGATCGCCAGGCACTACAAAACACTTCAGTCCGAGGAACTGGGCCAGGCGTTCGCTCTCGTGCTGGCAGAACACATCCTGCGCAACCGTTTCCCCGGCTATAGCGTGTCCGTCGTTCATTCCGACACAGCCCTGCGGGCCGGCTGGGCACTTACCGCCGCCGAAAGAGATACGAAGGACGACAAGAGCGCAAGTGTCGGCTACCGCTATCGGCCTCACTTCCTGGCGGAAGTATGGAAGCCGTCGCTGCCGTCTGTGATCATCCCGATCGCGTGCAAGGGCAATCACAGTGGAGCCGGTGTTTCTCACGACCAGTTGGCCTCGTGCGCGGCACACGTCGACGGCCTGCACGTCGGGGCGTGGAACCAGACACCTGCGTTGTTGTTCAGCACCGAGCTCCCTCTGGATGGGCCGGTCACCGTCCATGCCTTGCATGTGCCGGGCAACGGTTCGCGTCTCGATCTCCCAACGGTAACGGATGCTGCGGACGTGGACCTGGATCAACCCCCGCGACAGGAAAATCACTTCCCCGGCATCGAGCGCCCCGCCCGGGAAGACCAGACACTCGATCCCTTGCCCGGCTGCCACGTCCGAGCAGAGCACTTCGCCTGGTTCCAGGAGACTCTGGCTCACACTGACGCTGCGGGCCTAGTGGCATTCGCTGGATCGGGGCGCGCCACCGCGCAACTGCTCACGAAGCGGCAGGGCAGTGAGTTCTTCAAGACATTTGAGCACCCTTCCGCCGGCAGCGTGCAGGACATCGGCCACACTCTGCTCGGTGACGAGTTCGCCGGAACAGACCACATATTCCGTCTCAACGGAACTCACGTGGAGGCCTTCTCCGGCGTCCAGAAAGACCTCTTCGAGTACCTGGCGGGAAGAGGCGACACCCAGAGGCCTCAGGTATCGCAGTGGCGCGCGCAAACACACAGCCGCAGATCGTCATTGCCCCGCACCGGCTGGGACAGCGACTGGGGTGGCCCGGTCAGCATCCACCAGGACGGCACTGTTCTGGCCATCCGACCGGTGAGCGTGACGAAGACAAGCCGCTGACCCCTGAGCGGGCTGTACACGATCTTCAGGGCTCGTAGCGTGCGCCCGATCTCGCAATCCACCGTGCGACGCCCTCGAACGCGTTGAGTGCCCGCACGTCGTAAGGTCCGAAGAAGTGCTGACAGTCATGGCCGAGCCGGTCGTACAGGGCGGCTGCTCCTCGGGTATCGCCTGACCGGCCTGTGAGTTCGGCGTGCTCTCCGCGTGCTTCGATCACCAAAGGCGCGCTCGCTCCATACCGGAGCTCCAGATCAAAGATGTAGCGGTCCAGGTCACGGATACGCTCGGAGAAGCCAGCACTACGGTCACGCGTATCAGGCGGGTCTGCTCGTCCGATCTCGTCGTCCGCGGCTGCAATATCCAGCACACGCTGCATTTTGCTCACAGCGTGGGCAACCGCTTCTGCGCTCTGCGGGCGCTGCGCCGGGTCCTTGGCCAGCAGTGTCCCGACGATGGAGTCCAGCTGAGCGGGCACGCCGGGACGGTGGGCACTCGGAGGTGCTGGCGCATCGTCCTGGTGCATCCTGCCCACGGTCATGGGGTCGTCACCAGAGGTGCCGAAGGGTGGACGCCCTGTCAGCATCTCGTACAGGACGCACCCGGTGGAGTACAGGTCGCTGCGTCGGCTGCCGGGCTCTCCCTCCCACCGCTCTGGTGCCATGTAGAGCGGGGTGCCGGCACTGGTGCGGGACTGAGTGAGGTCGGGGAGAAGGGCCAGTCCGAAGTCCACGATCTTCACGTCGCCTTGAAGCGTGATCATGATGTTGCCGGGCTTGATGTCCTGGTGGATCACTTGCGCAGTGTGCGCTGCACTGAGGCCTTCGCAGATCTGACGCGTCCACCGTACGGTTCGTTCAAGGGGTAGGGGTGACCCCGTCTTCAGGTGTTCGGCAAGTGATTGTCCCTTGACGTACTCCATAGCGATGTAGAGCTCGCCGTCGTGTTCACCGGCGTCATAGATGTGCGCGATGTTTGCATGCATGGCCCTCGCCATGGCCACGCCCTCGCGTCTGACCCCTCGTGCTGTCGGCTGAGCAGACTCTTTACGGGCTCCGGGCTGGGTCATACGTCGCCCCGCGATGATCTTGAGAGCCACGGTCCGTCTGTCCGTCGCACCACAGGATGTGGCCGTGTTCCTTGGCGTAGTCGACGGCCGTCAGCCATTCCGTGCCACGACGGCTGCTGGGCAGTCGCGGAAGGCTGCGCAACTCCGGCCGTGACACCCGGGGAGCGGATTGCATGATCTCTACCAGCCGCGCTGCAGTGGACCGCAGCGCGGCCAACTGCTCGGGCGTCGAGGTCAGGACGGCGGTACTGGCGCTGCGCTCATCCCAAGCCAGTGTCATATCGGACCGCAGCGCAATGGACTCTTTGGCCTGCAGCGTGTCAGCCAGAAGCTGGTCAGTCGTCATGACCACCTGCGAGTGGCCGATCAGTTGCTCGGACACGCCACGCTCCAGCAGAGCGAGCGTAGCGGCCGCACTGGTGTCCAACATCACCCGCCCGGTCCGCGCAGCCTGCACCGCCAGAGTCTCCGACGGGTCAAGAGGGATATCAGCGGCGTACACCACCGGCCGTTCCGCGGTACGGCGCATGCAGGCCTCTGCGTAGTGCCGGCCCGCGGCCAAGGCGAGCATCCCTACAGGCAGCTCACCGCTTGCGACCTTCTCGCGGACTTCCCCGGTGTTCTCGTGGTGGCGGCGTAGATCCTCGGCGAGGTTTTCGAGAGGGTTGTCCGGCGTTCCCAAAGAGACGGCCCGAAAGACAGTGCTGTCGGGGAAGCGTTCCAGATAGCTCGCAGTAGCTTCGCGAAGTTGTTCTCCTTCCTCCTCGGACATAGGCTCCGCAGGTTCCGCAGCACGCCAATGGAGCGCGCCCAGGAGCCGACCGAGGAGTTCTTCGTCGTCCGGCCAGCGCTGCATCAAGGCGAGGGCACGCCCGGTGAACTGCGGGTCAGCAGAGAAACTTGCCCCCAACCCGACCCACAGCAGTGTTTCGTCCCGGCTGCGCGGATCCAGCGGCTCGCCCTGCTCGGTGAGGGTCTGCCAGGCATGTTGCCCCAGGGCGCGGGCGGCGTAGCACTTGACCAGAGCCCAGCGGGCCTCAGGGTCCAGGGGGTCAAGAGCAAGCAGGCTGATGGCCGCGTCCGTGGCGCGGTCCATCCGCCCATCGGCCGACTCCACTTCGACGAGCAGGGCGTACATGCGGCCCTGCCCCGCCCAGTCGGCCCCGGCCATCCTCAGCGCCGCGTCGGCGCACCACCGTGCACGGGGATACTCCCTGGCCTCACGGAACAACCCCGCGGCCATGGCCATCAGCCGGGCATCACGCCAGTGATCAGCCCCGTCTCTCAGAGTCTCGGCCGCCAACACGAGATTCCCACCGCGGTGGTAGCGCTCGGCGAGCTTCACCACATCACCGGGCTTTGAGCGACGTTGGCGCGCAGCACCGCCAACTCGTCGCTCCCGCTGCCCCGTAGTGCACGAGCGAGCAACTCGATCTCAGCGACAAGGTCAGGAAAATCGGCCTTGAGATGGTCCAAATCCGGCAGGTCCGCCCCCGCCGCGGCCAAGCCCGCGGCCGCGGTCAGCTGCTCCCCCTCGGTGTCCGCAGCCTCCCAAACCTGAAGCCACAGGTCCTTCGCCTCCGGAGTGCTGGTGTCATCTGCGAGACGCGACTCCGCGAGCACCGCCCTGACGTGGGCCTGGGCAAAGGCGCTCGTCATGCCGGCCAGCAACTGCTGAGCCTCCTGCTGACGGCCCGTCATGGCCGCGACCAAAGCGGTCTGCTCCCGCAACCGGTGGTCGGCCGCCTCCTGAGGCTGGGCCTCGCCCTCCGGCTCCGGCTGCGTCAGCTTCCACGCCGTGAACAGATCTCCGCTCATCACGGCTGCCTGCACGGCCAGCAAGGCCGCTTCGGCGCTGTCCCCGTACCATATGCGGCGGCTGTTCCTCGCCCGGATCGCCACCGCCAGGGCCTCCTGGCCAGCCGCCAGTCTGTTCGAAGTACGGCTATGAACGGCATGCTGAAGAAGTGCGCTGGCCAGGCGGACAGCGACGCCCGTGAAAATCCCCTCCCGGTCCGCGGCCCGCAACCGGGCCAGCGCCTCGCCCGGCCGACCCTTCTTGATCAGCGCCTCGGCTTCGAGCTGGGCCTTCAAGGCCTGCGCAAGCGTGTTGTGGGGCTCCCACCGGCCCAACTGCTCGATTCCCTCGGCCCAGTTCTCGTCCAGGCAGGCGCGCAGCGCGTTCAGCAGCGGCGACGTGGCGTCATGGTGCGCCGCGACGTAGTCCCGCACCTCTTGCTCTGTGCCAGATCCCGCCTGCAGTGCCGCACGCGCCACGAAGAAGTCACGGGGGTATCCGCCCTCGCGGGCACACCGCTCGAAAAACAGGTGTGAGGCACCCCGTGCGTCGTAGTCGGCAGCAACCTGCCCGAGCCAGCCCAACGCCTCAGTCGGCGCCTCCGTCAGCCACGCCGGCTCCCGATCGGCCCACTGCTGGATGACGGACCCGCGAGCCGCCCCCACCCCGGCCAGAATCCCGACCGCTCTCTCTACGGCCGGCCACGCCGCGCGCAGGCGCCGTGCCTCCTGCGCCGACCAGGGGCTCAGCGTGCGCAGAGCATCATCGAAGTCCGTGCGGGCGTCCATGCGGCCGAGTACATTTTCACGCAGTTCCTGAACCTGCTCCCGGGTCTTGGCCCCGTCCTCCTCCGTGGTCTGCCGCCCCCAGCCACCGGTGACAAGCGACGCTTCCGCGGACGCTGCCGAACGTACGTACTCCTCCATCACGATCTGCAGGACCAGCAGCGCATCCGCCTGGCGCTGCCCGGCTTCACCGCGGGGGATCACATACGTCAGCTGCCGCGCAGCCTGTTCGAGAGAGCACTCGGTGCACTGGCGCAGTTGCTGGGCCGTGTCCGCCCGCGACAGCCAGACACGCAGCGACTTCGCAGTGACCGGCACTCCGACCGCCGCCGCCCTCTTGGCAGCGGCGCGTGCCACTCGCCGATTGCGAGTGAGTTTCTTGACGCCGTTCATGGCGAACCGGCTGGCCATGGGACCCGCCCACTTGGCCAGAACCGACGGTAAAACCGGATCCACGCGCTCTCCCAACACGACACGCAGGCCCACCCACAGGACACGAGCGGCCCAGTTCGGACCTTACTGGCAGGCACTGACAGTGCCCGCAGTCCGAGTGTCGGATGCCTGGGGCTACAGGTTCGGACTGCGACTTTGGCCCAGCCTGCCTGCGGCGGGCGTGGGCAGACCAACATCTGGCTCCGCTGGCCGCGACCGTGGTCGCCCTATCCTTGAGAACCGCTCCTGCCGCGGCCATCAGGCAGGCACCGACGGCCCCGACCTCCGGGGAATCAGTCCCTTCGGGTCCCGCACCAGTGGCCCACTCGCCGCCCAACAGGCCCCCTGGCCATTAGTATGTTTACGGAGTATCGAGGTGCCAGCTGCGCGCCAGCATCCGCAATGGAAAAGATGCGACTCCCAATCCGACATACTCCGTGTACGTTTTCCACCAGGACGGAGCTGAGGACGTGGTCGAGTCGGTTTCAGCGGGAGCGGTGAGGTTCCGCGACCCTGGACGCGCCGTCCGGCGAGCGCCCGCGCCGGTACCCGTCGTGTCGCCTACGACCGCCCCAGGGCACCTGCTGCGCCTGGCGCAGCAGGTACACACCGAGCTGTGGGGCTCACGAATCGACAGTCTCACGGGACCGCAGTACGCGACGCTGGTGGCGATCGCCGGGTGGGACGACGTCGACCAGCGGCGCGCCGGGCAGCTGGCCTCGCTGGACAAGTCGACCGTCGCCGCAGTTGTGAGCCGACTTGTCGGGAAAGGGTGGGTGCGGCGGGTGCGCCATCCGGATGACGGTCGGCGCCGTCTGTTGACCCTCACCAGCGGATCATTGGATCGGCTGGCCGAGGTCACCGAGGTTGCGCGCTCGGTTCAAGAAGACATCCTGACCCCGCTTCGTCACTCCGACCGCCGGGAGTTCATCGAACGACTGGGGCGGGTCGCACGCATCAAGGAGGCCGACATCGCCGGACAGCAGTACGAGGACGGCGTACTGCTCATGCGCACCACCCCCGGATATCTGATCCGCCGGGCCCAGCAGGTGCACACCGCACTCTGGAGCGCCGCCGTCCCCGACGTGACCGGGCCGCAGTACGCCCTGCTCGCCGCGGTCGCACAGCTGGGCGCCGCCGACCAGTCCCGAATCGGCGAGGCCGCCTCGCTGGACACGTCGAGCACCGCCGACATCGTGGCCCGGCTCAGCACCCAGGGATGGGTTACCAAGGAGACCGCAGCGAACGACCGGCGAAGAACCCACGTCCGGCTCACCGCTCCGGCGAGGACAGCGCTGCACGCCCTCGCGGAGCCGGTGAAAACAGTCCAGTCCGACGTCTTGGCTCCGCTCGGACCCGACGAGCAAGCGGTGTTCATCAACCACCTCCAGCAAGTGGCGTTCGCCAGGCCGCACATGTAGAGCTTCGCCCCCCACATGTGGACGGTCTGTCCGGACCCGTTGACACACCTCGACCATTCACAGCAAGCTAATACTACGTGTACGGAAGATTAGCGAGGTGAACGATGACCACTTCCCGGTTCAGGTCAGACGAGCCGGCACTCGACGCCTTCTACACTGAGCTATCTGACAAGCAACTTCAGCCACTCTGGGAACTACACGGACTACTCACTCCGACGCCCCGCGTGCGGGCGATCCCCTATCGTTGGTGTGCGGATGACCTTACTAAGCTCGGCCGCCGGGCCGGTGATCTGGTCCCGATCGACCGGGGCGGCGACCGGCGGGTGCTGGCGATGGCCAACCCAGGCTTGGGCGGCGCGCCGTTCATCTCGTCGACGCTATGGGCGGCGGTTCAGTACCTTCAGCCCCACGAGTCGGCACCCGCGCACCGGCACACACCGGCCGCGCTACGGTTCGTCCTCGACGGGGAGGGCGTGTACACCCTCGTGAACGGCGACCCGATCGCGATGGCCCGCGGAGATCTCGTCCTGACACCGTCATGGACCTTCCACGAACACCACAACCCCGGCGACATGCCGATGATGTGGCTGGACGTGCTCGACCTTCCGGTGGTCGCGGCGCTCGACGCGGTCTTCTTCGAACCGGGCGGCGACTCCGAAGCGGACTGGACCGACATCCCCCGTTCGACCGCCGAGCGCCGCTGGGGTGCCGGAGCCGGTCTCTCCCCCGCCGGAACACCCGATCTGCCCCCGCACTCCCCCCTGTTGGTCTACCGCTGGCAGGACACCGATGCAGCGTTGGACGACCTGCTGGAGGTCGAGGACACAAACGACGTCACCGTTCGGTTCCAGGATCCCTCCCGCGACCGCGACGTCATGCCAACGATGCGCTGTGAGATGCGGCGGGTGAATCCGGGCACGACGACGCGCCGGGAACGCCAGACCGGAACCCGCGTGACGGCGGTGCTCGACGGGTCCGGCACGGTCGTGCTCGGCGGCGAGTCGTTCGATCTGTCTCCCGGTGACGTGTTCGTCGTGCCGTCCTGGTGCACCCACCAACTGCACGCGCGTACCCGCCTGGACCTGTTCACCACCAGCGACAGCCCGGTACTGGAAGCCCTGCACCTGCACCGGTCCGAGGAGGTGGACTCATGAGCGGGCACGACACACTGGTCGTCGGCGGCGGCATCGGGGGGCTCGCGGCGGCACTGGCCCTGGCCCGCGCCGGCCGTCGGACGGTGCTGACGGAACAGGCCCCGCAGTTCGCCGAGATCGGTGCCGGACTCCAGCTGGGGCCGAACGCGATGCGGGCCTTCGACCGGCTCGGCGTGCTCGGGCCGGTTCTCGAAACCGCCGTACTGCCCGCCCGCGCCGTGATCCGCGACGCCGTCACGGGCGATGAGCTCACCGTGCTCGACCTCGGGCACCCGTTCCGTGCCCGGTACGGCTACCCGTACGTCGTCGCGCACCGCCACGACGTGCTGTCCGTCCTGCTCGACGCCTGCCGGGCCGAACCCGGCATCGAGCTGCGGACCGGCCGCACCGCCGTCAGCGTGCGTGAACGGGACGAGCACGCCGACGTCACCTTCTCCGACGGCGAGGTGCTGACCACACAGCTCCTGGTCGGGGCGGACGGCCTCCGGTCCCAGGTGCGGCGCCTCATCGACACGAGCCCACCCCGGTTCAGCGGTCATGTCGCCTACCGGGGCGCGAGCGACCGGTCAGAACTCGGCAGGGGCCTGGCGCCCGACGACGTGACACTCTGGATCGGCCCAGGTATCCACCTGATGCAGTACCCCGTGCGGCGCGGCGAGCTGTACAACCAGGTCGCCGTCTACGAGCGCCCCGCAGGTGCGCGGGAGCCGCGTGGCGATGCGGAGGAGTTCCGCGCCGCCTTCGCCATCGCGCACCCGAGTGTCCGCGAGTATGTCGCGCTTCTCGATCCCCACCGGGACTGGCCTGTGTACGACCGGGACCCGCTGCCGACCTGGACGACGGCACACACGGCGCTGCTCGGCGACGCCGCACACGCCATGCTCCAGTACCTCGGGCAGGGCGCGTGCCAGGCCCTGGAGGACGCGGTCGCGCTGGGCGACGCCGTCTCGGGCCATCGACACTCCCAGGACCGTGCGCTGAAGCAGTACGAGGAACGGCGTATCGCCCGAGCCTCCCGCTGCCAGACCGTGGCCCGGCCGTGGGGCAACCTCTGGCACACCCAGGACCCGACACTGCTCGCCCTGCGCAACCGCGTGTTCCGGTTGCGCCGGCCCGACGACTACTCCGATCTCGACTGGCTCTACACCGCTTCCTCTGAGGACACCGCATGAAACTGCTCAGCTTCATCAGGCCGGACGGCATCGCCACCGCCGGACGGCTCGACGACGACCGCGTCGTGGACCTCGGCAGGCCGTTGCGGACGCTGCTCGGCGATCCCATACCGGAAGGAACGCCGCGTGGTGCGGACGTTTTCCACCTCGAAGAGGTCACTCTCCAGCCGGTCGTTCCCGAGCCGTCGAAAATCATCGCTGCGCCGGTCAACTACCGCGACCACCAGGCCGAGATGAACGAGGCCTACCACATCGACGCTCTCGGCATCTTCCTCAAGGCCCCGTCGTCGGTCCTCGCCCACCAGGGCACAATCCGACTGCCGTACACCGACCGGCGCTTCGACCAGGAGGGCGAGCTCGCACTCGTCATCGGCCGACCCGGACGCGACATCACCGTAGCCGACGCCCTGAAGCACGTCGCCGGATACACCTGCCTGCTCGACATCACCATGCGCGGCGGCGAGGACCGCTCCACCCGCAAGTCCTTCGACACCTTCACCCCGGTCGGACCCTACCTGGTCACCCCGGACGAGGTCGGCCCGTTGGAGTCACTGACCCTGCGCACCTGGGTCGGCGACGAACTGCGGCAGGACGCCGACATCAAGGACCTCATCTGGAGCGTTCCCCGGCTGATCGCCTACGCGTCCTCGGTCATGACCCTCCGCACGGGCGACATCATCACCACCGGGACCCCGGCCGGCGTCGGCACCATCACCGAGGTCGACCGCATCACGGTCGATATCGGCCACGTCGGCCGCCTCGAAGCCACGGTGAGCACGCAAGGCGCCGTCCCCTGCCCCACCAAGGGCGCACACCGCGGCCCCGTACCACCGAAGACGGTGACGCCTGTTCGTGTCACACCAGCCACCCCGAAATCCCTATGACCGACGACCGCGGCGAACTGCTCATCGGCGGCGTGTGGGCGGCGGCCAACAGTGACAACATGACCACCGTCCGGTCCGCCGACACGCAGCAGGTGATCGGTGCGCTTTCCAAGGCCACGACAGGACTGCTCCGGACACCGGATGCGCCCCGACCGCAGACCGGCACCCTGACGGCGGACATCGCCCGCCTCAGGCGGACCGCACGCTGCGCTCCCCACACGCGGCCGAGCAACGGGATGCACGCGTCACCATCGCTGCCTACGCCAACCACATCCAGACGCTGAGCCTGCGGAACGCCGAGCTCGAAGCGGAAAACGCCACCCTGCGCGAAGCTCTCCGCCAGGGCGGCACCGTTGCTTCCCTCCCTGTGACGCGTTGAATGCTGTCCGCCGGAAGGACTGCCGCGCCGCCTCTCCGGCAGGGACAGTCCTACTGGGACGCCGCGATGATGGACTCGATCTACGACACGAACGTGGAGCTTGCGTGCCCGGTTTCACCTCCCCACCCTTTCCCACCGACGGATTCGCCGTCCGAACAACCGAGCCCGTGCCCGAATCCGGGGGCGGTCTGCGCTTGACGCTCCTGATGAGCGGGAGTTGTCTGCCGGTCATGGCCGGGGTGCTGCTCGCTCCTTTGCTGCCGGAGTTGCAGGAGCTGTTCAGGACGGTGCCGGACGCGGACGCACTGGTCCCGTTGATCCTGACGGTCCCCGCCCTCACGCTCGCCCTGGTCGCCCCCTTCGCCGGTGTCCTGCTCGACCGCCTGGGACGCAGGGTTCCGCTGGTCGTCGCGACCGTCCTGTACGCGCTGTTCGGCACCGCTCCGCTGTGGCTGAACTCGCTCGGCGCCATCGTGGCCAGCCGTGCCCTCCTCGGTGTCGCCGAGGCCTTCATCATGACCTCCTGCACGACACTGATCGGCGACTACTACGCGGGCCGGGCACGCGACCGCTACCTGGCCCTGCAGACGGTGTGCGCCACCATTTCCGCCACCGCGTTCCTCATACTCGGCGGCGCGATGGGCGCCTCGGACTGGCGCGCCCCCTTCCAGCTCTACGCCGTCGGGCTGCTCCTCGCCCCCGCGATGGCCGCTTTCCTGTCCAAGCCCGGGCCGGGCGCCCCCATGGACGAGGCGCTCACCGTCGGGCATCGGCCCTCCTCGGCCGGCCGGCTGGCCGGCATCTGCCTGCTCTCGGTGTTCGGTGGCATCGTCTTCTACGCCGTCCCGGTCGAAACGGCCTACCTGATGAACGGCCTGGGCATACAGTCCAGCGCCCTCATCGGCATGGTCACCGCAATCGCCAGCACCGCCACAGTCATCGGCTCCGTCATCTTCGCCTCGACAATCGGCCGGCCAGAGCGCAGACTGGCCGCGATCTTCACCCTGTGCGCAGCAGGGTTCGTGCTGATCAGCCTCGCCCACAACGTGGCGATTCTGATCTTCGGCACCTTCCTGAACTGCATCGGCACCGGCTTTCTGCTGCCCACACTGCTCACCTGGGCCACGTCAAAGCTGGAATACCGCAACCGCGGCCGGGGCAGCGGACTGTGGATCGGGTCGTTCTTCCTCGGGCAGTTCCTCTGCCCGCTCTCCCTGCTCGCCCTCGAGTCCGTCACCGGCCACCTCACGACGGCCGTCGGCGCCCTCGGCCTCGCCTCCGCGCTCGTGGCGGCCGGACTGCTGCCCCTCCTCCGTAAAACGAGCCCGCAGGAGGTCGTGCAAGCGTGAGCCGGGCCGGGCCATCCGCCTCCCGGCTCAGCACCGCGCGGCACATTGTCGTACCAGTCCGGCACCGGCTGCCAGCGGGACTGTCTCCCCCACGACCTGCTGCGATGGCAGGTTCGCGAGATGAGAGGGCGGACGCCGGCCCCAGCCTAGTGGTGCTGGACACCCAAGAGCAGGAGCGGAAGATCGCGGCCGAGGCCGGGGCGGCCCGAGAGCGCATCGCGGAGCTGACTGAGCTGCTGGACGAATCCGACAAGGCCGCCGAGGAAATCCGGATCACTAGCAAGACGCTGCTGGAACCGTCCGCTCCGACTTCGCCCGCGCCGCCAACTGCGAAGCTGCCGGACCGTCCGGCCTACCAGCAGATCATGGCGGACTTCGCTGCCCCCGCTGCGGGCGCGGGCGGTGTGCCAGGCGATGGACGTCGCCTTTGGCTGTGGTCGTCGGCCAAAATGGCGAGGACGTCAACGTGCGCTGGCAGTCGTTCCTGCGCAGGTTCGACATCGAGCACCACCTTCAGGCTGATGGAGCAGACCCTCGGCTGGACCCGGCTCAAGCTCCGCACCCCCGAGGCCGGAGACCGCTGGACGTGGCCGATCATCGCCGCCCACACCCAGCTCCGGCTCACCCGCGAAGCCGCAGCGGACCTCCGCCGCACCTGGCAGAAGCCGGCCGAGCCCGCACGACTCACCCCAGCCCGCGTCCGCCGGGGGTTTCGGAACATCCGCCCGCACCTGCTCGGTCCGGCCCATGCGCCGAAACCCTCAACTCCCGGCCCTGAAGGCCACTTGGTTCCAGGAACAGTCGCCCCGCGACTCGCTATGACGTCGGGAAAACGACCAGGCGTCCCGGGAGCATCATCGAGCGCGACAGCCTCAGAGGTTAAAAGACAAGCTCAGGAACGGGTTCCGGCAAGGGCGTGGCCGCTGGCGAACCTGCAGCTGTCCGGATCGTAGCGGCTGAATGATCGACGAGATGCCGCACGTGCCCTTTGGCGCCCGCAGTTTCCGCCGCCCGCGACCAGGGCACCCCGATCGACGAGGTCGACCGCGAGGGCCCGGTGTGACCGGTTGACGACCACTACACCCGCCTGTCTGGTACGTCGATGGCGGCACCCGCCGTCGTCGCCGCCCTGGTCACGCAGGCCCACCCCGACTGGACGCTCCGGTAAGTGGCCGTCGGCGCCGACCGATGCGGCCTCAGGCAGCGGCCAAGGCCAGGCGCTCGCTGATTTCCCCCGCTGTGGTCAGCAGCTTCTGGGCGACCTCGGCCTCCGCCTCGGGGTAGAGGCGGGAAGCCAAGGCCGCCACGCTCACCGCCGCCACGACCTGTCCGCCTTGACTCCGGATCGGCGCGGAGATACCCACGACGTCGAGGTCGAGTTCGCCGCGGGTGACGGAGTAGCCGAGTCTGCGTATGCGGCCCATACGTTCGATCAACGCATCGACATCGGTGAGGGTGGATGGAGTGAAACGGCGTAGCTCGGCAGCCCCCAACAGCCGGCGAGCCTCGTCCTCGGGGCTCCAGGCCAGCAGAACGAGAGCCGCAGCTCCGGCGTTGAGGGGGAGGGTGCTGCCGCGTTCGTAGGAGATGCGGACCGCGCGGGACTCGCTCTCCGCGCGGTCGACGCAGACGACGAGGTCGCCGGCGCGGCGGGTGAGCAGAACGGTCTCCTGCACCTCGGCCGCGAGTGCCTCCATCAAGGGCAGGGCGACCTCGGAGAGGCCGTAGCTGCGGCGGGCCAGCCGGGCGATCTCCAGGACCCGCAGGCCGAGCCGGAAGCCGCCGCCGGGCGCCTCTTCGAGGAAACGCCCGGCGACCAGGCTCTGGAGGTAGCGGTACGCGGTGGAGCGGGCCACACCCAGCCGCTCCGCCACGACCGTTCCGGAGACGACGAGTTGGTCGTCGTCGAACATGGTCAGGATGTCGAGGGCCCGATCGGCCGTGGAGTTACGCTCGCGGTAGCTGGGGGACACTGTTCCTGACATGCCGGACACTCTAGCGGCTGGGGGCGGGTCGGTGGGGGGCATGTCACCGATGGTCCTTGACGACGGTGTTGCGCAGTTCCCCGATGCCCTCGATGGTCGTCACGAGTTCCTGCCCGGGGCGCAGGAACACCTTGGGGTCCCGGCCCGCGCCCACGCCGCCGGGGGTGCCGGTGAGGATGAGGTCGCCGGGCAGCAGCGTGATGATGGTGCTGACGTAGGCGATGACGTCGGCGACGTCGAAGAGCAGGTCTGCGGTGTTGGACTTCTGCATGGTCTGGCCGTCGACGGCGCACTCGATGGCCAGCCCGGAGGCGCCGGAGGGGAGTTCGTCCGGCGTGACGAGGACGGGCCCTACCGGAGTGGTGCCCTCGAAGGTCTTGCCGGCGAGGAACTCCCTGGTGCGGTGCTGCCAGTCCCGGACCGTGACGTCGTTGGCGACCGTGTACCCGGCGACGTGCTCCAGTGCTTCCTCGCGCGACAGAGGGCGGCCTGCCAGGCCGATGACGACGCCGAGTTCGGCCTCCCAGTCGAGGTCGTCGCTGACCGGTGGCATGTGAACGTCGTCCCGGGCGCCGATCAGGGAGCCGTCGTACTTGGCGAAGAGGGTGGGGTGCGCCGGGGTCGGGCGACCCATCTCCTTGATATGGGTGGCGTAGTTCAGTCCCAGGCAGGCGATCTTGTTCGGGTGCGGGACTATCGGAGCGAGGGAGACCCTGTCCTGCGGGATCCGGTCCCCGTCCCTGGCGGCTCGTTCTCGCCAGTCGGCTCCGGAGGCGAGCAGCGTGCCGACGTCGGTGTACGGAAGCAGGACGAAATCGTCGCCGTCCTGACGAGCGGCGGTCGTGGTGCGGTACCCGTCGTGGAGACGGACCGTGCTGAGCCTCATCGGCGTACTCCTTGGAATGGCGGTCTCTCGGGGGTGGCTGGGCGGGAGGCGCGGGCGCCGGTAGAACGCCGTAGCTCCACCTCGACATGGCCCGCCTGGTCGGGAGGGAAGACGGCGGCCACCACCCGGTCGGGACGTACGAGTACGAAGTGCCCGGCCAGGTCCTGAAGAAAGGACCGGGGGCCACCGTCGGCATCCGTGATCGCGGGCCGCTCGGTGGCGCGGTCGAGTGCCAGGTCACCGATGACCACATCAACCTCGGTGCCAGGCGGGAGGCCGACTTCTCCGACCGAGGTCCAGTCGGCCTCGGTGAGGCCCACGCCCAGGAGACTCCAGCCAGTGCCGAGGACATCGTCGAGGAGGACGAGTCGGTAGCTGGGACCGAGCAGTACGCGCGGCTGCGAAAGCACCGTGCCGACGAGCGGGTGAACTCGTTTGCCCGGCCGGACGACGGCTCCGCTCCGTGCCCGGGTGTCCGGACGGTAGCGCATCTCGGTGAGGTAGCGGCGTCCAGGGCCGGTCAGCAGTGCGGCGCGCACCAACAGATCCCGCAAGTGTGCACGCGGGCGGCTGGTGGTCATGACGGTCCGGCCGAGCCGGACGGACAGGTCGATCACCGCTTGGGCGTGCGGTCGGCGTTCCACGTCATAGGTGTCGAGGAGGGCGTCGTCAGCCCGCTCATTCAGAACCTCCGTCAGCTTCCAGCACAGATTGGCAGCGTCCCGGATGCCGGAGTTGAGGCCCTGTCCGGCGAACGGCGGCATCATGTGCGCGGCGTCGCCCAGCAGGAAGCAACGACCCACCCGCAGTCGCTCGGCGAGCAGCGCGTGGAAGCTGTAGGCGACGGCCCGCTCCATCTGCCTCGGAGTGATCTCCCGAAAGGGCTGGAGGAGCCGACGCACGATATCGAACGGCGGCTCCTGACCGGCCGCACTCTCGCCCGGCCGCAGCAGGAACTCGTAGCGGCAGCGGCCGTCGCGACCGGGCACGATCACCGTGGGGCGAGAGGGGTCACCGATGTGCATGCCGTATCGCTCGCGGTGCGGGTCATCCAGGGTGTCCAGCACGAGCCACACCTCGTCGGGGAAGCTGCGCCCCCGCATGGGAACGGACAACAGCCGGCGCACTGTGCTGCGTCCACCGTCACACCCGAGTACGTAGGAGACCTCCAGGTCCTCGGCGGCACCGCCGGTGCTGAGCGAGACGCGGACATGGGTGGCGTGCTGTGCCAGCCCCACCAGCCGGGTGCCGAAGCGTGCCTCGACGTGCGGGTGACGGGCCAGTTCTGCCTGGAGCACCCGCTCCAGGTCCGGCTGGGCGAACGGGTTCTTGAAGGGGTGGCCGAAGCGCCGATCACCGCTGCCTCGGGCGTGCACCAGCGGGCGGCCGCCCACGCCGAAGTACCTCGTGCCGGTACCGGGCACGATGATCGGGTACACCGCGGCGGACAGGCCCGCGGACTGCAGGGTGCGCAGCGACTCGTCGTCCAGGCTGATCGCCTTGGCCGCGTCGCTGGTGGTGGTGTTGCGCTCGACCAACAGGACCCGTACACCCAGCGAGCCGAGCAGGTGGGCCGCGGTCAGGCCGACGGGGCCCGCACCGACGATCAGCACGGCGGGGTCGGCGGTGGTCTGCGCCTGACCCGGTGGAGGGCTGGTTCCCGATGTCGATTCACTCATCAAGTGGGCTCCGTTGTGGTCGTCGGGACGGGGCGGCGAACTCACTGGACGGGCTGATAAGCGGGCCCTCCTTCGGTCAGCAGCCGCTCGGACTCCGCGAGGATCTCCTCGGGTGGCAGGTCGAGGTCGATCGTTTTACGGAAGGGCTGGCGCACGTCCCGCTCCAGCCGCAGGTAGACCTCGTTGCGGTTGCCCTCCGGATCGAAGAAGTAGATCCCGATCGCGTTGCCGTGGGTGACCTCCTGCTGGACCTCGATGCCCTCGGCACGAAAGCGGTGGTGGAAGTCGATGACCGACTCCAGGGAGTCGACTCGCCAGGAGACCTGGTGCGTGAGTTTCGCTCCGTCGGGTGCCGTGCGACCGCGCTGGAGCACGAACTCGTGATGCTCCTCGTCGGGGCGGGCGGACAGGAAGACGATCCCCCGTTCCTCGTCCTCGTCGGTGACGGTCAACCCCATCACGCGGCTGTAGAAGTCGCGCATCAGCTCCAGGTCGTACACCCAGAAACCGGTGTGCCCGAGGCCAGTGATCATGCTCGGCATCTCCCTTTCAGGACTGGCTTGTCTGTTGTCAGGACAGGTTCTGGTCGAGTGGTGACAGGCTCAGGTCCACCGCGGAGACACCGCAGTCCGCCATGAGCACGGCGCCGGTGACGACCGCCGAGCGCGGCCCGGCGAGGAACGCGATGACCTCGGCGATCTCCGACGGCTCCGCTGCACGGCGCAGCGGCACCAGCGATCCGGCACGTCGGTAGGCGGTATCCCGGTCCTGGCCGGACCGGGAGCCGATCTCGTCCATCACGCGGTCGAGCATCGGGGTGCGCACGGCACCGGGACAGATCACGTTCGCGCGGACCCCGAGGGGTCCGAAGTCGGCGGCCAACGACCGAGTGAGTCCGATGAGGGCGTGTTTGGAGGTGGTGTACGCGGCGGCGGCGGGCACGGCGAGCGTCCCCGCGAGCGAGGACACGAGCACCACGGCACCGCCGGTGTCGATCAGCGCGGGCAGCGCGATGCGGGTCGTCACGTAGGCGGTGTCCAGGTTGGCCCGCAGCGTGTCCTGCCAGCCGGGCTCCGAGTCCAGGACTGTGCCGAAGGTACCGAGGCCGGCGCAGCACACCACGGCGTCGAGTCGCCCCCCGTCCAGGAGCGCGGTGTCGACCGCGCGCCGTACGTCGTTCTCGTCGGCGGCGTCGCCCGGAACGGCTGTCGTCCGGGGCAGACCGGCGACCTTCTTGAGACCCGGATCGTCCGGCCCCAAGGCGACCACGGTGGCGCCGCGCTCGGTCAGCAGCTGCGCGGTGGCGTACCCGATACCGCCGCCGCCCCCGGTGATCAAGACGGTCCGACCGGTGAACTCCCCGGTACTCATGCGAGGTCCACGGCGAGAGGCTCGGTCCCCGAAGGGACGGTTTCTTCCTCGTCACCGCGGTCGGCCGTCGGCCGACCGCTCGGGGAGCGTCGGCCGAGCAGGCGTCGGGCCGCCCTGCACAACATCGGCCACACGCCCTGCGGGGCGAAACGAACGATGAGGATCAGCAGGACGCCCTCGATCACCAGGGAAAGCGTCTGCTCATTCTGCAGTTCGCGGGTGAGGCCGTAATAGACGACAGTCACGCCCAGGAGCGGGCCCAGCACGGTGCCGGTTCCGCCGACCACAGCCATCAGCACGGCGTTGAGGCTCCAGGCCACGCCGGCCACACCGTCCGGGGAGATGACGACGAACTGGAAGGCGACCACCGCCCCGGCCAGTCCGGTGATCGCGCTGGACGGGAGCAGCGCGGCGAGCTGGTGGCGGCGGACGGCGACACCGAGTCCGGTGGCGGCCGGTTCGTTGTCGCGGATCGCGGCCAGCCGGAGCCCGAAGTCGCTGTGCCGCGCGTGCAGGGCGAGGGCCATGGCCAGCGCCGCGACGATCACGGCGAGTTGGAACAGGTTGCCGCCGCTGGGCACGGAGTCGACGGGCAGGGTGACACCACTGGCACCGCCCGCCCAGTCCCAGTTGCGGATCAGTGCCTGGAGAGCGATGGCGATGGCCAGGGTGCCGATGGCGAAGTAGTCGCCGCGCAGGCGCAGCAGCGCGGCCGACAGCAGAAGGGCGAGCAGCATGGCGGCGACCGGCGCCGCCACTACGGCCAGGGGCCAGCTCAGGCCGGTGTGGACGAGCAGCAGCGCGGCTGCGTAGCCGCCGGTCGCGACGAAGGCCGCGGCGCCCAGCGAGACCAGGCCGCCGAAGCCTGCGAGTACGTTCCACGCCTGGGCGATGGCCAGGTAGCACAGCAGGGTGACGCCGAGGTCGAGGGCCCCGTGGTCGAGTACGCCTCCGAGCGCGAAGCAGACCAGGGTGGCGAGAAGCAGGGCGAGCGCGGGCCACCAGCGCCGCAGGGTGGGCGTGGGTGTCATGCGGCATGTGCCTTTCGGAACAGGCCCTGCGGACGAACCGCGAGGACGAGGAAGAAGGCCAGGTAGACGACCACGTCACGCCAGCCGCCGCCGAAGAGGCTGACGCTGACGGACTGGAGAACGCCCAGCGCCACGCCCGCCGCCATTACGCCGCCCACGCTGCCGATGCCCGCGAGGGCCATCACGGCGAAGCCGGTGAGCAGCAGCGGCAGGCCGCTGCTGGGGGTGAAGCTCTGCGCGACGCCGGTGAGCACTCCGCCGGCCGCGGCGAGCGCCGCCGCACCGGCGAAGGTCATGGCGTAGACGCGGTTGACGTCGATTCCGAGTACCGCCGCGGTGCCGGGATCGGCTGAGGCCGCCCGCACCGCGCTGCCGGCCCGTGTCCTGGTGAGCACCAGGTGGGTCGCGGCGCACAGCACGACGGCGAGCCCGAAGGCGATGACGTAGACGGTCTGGACCCGTACGCCGAGCACGGACAGGCCGGTGTCGGCGTAGGAGGCGGGCAGCGCCTTGGGGTGGGTGCCGAAGGCGGCCTGGAAGAGCGCCTGCCCGAGAAGTGCGAGGCCGAAGGTGGCCACCAGCGGGGCGCTCCTGCTGTCCCTGAGCAGGGGCGTGAGCAGATAGCGCTGCAGCGGGTAGGCGATCAGCGCCATGGCGGCCATGGCCAGCGGCAGCGCGGCGAGCGGATCCCAGCCGGCGTCGACCACGAGCAGCGAGGCCAGGTAGGCGCCGCCGATGACGAGTTCGCCATGGGCGAGGTTCATCAGTCCGAGCACCCCGAAGACCAGGGAGATCCCCAGGCCGATCAGGGCGTACAGACCGCCGGCCAGAATGCCGGCGGCCAGCACGTCCAGGCTCATGTCTCGACTCCCTTCTGACGTTTCGGCGGACGGTTCAGCTCAGGCCGGAGAGGGACTTCAGGGGGACGGCACCCTTGGCCGGCCAGACCTGCTGGATCTTGCCGTTCTCCCACTGCCCGATGAAGGACGGGGTGGTGCTCTTGTTGTCCTTGAACTTCACGGGGCCCAGAGCGGACGACATGTCGGTGGTGGCGAGGGCCTTGTTGATGGCGGCGGGGGTGGCGTCGCCGGACCGGGAGATGGCGCTCATCAGGAGTTCGGCCTCGTGGTAGCCGAGCGCGACCGAGCCCAGATCGTTGAGGGCGGGGTACTTCGCGGCGAACTTGTCGACGATCATCCGGGTGTCCGGCAGTCCCGCGGAGTCCGTCCAGTTCAGCTGGACGAGGGTGCCGTCGCCCAGCGGGCCCAGGGAACTCCAGCCAGGGGTCTGGGCGCACTGCAGGCCGATGGCGAGCTTCGGCTTGTACGCCAGCGCCTTCATCTGCTTCCACATGGCGAAGCAGTCCGGTGGTGTCATGTTCACGATGAGTATCTGAGCACCGGTGGACTTGCCGGACTGGATGACGTCGGAGAAATCCGTGGTGCCGCCCGGCACCGCCTTGCTGGAGGCGACGGTGAAACCGGCCTTCTTGCCCAGCCCGCCCCACAGCTGCCCGGTGGCCTTGCCCTGGGCGTCATTGGTGTTGACCATGAGGATCTTCTTGTTGGTGGACGCTGTGGCGGCGAGTTCGTAGAACTTGTCGGCGCCGTCAGCCAGGGACTGGAAGGAGTCCCAGGCATAGCCGTTGCCCGCGGGCAGCAGTTCCACCGGAAGGGCACCCATGATCAGGGGGGTCTTCAGCGCGTCGGCCTGACCCTGCATGTCGATGTTCTGCTGACAGCAGGAGCCCAGCAGGGCGACGGCGTGGTCGCTGAGCACCAGGGAGCGGACCTGCTGCACCATCGTGTTGGTGTCGCTCCGGTTGTCCAGCACGACCAGCTTGATCTTGCGCTTGACCCCGCCCACCTCGACTCCACCGGCCGCGTTCACCTTGTCGACGGCGAGCTGGTAGCCGTCCTTGATCGAGGTCAGCACCGTGGCGCCGGACAGGGAGATGCTGGTGCCGATCACGATGGGGCCGCTGCTGCTCGCGCTGCTCGCGCTCGATGTGTCGTTGCCGGCGCAGCCGGCGACGAGCAACGCGGCGCAGGCGGTGGCGCAGGCCAGGCGCAGGGACGGTCTGACTGTTCTCATGAGGGTTCTCCAGTGGTGCGTGCGGGCGAGCCGGAGTGCGAAGCTCCGATGGAGACAGGGGCATCCGTGGTGTCGGTGCCGAAGTAGGCGGCGTCCAGGTCCGCGTCGTCCAGCAGGCCGGCCGATCCGCCCTGGTAGGAGACGCGTCCCCGGGAGAGCACGACCGCGTGGTCGCAGATGCCCAGGGCACGCTTGACGTTCTGCTCGACGAGCAGGATCGCCACGCCCTGGGCGTTGATCTCGGCGAGTGCCCGGTACAACGCGTCGATGGCGACCGGGGCCAGGCCCAGCGAGATCTCGTCACAGATCAGCACGGACGGATCCGCCATGAGGGCGCGTCCCACGGCGAGCATCTGCTGTTGCCCGCCGGACATCGTGCCCGCGCGCTGCCCCGCGCGTTCGGCGAGCACCGGGAACACGGTATGCACCCGCTCCATCCGGCCTTGCACCTCGCCCCCGGCCAGCGAGAGCGGGGCGCCGAGTCGCAGGTTCTCGGCGACGGTCAGATCGCCGAAGACGCGGCGGCCCTCCTGGCAGTACGCGATGCCCAGGCGGGCCCGCTCGTGCACCGGCAGGCGGGTGATGTCCCGGCCGAACGCCGTGATGCGGCCGGTACGGGTGGCAACGGTGCCCATGAGGGTGCCGCAGAGCGTGGACTTCCCCGCGCCGTTCGCCCCGAGCACGGTGACGATCTGTCCGCGCCCCAGGCGCAGTGAGAAGTCCCGTAGGGCCACCATGTCGCCGTATCCGGAGGTGACTCCGTCCAGGACCAGCACGTCGTCGGTGCCGCGCTGAGAGACAGTGACCGCGGCGTCCTGCTCTACACTCCGCGCGTCCTGACTATCGACTTGAGAACGGGCGGTAGGGCTGCCGCCCGGTGCAGAGCTGTCGCCGAGGTAGACCGCGCGCACCTGCTCGTCGACAGCAATCTGCGCCGGAGTGCCGTGCGCTATCGGACGCCCCCAGTTGAGCACCAGAACGCGGTCGACGATCTCGCGGACGACCCGTTCGATGTGCTCTACAAGGATCACGGTGGTGCCTCGCTCATGGACCTGGCGAATCAGGTCGATCGCCTCTTCGAGTTCGCGGCCCACCAGCCCCGCGGCCACCTCGTCGAGCATGAGCACCCGCGGCCGGGTGGCCAGCGCCCGTGCGACCTCCAGTCGTTTCAGATCCAGGACGCGCAGCGAGTCCGCGGAACGGGCGGCTTTGGTGTCCAGACGGCACAGGGCCAGCAGGTCAGCGATTTCCGGCCCGCGCATGGGCGGCCCTGCAGCCATGGCCCCGATCCGCACGTTGTCGCGGACGGACAGGCCGTGGAAGGGCCTGGGGACCTGGTGGGCCAGAGCCACGCCCAGTCTGGCGATGCGGTGCGGCGGCAACCGGTCCAGCCGGTGATCTCCGAGATGGATGCTCCCCGAATCCCGCCGGTGCACCCCGGCGATCAGCTTGAGGAGGGTGCTCTTTCCGGCCCCGTTCGGCCCGATGACCGCCACGGCCTCGGCACGGCGCACGGTGAGGTCGACACCTTCGAGCGCCGTCACACCGCCGAAGTTCTTTCCCAGTCCCCGCACGGTCAGGGCGGTGTCCGAAGTACTCACCTTCGCGACTCCTTCGATGTCGTTGACCGACGTGTGGACGCAAGCTACTGTCCCCCCAATCGAAATACCAGTCCTAAATAACAGGACTTTTACGAGACTTCTAAGAGTTGAGGAGCGGCCGATATGTCCTTCGCAGGGCTGACCGGACGCGTGGCGCTGGTGACCGGCGCCGGCAGCGGGATCGGGGCGGCCACCGCGCGGCGCCTCGCCGACGAGGGCTGCTCGGTCGCCCTCGTCGACCGCGACGAGGACGCCGTGTCCGCCGTCGCCGCACAGTGCGGGCCGCAGGCGCTGGCCATCACGGCCGACGTGTCGCAGGAGCCCGACGCCGCGGTCTACCTCCGGGCCGCCGTCGACCACTTCGGCGGTGTCGATCTGTTCCACCTCAACGCGGGGGTCCCCGGCCCCTTCGGATCGTTCGCCGACCTCGACGCGGCGGACTACGACCGGGTCGTCGCGGTCAACCAGCGCGGTGTCTTCCTCGGTCTGCGCGACGCGCTGCGTCACTTCCGTGCCACCGCCCGGCCCGGCGCCGTGGTGGTCACCAGTTCCCTGGCCGGGCTGCGGGCGAGCGCCGCGATCGTGGCGTACACGGCGAGCAAACACGCCGTGATCGGCCTGGCCCGCAGCGCCGCGATCGAGGGAGCCCCGCTCGGGGTACGGGTGAACGTCATCGCACCGGGACTGATCGAGACACCGATGCAGCAGCCCCTCACGGAAGCACTGGGTGGCGAGCCGGCGCTCACCGCACTGCACAAGCACAGCCCTCTCGGGCGCATGGGCACGACCGACGAGGTCGCCGCCCTGGTCGCCTTCCTGCTGAGCGACGAGGCGCCGTACATCACCGGCGCCGTCCACGTCATCGACGGCGGCGTCGACGCCAGCGACCCCATGCAGATCCGCCCCTGAACCACTCGGCTCGAAAGGCACTGGCATGAACGTTTTCGACGTACGCGACATCGTCAAGGAGCCCGACGCGCTCCTCGCGGTCACGGACAACCCGCGGCACAGGGCGATCCTGCTGAACTTCCGCAGGCACGCGCTGCTGGAGGTCTCCGGGCGCTGGCGGGAGATCCTCCAGCCGGACATGATCGTCGACGAGCCCGTCTACCGCATCAACGAGAACGGCACCTCGCTCCATCTACGCGGCACGGCCGATATAGGCGCGTTCTACGCGGGCATCACCGACGCGCGCGCCAACGTCTTCGGGCCGATTACCGACCACGTGGCCGTAGCGGACTGGGGCCTGGCCATCGAGTCCTTCTTCGGCCACCACCTCCCTGGCCGTGTCCTGGCCGAGCAGGGCGAGGACATCGACGACCCGGACGCCTACTATCAACTCACCCACTACATGGCGTCGTTCTGGCCGTACGACGCGGACTGCCGCCTGATCGGCGAGCACATCTACGAGGACACCGGCAGCCGCCGCATCGAGAAGATGGACCCGGCGGACGTCATCACCCCGGAACGGGCACGCGAGCTGCTGGCCCCCTTGTTCGACCGCGCCCCGCTCGGACCCGACCCGGCCGCCCACGGATGACCACCAGGATCTCGCGGGGTGCCGTGGCCAGAGGATGATGGACTGCGGATGAGCGAGGCGAGCGAGGTGGCCGTCATGACGAGCGCGGGTGAGTGGCTGCTGGGATTGCGGCCGGACGGCGACACGGCCGGCCCGGCACCGGCCTCCTCCCCCGCGACCGTCGCCGAGGCCGAAGCCGATCTGGGCCCCGGTCCCGTGGCCTGGGCGGTGGAGACGGCCGCCGGGGCCGCCGAGAAGTGCGTCCGACAGTCTCCCGAGATCGCCGACGGACCGGTGGGGCTGCGGACGGCACGCCGGTCGGTGGAGGCGTGCTGCATCGCGATCCTGCGGGGGCTGCTCCACGACACTCCCCCGGGCCTCATCGCCGTCCCGTCCGAGGCGGTCGACGGCAACCGTGATCTCGTGCACCGGGGCGTATCGCTGGACCGGATCCTGCGGGCCGTGTGGACGTCCCACGTGCACACCTACGAACGTCTGCTCGCCGCTCTGCGGCTCCTCGTCGAAGCCGACCGCCGGCCCGACGAGAGCGAGCGCGTCGCACGCCTGTCCTTCGCCTACGTGGAAGAGCTGACCACGGCGTTCACCACGCAGTACGCGGCGGAGCGGGAGCACTGGGCGGGCAGTCGCACGGCGGCCCGCCGCAAGCTCGTTGAGGACCTGCTCGCGGGCCGACCCGCCGACCCCACCGCGGTGGAGAACACCCTGGGCCTCGACCTCGGCCACCACCATATGGCCGCCATCCTGTGGACAGCCGACGGGGAGGAGGCGCAGGTCTCGTCCGCGCCGCTGCACCGGCTCGCCACCGATCTCGTCGGCGCGTCACAGGCCGTACGCTCCCTCGTCCTGCCTACCGGCACGTCCGAGGTATGGGTATGGCTGAGCTGGCCCCGGCAACCGCCGGCGGATCTCACCGCCTCGATCCGCGAAGGTACGGCGCCGACAGCACGCTGCGCCGGCGGTGTCTACACGGCGCTGGGGCCGCCGGCCAGGGGCAACCAGGGTTTCCGGACCAGCCACCTGGCGGCCCGGGAGACCCAGCGGGTGGCACAGGCACTCGACGACCCGGGCACGTACGCCTACGCCGACATCGCTGTGCTGTCCCTGCTGACCGCCGACGCAGAGCACGCCGAGCGCTATATGCGCGATGTCCTGGGACCGCTGGCCGTCCCCGACCCGAAGGTTGCCGCGATCCGGGAGACGCTGCGTCTGTACCTGGCGCACGGACGGAGCCGCAGCCTGGCTGCCGAGGACCTCTTCGTGGCGCCCACCACCGTGGCCTACCGGGTCAAGCGGGCCGAGGAGCTGATGGGCCGACCCCTGCCGCAGGACCATCTGCCGTTGCTCCTGGCGCTTGAGATCAGCCGGGTCATCACCCCCTGACCGCAGGCCCCGACTGCTCCCCGACGACAAAGCCGGGGCGCGAATCTGTCGTACGGCGCCGAGGACACGCGCAGGACGGCATCCGAAGATGACCGGGCCGGGCACGAAGTGGTGTCCACCGGGCAGCGGAGCGGCCCATGAGCCGAAGAGCCCCGGCGCAGAGGCTGTTCCCCGCCGAGGGGGACTTCATGAAAGGGACTTCATGAGCACCCCGTCCGTCCCCGTGGTCGCGACCACACCGATGTCCGTTGCGCCGCAGGCTCAGCCTGCCGGCCCCAGCCAGAACTGGCCGACGGAGAACAAGTGGCTGAACGGCCCCTTCTCCCCGTGGGCGGAGGAGAGCCACGGCTACGACCTGCCCGTGAAGGGCACCATCCCCGACGATCTCGCGGGCGCGCTGTTCCGCATCTCCTCCAACCCCCGTTTCCAGCCCCGCAACCTGGACCGCTACCACTGGTGGGAGGGCGACGGGATGGTCGCCGGGCTCTACCTGCGGGACGGCAAAGCGGCCTTCCGCACCGGCTGGGTGGCGACCGACTCGATGAAGTTCGAGGTCGAGCAGGGCGAGGCCGTCTACAGCGGCTTCGTCAACGGCGGCACGGCCGGGCGACTGCCCAAGGGCGCCCCGCCCGCGAAGAACGTGGCCAACACCAATGTGGGTATCTTCGACGACCACCTGCTCGTCTACTTCGAGGGCGGTCTGCCGACGGCGATGCACCCGCAGACGCTGGAGACGTACGGCGCCTACGACTTCCACGGGGGCATCGACGTCCTGTGCACCGCTCACTACAAGACCGACCCGGCCACCGGCGACCTGCTGTTCTTCGCCGCCACTGGCCCCGTCATCACCTGGTACCGCGCCGATGTCCGGACCGGGCAGGTCATCGACTCCCACACCATCGACATCGGCATCCCGGCACTCATGCACGACTTCGTCGTGAGCGAGAACTACGCGATCTTCTTCGTCGCGCCCAACCTGTTCCGTCTCGACCTGATCGCTCAGGGCCGCCCCGGCGTGGTCTGGGACGAGTCAGTGCTGCCGCACGGCACCCAGATCGTGCTCATGGACCGTCGTACCCACGAGGTGAAGTGGTACGAGGCCGGCGGCATGCTCGCGCCCACACACTTCTACAACGCCTACGAGATCGGTGACGAGGTCGTCATCGACGTGCACCGGATCTCCCGCATCGGCAGCCCCGCCGACGCGCTCACCCCGCTCGGCTCCCACGAGTGGTTCCCCCCGGGCTACTCATGGCAGTGGCGGATCGACACGACGACCGGAACGGTCAGTGACCGCCGCGTCTCCGGCGTCGCCGGTGAATTCCCGAAGATCAACGACGCTTACGTCGGCCGCCAGCACCGCTACGGCTACTTCGTCACCACCCGCGACCTGGCGCCGGAGACCATGACCGACGGCCTGGCCGTGCACGACTACCTCAAGGACTCCACGACCGTCGTCGAGGGACCGCACCCGCTCACCAGCCCCAGCGAGCCGGTGTTCGTCCCCCGTGACAACCCGGCCAGTGAGAACGACGGCTATCTGCTGACCCTGTGGTGGAACCCCGAGACGGGTCTGAGCGAGTTGCTGATCCACGACGCGTCCGACCTCGTCGCAGAGCCGCTGGCCCAGGTCCGGCTGCCCGTGCGGGTGCCGTTCGGCTTCCACGGCAGCTGGGCCGACCAGGCCGTCCTCGACCAGAGCGTGTCCGCCCTCAGCGACAGGCACTGAACCGCCCCCCTTGAGCCGCCCACCGACCCCGGAGACCACCTTGAGCACGACAGTTGAGACCTTGTCAGCCCCCGACCGCCTGCCATGGGACGGCAGGATCTTCGACGGCACCTGGATCCAGGGCCACGGGGGGACCCTCGAAGTGACGGCACCGGCCACCGGCCGGCTGCTCACCACGGTCGGCGCCGCCTCCCCCGCCGACGTCGGCCGAGCCGTCGAACGCGCAGCGAAGGCCCAGCGGGGCTGGGCCCGGTTGCCCTACGACCAGCGGGCGGAGGTGTTCCGCAGGGCGGCGTTCGCCCTGCAGAACGACCCCGACCGTCTGGTGCGCTGGCTCGTTCCCGAGGCCGGGTCGGGAACAGGCAAGGCCGCCTTCGAGACGGGTCTGGTGGTCTCCGAGCTCTTCCAGGCCGCCGCCCTCGCCGCGGAGCCCTACGGCGAGCTGCTCCGCAGTACACGGCCGCGGATGTCGCTCGCCCGCCGGGTCCCCCTCGGTGTGGTCGGGGTCATATCGCCCTTCAACTTTCCCGCCATCCTCTCCATCCGCTCGGTGGCGCCCGCGCTCGCCCTGGGCAACGCCGTCGTCCTCAAGCCCGACCCGCGCACCCCGGTCTCGGGAGGACTGGCTCTCGCCCAACTCCTGGCCGAGGCAGGGCTACCCGAAGGGCTCCTGCACGTACTGCCAGGCGGCGCCGACGCCGGTGAGAGGCTGGTGACCCATCCCGGTGTGCCCTGCATATCCTTCACCGGCTCGACGGCCGCAGGCCGCGCGATCGGTGCCGCCGCCGGGCCCCTGCTGAAGAAGGTGCACCTGGAACTCGGCGGTAACAACGCCCTCCTCGTACTCCCCGACGCCGACCTCGACGCGGCCGCGTCGGCTGGAGCCTGGGGATCCTTCCTGCACCAGGGACAGATCTGCATGACCACGGGGCGCCACCTGGTGCACACCTCCGTCGCCGAGCAGTACGTGGCCAAGCTCGCGGAGAAGGCCGGGGCCATCACCGTTGGCGACCCGACCGATCCTCAGAACATGCTCGGCCCGATCATCGACGAGCGCCAGCGTGACAGGGTCCACGACATCGTCACCCGCAGCGTGTCCCAGGGTGCGCGTCTGGCTGCGGGCGGACGCTACGACGGGCTGTTCTACCGGCCCACCGTCCTGGCCGACGTTCCTCACGACGCGCCCGCGTACACCGACGAGGTCTTCGGCCCGGTCGCCCCCGTCTCCGTCTACGAAACCGTCGAGGAGGCCATCGAGCTGATCAACCGCTCCGAGTACGGCCTGTCGGTCGCCATCCTCACCGAGGACGTGTTCGGCGCGTTGGAACTCGCCGAACGCATCGAGTCCGGCGCCGTCCACATCAACGACCAGACCGTGGACGACGAGGCCGTGGCGCCCTTCGGCGGCGCCAAGGCGTCCGCGGCCGGCGGTCGCTTCGGCGGCGGAGCCAACCTCGACACCTTCACCGAGGTGCAGTGGGTGACCGCGCAGGCGAAGATCGAGCGGTACCCGTTCTGAGCAGAGCCGGTCGGAGCCGCCGTCAAGAACGGCGACTTGGGCCATGACGCTTCTGCGGCCTCTGCGGTCCGGCCAGGAGTACTGGCCGGACCGCAGACTCTTCCCTGCTGGGCGACACGCTCTTCTTCGTCAGCGGTGCCGGACTCAACAGCCCTGGAGTCGACGGGCCGTCATGCGCCGACCGGTGCGGGCGACCCCGGCCAGCGCAAAGCCACGCGGTCACCCGGTCAGCGACTTGTCGAACGATTCGCCTTACAGCTGCGGACTTGACGCCACTTCACCTTGAGTTCGGAACCTGCACTTCGCTTGAACTCCTATAGCTACAGATTTACGGTTCCATCAAAATCCCAATTAACAAGCTCCATGTCTCGACATACAGGACACATTTCAGCGAGGAGGGGCCTCCATGTGGGACTCCGACAACATGTTTCTCAACGGGCCTTACGCACCCTGGCGCGAGCAGGGCGAAGCCTTCGATCTGGAGATCGAGGGCCGTCTGCCGGACGAGCTGAACGGTGCGCTGTACCGGATGAACACCAGCCAGTTCTACCGCCCGGAGGACCCGAGCCGGTACCACTGGTTCGACGGTGACGGCATGGTCAGCGCCCTCTTCCTGCGCGACGGCCGCGCGACCTACCGCAACCGCTACGTGGAGACCGCGGGCCTGAAGGAGGAGATGGAACTGGGCCGGTCGATCTACGGCAGTTTCATGAACGGCAGCGCTACCCCCCTTCCGCCCGGCGCTTTCCCGAAGAACCCCGCCAACACGCACGTGACCCTCTTCGACAAACGCCTGCTGGTCTTCTCCGTAGGCCCGCCGCACGACCTGCGGCCGGACACCTTGGAGACCGTCAGCCAGTGCTACGACTTCGGCGGGGGAATCACCGGTCCCATAGGTCCCCACTTCAAGATCGACCCGGCGAACGGAGACTTGCTCACCCACGACAACATGGACGGCGCAGTCACGTGGTATCGAGCCGATCGCCACGGGAACATCCTCGACCGTCACTCGGTCGACCTGGGGGTCCCCACCTTCACCCATGACTACGTCGTCACCCCCGACTACGCGATCTTCCTGGTCAGCCCGGCAATGGTCCGCTTCGAGAGCATGCTCACGGGTCGGCCGGCGACGACCTGGGAGCCGGAGACGCTGGACACCTGTCGCTGGGCTGTCCTGCATCGCAGGACTGGTGAGGTCACCTGGGTGGAGGCCTCTGATGCCTTCGCCCAGACCCACTTCCTCAACGCCTACCAGGACGGCACGAAGATCGTCATCGACGGGCACCGCGTCGACCAATTCGGCCCCACCCAAAAGGATCTGGAGTCACCGCCGCCGGGCGGGGACTGGAACTGGTGGTTCAAGCGCATGGTCGCCACCCCCTGGCGCTGGGAACTCGACCTCGCCACAGGGAAGACGAAGGACAGCCAGCTCACCGACGTACTGGGGGAATTCCCCCGGATCAACGATCAACTGACCGGCCTGTCCCACCGGTACGGCTACTACGCGACGACACGCGGAGCCGGCGACTGGTTCACCGACGGTCTGGCCAAGCACGACCACCTCACGGGCAAGACGTCGATCCAGACGCTCGACGGTGTGCTGACCTCACCCAGTGAACCCGAGTTCGTGCCCCGTCCCGGCGCCACGGCCGAGGACGACGGCTGGCTGCTGTCGATCTGGTGGGACCCGGCCACCGACCGCAGCGAGGTCATCGTCCAGGAGGCCCAGGACTTCACGGCCGCACCCATCGCCCGCATCAAGCTCAACCACCGGGTTCCCATGGGATTCCACGGCAGCTGGTCGGACGCCACCGAACTCGACGCAGCCGTCAACACCGGCTGACAAGGCGGGCATCCGTGGGCCGATGCTGTGTCAAGGCACTCCCATTGACCCGCGGATGCCGGTGCCTGGCTCATGCCGGCAGCTTCCTCGCAGGCATCTACGGCGCCTCTTCCTGGTCCCGCGCGTCTTCTCGGCGCACGGTGAGAGCACCTCCGAACCGCGAGAGACCTCACCCAGGCTTCCCGATTCCGCGCCGTTGCCGCCCCCGTCTTCCGTTCTCCGCTTGGAGGCCCGGCATGTCGTCCAGCACCGTCACGCCCAGGACAGCACCGCGGTGTGGTTCCCGCTCGGACTGGTTCTCGTGGCTGCGCAGACCTTTCAGATCGTCGTCTTCCCCAATCTGCTCGAAGCCCTGCGTGCCGAGCCCGGCCGGCATTTGTCCCCTGGCGGTGCCAGACTGATCGGGAGCATGATCTTCCCGGCGATGTCGGCAGGCGCCATCGCCGCTGTGCCGCTGGCCCGCCGTCTCGGGCGCCGGCAGGCGACACTCACCGCTTTGCTGTGGTCCACGCTCTGGTCCGGTGCCTGCGCGGTGGCCGGAACTCCTTGGCAATTGGGGCTCCTCCGAATACTGACAGGCATCGGTACGGGCCTCGCCATACCGCTGGTCCTGAGCTTCGCCCGGGACGCCACCGCGAGGCACAAACACGCGATCCTGCTGGTCCTGCTCGGAGTCCCGGTCGGGGGCATCGCCACCCAACTTGTCGTCGGCTCCCTGCGGGTCGAAGGAACTTGGCGCCTCATGATGACCCTGGGTGCCCTCGTGGGGATCATCGGTCTTGCCCTGTCCCTGTGGCTTCTGCCGAACAGCACCGACATGTCGGCCCTGGCTCCTGTCCGGGCGGGGCGCCGCAGACCCACCCGGCGCGCCGCCGGAATGGGCGGTCATCGGCCTGATCGGAACGGGCCTGATCGCCTGGTCGGGCCTGCCGGACTCGCACCCGCGGACCTGCGCTTCGCCGCAGTACTCAACGAGGGGGTGGTCGTAGCGATCTTCGCCCTGGCGGGCGTCGCCGTCCGCCGGAGCGAGGCGCCCGCCTCGCTCCCCCAGACAGTTCGGGCCACCGTGGCATTAGTCCTGATCAACCCGCCCACCGCCATCATGACCTTGATCGAGCTGCGCGGACACACCCCGCGCCGTTCCGTTCTGTTCTTCGCGTTCGCCTTCGCGGTGATCGCCGACCCGGTGACCTCCGTTGCGTACGCGATCGAGGCCGCCCTGCGGGCCCTGCACGGGGACCTGGCACTGCTACTGCCCACGATGAGCCTGGTGATCGGACCGGTCGTCGTGGTCACCGCCAACTACTGGCAACTGGTGCGCCGTTTCCCCAAGGGCGGGGGCGCGGCCGCGGCTGCTGGCCGCGGTGGACGTTCCTACCGATCAGCGCTCTGGTGGTCGACTTCGTACTGACCATCGGCATCTCCATCGCCGCCGCCGCGAGCGCGGTGATCGCACTGTTCCCGGGGCTGGCCCCCGTCCGCATCCCGCTGGCCCTGGTCCTGCTGCTCGTGGTCGCCGGGCTGACCTGGTTCGGCCATGGCGGAAGGTTGCTGTTCGCGTTCATGACTGTGGCGTTCGTGGTGATCTCCGTAGCCGTGCTCGTGCTCGGCTTCGCCGCACCCCACACCCACCGCCACGTCCAGAGGCTTTGTTAGTGCTACTAAGCGCGGCGCAAGGGCCGAGGATGTCGCCGGTGCGGACCTCGGTGCCCCGTGAGGCGTAGGCGATCATCTGGGCGTAGCTGAACGCCATGTAGCTCCACAGGTCCTCGCCGACGACGGTGCCGTTGACGGAGGCCGTCATCCGCAGGCGGTAGGCGCTGCCCGCCCGGTAGCGCTCGAGTTCGTCGGGTGTGACAAAGACGGGGCCGAGTGTGGTGGCGCTGTCCTTGCCCTTGGCGGGGCCGAGGCGGACCTGCAGGTACGGGTTGCGCTCGTCGCCGCGACCGACGTCCTGGAGCAGATGGCCCGAGTGGTCGGCCGATCCGACGCGGAGGAAGTGCAGGTCGCGTTGGCCGGCCAGGGAGCGGAAGTGCCGCCAGTCGCGCAGCCCGAGCGGGGCGAGGCCGGGGTCGTACCAGTTCTGCCAGTGCAGGATTGGGATGGTCGTGGTGTGGTATGGGTGCCGGTCGCCGTACGGGTTGTAACAGCCCTGGTCCGCGGACCGCTCCAGCATGTCGGTGGCCGCCCGGCACGCACCGATTGGTGCGCGGGCCGCGGCGACGATGTTCTCCACGGAGTCCGCTCTCCAGTCCTGTCGGCCAGGTAGCCGTTGTTGTTCGTCCCGATCTGTAGGAGGTCGTTCAGCCCGGCGAGGTACGGATCCTGCTGAACCCACCGCGCTCCGACGTGCCCGGCGCCGATGTCGATGCCGGTCACCATCGGGACGGCCGCCCTGATGGCCGGGTGGCCGCTCGACACGGCGGCCCAGGTCGTGAAGTCGTAGTACGACTGTCCGGTCACCCCGACACGGCCGTTGGACCTGCGCTGACGGGTGATCCACTCGACCGTGCCATAGGCGTCGGCGACGTCGTAGGCGTAGGGGAGCGTCTCGCCGCCCGAGCGGAACTTGCCCCGCACATCCTGGGCCACGAACACGAAGCCGCGTGAGCGGTAGTACTCGGCCTCGAAAGGTGGGGCAGTGTAGTGGCTCGATTTGCCTGGTCATTCTCCCGGGCCCTGACCGGAGCCCGCGCCCCTTACAGGGCGCAGCCTGCGGCCAAATTGGGTAAACCTTCTCCTATGACCCCTGTGGGCACTGAGCCAGAGCTCGCGGACCGCATCCTCGGGGGCTGGCTGGGCCGGATCTCGGGCAACATGCTCGGCAAGCCGGTCGAGCAGGGCGACCTGTGGACGCGGGGCCGTATCGACCGCTATCTGCGGCAGGCCGCCGCCCTGCCCCTCACCGACTATCTGCCCGAGCCGGCCGACGAGAGCGAGGGCTTCGAGCTGCGCCCCGAGTGGCGCCAGTGCGTGCGCGGCCGTATCCACGGCAGCTGCCGCGACGACGACGTCGACTACGCGATCCTCGGCCTGGACCTCCTGGAGACGCACGGCTTCGACTTCAGCACCGAGCAGGTCGGCGAGCTGTGGCTGCTGCGGCTGCCGTACCTCCAGACGTTCACGGCGGAGCGGGCCACGTACCGCAATCTCGCCAACGGGCTGAAGCCGCCGCTGACGGCCACCTACGACAACCCCTACCAGGAATGGATCGGCGCCCTCATCCGCGCCGACATCTACGGCTGGACCAGCCCGGGCGACCCTCGACGCGCGGCCTCCCTCGCCCGCCGCGACGCCGTCCTGTCGCACACCGCCAACGGCGTGTACGGCGCGATGTGGGCGGCGGCGCTGGTGGCCGCCGCGTTCACCGCGCCGACCGTACGGTCGGCCCTGGACACCGCGCTGACGGTGATCCCGGCGAGCAGCCGTCTGTCCCGGACCGTACGCCGGGTGCTCTCGCTCCACGAGTCCCGGCTGCCCTGGGAGGACACGCTCACCACCCTCGCCGAGGAGACCTCCGGCCTCGGCTGGATCCACACCATCCCGAACGCCGCGGTGCTGACCGCCGGACTCCTGTACGGAGACGGCGACTTCACCCGCACGATCACCCTGACCGTACGAGGGGGCCTCGACACCGACTCGAACGGCGCCACCGCGGGCTCGGTCACGGGCGTCCTCAACGGCGCCACCGCGATCCCCCCGCAGTGGAAGGACCCCCTCGAGAACAGGGTCCGCAGCGCGGTGTTCGGCTTCGACGGCGTACGGATCAGTGAACTGGCCGAGCGGACGGTGCGGTTGGCGGAGCTGGGCGCGTGAAGGCCTCGTTACGCTGCCCCAATGACGCTTCCTCCTGACTACGCCACGTACATCGCCGGTCTCCCCCGTGTCCTCGTCGGTGCCGCCGCGCTCATCCGCGACGCCGAGGGCCGTGTGCTGCTCGTGGAGCCCAACTACCGCGAGGGGTGGGCGCTGCCCGGCGGGACCGTCGAGTCCGACGACGGGGAGACTCCTCGGCAGGGCGCCCGCCGGGAGACCGCGGAGGAGATCGGCCTGGATCTGGAGATCGGCCGGCTGCTCGCGGTGGACTGGGTGCCGGGTGCCGGGCGTCCGCCGATCGTCGCATATCTGTACGACGGCGGTGTTCTGCGCGAGGACCAGTTCAAGGCGATCCGCCTCCAGGAGGAGGAACTGCTGTCCTGGCGTCTAGTCGCGCGCGACCAAGTCGGCGAGTACCTGCCGAGCGCCACGGGGCGGCGGGTACTGGCCGCCCTCGACGCACTCGCTGAGGGATCGGGGACGGCCGAGTTGGAGAACGGCCACCGGGCGGCCTGACTACGGGAGTTGACCGTTTCGGCCAAACAACTTCCTGAAAATGGTCCCCAATTGCCACTCAGGCACCTATTCTAACTTTCAAGTGCGCCCGGGTGATCCTGCCCCGCACACCTCGTCCCAGAGCTGGGGCACCCTGCGCATGCCCCGAGAACAGGCAGCTGAGGTCATGGAACCACTCGGCCGAGACGATCCCGAGGAGCTAGGTCCCTATCGCCTTCTGGCGCGGCTCGGCGCGGGGGGCATGGGACAGGTCTATCTGGCCACGTCCTCGTACGGACGCGCGGTCGCGGTCAAGGTCATCCGCCCCGAGAAGCTTGCGGACCGGACCTTCCGTATCCGTTTCCGTCGTGAGGTGGCGGCCGCGCAGGCAGTCGGCGGCAGATACACGGTGCCCTTGGTCGACGCCGATCCGGATGCCGCGACGCCCTGGCTGGCCACCCCCTACATACCCGGGCCGACCCTGGAAGAGGCGGTCGCCGAGCACGGGCCGTTACCGGTGCCATCGGTACTCGCGCTGGGAGCCTGCGCCGCGGAGGCACTGCTCGACGTGCACTCGGCGGGACTGGTGCACCGCGACCTGAAGCCGTCCAATGTGCTGCTCGCCGCCGACGGTCCGCGCGTCATCGACTTCGGCATAGTCCGGGCGAACGACGGCTATGACCTCACCAACGCCGGAACCATTTTCGGGTCCCTCGAGTACATGTGTCCCGAGCAGGCCACCGGTGCTCCCGCCGGGCCGGCCGGGGACATCTTCTCCCTCGGTTCGGTGCTCACGTACGCCGCGTCCGGTCACGCCCCGTTCATCGGCTCCGCGGCGGCCACCCTTCTCTACCAGGTCGTGCACGACGCGCCCGACCTGACAGGCGTACCCAGGCCGCTGGACGAGATCATCAGCCAGTGTCTCCCCAAGGATCCGCGTCTTCGGATCACTCCGGACCGGCTGTACGCGGCCTGCGCACCCGTCGGAGTGGAGCAGACGCTGAGGCGCGGCTGGCTGCCCGCACCGGTGGCGTCGTCGATCGCCCGTCGCACGGCGGCACTGACGGCTCTCGACATCCCATCGCGCACCCCGTCGCGCCACCGGGTCGCCATCTCCGCCGGCGACAACGGTCCGGGGTCGCGCCCGTACGGCCGGTACGGGACGCCCTCCACCCCGGCGGCGCCGCCGGCAGCCCACTCCTACGACGCGGGCCACGTGTCCGAGGCGCCCGCCATCCCCCGGCCCCGGGAGCCCGAACCCGCCGCCTCCCCCGCGCGTCGCCAGGCCCCTTCGCGACGCGGCCTCTCCCGGCGGGCGATTCTCGCCGCGTCGGCGGGCGCCACCGCCGCCGTCGTCAGCACCGCCCTGCTGATCACCCGAGAGCCCAAGCCGGACGGGCAGGCCGTGGAACCACTCGGCCCGGCTCCGCGACCGCTCTGGACATATCGCAGTGATCCGCTGCTTCAGACACCGGCCGTCTTCAAGGGCGGCACGGCTCTGGTGAAGACCCGCCCCGGCAACATGGTCGCCCTCGACCTCAAGGACGGAACACGGCCCAAGTGGGTCTACCGGGGCATCAGCCAGTCGCCCACCCCGGTCGTTTTCGCCCAGGGCGCCGCGGTCGCGCTGGGCGAGGGCTCGACGGTGATCGGTGTCGACCCGGACAAGGGCACGGAACGTTTCACGTTCGACTTCGGAACGGACTACCGGTTCGACACGCTGTTCGGCAAGGTCAGCGACCGCGACATCGTCGTCTTCGGCCTCCGACTCCAGCGCCAGTCCGACAAGCAGGGCGTCGCGACGTCCACGAACACGGTCTTCGGCATCGACATCGAGGCCGGCCAGGCACTCATCACCCCCATCAGCCCAGAGGACGTCGGTATCCCGCTGGAACCGGTCGTCTTCCCCGGCAATTTCATCTATGCCGACGGGTTTCGCAATGTGACCGCCCGGAACACCAGCGGCGGCGACAGTGTTCGGTGGAGGCATCCCGTCGGCTACGATCTCCGGCCGGGTCTGGCGGTGCTGGGCCGAACCGTCTTCGCCGTCGGCCGGGAACTCCAGGCGCTGCACCTCGCCACCGGCAGGCTCCGCTGGAACGTGCGCGCCGAACGTGGCCAGTTCGCCTCCCTCGGCGTCGCCGGCAACACGGTCTACGCCACCGGCACGGACCCCTCCGGGGTGTACGCCTACAACGCGGCGAACGGCTCCGAGCGCTGGTTCTGCCCGACGCCGCGCCTCAACACCGACCACCCGATCGTCGCGGGCCCCCGTGAGGTCTACGTCCCGGCCTTCCGGAACAACAACGGCTTCTACGCGATCGACGCCGCTCGGGGCAGGCTCCTGTGGAACTTCACCGACGGTGTGGAGACCGGCGTCCACGACTGGCAGCTCGCCAGCGACGGCGCCGGGCACCTGGTGGCCCACCATTACGACCGGACGTACGGGGTGCCGACTCCCTGACGAGACCATATATCCGCTGGCTCTGATCGGATCGGCTCATGGACAAGCGTCTCGGGAACTCTGTGTGTGCCTGAGGGTTTCAGGCTTTTCGGGCGCGGCGTGGCCGTGTGCCGTCACGGTGAGGTCCGAACCTCGGGGTGAGGGTGTGGACCTCGGTAGCGTGCACGTGGTGGAAGTCGGTCCGCTCGGCGGCGCGAGTACGCCGCCGACAGGTTCCGCGAGAGAGCCGCGCCCTCCACGCCGGAGAAGGTTCCGGGCCGGGTGGGGCGGGTACTCCACGACCTGGCACCGGACCGTCAAGGGCCGGTGCCTGGGTGTCAAATTTGCTGAGGCTGAGCGCGAAAAAGGTTTCTTACTTGAGATATCTTCGGTTTCTGTATCTCAGATGGTAGGGAAACGAAGAGGCTGACCGCCAGAAGTTACTCCCATTTCAGACCAGCACGGCCCATCTGGGGCGCCCATCGGCACGAGCGACCTCAGATCCGTTCACCGACTCCCCGACTCTTATCCTCAGGGCCATCGCCCTTATTCGGGACTGAGCTACTGCTCACGGGAAGCGGAGCTATCAACCGGGTCGGCGGTGCTTGCGGACCGCGAGCGTGCTAGAGATCAGGATGATCACGACCACCTTGGCCACGCCCATCGGGCAGGACACGCCGGTCCAGCCCAGGCCGCATTACCCGTTCGGGTTTTTGGTGTCCGCGAGATACTACTGGTGGTACCGCTCCCCGGGACAGAAGGCGCGATACTCGAAGAGGGGCCGGAACCGGTCTACAGGGATACTCGCTCGCCACAAGACGGTCGAGCGTCCTACTCTCGGCCCATGAAGAGGCCCCTCGTAGCTATCCTCAGTGGCGCAGGAGTATCCACAGATTCCGGGATCCCTGATTATCGCGGGCCGAACGGACTGTGGCGGCGCGATCCCGAAGCCGAGAAGTTCGTCACGTACGAGTACTACATGGGCGATCCGGAGATCCGCCGGCGCTCCTGGCAGATGCGGCGGAAGAACCGGACGCTCCAGGCCGAGCCGAACGCCGCGCACCGGGCGGTGACCGAGCTGGAGCAGGCCGGGGTGCCGGTGCGGGTGATCACGCAGAACGTGGACGGACTGCATCAGCTCGCCGGGATGCCGGCCCGGAAGGTGCTCGAACTGCACGGGACCGCACGGGCCGTGGTGTGTACGGGCTGCCAGGCGAAGGCCCCGATGGAGGACGCCCTGGCGCGGGTCGCGGCGGGCGAGGAGGACCCGCCGTGCCTGGAGTGCGGCGGGGTCCTGAAGTCGGCGACGGTGATGTTCGGCGAGCGGCTCGACCCCGTGGTCCTCGGTGAGGCGGTCGCCATCACCAAGGCCTGCCAGGTGTTCATCGCCGTCGGGACCAGCCTCCAGGTCCAGCCCGCGGCGGGGCTCGCCGGTCTCGCCGCCGAGCACGGGGCGCGGCTGGTCATCGTCAACGCCGAGCCGACGCCGTACGACGACCAGGCCGACGAGGTCGTACGGGAGCCGATCGGGACGGCCCTGCCGGAGCTGCTGCGCAAGATCGCCGCTTGACTGCCGCCCTGACCTCCGATTGACGAAGCGGTCAGGGCGGGCGTAGCGGTCGGCCGGCTAGAAGAGGGCGGTGCCCCGCTCGAAGTCCAGCAGTCGCTTCTTGCGGTCCAGGCCGCCGCCGTAGCCCGTGAGGCTGCCGTTCGCGCCCACGACCCGGTGGCAGGGCACGATGATGCCGACCGGGTTCCTGCCGTTGGCGAGGCCCACGGCGCGGGAGGCCTTGGCGTTGCCGAGGGCGTCGGCGAGTTCGCCGTACGAGCGGGTCTCGCCGTAGGGGATGCGGCGGAGCTGTTCCCAGACCGTGCGCTGGAACGGTGTGCCGTCGAGGCGCAGGGGCAGGTCGAACTCCTTCAACTCGCCTGCGAAGTAGGCCTTCAGCTGGTCGATCGTCTCGCCGAAGGGCGTGTCGTCGGGTGCGCCGAAGTTCTCCTCCGGTGGGCGGTGGCGCTGGTCGGTCATGTAGAGGCCGGACAGGATGCCGTCGGTGGCGACGAGGGTGAGGGAGCCGTAGGGGCTGTCGATCACGGTGTGCTGTTTCACTGAATGTCCTTTGGTGACTTGTGCAGGCCTGTAGTGGCTTCTGCTGTTCTGTACTGGCTCATACGGGAAGGAAGTTGATCGGGTGGTCGCCGGTCGCCCAGAGGTACTGGACGGCGTAGGCCCGCCAGGGCTGCCAGGCCGCGGCGCGGGCCGTGAGCGCGGCGGGCGTGGACGGCAGGCCCAACTCCTCGGCCGCGCGCCGGACTCCGAGGTCGGTGGGCAGGAAGGCGTCGGGATCTCCGAGGGCGCGCATCGCGATGACGTCGACGGTCCACGGGCCGAAGCCGGGCAGTGCGAGCAGCCGGGCGCGGGTCTCCTCCCAGTCGCTCTCGACACCCAAGTGGAGGGATTCGTCGGCGAGTTGGCGTACAAGCGTGGTGAAGGTGGTGCGCCGTGTGGCCGGCATCGCGAGCGAGGCGGGGTCGAGCGCGGCCAGTGCCCCGGGGGAGGGGAAGAGATGGGTGAGGCCGCCTTCGGGGTCGTCGACCGCCTCGCCGTGCGCCGTGACCAGACGTGCGGCGTGCGTTCGGGCGGCGGCCGTGGACACCTGCTGGCCGAGCACCGCGCGGATCGCGAACTCGGCCTCGTCGACGGTACGCGGCACCCGGCGGCCCGGCGCCTTGTCGACGAGCGGGGCGAGCTGCGGGTCCGTACGCAACTGGTCGTCGACCGCGACCGGGTCGGCGTCGAGGTCGAGCATGCGGCGGCAGCGGCTGATGGCGACGGTCAGGTCGCGCATGTCGCTGAGGCTGAGCCGGCAGCCGATGTGGTCGGACTTGGGGGTGAGGGCGACGACGCCGTGGCCGTAGGGCAGGCGCAGGGTGCGGCGGTATGCGCCGTCGCGCCATTCCTCGACGCCGGGAACAGCGGTGGCGACGAGGTGACCGAAGAGGTTGTCGGGGTTGAGCGGGGCCCTGAAGGGGAGGCGTAGAGCCAATACCCCTGGCGTACCAGGCGAGTTGGCGCGGTTCTTGGGCACCCGGGCGCGTAGTTCGCTCGGTGCGAGGGCGAAGACCTCGCGGACCGTGTCGTTGAATGTGCGGATGGAGGCGAAGCCCGCCGCGAAGGCGATCTCGGCCATCGGGACCGGGGTCGTCTCGATGAGGAGGCGGGCGGTGTGGGCGCGCTGGGCTCGGGCGAGGGCGAGCGGGCCTGCGCCCAGTTCGGCGAGGAGCTGGCGTTCGATCTGCCGGGTGCTGTAGCCGAGCCGCGTCGCGAGACCGGGGACGCCCTCGCGGTCCACGACTCCGTCGCCGATCAGCCGCATCGCGCGGGCGACCAGGTCGGCGCGCTGGTTCCATTCGGGCGAGCCGGGGCTGGTGTCGGGGCGGCAGCGCTTGCAGGCCCGGAATCCGGCCTGCTGGCAGGCTGCCGCGCTCGGGTAGAACGTCATGTTCTCCGGCTTCGGCGGCACGACCGGGCAGCTGGGCCGGCAGTAGATCCGGGTCGTCAGCACCGCGGTGTAGAACCAGCCGTCGAAGCGGGCGTCCTTCGACTGGACGGCCCGTACGCAGCGCTCGGTGTCGGTGTGCATGGCGTTCCGTGTCCCGTTGTACGTCCCGTTCTGCATGCCTCCAGCATCGGCCATGGTCATGGCGAGGGCTGGCGAGAATGCGACATGTGGTTGGGGCTGCCGCCGGGCTCGACGCGTCCGCGGCGCCGCCACGGCCCCCGCCGCCCTGGACGCGGGACGCGGCTTCGGCCTCGTCGGCATGCGGGAACGCGCGCAGTCCGTCGGCGGCGAGCTCTGTGCCGGCCCCCGCCCCCAGGGTGGTTTCGAGGTCACCACCACACTGCCCCTGCATCCCCAGGCCGCCCAGAACGCCCAGTACGCAGCACCGAAGGAACAGACCACATGACCATCCGCGTACTGCTCGCCGACGACCAGGCCCTGCTGCGGGCGACCTTCAGAATCCTGATCGACTCCTGCGAGGACATGGAGGTGGCCGCCGAGGCCACCGACGGCAGGGAAGCCCTGGACCTCACCAGCGTCCACCACCCCGACGTCGTCCTCATGGACATCCGTATGCCCGGCATGGACGGTCTGGCCGCGACAGCCGCCCTCTGCGCCGACCCGGACCTGTCCGCCACGCGCGTGCTGATCCTCACCACGTTCGAGACCGACAAGTACGTCGCCCAGGCCCTGCGCGCCGGCGCGAGCGGCTTCCTCGGCAAGGACGTCACCGCGGACGTGCTCCTCGACGGCATCCGCACCGTGGCCGCCGGCGAGTCGCTCCTCTCGCCCGTGGCCACCCGCAGCCTCATCACGCGCTTCCTCACCACCCCGGAGGCCGGCCCTCATCTGGCTCCGCCCGAACGCCTCGCCGCGTTGACGGCCCGCGAACGCGAGGTGATGGCCCTGGCCGCCGAGGGCAAGTCGAACGCGGAGATCGCCGACGTCCTCTTCCTCAGCCCGCTGACCGTCCGCACCCACGTGCAGCGCGCGATGACCAAGCTCGACGCCCGCGACCGTGCCCAGCTGGTCGTCATCGCCTACCAGTCCGGTCTGGTGCGCCCCTCGCCGCTGCCGCCGAGCTGAGCCCTGGACCACGGGGACGAGGCGCCGCGGTTTCCGCCGAGCCGTCGGGGTGGTTCGGAGGGGTACGCGGTAGTGGCAAACGAAATATCCCGAGAAGCCAAACACTGTGCACTTTGGCATTGTTTGAACAGCGGCAGCCGTCTCCATCCCGAGGTGATCCATGCGCCTACTGCTCGTCCACCCCAGCGCCCTGCTGTACTCGGAGATCTTCCTGAGGCTGGAACCACTCGGTCTTGAACGAGTGGCCGGCGCCGCCCGCGACGCAGGTCATCAGGTACGGGTGGTGGACCTCCAGGTGCTCGACCAGGCGGATCTGCGGTCGGAACTGGCGTCCTTCCAGCCGGAAGCGCTCGGCATCTCGCTGAACTACCTCGCCAACATTCCTGAGGCCATCGAGATCGCCGAGTGGACGAAACGGGCCGTGCCCGGCTGTTTCGTCTTCTTCGGCGGCCACAGCGTCTCCTTCGTCGCCGAGGACGTGCTCGCCCAGGCGGAGGGAGCTGTCGACGCGGTGGTCCGCGGGGAGGGCGAACCGGCCGTGGCCCCGCTGCTCGAAGCGGTCCGTGACGGCGGTGTGGACGGCGTCCCGGGCGTGGTCACCGCGAACGGCCACGGACCCGCCCCGCAGCTGCTGCACGGCATCGACACGCCGCGACCGGCCCGCGACCTCATGCGTCACCGCCGCCGGTACTTCATCGGAGAACTCGACCCGTGCGCCTCCATCGAGTTCACCCGCGGCTGCCCCTGGGACTGCTCGTTCTGCTCGGCGTGGACCTTCTACGGCCGCAGCTACCGCAAGGCGTCCCCGGAAGCGGCGGCCGACGAGCTCGCCTCCATCCACGAGCCGAACGTGTTCATCGTCGACGACGTCGCCTTCATCCGCCCCGAGCACGGCGATGCCATCGCCGCGCAGGTGGAACGTCGGGGGATCCGTAAGCGCTACTACCTGGAGACCCGCAGCGACGTGCTGCTGCGCCACACGGAGGTCTTCGAGCGCTGGGCCCGGCTGGGGCTGAGCTACATGTTCCTCGGCATGGAGGCGCTCGATGAGGAGGGCCTTGAGCTGTACCGCAAACGGGTCAGCCCGGACGAGAACTTTCACGCCCTGGAGACGGCGCGCAAGCTCGGCATCAGCGTCGCCATCAACCTGATCGTGGACCCGGCCTGGGACGAGGAACGCTTCCGGATCGTCCGCGAGTTCGCGCTGTCCGTACCGGAGATCGTCCACCTCACCGTGATGACGCCGTATCCCGGTACGGAGATCTGGCACACCGAGGCGCGCCGGCTGACCACCCGCGACTACCGGCTCTTCGACATCCAGCACGCCGTCGTGCCCACGGCACTGCCGCTCGACGTCTTCTACCGGGAGCTGGTCCGCACCCAGGCCGTACTGCACCAGAAGCACCTCGGTCTGCGCACCGCCTTCGCCGCGGCACGCGTCCTCGGCCGCAACCTCGCCCACGGCCAGACGAACTTCGCCCGCATGCTGTGGAAGTTCAACCGGGTCTACAACCCGCAGCGACAACTCGCCGACCACGCCCGCCCGGTCCGCTACGAACTGCCCCTGCCGCCGCACACCGCCCTCGGCGACCGCCGCCAGCTGTACGTCCACACCCGGCCTGCCGCCCACACCAAGCCGCCCGGGCCGCAGCACTGACTGGCCGCGAGTCCCGGAACAGGGCCCGGTATGCCGGTCGCCGTCCTCGCCGCACTCGCCGCGGGCGCCTGCTTCGCCCTGGCAGGAGTGCTCCAGCAGCGGGCAGCCAGCGCCCGGCCCGCCGAGGAAGCGCTCTCCTGGACCCTGCTCAGCCATCTGGTCCGGCGGCCGCTGTGGCTGTCCGGGATCGCCTTCGCCTTCATCGCCTACGGATTCCAGGCCCTGGCCCTGTCTTCCGCACCGCTCAGCCTTGTGCAGCCGCTGATCGTCTGCGAGCTGATCTTCGCGGTCCCGCTGTCCGCGCGGCTCAGCCACAAACGGCTGGGCGTTCGGGAGTGGATCGGCACATTCGCGGTGGCGGCCGGTCTGGCGGTCGCCCTTTCCACCGCACGGCCGCACGGCGGCAGCTCGACGGACGCGGATCTCGGCCCCTGGCTGATGACGCTGGGCTCGGTCTGCGGAGTGACGCTCTGCGCGCTGGTGGCACGCCGGTTCGTGAGCGGTACGTGGCGGGCGTCACTCGTGGCCCTGGCCGGCGGAGCGGTGATGGGTTTCCAGTCCGTGCTGCTGACCATCACCGTCGCGCACGTGGAACGGGGCCTGCTCGCGGTGTTCACGGCCTGGCAGACGTATCTGCTGGTCATCGCCAGTTTCACCGGGCTGCTGCTGATCCAGAGCGCGTTCCAGGCGGGGCCGCTGGCCGCCACGATGACGGTGATCGACGCGACGGAACCGGCCGTGGCCATCGCGACCGGCACGACGTTGTTCGGGGAGTCACTGAACCACGGCTGGCCCACCTCGGCTTTTACGGTCCTGGGTGTGTGCCTCACGGTCTTCGGGATCGTACGGCTCAACTCGTCGCCCCTGATCGCCGCGCTGCACCCACGCCAGACGCACCATTCCTCGCCTGCTGACGGTTCCGGCGGCGGGCGCGCGGCTACCGAGCACACGACGGACTTGCGGCCGTAGCGCGCTTTCCCGTCGTGGTGGGCGTCGGCGGCCACCAGCTCGGGCTCACATGCGGCGTATGGCCGATCCGATGGCCGCCGCCTCGTACCAGACCGGCAGCAGGTCGTCGGCGAACACCTGAGCCCAGGTGGGGTGCCGGTGCCGGGCCGTGGCGACCGCCCGCTCCCCCACCACATCGCGCAGCTCCGGTCGCGTCACCAGCTCGGTCAGCACCTGCGCCCAGCCCTCCGCGTCGTCGTGCCGTACGACCAGGCCGTCCCGCCCCGGCCCGGCCAGCCACTGCGTGGTCCGGGCACCCGCGGGCAGCACCACGGGGAGGCGGCAGGCCATCGCCTCGGCGACGACATTGCCGACGGTCTCCGTCCGGGACGGGAAGGCGAACACATCGCATCCGGCGTACACCCTGGCCAGCCACTCCTGAGGCTGCGGCTCGAGCAGCGTCACGTCGCGGCCGAGCAGCTCCGCGACCCGGCCCCGGTCGGCACCCGTGCCGACCATCAGCAGATGTACGGCATGCCCCCGACGTCTCATCCGGTCCACCGCCTCGGCGAGCAGCAGGGCACGCTTGGAGGCGTCCACGCGGCCCACGAACAGGATGAGCGGCCGGTCCAGGGGCACGCCGTGGGTCCGGGCGAGGGCGCCGCGGGCCCACGGATCGGGCCGGAACCGCTCGCGGTCGATGCCGCGCCGCAGCTGGGAGACCCGGTCCGGGTCCGTCAGCGCGGTGATCTTGGCGCGGTCGTTCGGCGAGGCGACCAGCACCCGGTCGCACATCCGGATCAGCCGGTCACGCCGCCGCCGGGCCAGCCAGGCGACCGCCTCCGGCGCGCCCCCGCCGGGGAACCGCCCGTCCATCCAGGCCAGGGCCGGGGTCCTGCCGAGCATCTGCTTCAGGTACACGGACGCCAGGGCTGGGACGTCCGTGTGGAGCGAACCCACCACGCCCGGTCGTGCCGGTGTCCTGCCCCGGTCAGCGCGGCGGACCAGCAAGGCCGCCGTCGAGGCGAAGGCGAAGGTGTGCGTGAGGTGCCAGACGTCGTGACGGGGCAGCAGTCTGGACAGCCCGGGGTGGAAGGGCGCGAGATCGACGATGTCGACTCCGCCGACCGCGGGCATCAGGGCCGCCGTGCTGAGCACCGGCCGCAGGCTGACGAACCGTACGCGGGGCGACAGCGGCTCCACACCCTCCCGCTCGCCGAGGACGTACACGGTCAGGTCGACACCGGCGCCGGGCCCGGTGTGCCGGGCCGCGGCTTCGGCGAAGTGCTCCCAGCACTTGACGTGACCGCCGGCCGCGCCGTTCCTGAGCAATTCCACGAGGACAGCGACGGAGGGGACAGGGTGGTGCGCCCGGCCGGTACCCGGAAGCCCGTACGCCTCGGCGAAGGAAAGTCCGGAAGGTTCCGAAAGCCCGGAAAGTGAATCGCCCATGACACTCGTAGTACCCCTCGGCCTGCGCTTCCTACCAGGGATTGGGGCAGGTGGGCGCGAGCGGCGACGTACGACTGCCCGTGCACGGGCCGGGCGGGCAGGGCAGTCTCTTCGTACACTGAGCCCGGAGTACCCCGTCACCAACCGACATATGGCCCCGGTTGCAGAGGACGACTACCGTGCCCCACAACTCATCCCCAACCGGCTCCGCAGCCACCGGGCCCATCGGCACCACGGCCGGGACGGACACGGACACCCACCCGCACCTGGCCGATGCGTCGGCACCCGCAACGAGCGTGGCCCTGGTGACGGGCGCCTCCTCGGGCATCGGCGCCGCCGTCGCGCGGCGCCTGGCGGCGGAGGGCAACTGGCACCTCGTACTCAACGGGCGCGACCGGACGCGGCTCGAGCGGGTCGCCCAGGACCTCGACCAGAGCGCCAACGACACCTCGGCCGCCGCCTTCCCCACGGATCTGGCCGAGCCGGGAGCGGACCGGCGGCTCGCCGAGTACGTTCTGGACTCCGCCGGCCGGGTTGATCTGCTGGTGGCCGGGGCCGGCATCGGCTGGGCGGGGCCGTTCGAGACCATGCCGCCGGGGGTCATCGACGAGGTGTTCTCCGTCGATGTACTGGCGCCGGTGCATCTGGTACGGCTCCTGCTGCCGGGCATGGTCAGCCAGGGCACCGGCCGCGTGGTGCTCATCGGCTCCGTCGCGGGCTGCCTCGGGGTCCGTGACGAGGCCGTCTACTCCGCCGCCAAGGCCGCCCTCGGCACCTTCGCCGAGGCGCTCCGCTACGAGTTGCGCGGCACGGGCGTGGGCATCAGCCATGTCATGCCCGGGGTCGTGGACACCCCGTTCTTCGAACGACGCGGCGCTCCGTACCTACGCTCGCGCCCCAGACCGGTACCGGCCGAACGAGTCGCCGAAGCCGTCTGGCAGGCCATCACCCACAACCGCGACGAGGTGTATGTACCTGGCTGGCTCCGTCTGCCCGGCCGGCTGCACGGCGCGGCACCGGCGCTGTACCGGCGTCTCGCGGCCCGGTTCGGCTGACGCTGCCGCGCGGCCGGGATGGACTTCACCGAAGTCAGCACCCTGGACCGGACCGGCTGCGTGATCGGCGCGAGCATCGCGGGACTGTGCACCGCGCGCGTGCTGGGTTCGGTCAGTGGGGCAGCAGGCCGTTCAGCTCGGCCGTGAACAGCAGGGAGGGGTCGAAGCCCATCCCCGTGAAGTGGCCGGCGAGTTCCAGGGACAGCACGCCGTGCAGCCGGGTCCAGAAGGAGAGGGCCCGGTGCAGTGCGGCGGGCGGGGCGGAATGCCCGCGTGCCCACTGGCGGTGGTGCTCGAGGTGGTCACCGAAAGCCGTCGCCGCGTCCGTGCCCGCCGAGCCCGCCGAGCCCGCCGAGCCCGCCGAGCCCGCGGACGCCGCCGCGCAGGCGTCGAGCAGGGTCGACATGATCTCCGACGCGAGCGCGGTCACGTCGTCGGGAGCGTGATAGCCGGGTACGGGCGTGCCGTAGACCAGGAAGTACCGCTGGGGATCTTCGAGGGCCCACCGGCGCAGCGTGTGCGCCAGTCCGGCCAGGTCGGCGCCCTCCTCGCCGGCGGCGCGGAACGCCGTGGCCTGGCTGCGGTACGCGTCCCTGATGAGCTCGGTGATCAGTTCATCGCGGCTGCCGAAGTACCGGTAGAGCGCCGGGCCGCTCATGCCCATCCGCTTGGCGATCGCGTTGAGGGACAGCGCGGACGCCCCAGCGGTGGCGATCTGCTCCCACGCCCGCTCCTTCACTTCCTCGCGCACCTGCGTCCGGTAGCGCTCGCGGGGGGTCTTCGAGGTTCCTGTCATGTCCGCCTCTCTGTTGCCTGCATGCCAGCAGCCCCTTCGGAGTTAGAACCTATCACTGTCGCCATTGCTTCTAATTAAATTTCGCGCCGGGCCTTGACGGACCCCAACACCTCCCGCAAGCTGGTTACACCTTCTAACGAAGGCAACTTCTTCTAACACGTCACATCGCACCGCATTCAACGGAGGTCGTCATGAGCGTCGGAGAACTCGTCGAGGTGGTCCTGCCGGGCAAGGTGGAGCCGGACGGGCTCGAAATCCGGCACGGATCCGTGCCGACGGCGGGCGCAGGACAGGTCGTGATCCGCATGGAGGCGACCGGAGTGTCCTTCGCCGAGCAACAGATGCGCCGCGGCCGGTACTACGACCAGCCGCCGTTCCCCTTCGTGCCCGGCTACGACCTCGTCGGGACGGTTCTGGCGGCCGGCGCGGGTGTGCAGCCCAGCCTGGTCGGCAAGCGGGTCGCCGCGCTGACGAAGGTCGGCGGCTGGGCGAGTCACGTCGCCCTCGACGCGGCGGACGTCGTGGAGGTGCCCGCCGGTGTGGGCGCGGCGGAGGCGGAGACCGCAGTGGTCAACGGCATCACCGCCTGGCAGATGCTGCACCGCAAGGCACGGGTGCGCGCCGGGCAGACCATTCTCGTCCACGGCGCCAACGGCGGCGTCGGCTCGCTACTGGTCCAGCTGGCACGCATCGCGGGAGTACGAGTGATCGGTACGGCGTCCGCGCGCCACCACGGCGCGCTGCGGAAGCTGGACGTGATCCCGGTCGACTACCGGTCCGAGGACGTACCCTCACGCGTCCGGGAACTGGTCCCCGGCGGGGTGGATGCCGTGTTCGACCACATCGGCGCGCGCAGCGTGATCGACTCGTGGCGGCTGCTCGCGCCCGGCGGCACGCTCGTCTCGTACGGCAGCGCCGCGACCCGGGACGACTCGGGATCCAAGCAGTGGCCCGTACTCAAGATCTTGTGCCGGGTGTGGCTGTGGAACAGCCTGCCCAACGGCCGTCGCGCGTACTTCTTCAACGTCTGGGCCGGGCGGGCCTTCGCCAAGGACCGCTTCCGCGCCCGCCTGCGCGCCGATCTCAGCCAGGTGTTCGCCGCTCTGGAGCGCGGCGAGGTCACCGCCCAGATAGCGGCGGAGCTGCCGCTGACCCGTGTCGCCGAGGCCATGCGGCTGGCGGAGTCCGGCACCGTCACGGGAAAGGTGGTGCTGGTGGCGCCGTGACCCGCACCGAGCCCTTGCACGCCGCCCTCCCCGACGGCGGCGACGGCAGCTCCATCCGTGGAGTCGCCGCCTGGTGGGCTGAACCGGCCGGACCAGAACCGCCTTCCCCGACGCCAACGCTCCGGCTGAAAACCGGGCCCACGGTGTTGAACGGTTCACCCATGCTCATGCAGCCGGCGCTACCGCCTGGCGGAGCTCGGTCATCTGCACCGATACCGGTCTTCCGGCGCCTTTCCACGTATACGGCACTCGCTGCCGACCACCTCAGTGGCCGCGGCCGGTTCAGCTTCGGGCCTTGCGGGTCTCGGAACGATTTGCCTTGCGTATGGCGTCCAACAACTCGGACTTCGTCATACGGGACCGCCCCTCGACACCGAGTCGCTTGGCCACGTCGTACAGATGCTGCTTGGAGGCCTGCTCGTCCACCCCTTCGCCGCTGCGCCCGCCCTGCTGCCGCGGGCGTGCGGCCAGCGGATCGGACGGGCCTTTGCGCCGCTTCTCCTTGCGCTCCCAGTGATCGCCGACCTTCTCGTACTTGTGCTTGAGTGCCGAGTAGGCCACCCGGTGCGCCCGCTCCCCCTCGCCGTACTGCTCGACGGCGGAATCATGCGCCTTGACCCAGGTGCGCTGCGCGTCCTTGGGCGACCGATCCAGAGTCGACGGCAGTTCCTGCTGTCCCGGCACGGGACTCACCTCCCCTCTCCGGTCCGGTCGGAGCGAAAGACGAGTGCCCGGCTCACTTTGGAAGAAACGGCAGACCCTGCGCCTCGGTGGCCACCGGAGACCGCAGGACACCCAAAGCGATCACGCCGATGCCGAGGACGGAGTGCAGCCGGCCGTCCGCCGTCTTCAGCGGCACTGGCATCGCCGTCGTGGCCGACGAACGCGCCGTACAGCTGTAACAGGCAGAACGCCGGCCGAGGCGCACCGGGGTTGCCCGCACCGTCTCCACGGCGCTTCCGCCCTCGCTTCCAGACAGACAAATGACCGTCAAAGACCGAAATTCGCCCTAAAATGGAACAAATACTCAAAATGATCGAGGTAGCGTGTCGGCCAGGGGTGAGGCATCGAGTTCGTACCCGTTCGGCGCCGCGAGTGTCGGCGAAGCACTCGAGCGCGACGACGCCCTGGTCAGTGCCGTCACCAGTGCCATGAAGGTGACCGGAGCGCATGCCGGAAGTGTGTTCCTGCTTTCCGGCGACCGTCGCTCGCTCGTACTGACGGCGACGTGCGGGGCACCGCCGTCCCTGCTGGGCGGGTGGCGCCGGATCCCGGTGAACAGCCGTATCCCGGTGGCAGAGGCCTACCGCTCCGGGAACTTCGTCCACCTGGCCGGCGCCGAGGAGACGATGCGGCGCTTCCCTCAGCTCTCGGTCGCCATGCCCTACCCCTTCGGCTCTGCCTCAGTGCCCGTGCGCGCGGGTGAGCGGACCTTCGGCGCGATGGCCGTGCTGTGGACGCCCAAACCGGACGGGGCCGGGCTGTCCAGAGTGCAGCGTCGGCACCTGCGCTCCGCGGCCGACCGTCTGGGCAAGGTCCTCGCCGGGCTGAGCGGCAGCCAGGCGCTCGGCGAGTGCGACGAGCGTGCCGATCCGGTGGTGGTCCCCCTGCCGTCCCCTCCGGCGACACGGGTCGGCCTTTTCGACTGGAACCTCGACACCGGAGCCCTTACGGCCGACGACGAGCTGTGCGCGATCTTCGGAATCCCTCCCCGCGAGTTCGACAGACGTGCGGCCACACTGGCGGCCAGGATCGAGCCCGCGGATCTGCCCGGCTTTCGGTCCGCCGCCCGTGCCGCGGTCCAGGAGGGCCATATGCTCGCGCACTGCCTGCGCATCCGCGACGGCGGCGGGGGTGGCCGCACGGTCGAGCTGTGGGGACGGGTGCCCGAGAACCTGGGCAACTCGCAGGCGTCGCCCCATCTGGTCGGCGCCGTGCTCGACTCCGGGAGCGGTATGGCCGCCGTGGCGGCGATCGAGCGACTCGCAGACGGCTTCTTCGCGCTCTCTCCGGACGGGCGTCTCACCTATGCCAACCACAGCCTGGAGAAGCTGCTGCGGGCCCGCCAGGACGAACTGCTCGGTCAACGCCCCTGGGACGTACTGCCCTGGCTGGCCGATCCCGTCTACGAGGACCGCTACCGGGCCGCCGTGGTCTCCCAGCGACCTGTCTCCTTCCTGGTCCGCCGACCGCCCGACGAGTGGCTCGTATTCTCCCTCCACCCGGGCGCGCAGGGCATGACGGGATGGGCGGCGCTCGTGAGGCAGCCGGTTCCGGCCGGGGCCGCGCCCGGGACGGCCGTCGCGGGGGAGGGACCGCCCCTCTCCCTGTCACCCGCGGCCCCCCGCCTGGGTGCCCTCTACCGCGTACTGCAGCTGGGCAGCGCCCTCACCGAGGCGGTCACGGCGCGCGAGGTGTGCGACGCCGTCGCCGAGCAGTTGCTGCCCGCTTTCGGCGGCCAGAAGCTGGCGATCTCCGTGGTGGAGGAGCGGCGCCTGCACCTGCTCTCACAACGTGGCTACCCGGAACGCTTTCTCGCCCGGTTCGAAGGCACCCCGCTGCATGCCCGACTGCCCATGACGGACGCGCTGACGTCCGGGGCCCCGCTGTTCGTCGAGTCTCGGCAGGAACTCCTCGAGACGTACCCCGGGATCCCTCTCGGCGACTCCAACTCCTGGGCGTTCCTGCCGCTGATCGCCTCCAACCGTCCGGTCGGCGCCTGCATGCTCGGCTTCGACGACGTCCATCGGTTCCCCGGCGAAGAGCGCGGAGTGCTCACCGCGCTGGGAGGCCTGATCGCCCAGGCCCTCGAACGTGCCAGGCTCTACGACGCCGAATTCGCCCTCGCCCGCGGCCTGCAGAACGCGTTGCTGCCGCACCGGCTGCCCACGCTGCCGGACCTTCGCGTCACCGGGCGCTATCTTCCGGGCACCAGGGAGATGGACATCGGCGGCGACTGGTACGACGTCATCCCCACCGGCGAAGAGGTCGCGCTGATCGTCGGGGACGTCGAGGGGCACAACGTCCCCGCCGCGGCCGCAATGGGCCAGCTGCGCAGCGCGGTACGGGCCTTTGTCACCGCCGGCCACCGACCTGGCGACGTCGTCGCCGACACCAACCGGCTCCTCCTCGACGACCTCGGCCCGGCGCTGCTCGCGAGCTGCTGCTACGCCCGCTTCCACCCCCGCTCGGGAGCCCTGGCCATCGTCCGCGCGGGCCACTGCCCACCTCTGCTGCGCCTGCCCGACGGACGCGCCGAAATCCTGGATGTGCCGGGCGGTCCACTGCTCGGCGTCGTCGACACGGCCGAGTATCCGGAGTCGGAGCTGCGCCTCGCGCCCGGATCGGTCCTGGCCCTGTACACCGACGGGCTGGTCGAGAGGCGCGGCTCGGACATCGGTTCCGGCATCGAGCGGCTCCGGGCCTCACTGGCCCACACGGGCGGGGACGGCCTGAAGGATCTGGCCGACGGGCTACTGCGAGATGCCAGCCAGTCCGCCGACAGGGCGGACGACATCGCGCTCCTGCTCACCGAGTACGCCCCTCCCCCGCCCCCACAGACGGCTATGGAGCGACCCTCCGCGCGCGCTGAGCCGAGCCCGTCGGCGGAGGGGTGAGCGGGCGGCACCCCGATGCCGCTGTTACCTGCCCCAGATCTTTCGGTACGCCTCCCGGTAACCCGACGGGTCCCAGGTCGTGTCCCCGGCGCTGTTGGCGGCCGTGGTGAGGTGGACGGGGGCTACATATCCGCTGGCGGGTCGGCTGGAGAAAGCCCGGTTGAACTCGTCGACGATCTGCCAACCCTGCAGCGACAGTGGCTCCGGGACGGTAGCAGCCTGGTACTGCTCGCTGTTGATGCGCTGGAAGGCGGAGGGGTCGCCGTCGCCGGCGCCGATGTTGAAGGGTGGGCCGGAGCCCTTCTTACCGGCTGCCCGGAAGGCGGGGGCGGCGTCGGCGAAGTACAGGTCGTTGATGGCGATGGAGTAGGTCCACTTGCTCTGGAAGCGGGAGAGGAGGGAGGAAATCTCCCGGGGGGTGCGGCTGCTGGCGTCCGGGATCGGGATGTTCTCCTGCGCCAGCAGCTTCACACCCGAGCAGGTGGCCAGCTCCTTCCTGATCAGGTCGGACTTGTTCTTGGCGAAGGGGATCGAGGCATCGGTGATGAGCACGACCCCGGCGCGGCCGTTGGAACGCGAGATGATCCACTGAGCGCTGATTCCGGCCACGTCCTCGACCCGGGTGGTGACGTTGGTGAAGAGCTTGGGCCTCTGACTGGGGCCGGGCGAAGCGACCGCGTGCCAGCCGATGAGCGGGATGCCCGCCGCGTTGGCCCGCGCGACCTGCTGCGAGGTCGAGTCGGGGTCGAAGCCGCCGATGACGATGCCCGAGGGCCTGAGGGCCACGGCCGCGCTCATCGCCGCCTGGATGCCGGCGGGCGTGCCCCCGCCGTCGATCACCCGGACGTTCCAGCCGATGACCCGCGCGGCTTCCCTCACTCCATTCGCGGTGCCCGCGACTCCGGGATTGGTCATGGTCTGGGCGACGTAGACGATGGTCTTGCCGGACACCGCCGTGGGGCCGCTGGTCGGTCCGTCCCAGGGGGCGTCGGTTTTCTCTGCCTGTCTGACGGCGGCCTGGGCCCTGGCGTGGGCCGCGGGGCAGCCGCTCGGGCCCGTTGCGGAGTCCCCCTCGCCTGTCGACGAGCCGCGTTCGCAGCCTGCAAGGACGGTTACCGCTGCCAACAGGGTCGCGGAGGCGGACCGAGCCGTGAAGACGCCGGGGGTGGCCTTGCGGTTGCACTGCACGGGAGCTCCTCATGGAGGGATGGGCGGGAGGATGCGTCCAAGGTCACGGAGGTGGTGCCGTGGAGTGGGTCATGGAGCGGTACCCGCTGTGCCACCGTCCTGCGTCGGTGGTGGCTGCGGTGGGGGCGGCACGACGGGTGAATCGCGGGCCGCGACCGCGCCGGTGCGCAGGCGGCGGGCGGAGTAGCCGGCCAGGCCGACGGCGATGAGCAGGGTGCCGCCGTAGAACAGCGGGATCGTCCAGAAGTCGGCGCCCATCTGGCCGATGCCGGTGAGGCCGACGGCGAGGACGGCGACGGCGACTACGGTGCCCATGGCGTTGGGGCGGCCGGGTTTGATCGCGGTGGAGCCGAGGAGAGCACCGGCGAAGGCGGGCAGCAAATAGTCGAGGCCGACGCTCGGATTGCCGATCTGCTGCTGGGCCGCGAGCAGCACCCCGGCGAAGCCGACGATCAGCCCCGATGCGGCGAAGGCGTAGACCGAGTACTTGCGGGTCGGGATGCCGACGAGGGCGGCGGCGCGGGGGTTGGAGCCGATGACGTACAGGCACCGGCCGAGCGGCAGCCGCTCCAGCACCAGCCAGAGCGCGACCGCGAGGGCGAGCACATAGAAGGCGGGGACCGGAAGGCCGAGGAACGTGGAGTCGTAGATGTCGGTGAAGGCGGCCGGGAGGCCTTGCGGGCCCGGGACGATCCGGCCGCCGTCGGTGATCCAGCCGGTCGCGGCGTACATCATGCTGCCGGTCCCGAGAGTGGCGATGAAGGAGTCGATCCGGCCGAACTCGACAATGACACCGTTGAGGACGCCTACCACCGCCCCTCCAATGATCACCGCGAGGCAGGCGAGAGGCCATGGCCACCCGTCGTTGACGACGAGCTGCATCACCATGACGTGCGCCAGGCCGAGGCCGTAGCCGATGGAGAGGTCGAACGCGCCTGTCACGATCGGCACCATGGCGGCGAGCGCGAGGACGGCCGGGATCGACTGGGTGGACAGGATCGAGTCGATGGTGTCCGCGGTGGGAAAGGTACGCGGCAGTGTGAGGGAGAAGATCAGGAAGAGCAGGGCGGTGAGGGCCAGAAGGCCGTAAGTGCCGATGAGGTGCCCGCCCTGCCTCTCCAATCGGCTCAGCGGGCCCGGTCGGTGCCGTGGGGACGGGGACGAGGGGGGAGGGGGCGAGGCGGTCATGAGTCCGTCGTGCTTCCGGAGGGGGGCATGGCCGAAGCTGCCCGGGTGAGCCCGGCGATGGTGAGGTCCGGACCGCTCAGCTCGGCCGTCACAGCCCCGCGGACGAAGACCAGGGCACGTCGGCACACGCCCGCGACCTCCTCGAAATCGGTGGAGATGAGCAGCACCGCGAGGCCGGCGGCCAGCGCCTCCTCGAGCAGGCCGTAGATCGCGGCCTTGGCGCCGATGTCCACGCTCGCCGTCGGCTCCTCGAGGACCAGCAGGCGCAGGCCCACCCGCAGCCACCGGCCGATCATGACCTTCTGCTGGTTTCCGCCGGACAGGGTGGCGATGGGGGCCTCGCTGTCGCGGGGACGCACCGAGAACCGTTCGATCAGGGTGGCGGCCTCGGCGCGTTCGCGGCGGGGCCTGATCCAGCGCAGCGCCGGCAGGCCTCCCGCGCGGGGGTTGGCCAGGAGGTTCTCCCGTACGGTCAGCTCGGTGGCGCATCCCTCCTGCTGTCTGTCGCCGGTCACGAAGCCGACGCCGAGGCCGACGGCGTCGGCGACCTTGTGGGGGCTGTACCGCCGGCCGCCGAGGAGTACGCGACCGTCGAGGATGGGCCGGGAGCCGACGAGGGCCCGGCCCAGGTCCATGTGCCCGGCGCCCGAGAGGCCGACCAGACCCAGGACTTCCCCGGCCTTGAGTTCCAGGCTGACCGGGCCCGCGCCGGCGGTCCGTACGCCGTCGAGGGTCAGTACGGCCGGGGCGTCGGCGGGGGCCGTGGCGGGGCGGTAGTCGGTCAGTTCCTCGCCGACGATGTCGTGCACCAGGCGGGCGGGGCTGTGGCCGGCCAGCGCGCCATGGCTGACGAGGTGACCGTCGCGCAGGACGGCGAAGGCGTCGGCGACCTCGTACACCTCGTCCAGGCGATGGCTGACGTAGAGGATGCCGTGCCCCCGGTCGCGCAGGGCGTGCAGTACGTGGAAGAGCCGGGCGCAGTCCGCGGCGGGGAGCCGGGCGGTCGGCTCGTCGAGGACGACGAGCTTCGCCCGTCCCGCCAGGGCTCGGGCGATGGCGACCAGCGAACGCTCCGCGGGGGCGAGCCGGGCGATCGGCGCGTCGGGGTCGAGATGTCCGGCGACGATCCGCAGTGCGTCGGCGCAGCGTTCACGGGTCCGCGGCCAGGAGATCAGTCCGGCGCGGCGCGGATACCCGGTGCTCAGGGCGATGTTCTCGGCCACCGTCATCCACTCCACCAGACCGAGGTCCTGGTGGATGAACGACATGCTGCGGGAGGCCGCGTGGGTCCCGAGCGGGTGCCCGGCCACGGTGATCTGCCCCGCGTCGGCGTGGTGGACGCCGGCGAGCACTTTGATGAGCGTGGACTTTCCGGCGCCGTTGGGGCCGAGAAGCGCCAGGACGCTGCCGGCGTGGACATCGAGGTCGACCCCGGCCAGCGCGAGGGTTCCGCCGAACCGCTTGTCGAGCCCGCGGATGCGGACCAGAGGTTCCGCTCCGGAGGCCTGGATGGCCTCCGGAGAGGTGTCGGGAGCATCATGCACGGACATCTCCCGGGGGTCGGCCTTGCGAGTTCTTCCCGACTTTCATCAGGGATACTAGCGGGGCAAATAGCAGCATTTTAGACATTTGACAGTATCTGGTGCCCCCCGAACGGGTCAGGGGGCACCAGAGCGCCGTGCGCAGGCCCTCAAGTTGCGTCGAGCCCGCATTCGGCCCAGATGACCTTGCCCTCCGGGGTGTAGCGGGCACCCCAGCTCTGCGCCAGCTGCGCGACGAGGAACAGGCCACGGCCCCCCTCGTCGGTGGCGGCTGCCCGGCGCAGGTGCGGGGCGGTGTTGCTGGTGTCGTAGACCTCGCAGATCAGGGTGGGGCCATGGATCAGTCGTACCCGGATAGGCCCGGAACCGTGGCGGATGGCATTGGTGACCAGCTCGCTGAGCAGTAGTTCCGCGACGAACGCGGCCTCGTCGAGTCCCCAGTCGTCCAACTGCCGGATGGCGTTGGCGCGGACGTCGCTGACGAGGGCCGGGTCGGCGGGCAGGTCCCAGTCGGCGATCCGGTGGGGGTCCAGCGCGTGGGTGCGGGCGACGAGCAGTGCGATGTCGTCGCTGGGGTGGGCGGGCGCCACCCTCTCCAGGACCGCCTCACAGGTCTCCTCGGGTGTGCGCTCGGGGTGGGCCAGGGCTCCGCGCAGGCTGTCGAGGGAGACGTCGATGTCGCGGTGCCGGTCCTCGATGAGTCCGTCGGTGTAGAGGACCAGCTGACTGTGTTCGGGGAGGTGGATCTCGGCGGTTTCGAAGGGCAGACCGCCGAGGCCGAGAGGCGGCCCGGCGGGCAGGTCGAGGAATGACACGGTGCCGTCGGGGCGGACCAGCGCGGGCGGAGGGTGACCGGCGCGAGCCATGACGCACTGCTGCGAGGTCGGGTCGTAGATGGCGTACAGGCAGGTCGCGCCGACGATGCCGACGCCGTCCGCGGCGGGATCCTCTCGGTCCAGGCGCCCCACGACATTGTCGAGGTGGGTGAGAACGTCGTCCGGAGGGAAGTCGAGTTCGGCGAAGCTGCGTGCGGCGGTGCGCAGTCGGCCCATGGTGGCGGCGGAGTGCATGCCGTGGCCGACGACGTCGCCGACGAAAAGGCCGACACGGGCGCCGGAGAGGGGGATCACGTCGTACCAGTCTCCGCCCACATCGGATTCGGCGGGCAGATAGCGATGGGCGACCTCGACGGCTTCCTGATCGGGCAGACCCTGCGGGAGCAGGCTCCGCTGCAGGGCCAGGACCATGGTGCGTTCGCGCGTGAAGCGCCGGGCGTTGTCCATGGACAGAGCGGCACGGGTGGCGAGCTCGTGGGCCAGCGAGCGGTCGTCGTCTCCGAAGGGGGCGGCGTCCTGCGAGCGGTAGAAGCTGGCGACGCCCAGGACTACTCCGCGGGCGACCAGAGGGACCGCTATGAGGGAGTGGACCTGGGTCAGCAGCTGCTCGGTGTGCTCGGGGTCCTTGGCGAGCCAGCCCGCGGCAGCCTTCAAGTCCGGCTCCAGCACGGCCTGCCCGCTGGTCAGACAGCGCAGCTGGGGCGCGGTCGGGCCGAAGTGGACCCGCTTGCCGACCGGGCTGAAGTGACCGTCGTCGCGGATTCCGTGGACCACCGCACGACGCAGGTCACTGCCGGGGTCGGCGGACTCCTCGCCGCGCAGTACGGCCTCGGGCAGGTCGATCGTGGCGAAGTCGGCCAGTCGCGGAACCGCCGTCTCGGCAAGTTCCTCGGCGGTGCGGCGCACGTCCAGGGTGGTGCCTATACGGGCGCTGGCCTCGGACAGCAGCTCCAGGCGGCGTCGCGCCGCCAGGGCGTACTTTCCCACCTCCGGCTCCCCCACCAGCACAAGCCCCCTCGCGGGGGGTTGGGAGTCGGGGTGATCGTCCGTCGCACCGGCAACACCGATGGTTATCGCGCCCTGACCGTCCGTGGCGCCCTGGCCGGATGCGGCGTCGGGAGGAAGACCGGACGGCGGAGTGGCGGAGTGGCGCCCGGACGCCGGGGCGCCGGGAACGTACCCGGACGGCTCGACGACAGGGAGGCCTGCGGGCTCGGCGGGGAAGCCGAGCAGTTCGTCGACCCGGCGCGGGAGCGGGAGGCGCTGTCGCGATGAAGGGCCGGGGAGGAGGACCTCGATCGCCATGCCTTCCACCCCGGAGGCACTCGTCATCGGACGGCTCACCAGCGTCACCCTCCGGCCGTCGGGCAGGGACACGTCGACGGCGGCCCGCTGCGCGGAGGAGATCAGCTCGGTGGCCTTCTCCAGGAGGATCGCCCGGTCACGGGGGCGCAGCTCACGGGCCAGTTCGTCCACCCCGACGCCATGGTGAAGGCCGACGGCGGCATCGGCGCCGGTGCCCACGTACGCCCGCAACAGAGCGCGCTCACGCCCGGAACTCTGCTCCAGCAGCCGCCGCTCGATAGCTTCGGCCGCCTTGCGTATCACGGTGACGAGCGCCGGGTCCTCGGCGCTGCGCGGGTAGCCGAGGCACAGGACGCCTTCGATGCGCCCGCTGAGCGGGTCGCGGACGGGAATCGCGCGGCAGGCGCTGGCCTGGGAGCGCTCGGCGAAGTGCTCGGCACCGTGGACCCGGATGAGTTGCCGCTCCGCCAACGCGAGGCCGATGCCGTTGGTGGCGGCGAACTGCTCGGCGAACACGAATCCCGGGACGCGCTGGATCGCCGGGAGGCTTCTGGCCAGGGCCGCCTCTCCGAAACGCCGTAGAAGGACCGTCCCGCTCGCATCCGCGACGGAGATGTTCATCTCGGTGCCCGCGAACCTGGACTGCAGCCGGTCGAGCACCGGGCCTGACGCGCGGACGAGCGGACCGTCCCGGTCGAAGTCCTCACGGAAGGGAAGGTCGGACTGGTCCGGCGAGAGACCCAGGGACCTGCAGCGCTGCCATGAATTCAAGATCGGCGTTCTTACGCCTCCCTCAACCGGCTCGCCCTGCAGAAAACGCTCACGGAAAGTGGCGGGCACTGCGCCACCTGTCGCACGCCACGTCCGCTTCGATTCCCCGTCGGACCGAACCACGCTTCACCTCACTCCCGCTTCCAATAATCCACTATTCGGAAATACCGCAGCATTGATGAGAATACGGGCATTAGGAATGCGAGTCACGGTCCGCGAGGGTCCTCACCCGCGGTGACCGGACGGGATCAGGTCGATGTGTCCAGCAGCGGCCGATCCAGGACTTCGGGGGGCACAGGCGGGACGGGTAAACCGAACCATGGTTCGGTCAGCGGAGCTGCGCGGCGAAGGCCTCGTAGGCCCGCTCGTCGAAGAGGACGAACCTGGCCTCCTCGACCGATGTACGGGTTGCCCGCACCGTCTCCACGGCGATCCGGGCGCCGTCGTCGATCGGCCAGCCGTAGATGCCGGTGGAGATCGCGGGGAACGCGATCGTACGGGCACCGAGTTCGGCGGCGAGCCGCAAGGACTCCCGGTAGCAGGAAGCGAGCAGGTCGGAGCGGTCCTCGCGTCGGCTGTAGACCGGGCCCACCGTGTGGATCACCCAGCGGGCGTCGAGTTCACCCGCGGTCGTGGCGACCGCTTGCCCGGTCGGCAGACCCTTGCCGGTGGGGGTCCCCCCGCTCGAGCGAAGTCGAGAGTGGGGGAGGGAGGCGCGGAGCTTGCGGCACTCGTCAAGGATGGCCGGTCCGCCGCGCCGGTGGATGGCACCGTCCACACCTCCGCCGCCGAGCAGCGAGGAGTTCGCGGCGTTCACGATGGCGTCGACGCTCTGCCGGGTGATGTCGCCCCGGACGAGTTCGATGGCGGTCATGGCGGTCATGACTGGCGCAGCATCCTCCAAACGGCCTTGGCGGCGTTGTGCCCCGACATGCCGTGCACGCCCGGCCCGGGCGGGGTGGCCGAGGAGCAGATGAACACGGCCGGATGCGGTGTGCTGTAGGGGAACAGGGACAGCTTGGGCCGCAGCATCAGTTGCAGCCCGGAGGCCGCGCCGCAGGCGATGTCGCCGCCCACGTAGTTGGCGTTGCGAGCGGCCACCTCGGGCGGGCCCGCCGTGGCGCGGGCCAGGACGCGGTCGCGGAAGCCCGGCGCGAACCGCTCCAGCTGGCGCTCGATGGCGTCCGTGAGGTCTCCGGTCCAGCCGTTCGGCACATGGCCGTACGCCCAGAAGACCTGCTTTCCGTTCGGCGCACGGGACGGGTCGACGACGCTGGGCTGCACGGTGATCAGGAACGGTGCGTCCGGCGCCCGGCCTTCCCGCGAGGACGCGTGCAGGGCGGCGCCGATCTCGGCCGTGTTTGCGCCGATCTGCACCGTCCCGGCGCGGCGGGCCTCCTTCGCGGCCCAGGGCACAGGTCCGTCCAGGGCGTAGTCGATCTTGAAGACGCCCGGCCCGTAGCGGTATCGCTCGTAGTACCGGCCGAAGCCCGCGATCCGGCTGAGGGCGGCGGGCGAGGTGTCGAAGACGTACGCGCGCGCGGGCGGCAGGTCGTCGAGGCGCTTGACCTCGTAGTCGGTGTGGACGGTGCCGCCGAGGTCCTTGAGATACGCGGTGAGTGCGTCGGAGATCGACTGTGAGCCGCCGCGTGCGACGGGCCAGCCGCCCGCGTGCGCGGCCAGCGCGAAGACGAGGCCGACGGCGCCGCTGGCGAAGCCTTCGAGCGGGCCCATGACATGCGCGACCAGACCCGCGAACAGCGTCCTGGCCCGGTCGTCGCGGAATCTGCGCATCAGCCAGGTCGAGGGCGGCAGACCGACGAGACCGAAGCGGGCGAGGGTGACCGGGGCGCGAGGCAGCGCGGTGAGCGGCAGGGACATGAAGTCCCGGGCGAGCGTGTCCCATCTGCCGGTGAAGGGGGCGACCAGCCTGCGGTACGTCCCCGCGTCGCGCGGCCCGAAGGACGCGGCTGTCTCGGCCACGGACCGTGACAGCACGGCCGCGGTGCCGTCCAGGAAGGGGTGCGCCATGGGCAGGTCGTGGTGCAGCCACTCCAGGCCGTACCGCCCGAGTGGCATCGCCTTGAAGGCGGGCGAGTTGGCCCCCAGCGGGTGCGCGGCCGAGCACGGGTCGTGCCGGAAGCCGGGCAGTGTCAGCTCCTCGGTGCGGGCGCCCCCGCCGACCGTCTCGCGTGCCTCGAAGACGGCCACGCTGAAGCCGCGACGGGCCAGCTCCACGGCAGCCGTCAGTCCGTTCGGCCCCGCACCCACCACGACCGCATCGAGCATCGACGGCACCTTCGGACTCCTTTGTCAGCCGGTGGCCATTCGGGTTCAGGATATGCCGGGCCGGTGACAGACCCCCGGGCGCGGGTGGTCGTCTCCGGCCGTCCGCTGCGACCTCCGGCCCGAGTACGGCGCAGCCGCCTGAGGGTCAGGCTCCGCCCGCCAGCAGGCCCGCCACCCGGTGAGCCGTGGCCGCGTCCCGCGCCGCGGTGAAGGGGAGGGTGTTGCCGCCCGTTATACGGAACGGCTCGCCCGCGCGGGTCAGATGCGCACCGCCCGCCTCCTCGACCAGCAGCAGGCCGGCCGCGTGGTCCCAGGCCGCTTCCCAGGAGAAGCCGGTGGCATCCAGCTCGCCGCGGGCGACGGCCAGATACTCGAGGCCGGCGGAGCCGCAGGGCCGGGTCCGCACGCCCTCGGTGCGCAGGCCGAGCAGAGCTCGCTTCTCGTCGTCGGTCGTGAAGTCCGGGTGGGACGTGGCCACTTCGAGCGGGCGGTCCGGCGCGGGCGAACCGGAGCGCAGGGGCACTCCGTCGAGAGCGGCGCCCCCGCCCCGTATCGCCGTGGCGAACAGGTCGAGCGCCGGAGCGTACGTCCAGGAGGCGAGCACCTCGCCGCCCAGCGCGAGCGCGACCAGGGTGCAGAAGCCGGGGTTGCCGTGCACGAACTGCCGTGTCCCGTCGACCGGGTCGACGATCCACACCGGCGCCTCGCCCCGGATCGCCTCGTACGTCAGCGGGTTGGCGTGCACCGCCTCCTCGCCGACCACGACCGAGCCGGGCAGCAGGGCGCCGAGCGTGGCCGTGAGGTACTCCTCGGCCTTGCGGTCGGCGTCCGTCACCAGGTCGTGGGGACCCGTCTTCTCGTCCACCTCGTGCGCGGCGAGCTGCCGGAAACGCGGCATGATCTCTGTCGCCGCCGCCTTGCGGACCGCTTCCTCCACGTCGGACGTGCCGTGCGCGAGAAACTCTTCGATGGTTTCGCTGTCTTCGATCACCACTCCATGAGAGCACGCAGCACTGACAATCCTCACCCGGCCGGTGCACTCCGGGTGGAATCGGCATGAACTCCCCACGCCCGGGGTGTCAGCAGCCGCAGGGGTCAGCGTCCGACCGCGTACCCCTGCATCCCCCGCGGATTGGCCGCCGCCGACAGCACCCCGCTCTCCGGGTCCCGTGCGACCGCGCACAGCCGCCCCTCGGACCAGGGTGGTCCGACCTGTACGTTGTGACCCCGGCGACGCAGTTCGTGGGCGACGGCCGGGTCCATGCGGGCCTCGACGGTGACGCTGCCGGGGCGCATGCCGCGTGGGTAGAAGGAGCCGGGGAAGCTGTCGTTGTGCCAGTTCGGGGCGTCGATCGCGCCCTGGAGGTCGAGTCCGCCGCGCACCTCGGAGCGCAGGGCGACGGCCAGGAAGAAGTGCAGTTGCCACTGGTCCTGCTGGTCGCCACCGGGTGTGCCGAACGCCATGACCGGCACACCGCCCCGCAGCGCGAGCGAGGGCGTGAGTGTCGTACGCGGACGGCGTCCTGGCACAAGGGAGTTGGGCAACCCCTCCTCCAACCAGGTCATCTGGAGCCGGGTGCCGAGCGGGAAGCCCAGCTCCGGCACGACCGGGTTGGACTGCAGCCAGCCGCCGCTGGGCGTGGCGGCGACCATGTTGCCCCAGCGGTCGACGACATCGAGGTGGCAGGTGTCGCCCCGAGTACCGCCGTCCGCCGAGACGTCGGGCTCCCCGGGCACCGGCGACCTCGGACTCCTGGCCACGGTCGGCTCGCCCGCACCCGGCGTCGCGAGCGGATCGAACCCCGCCTCCCCGGTGGCCACCACACGCGCGTGGTGGCTCAGCCGCGGAGTGCGTCCCCCAGGGCTTCCGGGCCGCAGCTCGTACGAGGCCTTCTCCCCGACTGTCGCCCGCCGCCCCGCGTTGTACTCCTCCGACAGCAGCTCCCCCACCGGCACGTCGGTCGCGTCCCCGTACCAGGCCTCCCGGTCGGCCATCGCGAGCTTGCAGCCCTCGATCAGCAGATGGACGTACTCCGCGGAGCCGTACCGCGGCAGTTCGGTCGGCAGCAGGGCCAACTGCTGGAGGAGGACCGGCCCTTGGCTCCAGGGGCCCGCCTTGCACAGGGTCCAGCCGCGCCAGTCGTACGTCACCGGAGCCTCGTAGGACGCGGACCAGGAGGCCAGGTCGGCTGCCGTCAGCGTGCCCGCGTGGCGTTCGCCGCTGGTGTCCATGGCCGGCCGCGCCGCCTGCCGCACCAGGGCCTCGGCGATGAAGCCCTCGCGCCAGATCCGCCGCGCGGCCTCGATCTGCGCGACCCGGTCACCGCCCGCCCGAGTGGCCTCCGTGATCAGCCGCCTCCAGGTCGCCGCCAGCGCCGGATTCCGGAACAGCTCGCCCGGCCGCGGGGCTCGGCCGTCCGGCAGGTACACCTCGGCCGACGAGGTCCACTCGGTCTCGAAGAGCTCCCGTACGGTTTCGACGGTGTCGCCGACGCGCTCCACGGGCGCGTGCCCGTCCTCCGCGTACCCGATGGCGTACCTCAGGACGTCCGCCAGAGTCTTCGTGCCGTGGTCCCGCAGGAGCAGCATCCAGGCGTCGAAGGCACCGGGAACGGCGGCGGCGAGCGGTCCCGTACCGGGTACGAGGTCCAAACCGAGTCCCCTGTAGTGGGCGATTTCCGCCCCGGCCGGCGCCACGCCCTGTCCGCACAGCACCCGGACCTCGCCGCCCGCCGGGGCCAGGATGATCGGCACCTCGCCCCCGGGCCCGTTCAGGTGGGGCTCGACAACGTGCAGTACGAAACCCGCGGCGACAGCGGCGTCGTACGCGTTACCGCCGTCCTCCAGCACGGCCATCGCCGACTGCGAGGCCAGCCAGTGCGTGGAGGACACCATGCCGAAGGTGCCCTGGAGCGTGGGTCGGGTGGTGAACATACGGCCTCTGTCCTCGCTTGGTTACACGCATCGGACGGCCTGATGGGCGCAGGACCGGTCCTGGGAGAATGTGGGAGTTCGGGCCAGGGCTCTCCTCCCTCCGCTCCCCAGCAGGCTATCGATCACCCTGCGCGCCCCTGTTCCCCCCCTCCGGCATGAAGTCCTACGGCCGCGCCGGAAGTGAGGGTGGCGGGTGCTGCGGCGCCGCCACCCCGCAGATCGGCATCAGTCCCGGTCGGGAACTCCCTGTCACTCACGGGCGAGCGCGGGCTCGGGCGCAGGTGGGACAGCGGCGCCCTCGGTGCTGATGCGGGGCAGTCGCCGGTCGAGGGGACGGGGCAGCCACCAGGCGGCACGCCCCAGCAGCGCCATGGCCGCGGGCACGAGCACCATCCGGACGATCGTGGCGTCGAGCACGACGGCCGTCGCCAGCCCCAGGCCCATCATCTTGACGAGCGGCGAGGGATTGGCGACGAAACCGAGGAAGACCACTGTCATGATCAGCGCGGCGGAGGTGATCACGCGGCCCGTGACCGCCATGCCGCGCGCCACCGACTCGGTCGTGTCACCTGTGGCGTCGTACTCTTCGCGAACGCGCGAGAGCAGGAACACCTCGTAGTCCATGGACAGACCGAAGAGGACCGCGAAGAAGATCGTCGGCAGGGGCGAGGCGATCGGCAAGGTCTCGTCGAGATGGAACACTCCCCCCAGCCAGCCCCATTGGAAGACGGCCACCACGACGCCGTACGCACCGCCGATGGACAGCAGGTTCATCACGGCGGCCTTCAGCGGTACCGCCACGGAGCGGAACATCAGCATCAACAGCAGGAACGACACCACGATGATCGCGGCGATGAAGACCGGCAGGGTGTCGGCGAGTTGCCGGGTGAGGTCGTCGGTCATGGCAGTCAGGCCGGACACGGCGACATTGCCTGGGACGACGTCACGGATGCGTTCGAGGGTCTGGGAGGTCACGGCGTCCGCAGGCGCGGTGGTGGGGAGCGTGGGCAGTACGACGGTGTCCCCCGCCGCGGAGAACTGGGGCTTGCCGACCGATGCGACGCCGGGGGCGTCGGCGATGCGCCGGGACAGCTCCGGGATGCCCTCGGCGTCCACGCCGGAGCTCCGCAGGTCGGCGACGATCAGCAGCGGGGCGTTGAAGCCGGGGCCGAAGCCCTCCGCCAACAGGTCGTAGGCACGGCGGTGAGTGGTGCTGGTCGCGTCGTTGCCCGCGTCGGGAAAGCCCGTCTCCATGCGCAGCGCAGGGAGCGCCAGCGCCAGCAGCGCCGCGGACGCGGCGAGCAGGTACGGCCACGGCCGGCCGGAGACGCGGTGGGCGAAACGCCACCATGCCGTGTTCTCGGGGTTCTCGCCGTTCTCGGGGTTCTCGCCGTTCTCGGGGTTCTCGGATTTCCTCACATCTGTGTCCTCGGGCTTCTTCGCACGGCGCGTACGGAGGCCCCGGCGCCGCCTCTTGTGGATGCGATCGCCCAGCAGGGACAGCAGCGCGGGCAGCAGCGTCAGGGCAGTCGCCACGGCGAACAGCACGACCAGCGAGGTGCTCAGGCCGATCGAGGTGAGAAAGCCCAGGCCGGTCAGCGCGAGCGCGGTCATCGCCACGACGACGGTGCCGCCGGCGAACAGGACGGCCGCACCCGACGATGCCATGGCGTTCGACAGCGCGGTTGGATTGTCCTGGCCGGCGGCACGGTTCTCGCGGCAGCGGGCCACGATGAACAGGGCATAGTCGATGCCGACGCCCAGGCCGATCATCGCGCCGATCGTGGGGGCGGCGGAGGAGACGTCCATGGCATGGGCCAGCAGCGCGATGCTGCCCAGGCCGGCGGCAACGGCGACCAGGGCGAGCGTGATCGGGACCAGCGCGGCCACGATCGTGCCGAACGCCACCACCAGGACGACCAGGGCGGCCAGCAGGCCCGCCGCCTCCGCGCCCGAGGTCGGCGCCTCGGCGTTGATGAAGACGGCGTCGCCGCCGAGTTCGGCGACGACACCGTCGTCGCGCACGGGTTCGATCGCGCCGCCCAACGCGTCGATGTGTTCGGGATTCACGTCCATCGACGGTATGTCGAAGGCGACTTGGGCGTAGCCGATCCGTCCGTCGCGCGAGATCGTTCCGGCGGTGAAAGGGTCATTGACGGTGGCGACGTGCTCCACCTCGGCGATCCGGGCAACCGCCGCCTCGACGGCAGGCCGGTGACGGTCGATCCGCTCGCCTTCCGGCACGGCGAACACCGCCATGGCGCTGCCGCCGGACGCTTCGGGGAAGCGCTCTTCGAGCAATTCCATCGCTTCCTCGCTCTGGCTGCCGGGAGCCACGAGGTCGTCGGCGAACGAGCCGCCGGCCAGGCCGGCCAGGGGCAGTACGAAGGCCAGGGCGACCACCCAGGCGGCGATGGTCACCCACGGTCGGCGGGCGCTCGCGTCGCCGATACGGCGCGTGAGTCGGTTCATGGCTTGGCTCCTGTGGGACGGCCGCCGACCGGCAAACGGTCGGTGGGACTCCGTGGGACGGCCGCCGACTGACGGCACTTGTCGGCTGGGCTCCAGTGGGGCGGCTGCCGTCCGGCGCATCGGTCGGCGCGGCGGCAGAAGGCTCGAGCGGTTCCATCGTGGGTGCCGGCACCGGTGCCGTCTCCCGCCGCCCGGAGGGTTCGGCCCTCCCCCGCTCGACGGGGAGAACTGGGCGGCGTCTCCGCCCGGGGGCGGGGATCGCCTCCGCCCGTCGGCGGGTGACGGTGCCTCAGAGCTGGAATTACGATGACATGCCCGGTGCGTCCCGATGGCCTGCGCCAGGGCACCGGATGCCTCTCGTTGGAGCGATGATGAACCGCACGGTGCCGCACGCCGAGACACCGGGCCGCAGCGTGCCGGGCAGGTTCCGCGGCCCGTTCACCCGCTGGCCACGGGGGGCGGACGCCGTCCTGGCGACCGCGATGTTCCTGGCGGCGGTGCTCCTGGAGGACGCCCCGGGAGACGCGATGGCCTTCCGCACGGTCACCGGCATCTTCCAGCCCGTCCTCCTGCTCTTCGTGGTGGCCGGCGCGGCGCTCTACCGGCGTCGGCGCAGGCCGGTCGCGGTCCTGTGCGTCGCGCTCGCCGCCTGGGCCCCGACGCTGGGGAGCACCTACTCCACCATGGGCGGGATGGTGATCGTCGCGCTGTACAGCGTCGGGCGGCACGCCGACGACAACCGGTGGGGCCCTCTCGGAGTCGTCGCGGCCATCGCCGCGATCACGATCGACGGCCTCCTCCACTCCTACCCCTGGGGGGACATCACCTTCGGCAATCTGTTCATGTCCGGGGCCTGGTACCTCGGCCGGCGCCTACGGCTGCGCGCCGGGCGAGCTGCCCGGCTCCACCAAGAACAGGCCGCCGAAGCACGGCGGATCGTGACCGAGGAGCGCACCCACATCGCCCGTGAACTGCACGACGTGGTCGCCCACCGGGTGAGCATGATGACCGTGCAGGCCGGCGCGGCCCGAATGGTGGCCGCCGAGGATCCTCAGGGCGCCCTGGAGGCGATGGCCGCGGTGGAGGAAGCGGGACGCCAGGCGCTGGACGAACTGCGGCACCTGCTGGGAGTGTTGCGGCCGGAGGCCGAGCGCGACGGTCTGGGGCCGCAGCCGGGCTTGGCCGATCTGCCCCGGCTCGTGGCCGAGGTCCGCGAGGCGGGTCTCGACGTCTTGGTCGCGGACGGCATCCGGAACCCTCTCCCGGCCCGCGTGGATCTCTCGGCGTACCGCATCGTCCAGGAGGCGCTGACCAACGTGCTCAAGCACAGCGGACCGGGCACCCGCACCGAAGTGCACGTGCGCGGCGAAGACGACGGCATCACCATCGAGGTGCTCGACGACGGCCACGGTGCCGCCGTCCGGTCCGTGTCGGCCGCCCACGAGGGCCGGCCCGGCCACGGCATCGTCGGCATGCGGGAAAGAGCCCTCCTGCTGGGCGGAAGCCTCGACGCACAGCCTCGTCCCGGCGGCGGATTCCGGCTCACCGCCCATCTGCCCACCAAGGGGGAGCCCACGTGAGCATCCGCGTCGTCGTCGCCGACGACCAGGCCCTGGTACGCCGGGGGTTCGCCATGATCCTCCGGGTCCACCCCGACATCGAGGTCGTGGCCGAGGCGGGGACGGGTCTCGAGGCGATCGAGGCGGCACGCCGGCATCGCCCGGACGTGATCCTCATGGACATCCGCATGCCCGAGATGGACGGCCTCGAAGCGACCTCCCTGATCCTTCAAGAGGCCGATTGGGACGCCCGGGTGCTCATCCTGACCACCTTCGACCCCGACGAGTACGTCTACAAGGCACTGCGCTCCGGCGCCAGTGCCTTCGTGCTCAAGGACATTCCCCCCGAACAACTGGCCACCGCCGTTCGCACCGTGGCCGAGGGCGGGACGCTGCTGGCCCCCTCGATCACCCGGCGCTTCATCGACCGGTTCGCCGAGCGCCGCGTCAACACCACCGTCGCAGCCCGACTGGAACGGCTCACCGGCCGCGAACGCGAGATCATGACCGCCGTCGCCCGGGGCGCCAGCAACGCGGAAATCGCCGAGCAACTCGTCATCGGAGCAGCCACCGTCAAATCACACGTGTCGAGCATCCTCACCAAGTTCGGGCTGCGTGACCGCGTCCAGATCGTGATCTTCGCCTACGAGAGCGGCCTCGTCGAAGCGGGCGACCACGACGTCGGGCATTGAGCTGAGGATGTCCCGCGTATCACGCAATCCTCTCAACGCCAGTCTGCCCTGGGGGACTTGGTGCTCAACGGCAGTCAACGGCATCAAGAAGTTGCTGGTCGAGGCGACTCTGGCGCGAGGGTGTCGAGTGGTCCCGGGTAAGCGGCCCGCCCTGTTGCCTCAGCTCCGGTCGCGGTCGAGGGGCATCCACGCCGTCGTCCCAAGGATGTTCTCCGGGCCGATGTCGAGGTAGTCCGACGCGCGTACGGTCGTGGCCTCGCGCCCCTTCTCGGACGCGACGCGCAGGTGCGTGCCCTTCTCGTAGTGCGTCCGCCAGTACAGGCTCGCGTACGCGGTCTGGCCCGGAGCGAGGATCAGCGGCCTGGGGCCGGGATCCTCCGGTGCCATGGGCACCTGGTCCGTGCCCTCGACGGTCCGCACTCCCGTGAGGGGGTCGCCCGCCTCGTCGAGCACTTGGATGGATGGGTAGCCATTCAACTCGTACGGCTTGGAACCGCAGTTGGTCAGCATGAGACTCGTGGCGCGCAGCCCCATGGCGGCCTCGACGAGGTCGGTGCGGAAGCGCACGCCGGACGGCGGGCAACCGGACTCCGGCTGAACCGACACGCTCGGCGACGCCTCGGGGGTGACGGCCGGGGGCAGCTCCACGGAAAGCGTCATCGACGGTGAAGGCGGGAGCTTGGGGTCCGGGTCGCGCTCACGCTCCAGTTCGGCGGAGAGCCCACAGCCGTTCGCACTCAGCGCCAGCAGGCAGGCGAGCACGGCATACGAGGACGACCTGCGGCGTATCGCGATCACGCGCCGATCATCGCACGCACCCTCGACGGAAGGATTCACTCCGCGTGACCGCGCGCCGCCACCAGCCCCGACTCATAGGCGAAGACGACGAGTTGGGCCCGGTCGCGGGCACCGAGCTTGGTCATCGCGCGGCTGATGTGGGTCTTGGCCGTGAAGGGGCTGATGACCATGTGGGCGGCGATCTCCTCGTTGGTGAGCCCGCGGGCGGCGAGTGCGGTGACCTCGCGCTCGCGGCGGGTCAGGCACTCCAGACCGGGAGCGGTGGCCCGGTCCGGTGGCCGGGACACGAACTCGCCGATCAGCGTGCGCGTGATTGACGGCGACAGCAGCGCCTCGCCGCGCACCACGACCTCGATGGCCTGGAGCAGATCGGCGGGCTCGGTGTCCTTGAGCAGGAACCCGCTGGCTCCGGCGCGCAGCGCCTCGAAGACGTACTCGTCCAGGCCGTAGTTGGTGAGGATGACGACGCGTACGCCGGACAGTTCGGGATCGGCGGCGATGCGGCGGGTGGCCTCGATGCCCGACATCACCGGCATCTGAACGTCGACGAGGGCGACGTCGGGGACATGGGCGCGCACCAGCTCCAGCCCCTGCTCCCCGTCGGCGGCCTCGCCGACCACCTCGATGCCGTCCTCGGCGTCCAGGAGTGCCCGGAACCCGGCCCGCATCAGCGCCTGGTCGTCGACGAGCGCGACCCGGATCACGAGGCTTCCAGCGGCAGTTGGGCCCGCACGGAGAAACCGCCCTCCGCGCGCGGGCCGGCGTGCAGCGCGCCACCGAGTGCCGTGACGCGTTCCCGCATGCCGGTGAGGCCGATGCCCTCGGTGGGCGGCCGGGCCGGGTCTGCGGAGCCGTCGTCGTCGATCCGTATCTCCAACTCGCAATCTCCGTAGTCCAGTTGGACCATGACTTTGGTGGGGCCCGCGTGCCGGGCGGCGTTGGTGAGGGCCTCCTGAACGATGCGGTACGCCGCGCGGTCCACGGTCGCCGTCAGCGGGCGCTCAGCGCCGCTCACGGCCAGGTCGACGGCCAGGCCTGCCGCGCGGGCGCGCTCCACGAGCAGGGCCGGGGTACCGGTGGGCTCGTCGGTGCGCAACACGTCGAGTGTGGCGCGCAGTTCGCGCATTGCCTCGCCACCGGCTTCCTGGATGGCGAGCAGCGCGGACGGCACCTCCTCGCCACGCTTACGGGCGAGGTGCACGGCGACGCCCGCCTGGAGCTTGACGATCGAGATGCTGTGCGTGAGGGAGTCGTGCAACTCCCTTGCTATACGCAGGCGTTCCTCGCCGGCCCGGCGCAGGGCGGCCTCCTCTCGGGTGCGTTCGGCCTCCAGCGCGCGCTGTTCGGTCTGGCGCAGATACGCCTGCCAGTTGCGCCCTGCGAGACCGGTGACGACGGCGCACAGGAACCAGCCCGCCAGCAGCGCGGTCCGCTCGACGGCGGCCTGGGACGTGGGGTCAGTCGCGAGATACCCCCCGAGGAACACGGCGCTCGCGATCGCACCCACGCCTCGATGCCCCGCCTGAGCCGCCGCATGGACGGCGGCCGCCACAGGGAGAGCGGACACGGGCCCTGGGTGAGCGTGCAGCACATAGCCGGTCAGTGCGACCGTGGTCACAGCGAGCACCACGCACGGCGCCCGCCGGTGCGCTGCCAGCACCAGCGAACCGGTCACGATCAACGCATGGTCGAGCGGGGTCGTGTCCGCGTCGAAGGCCGCCGAGGACACGACGATCGCGCCGATCACGACAGCAAGTACGGCGTCGACGATGTGCGCGCGTAACACCTGGTCCCCGTTCATGTCCGCACAGTAGACCGCCGGACCGACAACGGCGTCCGCCCTGTGGACAACCCCGCGACTACTCCCGGCGCAGTAGTCCGCCGACCGGGCGACCTCGTCGACGCAGCCTCAACTGCCTTCGCCCGTACGACGCCCGAAGGCACCCGCCGGATCCAGGGTTCTCCTCATGACTTCACCCTTCCGGTACACCGAGCCCATCCCGCCCAAGGCCGCCACCGGCCGCACCGCCGCCGTCTACGAGCAGCTCGCCGCGGATTTCGGCATCGAGGACGCCTCTCCCTTCGTCGCCCTCTCCTCGGCGCCCGAACTCCTCGCCCCCACCTGGGCCTTGATGCGTGAGTCCCTGATTGCGGGCAAAGGCAGCCGCACAGGTAAGGAGTTGGCCGCCGTGGGAGTGTCGCGCGCCAACAAGTGCCCGTTCTGCGTGGACGCGCACACCATGCTGCTGCACGCCACCGGCGACCACGCCCTCGCCGAGCGCCTGGCGCACGGGAAGCCGCCGGAAGACGAGCAGCACGCGCGCGTGCTCGCCTGGGGCGAGGCGACCCGCACCCCTGGCAGCCCGGACGTCTCGACGCTCCCCTTCCCGGCCGAACACACCCCCGGGTACGTGGGTACCGCCCTCTCCTTCCACTTCATCAACCGGATCGTCTCGTCCCTGGTGACCGAGAACCTTCTCCCGGGCAACGTCCAGCGCTTCCGGATGGTGCGCAGCCTGGGAGGCCGTTCGCTGGCCAAGACCGTGCGCCGACGTTTCGTCCCGGGTGCGAGTCTCGCGCTCCTCGACGAAGACGAAACGGGACCCGCCCCGGCCTGGACGGCCAGGACAACTGTCGGCCCGGCGTACGCGGCGCTCCGGACGGCCGCCACAGCCGGCGCCGGCCTCCTCACCGAGGCCGACCAGACGCTCGTACGGGAGACCGTCGAGGCGTGGGACGGCACGCACCCCCCGCTCGCCTGGCCGACCCTGCCGGACCGCGAGGACAGGCCCGGCGCACGTCTGGCGCTACTGGCCGCGCTGGCGCCGTACCGCATCACCGACGAGGACGTGGCGGCCTGGAAGAAGCCGCCGCTCACGGACCACTGCCTGGTCCATCTGATCGCGTACGGCGCGTTCGCCGCCGTGGACCGCATCGAGCGGGCGCTGCCCCTGCGCATCCGCGAGGAGACCGCGTGACCAAGACCGCCGGCTCCCGGCGGTCCGTCAACAGCGAGCCGCTGTGACCACACGGCCACGGAGCGAGTTCGCACTACCGCCTCACAGGGAGGCATGTGACACTGGCGTACCGTCCGCAGTGTGGCCCCCTCCGCACCCATCCCCCACGAGAAGTGCGCCGTGCGTTCTCTTCCTCTGCCGCTCGCCCTTACCGCGCGTCTGCTGCCGGTCGCCGTGCTCGCCTCGGCCGGCTGGGCGCTGGCGTCCGGGCCGTTCGCCGCGTCTCCGGCCGGGGACGCGGACAACAAGGCGACCTCGGACAGGCCCAGTGCGTCGCCGTCCGCGCCGTCCACGGCGGCGGCGAGCCAGACGTACCGCGTCGCGCCCAAGCCCTGCCAGGGGATCGGGGAGAAGACGGTGACCTCACTGGTGCCGGGCGCCAAGACGGCCGGCAAGGAGATCCCGTCGACCGACGAGTCGGTGCGCCGCACCTGCTCCTGGAACGCGCTCAAGGGGTTCGACTACCGCTGGCTCGACGTCTCGTACGAGATCAAGAAGACCGACCAGACCGCCACGGCCTCCTACAAGGAGCGCGTCGCGAAGCACAGCGGCGGAGGCGCGGTCCCCGGTCTCGGCGACGAGGCGTACTCGGTGGTGAACCTCACCACCGAGGACAAGCAGCAGACGCGCGAAGGCATGGTGATCGTCCGCGCGTCCAACGCGATGGTGGTCGTGACGTACAACGGCAGTGACTTCGAGTCGAAGAAGGCGCCCGGTACGGACGAGATCAACAAGGGCGCCATCAAGGCGGCCAAGGAGGCGGTGGCCGCGCTGGAGAAGGCTCAGTAGAGCCCGTATCTCCGGCGCGGCCCGCACCGGCGCGTCAGGCGGCGTCTTGAGGCTGGGGCTCGCGCTCCCTGCCGCCCATCAGCACCACGTACAGCAGCAGCGACGCCGCCAGGCCCACTGCCCAGCCGTAGTCGGCCAGCGGCTTCAGGAACGGGATCAGTCCGTCCGCCGGGAAGGGGCCGGCCTTGTTGCCGTCGGCGTCGACGTTGGAGTACGAGCCGCCCACGGCGAGGACGGCGCCCACGGCGAAGGCCGCCAAGGCCCGCCAGTTCCAGCCGGAGCCGTACCAGTAGCGGCTGCCCTCGGTGTAGAGGCCGCGCAGGTCCAGGTGGGTGCGGCGGATCAGCCAGTAGTCGGCGATGAGGATGCCGGCCACGGTGCCGAGGAGGCCGCCGACCGTGCCCAGCCAGGTGAAGATGTAGATGTCCGGGTTCTCGATCAGCTTCCAGGGGAAGATGATCACGCCGACGAAGCAGGCGATGAGCGCGCCGGTGCGGAAGTTGATGAACTTGGGCGCCAGGTTGGACAGGTCGTAGGCCGGGCTGACCAGGTTGGCGGCGATGTTCGTGGACAGCGTGGCGAGCAGCAGGACGAAGAGCGCGAAGAGCACCCCGACCGTGCTGTCCATGCGCATCGCGAGCTGGCTCGGATCCCAGATCGGCTCGCCGTACACGGCCTGCGCGCCCGAGGTGACCAGCACCGACAGCAGCGCGAACACGGCCATGGTGGTGGGCAGTCCCAGCGACTGGCCCCACACCTGGGCCTTCTGCCCGGCGCCGAAGCGGGTGAAGTCGGGGATGTTGAGGGAGAGCGTCGACCAGAAGCCGATCATGCCCATCAGGGCCGGGAAGAAGACCTTCCAGAAGTCGGCGCCCCAGCCGAGCTGCGAGGGCTGGTCGAGCAGCGGACCGAAGCCGCCGGCCTTGTTCGCGATCCAGATCAGCAGCGCGACCGCGCCCGCCAGCATCAGCGGCGCCGCCCAGTTCTCCAGCCGCCGCACCGCGTCCATGCCCCGCAGGATGATGACGATCTCGACGGCGAAGAAGAGCAGGAAGCACAGCCACTGCGTCCACGGATAGCCGCCGACCTTGCCGGCGTCGGTCCACCAACTGCCCGCCCCGGCCAGCTTCCCGGCAAGGAAGTAAATCGACTGGCCGCCGATCCAGGTCTGGATGCCGAACCAGGCACAGGCCACAAGGCCGCGCAGCAGCGCCGGCAGATTGGCGCCACGCAGCCCGAAGGAGGCACGGGCCAGCACGGGGAACGGAATACCGTACTTGGGTCCCGCGTGGCCGGTCAGCAGCATCGGCAGCAGCACGATGACGTTGCCGAGCGCAATGGTGAGCACGGACTGCTTCCAGTCCATGCCGAGCGCGACCAGGCCGGCGGCGAGCGTCCACGACGGAACGTTGACCGCCATACCGATCCACAGCGCGGCGAAGTTGTACGTCGTCCAGCGCCGCTCGGCGAGCGGCACGGGGCGCAGGTCCTCGTTGGCGAAGGGGCTGTCGGCGGGGAAGGCCTCGGGGGCGAGCTCTATCCGGCCTTCACTGTCGGCACTCGGGACGGTGGGCGACCCCGTGGGGGCTGTATCAGTCATGGGCAGGCCAATCGACTAAGGCGGGACGGGAGAGGCCGTGCGGGGCCCCCTTGGCCCCTCCCCGGGACGGCGGGGAGGGGAGACAAGGAGTGGGGGGTCGGGGGGCGGGGTGGGGAGGAGCGGTGGTGCCGTGCGCCAGGAGTCGGTGCTCCGGTCAGGAGTTGACCGCGGGGATGACCGTCCGACCGTACGCGTCGATCACGGCCTCCTGCGCGTCATGCATGTCGTACACGGCGAACTGGTCGACACCCAGCTCACGCAGCGCGTTCAGCTTCTCGACGTGCTTCTCGACCGGGCCGATGACGCAGAACCGGTCGACGATCTCATCGGGCACGAACTGGGTGTCCGGGTTGCCGCTGCGCCCATGGTGCGAGTAGTCGTACCCCTCGCGGGCCTTGATGTAGTCGGTGAGCGTCTGCGGGACCACGGCGCTGTCGGAACCGTACTTGGACACCAGGTCCGCGACATGGTTGCCGACCATCCCGCCGAACCAGCGGCACTGCTCACGCGCGTGAGCGAGCGCCTCGGGCGAGTCGTCCTCGGTGACGTACGCCGGGGCGGCCACACAGATCTTGACGTCGGACGGGTCACGACCGGCGGCGACCGCCGCGTCCTTGACCGCCTTCACCATGTACTCGGTCAAATACAGGTCGGACAGCTGGAGGATGAAGCCGTCGGCCTCTTCGCCGGTCATCTTCAGGGCCTTCGGACCGTACGCGGCCATCCAGACCGGGAGTTCGGCTCCGGGCTTGATCCACGGGAACCGGATGACGGTGCCGCCGCCGAGGTCCGCCTCCTCGCCGCTGCCCAGTGCCCGGATCACCTTCATGGCCTCGCTGATACGGGCCAGGGTGTTGGGCTTGCGGCCCGCGACCCGCATCGCGGAGTCACCGCGGCCGATACCGCAGATCGTGCGGTTGCCGAACATGTCGTTGAGCGTGGCGAAGGTCGAGGCGGTGACTTCCCAGGTGCGGGTGCCCGGGTTGGTGACCATCGGGCCGACCTTCAGCTTGGACGTGTTCGACAGGATCTGGCTGTAGATCACGAACGGCTCCTGCCACAGCACGGCGGAGTCGAAGGTCCAGCCGTACGTGAAGCCGTTGCGCTCGGCCCGCTTCATCAGGCTGATGACACGCGAGGCAGGGGGGTCGGTCTGCAGGACCAGTCCGAAGTCCATGGGCGCCACTCCTAGTTGAGGTACTGACAGGTGGAGCGGGGGGTGTAGACGCCGTGCCCGGCACGTCCGGTGAACTCCCGCTCGGTGATGACGAGTTCGCCCCGCGAGAGGACCGTCTCGACGCGGCCGGTGACGCTCTTGCCCTCGTACGCCGAGTAGTCGACGTTCATGTGGTGCGTGTCGGCGGACATGACCTGCTCGGCCCCCGGGTCGTAGATGACGACGTCGGCGTCGGCGCCCGGGGCGATGGTGCCCTTCTTCGGGTACAGGCCGAACATCCGGGCCGGAGTGGCGCAGGCGATCTCGATCCAGCGGCGGCGGGTGATGTGCCCGTCGACGACGGCCTGGTGGAGGAGGTCCATACGGTTCTCGACGCCCGGCAGACCGTTGGGGATCTTGGAGAAGTCACCGCGGCCGAGCTCCTTCTGGCCGACGAAGCAGAAGGGGCAGTGGTCGGTGGAGACGACCTGGAGGTCGTTCGTCCTGAGGCCCCGCCACAGGTACTTCTGGTGCTCCTTGGGGCGCAGCGGCGTGGAGCACACATACTTGGACCCCTCGAAGTCCGGCTCCGCGAGGTTGTCCGTGGACAGGAAAAGATACTGCGGGCAGGTCTCGCCGAAGACGTTCAGACCTTCGTCACGCGCCCTTGCCAGCTCGGCGACTGCCTCCATCGCCGAGACGTGCACGACATACAGCGGGGCGCCCGCGACCTGCGCGAGCTTGATGGCGCGGTGAGTGGCCTCGGCCTCAAGGAGCGCCTTCCGCACCTCGCCGTGATACCTGGGGTCGGTCTCACCGCGAGCCAGCGCCTGCTCGACCAGGACATCGATCGCTATGCCGTTCTCGGCGTGCATCATGATCAGTCCGCCGTTCTCGGCGGAGCGTTGCATGGCGCGCAGGATCTGGCCGTCGTCGCTGTAGAAGACGCCGGGGTACGCCATGAACTGCTTGAAGGAGGTGACCCCCTCCTCCACGAGCAGGTCCATCTCCTTGAGCGTCTCCTGGTTGACGTCGGAGACGATCATGTGGAAGCCGTAGTCGATGGCGCATTTGCCGTCGGCCTTGGCGTTCCAGGCGTCCAGTCCCTCGCGCAGCGAGCGGCCCACGGTCTGCACGGCGAAGTCGACGATCGTCGTGGTGCCGCCCCAGGCCGCGGCCCGGGTGCCGGTCTCGAAGGTGTCGGAGGCGAAGGTGCCGCCGAACGGCAGCTCCATGTGCGTATGGGCGTCGACGCCGCCCGGAATCACGTACTTCCCCGTGGCGTCGATGGTGCGCTCGGCGGTCCAGGCCTCGGCGGCCGGGGTGCCGGAGGCGGCGAGGGCGGCGATGCGGCCGTCCTCGATCAGGACGTCGGCGTGGATCTCGTCGGACGCGGTGATGACGAGGCCACCGCGGATGACGGTACGACTACTCATGGTCCCTCTCCTGGTCCTGCGGTGGTGGGCGCTGTTGACGTATGGATGTGCCGGGCGTCGTCCGGATCGGTGGACGACGCCCGGACGACGGTCACTGGTGTCCTACGGGGCGCTCCTCAGCGCCCGCTCGAGGATCGCGGCGCCCTCTTCGGCCTCCGCGACGGTGAGCGAGAGCGGTGGGGCGATGCGCAGAACGCTGGTGTTGTGACCGCCGCCCTTGCCGATCAGCAGGCCTTGCTCGCGGGCCGCTTCGAGTACGGCGGCGGCCGCGTCCGGGTCGGCCTCGTCGGTACCGGGTTTCACCAGCTCGACGCCGATCATCAGTCCGCGGCCACGGATCTCGCGTACGCCCGGATGCTGTGCGGCGATGGCCCGCAGCCGCTCGATGAGCATGCCGCCGACGCGGCGGGCGTTGCCCTGGAGGTCGTGTTCGAGGAGGTACGTGAGGTTGGCGTTCCCGGCGGCCATCGTGACCGGAGAGCCACCGAAGGTCGAAATGGAGTTGGAGTCAAGGCAGTTCATGACGTCGGCTCGGGCGACGACCCCGCCGATCGACATACCGTTGCCGATGCCCTTGGCGAAGGTCAGCATGTCCGGCGGTCCCGAGGCGCCGTGGGCCTGCCAGCCCCAGAAGTGGTCGCCGGTCCGGCCCCAGCCGGTCTGCACCTCGTCGGCGATCCACAGGATGCCGCGCTCCTGGAGCACCTCACGGAAGGCCGCGTACAGTCCGTCCGGCGGTGCGGTGAAGCCGCCGACACCCTGAATGGGCTCGGCGATCAGGGCCGCGGGCGCGCGGACATGGCCGAGCAGGTCCTCCAGGTCGGCTACGCAGGCCGCGATGAAGCCGGCGTCGTCGAGATCGGCGTACGGGCCGCGGGTGCGGACGCCGCCGTGGACGTACAGCGTCTGGAGGGGCGAGAGGCTGGTCGGCGACCAGCCTTTGTTGCCGGTGATGCCGACCGCGCTGAACGAACGGCCGTGGTAGCTGTTGCGCATCGCCAGGATCTGGTTGCTCTGCCGGTACGCGGTCGCCAGCAGCAGCGCGGTGTCGTTGGCTTCCGTGCCGGACGTCGTGAAGAAGACGCGGGCGTCCGGAATGCCGGACAACTGGGCGACGCGCTCGGCGAGTTCGACCATCGGCCGGTTGAGGTAGAGGGTCGAGGTGTGGATGATCCGCCCGGCCTGCTCGCTGACGGCCTTCGTCACCTCGGGGAGCGCGTGCGCGGTCATGGTGGTCAGAATCCCGCCGAAGAAGTCGAGGTACTTCTTCCCGGCGGCGTCCCAGACGTGGCGGCCCTCGCCGTGGGTGATCTCGAGGGGGTCGGCGTAGTAGAGGGCGAGCCAGTCGGGGAGGACTGCTTTGTGGCGGGCGTACAGGTCACTCATGGCTGCACCAGTCCCTCGTAGGCGTCGGGGCGGCGGTCCCGATAGAAGGCCCATTGCTGCCGCACCTCTTCGATCAAGTCGAAGTCGAGGTCGCGTACGACGAGTTCCTCGGTCTTGTCGCTCGCGGTCTCGCCGACGAACTGCCCACGGGGGTCGACGAAGTAACTCGTCCCGTAGAAGTCGTTGTCGCCGTACTCCTCCTGGCCGACGCGGTTGATCGCGGCGATGAAGTACTCGTTGGCGACGGCGGCGGCGGGCTGCTCCAGCTGCCAGAGGTAACCGGAGAGCCCACGGGAGGTGGCGGAAGGGTTGTAGACCAACTGAGCGCCGTTGAGGCCGAGTTGCCGCCATCCCTCCGGGAAGTGGCGGTCGTAGCAGATGTAGACGCCGACCTTGCCGACGGCCGTGTCGAAGACGGGCCAGCCCAGGTTGCCCGGTTTGAAGTAGTACTTCTCCCAGAAGCCTTTGACCTGGGGGATGTGGTGCTTGCGGTACTTGCCGAGGTAGGTGCCGTCGGCGTCGATCACGGCGGCGGTGTTGAAGTAGAAGCCGGACTGTTCGACCTCGAAGACCGGGACGACGATGACCATGCCGGTTTCGCGCGCGAGCTCCTGCATCCGCGTCACGGTCGGGCCGTCTGGTACGGGCTCGGCCCACTTGTAGTGTTCCGGCTCCTGGACCTGGCAGAAGTACGGGGCGTTGAAGACTTCCTGGAATCCGATGACCTTCGCGCCCTGGCGGGCCGCTTCGCGGGCGTGTTCCTCGTGCTTGGCGACCATGGATGCGGAGTCGCCGGTCCAGGTGGCCTGGACCAGGGCGGCACGTACGACGTTGGCCATGAGCTTGCTCCTTCGACCGGGCGTCAGCGGCTACGTCTCTACGCCCGTAGACGCTGGAGCCCCGAAAGTAAGCCGAGCCGCTGCGCTGGGCAAGACCATCGTCGTTAACCGGGGGAATCGATCATGTTTCTTCCTCCGATGGGGGTCGTTCGGCCCCACCCACCCAGGAGCGCGGGGAACCGCGCGATCAGCCACACACAACCCGCACTCGGCCGCGAACCCAACACCCCACCCCTGTGGGCGCCCAACCGCCGAAGGTCACCCGGTGTAACCCGCGACACGCAGCGCGTGGACCAGGTCCCAGTGGCGCTCCTCCGACACGGCCTTGGCTGCCTCCAGGAGGAGAGGCGCGAGCCGCGCCGGGTCGGGAGCCGCGCTCCGGGCCGCCTCCTCGGGCGTGCGGACGCGCACGTACGCGTCGAGGAGCGCGCGGACCTCGCGTTCGCGGCCATCCTCGGCGAGCGCCAACACCGCCTCGCCGATCTCCGAGGCGGGCCGCGCAACGCCCTGTCGCAGCATCTGCCGGCCATCCGCCTGACGCCCCGCCGCCGCGAGCGCATCGGCCGCGGCGACCAGCCGGTCGGTCGGCAGCGAAACCGCCTCCCACAGCAGCGTGGCCCAGTCCGCACCCAGGCCCGCACGGTGCAGTTCGGCGGCGAGGAGGGGAAGCCGGGCCGCAGGCCAGTACGCGGCTTCGGCCAGCAGTGCGTGCGCCTCGCCGCTACGCCCCTCACCGCGCAGCCGGACAAGCCGCTCGACGGCCTCGACCGTGGCCCGCCGCGCCTCGTCGTCCAACGGCTCGCGCCGCCCCGACGGCCGCCGCTCCGCTTCCTCGGCAGCCCCGGCGTAACGGGCCCCCCGCGGGCTGCGGTCCGTGGCGGCAGGCGCGGACATGTCCGGTACGGCGCGGGGACCGGGGTCCGCTTCCATCCCGGCGAAACGGGCACTGCCCCGGGGCCGCCGTTTGGAGCGTTGCTTGGCCGCTTTGGGGGTGGGCGCGGAGGGCGTAGGGCGGACGTCGGCTGCGGAGGGCGGGGCGTCGGACGGCGCGGCGTGCTCGGGCGAGGATGGGGCGGACATCGGGGTGTCCCTGCCCAAGTCGGGCCGACGGGCGGCTCGTCGCACGGTCGAGTCCTGCCAGATGTCCGGCCAGTCGTCCTCGACCGGCTCCCGACGCTGCGCACCCACGCGTCCCGCGGCGGCACTGTCGGAGCCGTACGCGCCACCGCGCCCATGGGACGACCCCCCGTGACCGTCGTAGGACGAACTCCCTCCCCCGTCGGGCACCTCATCGACCCGGACCACACCCCCGCCGTCCCCCTGAGGGATCGTCATCGCCTCGCTCGCCTGTCCGCCCGTCGTCCGGCGGTCCAACTCGCCTATCCGGGACCGGATTTCGGCGCAGCGGGCGGTGGCGCGTTCATGGTCGTCGCGGGCCCAGGCCAGGTCGAGGCGTATGGAGTCGGCCTCGTCGCGGGAGGCGGCGGCGCGCAGGGAGTGGGTCAGTTCCGCCTGGCGTTCGGCGGCGTAGCGCTGTTCGCGGAGCATGACGTCGAGGCGGTCGCTGAGGGCGTCCCGGCCGCCGGGCCGGGCGTCGTACGCGGCGAGTGAGGCTCGGTGCAAGGCGCGCGCCCGCTCGGTCTCCTGGGCGGCGGCCCGGTCGCCGTATGCGACCGCGAGGTCCTGGAGGAGCGCCTCCACGACGTCCCAGGGCGGCACTTCCCAGCCGTCGAGACAGGCCCGCATTCCCTCGGGATCGCGCTGCCAGAACACAGCGCACCACCCGCCGCCCTGATCGAGCCGGGTCAGCAGGCCTTTCAGATACTGAGCGAACTCCCGCACCTGGCCCGGGAGTTGATCCACCGCCATTACGTTCACCCCACGCCAGACTGGAGTACTCCGATCCGGTAGAAAACACCATTCGTGTTACGGATGCGCTACGAGAGGTTTTCGAACCGGGCGCGGAGTGCTCCGTCCCACTCGCAACGTGACGTGCGCGGCTCGACCTCGGGACGCCGGCAGGTTTGTACGCGAAGGACGCTACACCGTTCCTAATCACTGAGTGGCAGTGAGTCCTGTTGTCCAGGTCTGCGCATCAGTGGCCCGCTCCGAACGGTGTTGGGTGGACCCGGCCGTCGCGGATGGGCCGGGACGGCTTCCGTCTGCTTGCGGGGTGCGGCCTTCTCTGCCCCGCGAGTCAGTGAATCCCCGGTAATCCGGCAGCAGCTCAAACCCCCGCCAGCGCGCACCTCCCCGCGATCTCGTCCATCGAGAGACCCAGCACTCCGGCCAGTGCCGCCACGGTGAAGAAGGCGGGGGTCGGGGCGCGGCCTGTCTCGATCTTGCGGAGCGTCTCGGCGGAGAGGCCCGCGCTGGCGGCGACCTCCGCCATGCTGCGGCCACCACGGGCCTCGCGCAGCAACTGGCCTAGCCGCTCGCCGCGTTGACGCTCTTCGGGGGTCAGGGGGGTGCGTACCATGCCCCCATACTAATACCGGCAAGCGGTATATTAATAGGCGCCGAGCGGTATAGTAATTGGCATGGTGGAACTGAAGACGGATACGTCTATCGACGCGATGTACGAAGCGGGTCAGGTCGTGGGCCGCGCCCTCACCGCGGTACGAGAGGCCGCTGACGTGGGTGTCTCGCTGCTGGAGCTGGACGAGGTCGCCCATGATGTTCTGCGCAGCGCAGGCGCCGGCTCCCCCTTCCTCGGCTATCACCCCTCCTTCGCCCCCACGCCCTTCCCGGCGGTGCTGATCACCTCGGTGAACGACGCGATCGTGCACGGCATCCCGACCGGCTACCGTCTGCGCGACGGCGACCTGCTCTCCATCGACTTCGGTGCCGAACTGGGCGGCTGGGTCGGCGACTCTGCTGTCAGTTTCATCGTGGGCAGGCCGCGCGCCGCCGACGTACGCCTCGTGGAGACCACCGAGCGCGCGCTGGCGGCGGGCATCGAGGCGGCCGTCGTAGGCAACCGCATCGGCGACATCGCCCACGCCATCGGCACGGTGTGCCGCGCGGCGGGCTACGGCATTCCGGACGGCTTCGGCGGCCACGGCGTAGGCCGCCGCATGCACGAGGACCCTCCGGTCCCGAACGAGGGCCGTCCCGGCCGTGGCCTCCCTCTCCGCCACGGCATGGTCCTGGCCATCGAGCCCATGCTCATCGCCTCCGGCGCAGACGACTACCACGCAGCCTCGGATGGCTGGACCCTCCGAACCAACGACGGCTCCCGTGCGGCCCACGCCGAACACACCGTGGCCATCACAGACTCGGGGCCACGAGTCCTGACGGCCCGGTAGCTCAGCCTTCGGCCTGGCCGGTCTCCCCGGTGCTCTCGTCGGTGCGGAACACCGGTTCGCCGTACTCGACGTCCACCGTGACCCGGCTGCCTGCCGTGAGCCGGCCGTCGAGGAGCAGACGGGACAGCCGGTTGTCGATCTCCCGCTGGATGGTGCGGCGCAGCGGCCGGGCGCCGTACTCGGGCTCGTGTCCACGCTGCGCGAGCCAGTCGACGGCCCGGTCGGTGAAGGTGACCGCGACGTCCCGGGCGCGCAGGCGGTGCCGCGTCTGATCCAGCAAGTGCTCGGTGATGCGATGCAGTTGCTCGCTGGTGAGCTGCCGGAAGACGACGACCTCGTCGATCCGGTTGAGGAACTCCGGTCGGAAGTGCTGTCGCAGCGGGCGCAGGATCTGCTCACGGCGGGCCTGCTCGTCGGCCTCGGCGTCGCGCGCGGCGAACCCGAGGCCGGCGCCGCGGCGGGTGATCGCCTCGGAGCCGAGGTTGCTCGTCATCACGATCACGGTGTTGGTGAAGTCCACCGTGCGGCCCTGGGCGTCGGTGAGCCGGCCGTCGTCGAGCACCTGCAACAGGATGTTGAAAACATCGGGGTGGGCCTTCTCCACCTCGTCGAGCAGGAGCAGCGAGTACGGATGCCGCCGTACGGTCTCGGTGAGCTGTCCGGCCTCCTCGTGGCCGACATAGCCGGGCGGGGCGCCGACGAGCCGGCTGACGGTGTGCCGTTCCTGGTACTCGCTCATGTCCAGGCGCACCATCCGCTCCTCGCTGCCGAACAGGGCCTCCGCCAGCGCGCGGGCCAGCTCCGTCTTGCCGACGCCGGTGGGGCCCAGGAAGAGGAAGCTGCCGATCGGCCGGTCGGGGCTCGCGAGACCGGCCCGGGAGCGCAGGATCGCGTCGGCCACCACGCTGACGGCCTCGTCCTGTCCGACGACCCGCTGGTGCAGATGCTCCTCCAGGCCGAGCAGCCGGTCCTTCTCCTCGGTGGTGAGGCTGCTGACCGGGATGCCGGTCTGCCGCGAGACCACCTCGGCGACGGCCTCGGCCGTAACCTCGAGCTGCTGCCCCTCGTCGGCCTCCCCGTCGCGCCCGGCGTCGATCTTCGTCTTCAGTTCGCTGATCCGGTCGCGCAACTGCGTGGCCTGTTCGTACTGCTCGCTCGCCACCGCCTGGTCCTTGTCCCGGGTGAGCTGCTCGACCTCGCGCTCCAGGGCGCGTACGTCGGTGCCCTTGGTCCGGGCGCGCAGGCGCACACGGGCGCCCGCCTGGTCCATCAGGTCGATGGCCTTGTCCGGCAGATGGCGGTCCGTGATGTAGCGGTCGGACAGCTCCACGGCGGCGACCAGGGCCTCGTCGGTGTAGCGGACCTGGTGATGGGCCTCGTACCGGTCGGAAAGGCCGCGCAGGATCTCCAGCGCGTCCGACGGGGAGGGTTCGGGGACCAGGATCGGCTGGAACCGGCGCGCCAGGGCCGCGTCCTTCTCGATCCGGCGGAACTCCTCCAGCGTCGTCGCGCCCACGACGTGCAGCTCGCCGCGGGCCAGAGGCGGCTTGAGGATGTTGCCCGCGTCCATCGAGCCGCCCTCGCCGCCGCCTCCGGCGCCGACGACGGTGTGCAGCTCGTCGATGAAGACGATCAGCTCGTCGGAGTTCGTACGGATCTCGTCGACGATGTTGGTCAGCCGCTCCTCGAAGTCACCGCGGTAGCGGGTGCCGGCGACCACGCCCGAGAGGTCCAGGGCGACGACCCGCCGGCCCGTGAGGATGTCGGGCACGTCGCCGTCGGCGATGCGTTCCGCCAGGCCCTCCACGATGGCGGTCTTGCCCACGCCCGCGTCGCCGATCAGAACCGGGTTGTTCTTGCCGCGCCGGGACAGCACCTCGACGGTCTGCTCGATCTCCATGTCCCGGCCGATGACCGGGTCGATACGGCCCTGCCTGGCGAGGTCGGTGAGATCCCGGCCGTACTTGTCCAGGGTCGGGGTGGGGGAGGAACGCGCCCGCTCCGGTTGCGCCGGGGCGCCTGCCGCCGGGGCGGAGCCCTCGGGCGGGAGGGGGGAGGGGCTGAACCGGGCGGCGTTCAGGATGTGGCCGGCGGCGGAGTCGGGGTTCGCGGCGAGGGCGCTGAGGACGTGCTCGGGGCCTATGTAGCCGACGCCTTCCGCCCTGGCGAGGGCGTGGGCGTCGAGGAGGGCGCGTTTGACTGCGGGGGTGATGCCGAGAGGGGTGTGCGGGCGGTCCTCGGCTCGGCCGTCGGGTCGGTCCTCGGCTCGGCCGTCGGGTCGGTCCTCGGCGCGGTCGGGTGACTGGTCGCCGGGTTTGGCCGCGGACTGGTTGTCGCCCGGACCCACGCGTTCGTCGATCTCGGTGGCCAGCGCGTCGGGGTCGGCGCCGGCTCGGGCCAGCAGGCTGCGGGTGGGTTCGACGGCGAGGGCGGCGCGCAGGAGGTGCTGGGTGTCCAGGTCCGTGCTGCCGTGTTCGGTGGCGTACGTCGCGGCGGTGGCGACCAGCTGGCGCGCGGGGCCGCTCATCAGCCGGCCGATGTCGATGTGCCGGGGGGCGGGGCGGGGGCCGCCCCCGAAGAAGCGTGCGAAGAATTCTCCGAAGGGGTCCGGGCCGTAGCCCTGCGGACCTGGGAAGCCGCTGGTCATGGCCATCCGTTCCGGCGCCCCCGCTGCGCTTGGCTTGGGCCGGCCGGGGCGCGCTTGCGATCGACTGCCGTCCGGGCTCGCGAGTGCCCATGCCTCCGTCGGTTACACGTGGGGTTCGTTGTCGGGTGCGGGTTCGTTGTGGTTGCTCCCCTTGCTGCTACAGGGCGCGGGTGACCTGAGACAGAATCTGAGCGGCGGGCATACGACGCACCGGCCCAGGCCCCCTCCCGCCGGTGGGCAAGTGCGGGCACGGGGTAGCCGGCGGCTCCGGGTGCGCCCCTTCAGGGGCGCACCGCTGTGACATATGCGGCTCCGCCGCGGGGCACGACAAGCCACGACGGACCCGCACTCGCCCATGAACCGAACCGACCACCCCGTGGGCGCCCCGCTCAACCGCCGGAGGCAGTCGGTGTCACCACCATCGCCGAGCCGCCCCCGCGCCGTACCGTCTCCGCCGCCGCCAGCCACTTCCCGTTCGGCAACCGCTGGACGCCCGTCGCCGCGCCGATCTCCCGGTTCTGCCGGAAGCCATGGCCGATCGACTCCAGCTGTGTCCTCAACTCGCTGTTCCACAGGCCCGGTTCGAGCTCGGTGGTCGTCTGGTTGCGCTGGCTGGCGCGCGGGGCGGCGATCGCGTCGACCAGCGGAAGGCCACGGTCGACGAAGCCCGTCAGCGTCTGCAGCACCGTCGTGACGATGGTCGCGCCGCCCGGCGAACCGAGCGCCACCACGGGCTTGTTGTGCTGGTCCAGCACGATCGTCGGCGAGATCGACGAGCGTGGCCGCTTGCCCGGGCCCGGCAGGTTCGGGTCGTGCACGTCCGGGCTCGCGGGCGTGAAGGAGAAGTCCGTCAGCTCGTTGTTGAGGATGAAGCCACGGTCCGGGACGGTGATGCCGCTGCCGCCGGTCTGCTCGATGGTGAGGGTGTACGCGACGACGTTGCCCCACTTGTCGGCCGCCGTGAGATGCGTGGTGTTCTCACCTTCGTACGTCGTCGGCGCCGCCGCACCGCCCGAGGAGCAGGCCGCGGGGTTCCGCGGATCTCCCGGCGCCAGCGGGCTCTTCAGCACCGTGTCGTCCTTGATCAGGCACTCCCGCGAGTCGGCGTACTTCTGCGACAGCAGTTCCTTCGTCGGTACGTCCTCGAAGGCGGGGTCGCCCACCCAGCGCCCCCGGTCCGCGAAGGCGATACGGCTCGCCTCGATGTAGCGGTGCAGGTACTGGACGTCCGAGGCCTTCGAAAGGTCCGTGTTCTCAAGGATGTTGAGCGCTTCGCCGACCGTAGTGCCGCCGGAGGAGGAAGGAGCGATGGAGTAGACGTTCAGACCGCGGTATTTCGTCTTCGTCGGGGCCTGCCGCTTCGTCTCGTACGCGGCGAGGTCCTTGAGGGACAGTTCGCCCGGGCGTGCGTTGCGTCCCGAGGCCGAGTCCACGGGCGGGTCGTTGACCGTGTCGACGATGTCGCGTGCCAGCTTGCCGTGGTACAGCGCGCCGACGCCCTCGCGGCCCAACTCCGCGTACGTGCGCGCCAGATCGGGGTTCTTGAACGTCGAGCCGACCACCGGCAGTTCGCCGCCGGGGAGGAACAGCTCGGCCGTGTCGGGGAAATCCTTGAAGCGCGCCTGGTTGGACTCCGTCTGGGAGCGGAAGGTGGGGTCGACGGTGAACCCTTCGCGCGCGAGCCGCTCGGCGGGCTTCAGCAGCGGGCCGAGCCGCTTGCTGCCCCAGGCGTCGAGCGCCGTCTGCCAGGTGGCGGGCGTGCCGGGCGTCCCCACGCCGAGACCGCTGGTCACCGCGTCGGCGAACGGGATCGGCTGCCCGTTCTCCAGGAAGAGCCCCGAGTCGGCGGTCTGCGGTGCCGTCTCGCGCCCGTCGATGGTGTGCACCGTACGGGACTTGGCGTCGTAGTAGACGAAGTAGCCGCCCCCGCCGATGCCCGAGGAGTACGGCTCGGTGACGCCGAGCGCCGCTGCCGTGGCGACGGCCGCGTCCACCGCGTTGCCGCCCTTGCGCAGGACCTCGATACCGGCGGCGGACGCGTCGGCGTCCACGCTCGCCACGGCCCCGCCGTATCCGACGGCGACCGGCTCCTTCTCGGGCGGCGCGCCCGCCGACGCGGACGGGGGTGCCGCCGCTCCGACCGACACCACGGCGGCCGAGACCGCCAGGACCGCGAGCTTCCGTCTGACCGGACGACGCATCCCTACCTCCAGTTGGCAGCCGTGTGCGCAGCGTACTTCTTTGCCATGGTCCCGTCAGGCACTCATCGAACAGCGTTCCGGCGCGCCCGCTACCATGCGCGCCCATGAATGACGACGTGCGCAACATCGTTCTGGGCGTGGCCTTGGCCGTCATCGGCGCCGCGCTCGGCTGGCTCGCCCGTACGTACCTGTGGAAGCGCAAACTCCGCCGTAAGCAGGCGTTCTTCGGGCTGCCCGAGAACTCCGAGTCGCTGCTGGTGGTGAATCGCGATGCGGGCGGCCCGGATCTCACGGTCGTGCGCCACGATGTGGCCGCGCTGCTCGAACTCTCCGCGCTGATCAAGGATTGCGGTGCCCACTCCCAGCTCGTCGCCCACGACGCGACGCAGCAGGGTTTCGGGGAGCGTACGGAGTTCTGCGTGGGCCATCCCTCGGCGAATCGCCGGATGGCCGCGCATCTGCACTCGCTGCTGCCGGGCATCCGCCTCAACACGGACCCGGAGCCGGGCCCGGACCGCGGCGCCTTCCAGATCGGCGGGGAGACCTATCGCCTTGAGCCCGGCAAGAGTGAGTACGCGTTCTTCGCCCGGCTCACCGCAGGGCAGGGCCACACGACGAGACCCGTGTTCGTCTTCTGCGGCCAGCGCGCGATCACCAACCAGGCGGCCACCCGCTATCTCGCCCGCCATCATGAGCGGCTGGCGCGCAAGCACGGCAACAACTCCCTCGTCCTGCTCCTGAAGGTCGTCAACTCCCAGGCGTACGGCTCCGATGTCGTCGAGCTCGTCGCGGACGTCACAAAGGCCGCGCAGGCGCCGTCGCCGGAGGCGGCTCCCCAGAAGGGCCATCGCGCCTCCTAAGTCCCTACACATTTCAACGATCGTTACTCGCACGTAACTTACTGACGGGTTACCTGCGGTAAGAGGCAGCGGTTACCGTCGGGTCACTTTGCACTGACACGAGTGAGGAGTGACCCGTGGGAAGCCCTCGCAAAACCCTGCGTACCACCGCAGTCGGTGCCGTTTCGGCGACCCTGCTCGCCGGCACGGCCCTCGGAATCGCCCCCGCCGCACAGGCGGAGCCCGCCATGTCGGCCGCGGCCGGCGTCCGGTTCGTAGACATCGCCGGAGACGGCGGCACCACCCTCAAGGCCAACGCCGTCACCCCCACGGACGACGATGGCACCCGCCGCTACCCGCTGATCGTGCTGCCGACGAGCTGGGGCCTGCCGCAGGTCGAGTACCTCGCCCAGGCCCAGAAGCTCGCCAACTCCGGCTATGTGGTCGTCAGTTACAACGTGCGCGGCTTCTGGCAGTCGGGCGGCCACATCGAGGTGGCGGGCCCGCCGGACATCGCCGACGCCTCCAAGGTGATCGACTGGGCCCTCGCCAACACCCCGGCCGACGCGGACCAGGTCGGCATGGCGGGTCTCTCGTACGGCGCGGGCATCAGCCTGCTCGCCGCCGCACACGACAAGCGCGTCAAGGCGGTCGCGGCACTCAGCGGCTGGGCCGACCTGATCGACTCGATCTACTCCGGCCGCACCCAGCACTCCCAGGCGGCGGCCCTGCTGGACGGCGCGGGCAACATCACCGGCCGCCAGAGCCCCGAACTCAAGCGGATCTTCAAGGACTTCTTCGCCTCCAACCTGGCCAAGGAGCGGGAGCTCATCGCCTGGGGGAAGAAGCGTTCCCCCGCGACGTACGTCGACCGGATCAACGCCAACGGCACGGCGGTCATGCTCGCCAACGCCTGGGGCGACACGGTCTTCCCGCCCAACCAGTACGCCGACTTCTACGAGAAGCTGACCGGCCCGAAGCGGCTGGAACTGCGCCCCGGCGATCACGCCACCAACGAGGCGACCGGACTGCTCGGCCTGCCCAACGACGTGTGGACCGACACCGCCCGCTGGTTTGACCACCACCTCAAGGACGCAAACAACGGCATCGACCGCGAGCAGCCCGTCCGGCTCAAGTCCCGCTCCACAGGTGGCTACGAGGGCTATCCCGACTGGAAGTCGGTCACCGCGACACGGAAGAAGATCGACCTCGCGGGCACCACCACGATTCGCGCGAACGTCAACTCCGGCGCGGACGGCGGGACCATCTTCCTGTCCAGCATCCTCGACCAGGTGGCCCAGCTGCCCCCGATGGCCTCGATGCCGCTCCTGCCCCGCCGGTACGCCGCCGTATGGCAGTCGGAGAAGTACAGGAGCGCCCAACTGGTGCGCGGGACCACGAAGCTGCACACCACGGTCACCAGCACCAAGGAGAGCGGCACCGTCGTCGCGTACCTCTACGACGTGGGCCCGCTCGGCATCGGCAAGCTGGTCAGCAACGCGCCGCACACCTTCCACGGGCAGACGCCGGGCGAGCCGTTCGGTGTCGACCTGGAGCTGTTCTCCACGGCCTACGACGTCCCGGCGGGGCACCGTCTCGCTCTGGTCGTCGACACGGTCGATCCGCTCTACATCGAGCACAATCCGACCGGCGCGCAGCTGACCTTCTCCTCACCCGCGGCCGACCCGTCGTACGTGTCGGTCCCGCTGCGCGAGCAGTGATCTCCGGCTGCTGCCGGTCGGGTCATCGCCATCGCCCCTGAGTTACCGCTCCCCCAGGGAGTTCCTGAACGCGTCACCCGTCAGTGCTTGAGGATCTTGGAGAGGAAGTCCTTGGCACGGTTGCTCCGCGGGTCGGTGAAGAACTCCTCGGGGGTGCGGTCCTCGACGATACGGCCGTCGGACATGAACACGACGCGATCGGCGGCGGAGCGGGCGAAGCCCATCTCGTGGGTGATGACCATCATGGTCATGCCCTCGCGCGCGAGCTGCTGCATCACCTCCAGCACCTCATTGATCATCTCCGGGTCGAGGGCCGAGGTCGGCTCGTCGAACAGCATCGCCTTGGGGTCCATGGCGAGGGCGCGGGCGATGGCCACGCGTTGCTGCTGGCCGCCGGAGAGCTGTGCCGGGTACTTCGGGGCCTGATCGGCGAGGCCCACCCGGTCGAGGATCTGACGCGAGCGACGGTCGGCCTCTTCCTTCTTGCGTCCGCGGACCTTCACCTGCCCCAGCGAGACGTTCTGCATGACCGTCTTGTGCGCGAAGAGGTTGAACGACTGGAAGACCATCCCGATCTCCGCGCGGAGCTTCGCGAGGTCCTTGCCCTCCTCGGGCAGCAGCTTCCCGTCGAGCTTGATCTGCCCCGACTGGATCACCTCGAGCCGGTTGATCGCCCGGCACAGCGTCGACTTACCCGATCCCGAAGGACCGATGACCACGACCACCTCTCCCTTGCCGACGGTGAGATTGATGTCCTGGAGGACGTGCAGATCACCGAAGTACTTGTTGACGTCATGCAGCTCGATCAAGGGTTCGACAGCCATGCCCGGCCCTACTCACTCTCAGCTGTGTCGCGGTGGCCGCAAACTATCCAGACAGAAGTGCACCCAATGTACGACACGCACCTTTCGGGCATAAGCCCTATTTACCGCCGGCCGGTGCGACAGGGGCTGCGGGGGTGACGGGGACCGCTGGGGTGATGGACACGCCGGGGATGATGTGCGCCGAGGACGGCGCCGGGTTACGCCTCCGAGACCTCGCCGTACAGCTGGGAGAGTTCCGGTACGCCGCTTGCCGCCCACTCGTGCCCGGCGGCGACGACGTCGATCTCCCGGCCGGATTCCAGTCGTATCACCGGCTGGCCATTGGGCCACAGCTGCCAGGTCGCGCCGGGGACCGTGCGCAGGATGACGGTGCCGAGATACAGGCCGGCGTCGTTGCCGAGCCAGGGCAGGCTCTCCTCGTCGTCGCGCCAGCGCGGCAACAGCTGGTCGAGCGCCTCCAACGAGGCCGGGGAGTCGTCGAGTTCGATCCCCGCCCGGTGCGCCTGGGAGCGCAGCAGTTCGCACTCGGAGAGAAGCTCGGCCACGCCCTCACGATCGCTTTCGCTGTCGGAGAAGACAGCGACTCTGGCGGGGTCTCGCTTCTTGCGCCAGTTGCCCAGGAACGAGATGTTCATACTCCCAGCCTGTCATCCGCATCGCCCGGCGCACCACAGGGCACGCTGGGCCGCTTGTTCCAGGGGATTTCGCCCGGAGTTCGCGCGTCGATCATTGACGGGTCCCTGACGTCTCCTTAGCTTCGCGGAGCACCTGTGGTCTCGCAGTTGTCGTGTCACATCTGTCGTCTCGCATGTGTCGTCTTGTCGGCAAACGGGAGGAGTCGGTCGTGCACCGACGTGTCTGTGGTCCGGCCGTCGCTCTCGCTCTCCTCATGATGGCGGTGCCGACGGCGTCCGCGAAGGCCGGGCTGCCCACCCGGACCGAGCCGCTCCCGCTGGAGCGGCTCTTCGACAACACGGCCGTCAGCGACGACACGCGGCCCGGCCAGGCGGACTTCGACGGTTCGGGCGGCTCCCTGTCGGCTCGGGACCTGACCGCCGCGGGCTGGACGCCGGGCCGCACACTGACCGTCCAAGGCGCCCGGCTGACCTGGCCGCGCAGGGCGGCGGGCCAACCCGACAACGTGCGCGCCGACGGCCAGTCGGTCCGGGTCCGCGGCCGTGGCGACGCCCTCGCCTTCCTGGTGGCAGGCACGGCCGGCGACGCCGCCACGGGCACGGGTGTGGTGCGGTACGCGAACGGCTCGCACTCCACGTACCGGCTGACCGCACCCGACTGGCGCCGCGGGCCACTCGCCACGAAGGCCGTGGCACTGCCGCACGTCAACACGCCCGGCGGCCAACTCGCCGAGAAGGCACGGCTGTACGTCGTGACCGTGCCGCTCGCCGAGGGACGGGACGTTGCCTCCGTCCAGCTGCCGCGCAATGACGACCTGCATGTGTTCGCGCTGTCGGTACGCGCCGACTCACCCGGTTGGACGGGCAGTTGGGCCACTTCCACCTCCGGGTACGGGGCGGTCGGGCCCTGGACGGACCGGACGCTGCGCCTCGTGGTGCACACCTCGGCGGGCGGGCCGCGTGTACGGATCCGGCTCGACAACACCTTCGCCGCCGCGCCCGTACGAATCGGCAGGGCGACGGTGGCGGTCCAGGCGTCCGGCGCGAGCCCGCGGAGCACTCCCGTGCCGCTGTCGTTCCGGGGCGCCGCCGGGACCGAAATCCCCGCGGGGGCACAGGCGTTCAGCGATCCGCTCGGCTTCGACGTGCCCGCGGACGCCAATCTGCTCGTGAGCCTCCATCTGCCGGGAACGGTGACCGCTGCGCCCGTGCACAGCCTGGCCGTTCAGCGGTCGTACCTCAGCGGGCCGGGCGACCATGCCGCGGACGCAGGCCCGGACGCGTACACGTCGACGATCAGCAACTGGCCCCTGCTGACCGGTGTGGACGTGGGCGGCGGGCCCGGTTCCGTGGTGCTGCTCGGGGACTCGATCACCGACGGCGAGAAGTCGACGCCGGACGCGAACCTGCGCTGGGGCGATGTGCTCGCCAGGCGGCTGCGGAACCAGGACGTGGTCCCGCACTACGGGGTCCTCAACCACGGCATCTCGGCGAACCGTGTGGTCACCGACCGCTACCCCGGCGACGGCGTCTCCACCGACATGGGCGGCGTGAGCGCCGTGAACCGCCTCGATCGTGACGTCCTGGCCCAGACGTCGGCCCGTACGGCCATCGTCTTCCAGGGCGTCAACGACGTCCGCTGGGGCACCGGCGCGGACCAGGTGATCGCCGGGCTGCGCGAGATCGCCGACCGGGCGCACGCGCGTGGGCTGCGAGTGCTGGCCGCGACGATCGTTCCCTGCGAGGGGGAGGCGCGGTGCACGGCAGCCGCCGATACGGAGCGCTCCGCGGTGAACGGGTGGATTCGGGCCAGTTCCTCGTTTGACGGGGTGCTGGACTTTGATGCGGTGTTGCGGGATCCGGAGCACCCGTCCCGGATGCTGCCGGTGTACGACAGTGGGGATCATCTGCATCCGGGCAATGCGGGGCTCGCTGCGCTGGCGGAGGCTGTGGATCTGAGGTTGCTCTAGCTGCGGCGCCGCAGCGCCGCTTCGCGGAAGGTCGTGGAGGGGCTGCGGGCCGTCCGTGGCTGGTCGCGTAGTTCCCCGCGCCCCTTTGGGGCGCGCCCCTGCGGGGCGACGGCTACACGTCCAGGTCCACTACCACCGGAGCGTGGTCGGACGCGCCCTTGCCCTTACGCTCCTCGCGGTCCACGTACGAGTCTGTGACCGCCTTTGTGAAGGGCTCGTTGCCGTAGACCAAGTCGATGCGCATGCCTCGGTTCTTGGGGAAGCAGAGCTGGCGGTAGTCCCAGTACGTGTACGGGTGGTCGTACTTGAGGGGGCGCGGGACCACGTCTGCGAGGCCTGCTTCGCGGAGGTCGGTGAGGGCGGCGCGCTCGGCCGGGGTGATGTGGGTGGAGCCCTCGAAGGCGGCGATGTCGTATACGTCGTCGTCCGTCGGTGCGATGTTGTAGTCGCCCAGCACCGCGAACGGGCGGCTGCCGCCCGCGTCGCCCGCGACCGCTGCCTTGAGGGCCTCGATCCACTGGAGTTTGTAGGCGAAGTGGGGGTGGTCCACCTCGCGGCCGTTCGGCACGTACACCGACCAGACGCGGACCGGGCCGCAGGTCGCGGCTATGGCGCGGGGCTCCTGGACGCCGTCGTAACCGGGGTCGCCGGGCAGGCCCTTGACCACGTCTTCGAGGCCTGTGCGGGAGATCACCGCCACGCCGTTCCACCGGCCTGTCGCGTGCACCGCCGACTCATAGCCCAGCTTGGTCAGTTCGTCGGTGGGGAACTGCTCGGCGGTGGTCTTGGCCTCCTGGAGGCACAGCACGTCGGTGCCGCTGCTCTCCAGCCAGGCCAGCAGCCTGGGGAGGCGGGCGGTGATCGAGTTCACGTTCCAGGTGGCAATCCGCATGCCTCACAACCTACCGGGAGGGTCTGACAACGGACCCGCGGGAGGCTTGCGCTCAGAGTTCGGCCGAGGCGCCCGGCGTCAGCCGCAGGTGCTCCGCGCCGCCCAGGCCGCCGATCTGCCGGTCGTAGATCGGGCGGGCGAGGTCGGTGAGGAGGGCGTCATGTATGTCGTACGCGCGCTGCGGCTTGACCTCGCGTACGTACTCGATGACCTCGGCGATCTTGTTCCAGGGGGCCATCACCGGGAGCATCAACGTCTCGACCGGCTGGTCGGGGACCGTGAGGGCGTCGCCCGGGTGGAAGACGCGACCGCCGTCCACGAGATAGCCGACGTTGGTGATACGCGGGATGTCGGGGTGGATGACCGCGTGCAGTTCACCGTGGACCTGGACATCGAAGCCCGCGGCGGTGAAGGTGTCGCCGTGGCCGACGGTGTGCACACGGCCGGGGAACGCCGCCGCGATCCGGTCGGAGACGGACTTCAGGGTCCACAGCTCGGCGCCGGGGTTGGCCTCAAGACCCGCCCGTAGGCGGCCCTCGTCGAAGTGGTCGGGGTGCTCGTGCGTGACCAGGATCGCGTCCGCTCCGACCGCGGCGTCCTCCTCGCTGAAACCGCCGGGGTCGATGACGAGCGTGCGCCCGTCCTTCTCGAGCCGGATACAGGCATGCGACTTCTTCGTGAGCTTCATGGGTTCCATCCTGCCCCGCCCCCTGGAGCGGGCTCACTCCTGAGGCGTGGTCTCCTCGCGGATGACCTTCTGCGCCACCTTGAAGGCGCTGTTCGCCGCCGGTACGCCGCAGTAGACGGACGCGTGGAGGAGTACCTCCTTGATCTCGGCCGGAGTGAGGCCGTTGCGGAGGGCGGCCCGGGTGTGGAAGGCGAGTTCCTCGAGGTGGCCGCCCGCGACGAGGGCGGTGAGCGTGACACAGCTGCGGGAGCGTCTGTCCAGACCGGGCCGGTCCCAGATCTCGCCCCATGCGTAGCGCGTGATGAACTCCTGGAAGTCCCCGGAGAACTCGTCCGCCTGGGCGAACGCCTGGTCCACATGCGCGTCCCCGAGCACCTCACGACGGACCTTGATGCCCGCGTCGTACGGGTCGGGCCTGCCCAGGGCCTCGGGCTGCTCGGCGGCGGCGATCTCGGCGACGGGCGCGACCGGCGGCGCCGCGGCCAGGACCGGCTTGACCGGGGACGCCGCGATCGCCATATGGCCGGAGGTCGTGTCGAAGGCGGGCTGCCAGGCGCTGGTGAAGTGCCGTACGAGGAGGTCGGTGACCGCGGCGGGCTGCTCCACGGGGACCAGGTGCGAGGCGCCGGGCACGACCGCGAGACGGGCGTCCGGTATTCCGGCGACCAGGGTGCGGGCCTCGGCGGGGCCGGTGACCTGGTCGTCGGAACCGACGAGAACGAGCGTGGGCACACCGACCCGGCCGAGTTCGGGGCGTACGTCGAAGGAGGCGAGGGCCTCGCAGGCGGCGATGTAGCAGCCGGGGTCGGTGGTGCGCACCATCTGCACGGCCCACTCGGTGATCGCGGGCTGGGCGGCGGCGAAGCCCGTGGTGAACCAGCGCTCCGGGGACGTACGGGCGATCGGGTCGAGGCCGTTCGTCCGTACGATCACGCCGCGCTGGCGGAACTCGTCGGCCGTGCCGAAACGCGGTGAGGCGGCGATCAGGGCGAGCGAGGCAACCCGCTCCGGGTGGCGCAGGGCCAGCTCCGTACCGACGGCGCCGCCGAGCGCGCAGCCGGCGTAGCCGAACCGCTGGACGCCGAGCCCGTCGAGCGTGCCGAGCAGCCGGTCGGCCAGGTCGTTGACCGAACCGGCGGGGTACGCGGGCGCGCCGCCGTGGCCCGGCAGGTCGAACCGGAACACCCTCCAGTGCTTCATCAGTTCCGGGACCTGCCGGTCCCACATGTGCCAAGTGGTACCCAGGGAGGGACCCAAGATCAGGACCGGAGCGTCTTCTGGCCCGTCAAAGCGGTATTGCAGGGTGTTCGGTGGTGTCTCACTCACCCGCCTGAGCCTCTCATCTGTCACGACAGCCCCTATGAGCGGGGGTCTGGATGCAGCTGTTTGACCAGGTGGCAGACCTCCCGGGCCGCGTAGCGTTTGAGGCACCGGACGATTTCGCGCCGGGTCTTGCCCTCCTTGATCCGGCGCTCGTAGTAGTCCTGAGTGCGCGGGTCGACCCGCAGACGGGTGAACACGATGCGATGGAGCGTGGCGTTGGCCTGACGGTCGCGGCCGCGGTTGAGACGACTACCGGGAATCATGCCGCGACGAGCTCCTGCTCGCGAGCCGGCGTTTTGACCTTGGGCTTCTTGTTCGGCAGCGAGAGCCGGAAGACCTTGCGCCACGCGGAGAACACCTGCTTGGGCAGCGGCCCGGTGACGTACTCCAGCTCGTACTTTTCGAACAGCGCGCGCACCTTCACCGCGACCTCGGCGTACCGGTTGCTGGGCAGGTCCGGGAACAGGTGGTGCTCGATCTGGTGCGACAGGTTGCCGGTCATGAAGTGCATGGCCTTGCTGCCGCTGATGTTCGCCGAGCCCATCATCTGGCGCAGGTACCACTGGCCGCGCGTCTCGCCCTTGATCGACCGGCGCTCGAAGACCTGTACGCCCTCGGGGAAGTGCCCGCACATGATCACCGAGTGGGTCCAGATGTTGCGGACCAGGTTCGCGGTGAACGTGGCGGCGAGCGTGGTGAGGAACGACGGGCCCGACAGCAGTGGGTGGATCACGTAGTCCTTGAGCACCTGCTTACGGATCTTGCGGCCCACGGCCTTGGCCCGCGCGCGGAACTCCGGGTTCTTGCGGCGGTGCTTGTGCAGGTTCTTGCCGAGCTCCAGGTCGTACGCTGCGATGCCGTACTCGAAGAAGCAGGCGTTGATGAAGTTCCACAGCGGTTGGCCGAGGTGGAACGGGTGCCACTTCTGGTCTTCGTCGACGCGCATGATGCCGTAGCCGAGGTCGTTGTCCTTGCCGATCACGTTGGTGTACGTGTGGTGCAGCTCGTTGTGCGAGTGCTTCCACTGGTCGGCCGGCGAGACGTGATCCCATTCCCAGGTGGTGGAGTGGATCTTCGGGTCCCGCATCCAGTCCCACTGGCCGTGCAGGATGTTGTGGCCGATCTCCATGTTGTCCATGATCTTCGCCACGGACAGGCCGGCGGTGCCGATCAGCCACGCGGGCGGGAAGATCGAGAACAGCAGCACGCCCCTGCTGACCAGCTCGAGCTTGCGCTGCGCCGAGATGACCTTGCGGATGTAGGTGGCGTCTTTCTCGCCGCGGTCGGCGATCACCTCGTCGCGGATCGCGTCCAGCTCGCGGCCGAGCTCCTCGATTTGCTCCGCGGTCAGGTGGGCGGTGGGGTCGATGGCGGTCAAGGTGCTCCTACCGTTCGATGTTGCAGGGGCCCGCCGCGGCGGACACGCAGGTCTGGATGAGGACGCCTGGCTCGGCCTCGGTGATCTCGCCGGTGCGCAGGTCGCGGACGGCGCCCGCCTTGAGCGGCGTGACGCAGCCGAAGCAGATGCCCATGCGGCACCCGGAGGGCATGAGCACGCCGGCCTCCTCGCCGACGTCCAGCAACGGCGTGGCGCCGTCCGCGTCGACGGTCTTGCCGGTGGTGCTGAAAGTGACCTCGCCGCCGTCACCGGCGACGACGATGCCGGGGCGGAAGCGTTCGGTGTGCAGGCGCTCTGGGACGCCGTGCTCGGTCCAGTGCTCTTCGGCGGCGTCGAGCAGGCCCGCGGGCCCGCAGGCCCAGGTCTCGCGCTCGGCCCAGTCGGGCACGAGTTCGTCGAGACGGGCGATGTCGAGCATGCCGTCGGTGTCGGTGTGCACCTCGGTGAGCCGCAGCTTCTTGTCCGCGACCAGGTCGTGCAGTTCGTTTCGGAAGATCACGTCTTGCGGCTGTGGCGCGCAGTGGACCATGACGACGTCGTCGAACTCGGTGTCGCGCAGCATGCCCATCACGGGCGTGATGCCGCTGCCGGCCGTCAGGTAGAGCACCTTGGCGGGCTTGGCCTGCGGCAGCACGAAGTCACCGGTCGGCTGGTCGAGCTGGATCAGCGTGCCCGGTTTCGCCCTGCGGACCAGGTGGTTGCTGACCTTGCCGTCCGGGATCGCCTTCACGGTGATCGTGACGCGGCCGTCCTGGCGGTTTGCCGGTGAGGTGACCGAGTAGGCACGCCACAGGCGCACCCCGTCGACGTCGACCCCGATCCGCACGTACTGACCGGCTGTGTGGCCGCGCCAGCCCCGTCCCGGCCTGATCACGATGGTCGCGGCGTCACGCGTCTCGGGGTGCACGGCCTCGATGCGCCCACGCAGGTCAGCGCCCGCACGCAGCGGACTGACCAGGTCGAGGTAGTCCGACGGCAGCAGCGGCGTCGTGACCATCTCCAGCAGTTTCCACGCCCTGCTGCGGAGGGCTGCACTCGTCATGACTCCAGCTTGCTGCGCCTCAAGGCGTAAAGTCCTGACCGCAGGACGTGAATCTGGTCGGCTGAATTGTGCGCAGGGAATAAAAACGTGAGCCATGCAATCCGGAGGGCCAGTGAACTGGCCCTGGATGAGACGACGGTCACCGCACTTCGGGCCGCGCTGAAGACCACCGCCGACGAGGTCGTCCAGGCGATCATCGACGAGGTCCCTTCCTACGCCAACGCCCTTTCGGGCAGCATGGGCGGCACCATCCGCCGAGCCGTCCGCACCGCCCTGGGGCACTACCTGGACCTCGCGAGCGGGAACGCCACAGGCGGCGACGCCGGTGACGCAGCCTACGAGTTGGGCCGTGGCGAGGTGCGCGACGGCCGTTCGATGGACGCCCTGCTCAGCGCCTACCGCGTCGGCGCCCGCGTGGCCTGGCGATGCCTGGCAGCGGGTGCCGTACCCGCGGGTCTGCCCGCCGCCGAGGTCGCCAAGTTCGCCGAGCTGACCTTCGCCTACATCGACGAGCTCTCCGCCTCGAGCGCCGCGGGCCACGCCGACGAACTGGCCGCCCGGGGCAGGGCCCACGAGCGCCACCTGGAACGCCTGGCCCGCGACCTCCTCGCCGGCGCGAGCCCGGACGTGCTGCTGGCCTCTGTTCAACGGGCCGGGTGGCAGCCTCCGGTTTCGCTGACAGCGGTCCTGCTGCCCGCCGCCCAGGCCCGGCCTGCCTACCGCGCGCTCGACCCGAGCACCCTCGTCCTCGACGATCTGCCGGATGCCACCGGTGTGCTGCTCGTCCCCGATGCCGACCGATCACATCTCTTGAGGCAGCTGACCGACCGTACCGCCGTGGTCGGCCCACCCCGGCCATGGACTCGTGCGTCCGCCTCGTACGCACGAGCCGTACGCGCGCGCTCCCTCTCCTCTGATATTCGCGACACCGAGGACCACCTGCCCGAGCTGGTGCTGAGCGCCGACGTGGACGCGTTCGCCGACCTGCGTGCCCGAGCCCTCGCACCGTTGCGGACCTTGCCTGTCACAACCGCGCGGCGGCTGGAGGAGACGTTGCGGGCCTGGCTGCTGCACCAGGGCAGGCGGGATGAGGTGGCGGCGGCGTTGTTCGTCCATCCCCAGACTGTCCGATACCGGATGTCGCAGCTGCGGGAGCTGTTTCCGGATCTCGCATCGCCGCACCGGGTCCTTGAACTGACGCTGGCGGTCGGTCTTCGGGTCAGCTGACGCGTTCTTCGACCGTCCAGGACCGCGTCCGCGAGCGGTCCAGGAATCGTGCCTCGTCCTCGGTGCCCCCACGCTGTTACTACCTTTAAGACGCCATCTCATTTGGCTGTGCTCAAGCTGGCTGGGTGCGCATCCGATTTGTAGGGTGCGCCATACTCCTCGAGTGACTGCGCTGATCGGCCCCGTGATCCTCTTCGATGACGATCACCACATGTACGTCCTCCAGGATCGAGCGGCCGCCGAGGCGTGGTGGGAGATGCCCGACGAGTACGTCTGCGGGTTCGATGGCTTGGCCAGACCGTTGCGCTTGACGGGTGAGCCACATCAGGTCACCCTCGAACTAACGGGTGATGAACCGGCCGAGGCAGACCTGCGTCGTCTCGTGACCGACCACTACCGGCGGTTCCTGCAGGGGCAGGCGCCGCCTCAAGCGTCCGACCTTTCAACGTTCGTGGCGGGGCTGCCTGTCGAGGGCTCGTAACGCCAACTCGCTCGTCCCGCACCAGCGAATCAGGAGGCGAGTCTGCGGTAGCAGATAAGGGTGCAGGCGATGCTGGTGAAGGCCAGGAAGTGCTCGGCTTTGCGTTCATAGCGGCGGTGGAGGCGGCGGCAGCTGGCGAGCCAGGACATCGTGCGCTCGATGGTCCAGCGGTGACGGCCCAGTCGTTGTGAAGTCTCGATGTCTCTGCGGGCGATGCGGTGGGTGATGGCACGTCTGCGTAACCATCGCCGCAGGTGGGAGTAGTCGTAGCCCTTGTCGGCGTGGAGCTTGCCGGGCTTTCGTCGGCGGCGCCCTCGACGGGAGCGGATCGGCGGTATGCCCTTGACCAGTGGGATGAGGGCTTGGCTGTCGTGAAGGTTCGCGCCGGAGATTCCCACAGATATGGGCAGACCGGTCCGCTCGGTGATCAAGTGGATCTTTGAGCCGTACTTGCCCCGGTCGACAGGATTCGGACCTGTCAGGTCCCCCTTTTCATCGCCCGCATGTTCACCGAGTCGATTGCGCAGCGGGACCAGTCCACCTCGCCGCGGGAGCCCAGTTCATCGAGGACCAGGCGGTGAAGCTTGGCCCACACCCGACCCTTCGACCACTCGGAAAAGCGCCGATGGGCGGTCGCTCCGGACGGTCCGAACGAAGCTGCCGGCAGCTGCTGCCAGGTGTAGCCCGACGTGGCCACAAACACGATCGCTGCCAGCACTTCTCGATCGCCGTGCCGACGCCGTCCACCGCCCTGGGGCCGCGACGGTGCCTCAGGCACCACCCGCTGAAACAGTTCCCACAGCTCATCCGGCACCAGCCGCTCAACGATCCCCACCACGGCTGAAAGCCTATCGTGGCGACCAAATGAGATGGCGTCTAAGTGAGCGTTTGGTTCGCCTATCGAATAGTTCATGACGATTTTCAGCGGCCAGACACGAACACCGAACCAAGTGAAACGCCGGAAAAAC